>NZ_JBVHDR010000014.1:0-180401 GCF_055563295.1 Streptomyces sp. NPDC002868 | reverse complement strand
AACCCCTCAACAAGGTTCATCGTCCCAGCTCAGAAGGCACCTTCGCGTTACTGCCCAGAACCCGCCTCCCGCACCAAGTGAAACGGCGAGGCTAGGAGTAGCGTTGCCGATGTGGACGGCCGGACCCGAGGGAAACGTGTCCGCTCCCGTCCGCAATGCTGTGGACGCTGCGGACATGAGGACACCTATGACCGAAGAGGCATTCGGGGAAGCGTTACGACGGCTGCGCGGCAGCCGTTCAATTCGCGACGTAGCCCAACTTGCGAATTGCAGCAAGACGATGGTCGGCGACCTCGAAAACGGCAAGCGTCGCCCCACGCCGCCGCTCGCCGCAGCCCTGGACAAGGCGTTGGGAGCGCGGGGGGAGCTCGTCGCGCTTGCAGCTGTGCGGCCAGAGATGAGAGCCCTGGAGCAGGCCGCCGCCCTTCAGCGCGGACTTTCTGACGCTCTTGCAGCCGGGGCTATGACGGATGCCGGGCTGGACGACTGGGAATACACCGTCGCCCGCTACGGACGGGCAACCCGCTACCGTCCGGAAGCCGACCTTCTGCCCGAGTTGATCAGCGACATAGCAGACCTGCAACGTGTGCTGACGCACCGTCACCCGTCATCAGTCCGGCGCAGGCTCACCTTGGCTCTCGCCCAGATGTCCGGGCTCATGGCGCTCACGCTGCTGAAGCTTGGGGATGCATCAAGTCGTGACTGGTGGCGCACGGGGCGGGCCGCCGCGGCAGCGGCTGAAGACCGGGCGACTTTGTCATGGATTTACGCCCAGGAGGCGTACCAGCTTTACTACAGCCACGACATAGAGGGTGCGGTTGAACTGGCCTGCCGAGCTCAGCAGTTGGCGGGTGGTCTGCCCTGCGTTGGCCCGGCTCTTGCTGCACCACTTGAAGCTCGCGCACACGCCCTACAGGGGCGTAAGAAGGATACGGCCGCCGCACTGACCAATGCAGCGACAGCCCTGGAACGCCTCGATCCAAGCGACCGCATTGGGTCAGCATTCGGATACTCCGAATCACAGCTTCGGTTTCATTCAGGAAACGCGTGGACGCACCTGAAGGAGATCGGGCGAGCCAGGGACGAGCAGGCCCACGCCCTGGAGCTGTACCCCGCTGGAGACCACACAGACCGAGCCTTGATCCACCTGGATCAAGCGGAGTGTCTTGCATTCGAAGGCGATCTTGCAGGGGCCGCCACACTGGCAACCGACACCATCGTGGGCCTCCCGTCGGCGCATCGCTCAGCCCTGATCATCTACCGAGCCCAAGAGCTGACTACTACTGTGCCGAAGGCACGACAGTCGGTGCAGGAAATGCGGGTACTCCGCGAGGTGTTGGCGCTGCCCGCCGGGGAGAGGGACGGATGACGATGGTGACGATCGACCGGGCGACGCCTGAGGACGTAGCAGTGATCTCCGAGATCCTGGGGGAGATAGAGGCCTACTACGGTGGCGAAGCCGTTCCGGGCAGCGTGGACCAGATCACGGCCGCCCTCTTCAGCGATCACCCCGTAGCGACGGTGCTACTCGCTCGCGAAGCGTCGGAGGTGCTTGGCCTCGCCAGCTTCTCGTTCCTCTGGCCCGCCGCCGGAGCAGACACGTCCCTGTACCTGAAAGAGCTGTACGTACGCGAGCCCGCACGACGCCGCGGCATCGCGGGACTCTTCATGGCCGCACTGAAGGATGCAGCCAGCGCCGCCGGATGCTCCCGCATCGAGTGGACCGCCGACGGTGACAACCCTCCAGCGCTGGCCTTCTACGAGGCCTACGGAGCGGAACCGCGCGGCGACAAGGTGTTCTACCGCGTGGAGAAATGACAGGGCGGCGCCCGCATCTGATCCGGGCATGGCGGGTACACCGTGAAGTCAGGACCCCCTAAGAAAAAATGTGGCACCACGGCTCCGCCCACCAGCACCCCGGCCTGCTGCGCGCCGTGCGCCCGCGGCTGGCGCTGATCTCCGCGGGCCGCGGCAACATGTACGGCCATCCAGCGCCCCGTACGGTCGCGGCGCTGAAGGCAGGGGGAGCGGTGGTGCTGCGTACCGACACGGACGGGGCGATCGCGGTGACCGGCGGCGGACGAGCCCTGCGGGCGGTCCCGCGCGGCCCGGACCCACCGCCGCACCCGCCGCACCCGCGCCCACGCGCCCACGCGCCTCGGGCGAGAGGCCTAGGACCAGGGAGCCATGGTGCTCGGGCGCCCCTCGGGACACACTCGTCCCATGGATGCCTACCTCCGCCGTATCGGTGCGAGCCGCCCCGAGCGCGCCGACGCCGACGCGCTGCGCGATCTGCAGCTGCGGCACTTGCGGACAGTGCCCTTCGAGAACCTCTCCATCCACCTCGGCGAGGACATCGTGCTGGAGGAGAAGGCGCTCCTCGCCAAGATCGTGGACGCTCGGCGGGGCGGATTCTGCTACGAACTCAACGGCGCCTTCGCGGCGTTGCTGCGCGACCTCGGCTTCACCGTCACCCTCCTCCAGGGCCGTGTGTTCGGCGACGAGGGCCGACTCGGCATCCCGTACGACCATCTCGCCCTGCTCGTCGAGACGGTGGACTCCACCGGCCCCTGGCTGGCCGACGTCGGCTTCGGCGACCACAGCCACCATCCGCTTGCGTTCGACGAGCGGGGCGATCAGAAGGACCCGGCCGGCACGTTCCGGATCGTCGAGGCCTCTCGGTACGGGGATCTCGACGTCTACCGCGACGGCAAGCCGCAGTTCCGCCTCGACACGCGGCCACGCGTCCTCGACGACTTCCGGGCCGGGGCCTGGTGGCACCGTACTTCGCCCGACTCGCACTTCACTCAGTCCGTCGTCTGCTCCCGGCTCACCGCCGAGGGACGGATCACGCTCAGCGGCCGCAAACTGGTCACCACCGTGCACGGTGAGCGGCATGAGCAGCCGCTGGCCGACGACGCCGCGGTGCTCGCGGCGTATCGCGATCACTTCGGGCTGCTGCTCGACCGCCTGCCGACAGCCCCGGGCAGGGCGACCTGAACAATGTCCTTGTGAGTGCTGTGAGACATGTACTGGTGCTGCCCGACCGCGATGCCGCGGAGGAGGCGGCCGAGGCGCTCGGCGACCGCTTCGGCGTCGCCGAGGAGCCGCTGCTTCTGCGAGACGCGCTGGCCGGCGAGGACGACGCCGAGGACGCCCAGTGGCTGCTGGTCGTCGAGGACCCGGACGGGCGGCTGGACCCGGCGAAGCTGGACGAGTTCGCGGGGGAGTGGGACGGCTGGCGCGAAGAGCCGTAAGCGGAGAGGGCGGTGTCAGTGGCGCGTGGGATGCTGGACCGCGATGGCCACCAGGAAGAATTCGACCGACGATCCCCTCGCCCCCGTCACGCTCGCCGTGGGCCAGGAGGACCTGCTCCTCGACCGTGCCGTGCAGCAGGTGGTGGCGGCCGCCCGGGCCGCCGACGCGGACACGGACGTACGCGACCTCACCGCCGACCAACTTCAGCCGGGCACGCTGGCCGAGCTGACCAGCCCGTCGCTCTTCGCCGAGCGCAAGGTCGTCGTCGTGCGGAACGCGCAGGACCTGTCCGCGGACACGATCAAGGACATCAAGGCGTATCTCGATGCTCCCGCGGAGGAGATCACCCTTGTGCTGCTGCACCCCGGCAGTGCGAAGGGCAAGGGGCTGCTGGACGCTGCCCGCAAGGCGGGGGCGCGCGAGGTCGCCTGTCCCAAGACGACGAAGCCCGCGGAGCGGCTCACGTTCGTACGGTCCGAGTTCCGGGCGCTGGGAAGGTCGGCGACGCCTGAGGCGTGCCAGGCCCTGGTCGACTCGATCGGCAGCGATCTGCGGGAGCTGGCCGCCGCGGTCTCGCAGCTCGCGTCCGACGTCGAGGGCACGATCGACGAGGCGGTCGTCGGGCGGTACTACACCGGCCGGGCCGAGGCCTCCAGCTTCACGGTCGCGGACCGTGCCGTGGAGGGGCGGACGGCGGAGGCGCTGGAGGCGCTGCGCTGGTCCCTGTCGACGGGGGTCGCGCCGGTCCTGATCACCAGCGCTCTGGCGCAGGGGGTGCGGGCGATCGGCAAGCTCTCGTCGGCCCGAGGCGGGCGGCCCGCCGATCTCGCGCGTGAGCTGGGCATGCCGCCGTGGAAGATCGACCGGGTGCGGCAGCAGATGCGGGGCTGGACGCCGGACGGGGTGGCGGTCGCGCTGCGCGCGGTGGCGGAGGCGGACGCGGGGGTGAAGGGCGGGGGTGACGACCCGGAGTACGCGCTGGAGAAGGCGGTCGTGGCGATCGCCCGCGCGGCACGCTCCCGACGCTGAGCCGAGCCAGGCCGAGCCAGGCCGAGCCCGCCCGGGCCGAGCCCGCCCGGCCGCCGAGCCAGGCCGAGCCGCCCGGCCGCCGAGCCAGGCCGAGCCCGCCCGGCCGCCGACCCCCGCCCTGCCCCCCCCGATCCGCGCACCCGCACCTCCCGCAATGCCGAAAGCCCCGGTTGCCGTCCTGGGGAAGGACAGCCACCGGGGCTCACAGTTCAAACAGTGTGCGCCGCACCCGCGTGGCGAACGCAGGCCGCGTGCGGCGCTGAGGGTGCCGGGTCAGGAGCGGAAGAGAGGGCCCGCTGAGTCCCTACCGGCGACAATCAAGAGGTTCAGCCCTTGAGGGAGCCAACCTTGGAGGCCAGCGCCGACTTCTTGTTGGCGGCGGCGTTCTTGTGGATGACACCCTTGGAGACGGCCTTGTCGAGCTTCTGCGACGCCTCACGGACGGCCACATTGGCCTTCTCGACGTCGCCCGAGGCGACAGCCTCACGGGCCTTGCGGATCGCGGTCTTGAGCGACGACTTGACGGCCTTGTTGCGCAGGCGCGCCTTCTCGTTCGTCTTGTTCCGCTTGATCTGGGACTTGATGTTCGCCACGAAAGAGCCTTTTCAGGTTCGATGATCTTTGAGTGTGTGTCTCGTACATGAGAGGGCACGAGACACAGCTGCCCAGGCTACCAGCCGCCCATCGAGCGGCCCAAACCGACCGCTGCCCCGCAGCCGTGGGACCATAGAAGCTCTACGTATCGATCCCGATCCGACATCGCCCGAGACGAGACGCCCGGCGTCTCAAGAATCAGGACCCTGCGTGCCCGCGACTCCTACCAACGTGCCCGAGCCGAGCCGTACCGACCCGGCGCTGATCCGCAATTTCTGCATCATCGCGCACATCGACCACGGCAAGTCGACCCTTGCCGACCGGATGCTCCAGCTGACCGGTGTGGTCGAGCAGCGGCAGATGCGCGCTCAGTACCTCGACCGCATGGACATCGAGCGCGAGCGCGGCATCACGATCAAGTCCCAGGCGGTACGGCTGCCCTGGGCTCCTACCGAGGGCCCCGACCAGTCCAGGACTCATATCCTGAACATGATCGACACCCCCGGGCACGTGGACTTCACCTACGAGGTCTCCCGCTCGCTCGCGGCCTGTGAGGGCACCGTCCTGCTGGTCGACGCCGCCCAGGGCATCGAGGCGCAGACGCTCGCCAACCTCTATCTGGCCATGGAGAACGACCTCACGATCGTCCCGGTCCTCAACAAGATCGACCTGCCGGCCGCCCAGCCGGAGAAGTTCTCCGAGGAGCTCGCCAACCTCATCGGCTGCCAGCCGGAGGACGTCCTCAAGGTCTCGGCCAAGACCGGCATCGGCGTGGAGGCACTGCTGGACCGCGTGGTCCGCGACGTGCCCGCCCCGGTCGGTGTCGCCGACGCGCCCGCCCGCGCGATGATCTTCGACTCGGTCTACGACTCGTACCGCGGTGTCGTCACGTACGTCCGTGTCGTCGACGGTCAGCTCAACAAGCGCGAGCGCATCCGCATGATGTCCACCGGCGCCACCCACGAGCTGCTGGAGATCGGCGTCTCGTCCCCGGAGATGACCCCGGCCGACGGCCTCGGCGTCGGCGAGGTGGGCTACATCATCACGGGTGTGAAGGACGTCCGGCAGTCCAAGGTCGGTGACACGATCACCTCCTTCACCAAGGGCGCGACCGAGGCGCTGGGCGGCTACAAGGACCCCAAGCCGATGGTGTTCTCGGGCCTCTATCCGCTGGACGGCTCGGAGTACCCGGACCTCCGCGAGGCCCTCGACAAGCTGCAGCTCAACGATGCCGCGCTGGTCTACGAGCCGGAGACCTCCGCGGCCCTCGGCTTCGGCTTCCGCGTGGGCTTCCTCGGTCTGCTGCACCTGGACGTCATCCGCGAGCGCCTGGAGCGCGAGTTCGGCCTGGACCTGATCGCCACCGCCCCCAACGTGGTCTACCGCGTGACCATGGAGGACGGCGCCGAGCACACCGTCACCAACCCGAGCGAGTTCCCCGAGGGCAAGATCGACAAGGTCCACGAGCCGGTCGTACGGGCCACGATCCTTGCGCCGAGCGAGTTCATCGGCTCGATCATGGAGCTGTGCCAGACCCGCCGCGGCACGCTGCTCGGCATGGACTACCTCTCCGAGGACCGGGTCGAGATCCGCTACACGCTCCCCCTCGCCGAGATCGTCTTCGACTTCTTCGACCAGCTGAAGTCCAAGACCCGCGGCTACGCCTCTCTCGACTACGAGCCCACCGGCGAGCAGTCCGCCAGCCTGGTCAAGGTCGACATCCTGCTGCACGGCGACAAGGTCGACGCCTTCTCCGCCGTCACGCACAAGGATGCGGCGTACGCGTACGGCGTGCGGCTCGTCGCCAAGCTCAGGGAGCTCATCCCGCGGCAGGCCTTCGAGGTGCCCATCCAGGCCGCCATCGGCTCGCGGGTCATCGCCCGCGAGACCATCCGCGCCATCCGCAAGGACGTCCTCGCCAAGTGCTACGGCGGTGACATCTCCCGTAAGCGGAAGCTGCTGGAGAAGCAGAAGGAAGGCAAGAAGCGGATGAAGATGGTGGGCAGCGTGGAGGTCCCGCAGGAGGCCTTCATCGCGGTGCTGTCCAGCGACGAGAGCGGCGGCAAGGCGAAGAAGTAGCGCAGACGCGGCTATGACGTAGCCGCACGTCGCGTCGCATCGCGTCCCACACGCACCGCACGTCACGCAGAAGCGCCCGCCCGGGGGTCCGGACGGGCGCTTTTGGCGTGTCTGCGCAGACAGCGCCCGATAGGTGAGGGATACACCGACCATGTCTTCCGGCCAACGGGGCGAGGGCCCGTTCGTTATCAAGCGGCAGCCCGCAGCCTCTTACGCACCGGCATTGCGCGCTCTACCCTGATCACGGCTCGATGGTTACTCGCCAGTTAAACAACCAGCCAGTTGCAGTGCTGCCGCAGGCCCGGAGGACGTCGTGAGCGACACACAGACCCAGATCGAGAACCGACCGCCCTCGGTGGCGACCCTGTTCACCGAACGCGTGGCGGCTACGCCGGACGCCGAGGCCTACCGCTACCCAGTGGCCCCCGCCGCCGGTCACGGGCCCGACGACTGGGAGTCGCTGAGCTGGGGCCAGGCCGCCGAGCGCGTCTACGCCATCGCCGCCGGTCTGATCGATCTCGGCGTGCAGCCCGAGGAGCGGGTCGCGCTCGCGTCCGCCACCCGGGTCGAGTGGATCCTCGCCGACCTCGGCGTGATGTGCGCGGGCGGCGCGACCACGACCGTCTACCCGTCCACCAACGCCGAGGAATCGGCGTACATCCTCGCCGACTCCGACAGCCGGGTGCTGATCGCGGAGGACGCGACCCAGCTGGCCAAGGCGCGCGAGCGCCGGGCCGAGCTGCCGGAGCTCAGGCACGTCGTCGTCTTCGACATGACGGGCGTGGAGCCGGACGAGAGCGACCCCGAGGGATGGGTGCTCTCGCTCGCCGATCTTGAGGCCCGCGGTGCGCAGTACCTCGACAAGCACCCCGAAGCCGTCAAGGAGCGGGTCGCGGCGATCACCGCCGACCAGCTGGCGACGCTCATCTACACCTCGGGCACCACGGGACGGCCCAAGGGTGTACGGCTGCCGCACGACAACTGGTCATACATGGCCAAGGCCACCGCCGCGACCGGGCTGATCAGCAAGGACGACGTGCAGTACCTCTGGCTGCCACTCGCCCACGTCTTCGGCAAGGTGCTGACCTCCGGGCAGATCGAGGTCGGCCATGTCACCGCCGTCGACGGCCGCGTCGACAAGATCATCGAGAACCTGCCGGTCGTGCAGCCGACCTATATGGCCGCCGTGCCGCGCATCTTCGAGAAGGTCTACAACGGTGTCGCGGCCAAGGCGCGGGCCGCCGGCGGCGCGAAGTACAAGATCTTCAAGTGGGCGGCCGGTATCTCGCGCGAGTACGCGAAGGCCGCGCAGGACAACTTCCGCCGTACGGGCACGGCTTCCGCGACCTTCGGGCTCACCGCCAAGCACAAGGTCGCCGACGCGCTCGTCTACTCCAAGCTCCGCGAGGCCTTCGGCGGGCAGCTGCGCGCCGCGGTCTCCGGGTCCGCCGCGCTCGCGCCCGACATCGGCTACTTCTTCGCCGGCGCCGGGATCCACATCCTGGAGGGCTACGGGCTTACGGAGTCGAGCGCGGCGTCGTTCATCAACCCGGGCGAGGCGTACCGCACGGGCACGGTCGGCAAGCCGCTGCCCGGCACCGAGGTGCGCATCGCGGACGACGGCGAGATCCTGCTGCGCGGCCCCGGCATCATGGAGGGCTACCACCGGCTGCCGGAGAAGACCGCGGAAGTCCTGGAGCCCGACGGGTGGTTCCACACCGGGGACATCGGCGAGCTGTCCGCGGACGGCTATCTGCGGATCACGGACCGCAAGAAGGACCTGATCAAGACGTCGGGCGGCAAGTACATCGCGCCGGCGGAGGTCGAGGGCCAGTTCAAGGCGGTGTGCCCGTTCGTCTCCAACATCCTGGTGCACGGCGCGGACCGTAACTTCTGCACCGCGCTGATCGCCCTGGACGAACCGACCATCCTCGGCTGGGCCAAGGAGAACGGCCTGGACGGCAAGTCGTACGCCGACGTGGTGGCCACCAAGCAGGCCGAGCAGCTCATTGAGGGCTATGTGGAGCGGCTCAACGAGGGGCTGCAGCGCTGGCAGACGATCAAGAAGTTCCGGCTGCTCCCGCGCGACCTGGACATCGAGCACGGCGAACTGACGCCCAGCCTCAAGCTGAAGAGGCCGGTCGTCGAGCGCGAGTACAAGGACCTGATCGAGGACATGTACGCGGGCTCCCGCGAGGCGTAGCCCGCGCCGCCGGGGCTCCGCCCCGGACCCCGGTCCTCAATCGCCGGACGGGCTGATTCTCATCCCGTCCGGCGATTGAGGAGTTCCCTCATCGTTTTCTCTATCCGGGTCAACTGCGCCCGCAGCTCCGGCACATCGCTCGGGCCGCTCCGCCCCAGCTCCGTCTCTATCGCCGTCAGCCGCTTCGCGATCTGCCCCAGCTGCTCCTGCTCACTCGCCAGCAGCCGCTCCAACTGACGGTTCTTGCGGTGCAGATCGAGGAACACATTCACCTTCGCCCGCAGCACCCAAGGGTCGAAGGGTTTGGTCAGATAGTCCGCCGCCCCCGTTGCGTACCCCCGGAACGCATAGCCGCTGTCCGCCTCCGTCCCGGTCAGGAAGATGATCGGGATGTCCTTCGTCTGGTCGAGACGTTTGATGTTGGACGCCGTCTCGAAGCCGTCCATGCCCGGCATCCGCACATCCAGCAGCACCACCGCGAACTTCTGCCGCAGCAGTGCCTTCATCGCCTCCTCCCCGGAACGCGCCCGGACCAACGGTTCGTTGAGGGACCCCAGTACTGCCTCCAGGGCGACGAGGTTGTCCTCCATGTCGTCCACGAGGAGGATGCTCGCGCGGTCGGTGGTGGCCGCCTCTGTGCTCATCGTGTCTGCCTCACGTGATGGTCGGCGGGACAGCCGGCTCCGCATCGCCGTTTGGCTGTCCCGGTATTGCGGGTGGATCTGCCGACGCCTGGCCGCCCGGTTCGGCCGGCCCGCCCTCGGGGTCGAGGAGGGCGCAGACGACCGTCAGCAGACGGTCCACGTCGACGGGTTTCGGCACGTATTCATTGGCGCCCTGCGCGATCGACTTCTCGCGGTCCCCGGGCATCGCCTTGGCCGTGAGGGCGACAATCGGCAGGGCCGTCCAGAGCGGGCTGCGCCGGATCGCCTCGATCGTCTCGTACCCGTCCATCTCGGGCATCATGATGTCCATCAGGACCAGTTCGACGTCGGGGTTGCGCTCCAGCGTCTCGATGCCCTCACGGCCGTTCTCCGCGTAGAGCACGGGCATGCCCACCCTGCCCAGCACATGGGTGAGCGCGAAGACATTGCGGATGTCGTCGTCGACGATGAGGACGCGACGGCCCGACAGGATGCGGCCCGCACGGCCCGACTTCCACTCCTCCAGCTTGGTGGTCGTCGGCCAGCCGTCGTCCACGTCCTGGCGCGGAAGATGTTCGGCGTGGTGCCGCTCCGGCGAGGTCAGCGGCACGTCGTGGATGTCATGGACGCCGTGCAGAACATGGCCGTCGTACGAGCCGTCGCTGTCGCCGCCCACCTGGCCGGGGTAGAGGACGGGCACGTACAGCGTGAATGTGGAGCCGCGGCCCGGCTCGCTCTCCGCGATGATGCGGCCGCCGAGCAGCCCCGCGATCTCCCGGCTGATGGACAGGCCGAGGCCCGTGCCGCCGTACTTGCGGTTGGTGGTGCCGTCGGCCTGCTGGAAAGCCTCGAAGATCACCGGGAGTTTCTCCGGGGCGATGCCGATGCCGGTGTCGGTGACGGCGAACGCGATCAGGTCGTCCGTGCCTTTGAGCAGCTCGTTGTCGGGGTCCTTGACCCTGTTCACGCTCAGTTCGACGCGGCCGGAGGAGGTGAACTTTATGGCGTTGGACAGCAGATTGCGCAGGATCTGCTGGAGCCGCTGCTCGTCGGAGTACATCTCGCGCGGCACGTCCTCGCCGACGCCGACCTCGAAGGCCAGCCCCCGGTCCAGTGTGATCGGTCGGAAGGTGGCATGGACGTAGTCGAGCAGCTTGATCAGCGGCAGCTTCTTCGGGCGTACGTCCATCCGGCCGGCTTCGATCTTCGACAGGTCCAGGATGTCGTTGATCAGCTGGAGAAGATCGGAGCCCGAGCGGTGGATCGTGGTGGCGAACTGCACTTCCTGGTCGGACAGATGGCCGTCCGGATTGTCGGAGAGCAGCCGGGCCAGGATGAGCAGGGAGTTCAGCGGGGTGCGCAGCTCGTGCGACATGTTCGCCAGGAACTCCGACTTGTACTGCGAGGACGTCGCGAGCAGAGCCGCCTTCTCCTCCAGCTCCGCGTTGGAGCGCTGGAGTTCCGCCTGCTGGCGCTGGAGCTCGTCGGAGCGCTCCTGGAGCTGGACCGCGAGCCGCTGGGACTCGCCGAGCAGCGACTCCGTACGGGAGTTGGCGATGATGGTGTTGATCGCGACGCCGATGGTGTTGACGAACTGGTCGAAAAAGGCCAGGTGGACATCGGAGAAGCGGGAGAAGGACGCCAGCTCGATGACGCCCAGCAGCTGGTCCTCGAAGAGGATCGGGATGATGACGACGCTGGCGGGGGACGCCTCACCGAGCCCTGAGTTGATTTTGATGTAGTCGGGCGGGGCCTCCTCGAGGAGGATCCGCTTCTTCTCCAGGGCGGCCTGCCGGACCAGGCCGTGGCCCGGCATGCCGGTGGTGTCGACGGTGGAGGACTGTGCGGAGCCGTAACCGGCGATGAAGGCCAGTCCCTTGGTGGTGGACGTCGTACGGGACGGAGTGCCGTTCTGGTCGGGGTCGGCCAGGAAGAAGGCGCCGTACTGCGCGTTCACCAGCGGGGTCAGCTCGCGAAGGATCAGGTCGGCGACTTCCATCAGGTCGCGGTGACCCTGCATCAGACCGGCCAGACGGGCCAGGTTGGACTCCAGCCAGTCCTTCGCGCGGGTGGTCTCACGGAGGTTGGACACCATCAGATTGATGTTGTCCTTGAGCTCGGAGACCTCACCCCGCGTCTCCACGGTGATGGAGCGGGACATGTCGCCCTGGGCGACGGCGGACGCGACCTCGGCGATGGCGCGGACCTGGGTGGTGAGGTTGAGCGCGAGCTCGTTCACATTGGTGGTGAGCCGCTTCCAGGTGCCGTACACGCCCTCGACGCGTGCCTGGCCACCCAGCTGCCCCTCCGAGCCCACCTCGCGGGCCACCCGGGTGACCTCGGAGGAGAAGGAGGAGAGCGTGTCCACCATGGTGTTGATGGTGGTCTTGAGCTCCAGGATCTCGCCTCGGGCGTCCACGTCGATCTTCTTGGAGAGGTCGCCCTGGGCCACGGCCGTTGCCACCTGGGCGATGTTCCGCACCTGGGAAGTGAGGTTGTCGGCCATGTAGTTGACGTTGTCGGTGAGGTCCTTCCACAGGCCCGTGACGCCGAGGACCTGGGCGCGGCCGCCGAGCCGGCCGTCCGTGCCGACCTCGCGGGCGACCCTTGTCACCTCGTCGGCGAAGGCGCTCAGCTGCTCCACCATCGTGTTGACGGTGTCCTTCAGCTCCAGGATCTCGCCGCGGGCGTCGACGGTGATCTTCTTGGAGAGATCGCCGTTGGCGACGGCGGTGGTGACCTGGGCGATGTTCCGTACCTGGGACGTCAGGTTGGACGCCATGAAGTTGACGTTGTCCGTGAGGTCCTTCCAGACGCCGGACACGCCGCGGACCTGGGCCTGGCCGCCGAGGTTGCCTTCCGTGCCGACTTCGCGGGCGACCCTTGTCACCTCGTCGGCGAAGGCGGAGAGCTGGTCGACCATGGTGTTGATGGTCGACTTGAGTTCGAGGATCTCGCCCTTCGCCTCGACCGTGATCTTCTTGCCGAGGTCGCCCTGGGCGACGGCCGTCGACACGAGCGCGATGTTCCGGACCTGCGAGGTCAGGTTGTCGGCCATGAAGTTGACGTTCTCGGTCAGATCCTTCCAGACGCCGGACACGCCGCGGACCTGGGCGCGGCCGCCGAGGTTGCCTTCCGTGCCGACTTCGCGGGCGACCCTTGTCACCTCGTCGGCGAAGGCGGAGAGCTGGTCGACCATGGTGTTGATGGTCGACTTGAGTTCGAGGATCTCGCCCTGCGCGTCGACCGTGATCTTCTGCGACAGATCGCCGTTGGCCACGGCCGTGGTGACCTGCGCGATATTGCGGACCTGGGACGTCAGGTTGGACGCCATGAAGTTGACGTTGTCCGTGAGGTCCTTCCAGACCCCCGACACGCCGCGGACCTGCGCGCGGCCGCCCAACTGGCCTTCCGTACCGACTTCGCGGGCGACCCTCGTCACCTCGTCGGCGAAGGCGGAGAGCTGGTCCACCATCGTGTTCACGGTGAGCTTCAGCTCAAGGAGCTCGCCGGTCGCCTCGACCGTGACCGTACGGGTCAGATCGCCGCGCGCCACGGCCGTGGTCACCGCGGCGATGTCCCGCACCTGGGCCGTCAGCCGGGACGCCATCGTATTGACGGCCTCTGTCACATCCCGCCAACTCCCGGACAGGCCCTGCACCTTGGCCCGGCCGCCCAGCCGCCCCTCGGTGCCGGCCTCGCGAGCGACTCGCGTCACCTCACTCGTGAAGAGCGAGAGCTGGTCGACCATTTTGTTGACTGCGCGGCCCAGCCGGCGCAGATCGCCGCGCAACTGGCGGTTGCCGTCGTGCAGATCGACCCGCTGCGTCAGATCGCCGCCCGCCACCGCGTCCAGCACCCGGGCGGCGTTCGCCGCGGGCACCACCAGGGCGTCGAGCAGCGCGTTCGTACTGTTCACGTCGGTGGTCCAGGCGCCCTGGCCGGGGCTGGCCGCCAGCCGGTCGTCCAGCCTGCCGTGCCGAACCACCTCTCGGCCTACGCGTGTCAGTTCGTCCGCGAAGTGCTTGTTGCGCACGGCGATCTGGTTGAACATCGCGGCCAGTTCCGCGGACATGCCTTCATGGGTTTCCGCCACCCGTATCCGGAAGTCGCCGTCCCGTAATGCCGTCATCGCGGCCAGCAGCGGGCGGAGCTCCGAGACACGGATCCAGGCGCCGTCCGCGGGCGGCTGGGCAGGCAGCCGGGAGTCCGGCTGGGCGGGAGACAACGCAATATCTTTGTTCATATCCGCCCACTTCGGTGACTCGACGCTTATGGGCAGGCTCAGTCTGTCACTCTGTCGGTGTCATAAGCGGCGCATTGCCAGAACCGACCAGGAGCCGCACTGTGGGGCCCATTCCGATGCAGCGCGACACCGGCCAGCGCTCAACTGCGTTGTACCCACTACGGGACGACGCACGGTCGATTTCCCGCACCAGCCTGCCCGGCAACCCGCTCGCGCCGTCCGCCGCGCGCCGTTTCGTGCGCGCCGCACTCGCCGACTGGACCAACCTCGGGCTGCTCGCCACCTGCGCCTTCTGCCGGGGCAGCGCAGGGCCCGCGGGCTGCCCGCCGGGAAACCACAGTACGGACCGGCTCGCGGACGACGCCGTGCTGATCGTCAACGAACTCGTCACCAACGCCGTCGTACATGCGGGCACCACCGTTGAACTCCTCTGCCGCCTCGAGGAGTCGGCCGAAAGCGAACCCGCCGCGCTGGTGATCGAGGTCTCCGACCACCACCCCGCAAGGGCCGTACGGAACGAAACGCACGACGCCGACCACACCGGCACTCCCGAGTACGGCCGCGGTCTCCACCTCGTCGGCGCGCTCGCGGAGCGCTGGGGCATCACCTATCTCGCAGCCCTCAAGACCATCTGGGCCCGGCTCCCCGTCGACGGCTGGGACACCTGCCCGCTGCCCGGCGCCGAACCCGCGCTGCAGCGCGGGCTGCGCGCCGCCGAGATCCTCGCCCCCGCGCCCCGGCGCGCCGTCCGCGAGGACCAGGACTGGGTGAGCCGCGGGGCGCTCTCCTTCCTCGCCGAAGCCTCCGACCTGCTCGCCGGGCAGCTCGACGAGGACATGGTCGCGGCGCTCGCCGGGCAGTTGCTGGTGCCGCGGCTCGCCGACTGGTGCGCGATCTGGCTGGACGGGGAGGCCGGGCGCTCGGGCTGGGGGACGGGCGGCTCGGCAGGGATGGCACCGCGGCTCGCCCGGGTCTGGCACAGCGACGAGTCCCGTATGGAGATGCTGCGCGAGGCCCTGGAAAAGGAGCCGCCGCTACTGCCCGAGACCTCGGGCAACGGTCCTGTGCCTATCCCCTGGCCCCGTGACGGCGAGCCGGGAGCGGGCGAGGGCACGGCCGTCGCCTACCGCCTCGTCGCGGGCGGACGCGGCCTGGGTACGCTGCTCGTGGCACGCCAGGGCCTGGCGCGCGTACCCGACGAAGTGACCGCACTGATCGAGGACTTCGCGCGGCGGGTCGCCCTGGCGATCAGCGCGGCACGGCAGTACACCCGGCAGGCCACCATCAGCAAGGTCCTCCAGCGTGGGCTGCTGCCCGGCAAGGTCGGCGAGATCCCGGGCGTCGACCGGTTCCTGGTCTACGAGCCGAGTGACGACGGCGTCGCGGGCGGCGACTTCTACGACATCTTTCCGGCCAGCTCCGGCGGCCGCTGGTGCTTCATGCTCGGCGACGTCCAGGGCAGCGGGCCCGAGGCCGCCGTCGTCACCGGCCTCGCCCGGCCGTGGCTGCGGCTGCTCGCCCGCGAGGGATACCAGGTGGGCGAGGTACTCGACCGGCTGAACGGACTGCTGCTCGACGACGCGATGGAGGCGGCGGAGGCGGCCGCCCTGATGGTCGCGGCGGCGGGCGGGCAGGGCGTGCCCGATGGGCCGCAGGCGCGCTTCCTGTCCCTGCTCTACGGCGAGCTGGTGCGCTCGCCGCAGGGCGGCGTGCGATGCACCCTCGCGAGCGCGGGTCATCCGCTGCCGCTGCTGCTGCGCCCCGACGGCCGGGTGCGTACGGCGGCGGAGCCGCAGGTGCTGCTCGGGGTCGTCGACGACGTGGCGTACCGGAGCCAGACCTTCGACCTGGAGCCCGGCGACACGCTGCTGTGCGTCACGGACGGGGTGACCGAGCGTCGCTCCGGGCCGCGGATGTTCGACGACGGCGACGGGCTCGAGCGGGTGCTCGCCGGGTGCGCGGGTCTCACCGCGCAGGGGGTCGCGGAGCGGATCAGGCAGGCGGTGTACGAGTTCGCCAAGACGCCTCCGGAGGACGATCTGGCGCTGCTGGTGCTCCAGGCGCAGTAGCCGTTCGGGGTGACGGCCACGGTGACGGACAATGGGGGGCATGCCTTCCGTACTGCCCGATGGTGAGCCCATGCCCGAGGACGGGGCGCTGCCCGCGTCCGCGCTCCACGGCGCCGCGGACCGGCCGCTCGCCTTTTACCTGCATGTGCCGTACTGCGCCACGCGCTGCGGCTACTGCGACTTCAACACCTACACGGCGACCGAGCTGCGCGGCTCGGGCGGCGTGCTGGCCTCCCGCGACAACTACGCCGAGATGGTGGCGGAGGAGATCCGGCTGGCCCGCAAGGTGCTGGGCGACGACCCGCGGCAGGTGCGGACGGTGTTCGTCGGGGGCGGTACGCCGACGCTGCTGGCCGCGGGAGATCTCGTACGGATGCTGGATGCCGTACGGGACGAATTCGGGCTCGCCGACGACGCGGAGATCACCACCGAGGCGAACCCGGAGTCGGTGGATCCGGAGTATCTCGCCCAGCTGCGCGCCGGGGGCTTCAACCGGATCTCCTTCGGGATGCAGAGCGCGCGGCAGCACGTACTGAAGGTGCTGGACCGTACGCATACCCCGGGCCGCCCGGAGGCGTGCGTCGCGGAGGCGCGGGAGGCGGGCTTCGGCCATGTGAACCTCGACCTGATCTACGGCACGCCGGGGGAGAGCGACGACGACTGGCGCGCGTCCCTGGCGGCGGCGGTGGCGGCCGGGCCCGACCACATCTCGGCCTACGCGCTGATCGTGGAGGAGGGCACGCAGCTGGCGCGCCGCATCCGCCGGGGCGAGGTGCCGATGACCGACGACGACGTCCACGCGGACCGGTATCTGATCGCGGACTCGGCGCTGCGGGAGGCGGGCTTCGACTGGTACGAGGTCTCCAACTGGTCGACCTCCGAGGCCGGCCGGTGCCTGCACAACGAGCTGTACTGGCGCGGCGCGGACTGGTGGGGCGCCGGCCCCGGCGCGCACAGCCACGTGGGCGGGGTGCGCTGGTGGAACGTGAAGCACCCGGGCGCGTACGCGGCGGCGCTTGCCGACTCCCGCTCGCCGGGTGCCGGGCGCGAACTGCTCTCCCCGGAGGACCGCCGGGTGGAGCGCGTCCTGCTGGAACTCCGCCTGAGCGAGGGCTGCCCGCTGGACCTGCTGCGCGCGGACGGCCTGGCGGCGGCGGGTCGGGCGCTGTCGGACGGTCTGCTGGAGCCGGGGCCGTATGCCGAGGGGCGTGCGGTGCTGACGCTGCGGGGGCGGCTGCTGGCGGACGCGGTGGTGCGGGACCTGGTGGACTGACGGGGCGGGGCGGTGCGGTGCGCCTGCGGCAGGGCTGTTCCCCTACCCGCCCCTTCCCGAACTGGGGGCAAGCCCCAGACCCGCTCCCTACGCCCTGCGGGCGTGGGGGGACCCCCAGTACGCCCTTCGGGCGTGTCCTCAATCGCCGGACGGGCTTCAATTTCCGCCGGTCGGTCTGAAAATTCAGGCCGACCGGCGGAAATCCAGCCTCGTGGGGGTCCCCCCGGACGAAGTCTGGGGGGAGTTTGAGGCGCGGGGTCCGGGGCGGAGCCCCGGTTACGGGAAGGGGCGGGCAGGGGAAGAACCCCGGGTCACACCCCCGGCGCCGTCACGAAGTCGATCAGCTCCTCCACCCGCCCCAGCAGCTCCGGCTCAAGGTCCTTGTACG
Source organism: Streptomyces sp. NPDC002868 (assembly GCF_055563295.1). Classification (NCBI taxonomy): domain Bacteria; kingdom Bacillati; phylum Actinomycetota; class Actinomycetes; order Kitasatosporales; family Streptomycetaceae; genus Streptomyces; species Streptomyces sp. NPDC002868. The sequence goes on along the minus strand of NZ_JBVHDR010000014.1, from coordinate 162,618 downwards.
ACCGCACCCCCGACAGGATCCGCTGCCACGCCGCGCCCGTGCTCTCCGGCCAGCCCAGAGCGCGGCAGACGCCCGTCTTCCAGTCCTCGCCGCGCGGGACCGTCGGCCAGGCGCGGATGCCCACCGAGGACGGCTTCACCGCCTCCCACACGTCGATGTACGGGTGGCCCACCACCAGGGCGTGGGCGCTGGAGATCTCGGACGCGATGCGGGACTCCTTCGAGCCCGGGACCAGGTGGTCCACCAGTACCCCCAGGCGCGCGTCCGGGCCCGGGGCGAAGGCCGTGACGATCGAGGGGAGGTCGTCGATGCCCTCCAGGTACTCCACCACCACCCCCTCGATCCGCAGATCGTCGCCCCAGACCTTCTCGACGAGCTCGGCGTCGTGGCGGCCCTCCACGTAGATGCGCCCGGCGCGCGCGACCCGCGCGCGGGCGCCGGGGACCGCGAGGGAGCCCGAGGCCGTACGGACCGGGCGGGCCGCGGACGGCGACGTCGGGCGGACCAGGGTGACGACGCGGCCTTCCAGCAGGAAGCCCCGCGGGGCCAGCGGGAACACCCGGTGTTTGCCGAAGCGGTCCTCCAGGGTCACAGTCCCCGCCTCGCAGCCGATCACCGCGCCGCAGAAGCCCGTGCCGACCTCCTCCACGACCAGGTCCGGGTCGGCGGGGACCTCGGGAGCCGGCTGCTGCTTCTTCCAAGGGGGCGTCAGATCGGGGCTGTAGCTGCGCATTCGCCAGACGCTACGACACCCCGAAGCGCGCCGCCAGCACGTCGCGTTGGGCGCGTACGAACGCCGCGTCGACGACCGCCCCGTGCCCCGGCACGTACACCGCGTCCTCGCCGCCCAGGGACAGCAGCCGGTCCAGCGCCGCCGGCCAGCGGGACGGGATCGCGTCCGGGCCCGCCTGCGGTTCGCCCGACTCCTCCACCAGGTCGCCGCAGAACACCACCTCCGGGCTGCCCGGCACCAGGACCGCCAGATCGTGGCCCGAATGTCCTGGGCCCACATTCGCCAGCAGTACCTGGCGGCCGCCCAGCTCCAGCGTCCACTCCCCGCTCACCATGTGGTGCGGCACCACCAGCACGTCGACCGCCTGGGCCGCGTCGTCTTCGGCTACCCCGTGGCGTACCGCCGAGCCGCGGATCCCGTCCCGCTCCCGCTTCATCAGATCGGCCACACCGACCGCGCCGTACACTTGCGCCCCCGCGAACGCCGCCGTCCCCAGCACATGGTCGAAGTGGGGGTGGCTCAGTGCGATATGCGTCACCCGGCGGCCGCCCAGCAGCGCCTGCGCCTGGGTGCGGAGCTCGGCGCCCTCGCGGAGTGTGGAGCCCGTGTCGTACATGAGGACACCGCTGTCACCGGCGATCAGACCCACAGTCGCGTCCCAGACCGGCATCCGTCGGCGGCCCACCCCGTCGGCCAGCCGCTCCCAGCCGAACTCTTCCCAACTGACGTCCATACCGGGACGCTATAGGCAACGACCAGCGATGTCGCACGGTAGCGTGGTCGGCCGCCCTTGCTAGGGGCGTACCCCACGGCCGTACACTGGCACGGTGAAAGGCTGGCACTCGTATGCATCGAGTGCCAAGCAGTCGCCCAGGGACCACAGCTGGAGGTGTGCGCGGTGCTCAGTGAACGCAGACTCGAGGTGCTGCGCGCCATCGTCCAGGACTATGTCGGCACCGAGGAGCCCGTCGGCTCCAAGGCGCTCACCGAGCGTCATAAGCTCGGCGTCTCGCCGGCCACTGTCCGCAACGACATGGCGGTGCTGGAGGAGGAAGGGTTCATCGCCCAGCCGCACACCAGCGCCGGACGCATCCCGACGGACAAGGGCTACCGGCTCTTCGTCGACAAGCTGGCGGGCGTCAAGCCGCTGTCGTCGCCCGAGCGCCGCGCCATCCAGAACTTCCTGGACGGAGCCGTCGACCTCGACGACGTCGTGGGCCGTACGGTACGGCTGCTGGCGCAGCTGACCCGGCAGGTCGCCGTCGTCCAGTACCCCTCGCTGACCCGGTCCACCGTCCGGCACGTGGAGCTCCTCTCCCTCGCGCCCGCCCGGCTGATGCTGGTGCTGATCACGGACACCGGACGGGTCGAGCAGCGCATGATCGACTGCCCCGCGCCGTTCAGTGACACCTCGCTCGCGGACCTGCGGGCCCGGCTCAACAGCCGGGTCGTCGGGCGCCGCTTCGCGGATGTGCCGCAGCTGGTGCAGGATCTTCCCGATTCCTTCGAGGCGGAGGACCGAGGGACCGTCTCCACGGTGCTCTCGACCCTGCTCGAAACCCTGGTCGAGGAGACCGAGGAGCGTCTGGTGATCGGCGGCACCGCCAATCTGACGCGCTTCGGGCACGACTTCCCGCTGACGATCAGGCCGGTGCTGGAGGCGCTCGAGGAGCATGTGGTGCTCCTCAAGCTGCTCGGCGAGGCCAAGGAATCGGGCGGTATGGGCATGACCGTACGGATCGGTCACGAGAACGCCCATGAAGGCCTCAACTCCACGTCCGTGGTCGCGGTCGGCTACGGTTCGGGCGACGAGGCAGTTGCCAAACTCGGCGTGGTCGGACCGACCCGCATGGACTACCCCGGAACGATGGGAGCGGTACGCGCAGTGGCACGTTACGTCGGACAGATCCTGGCGGAGTCGTAAGTGGCCACGGACTACTACGCCGTACTCGGCGTGCGCCGCGACGCATCGCAGGACGAGATCAAGAAGGCCTTCCGCCGCCTTGCGCGCGAACTCCACCCGGATGTGAATCCGGACCCGAAGACGCAGGAGCGCTTCAAGGAGATCAACGCCGCCTACGAGGTGCTGTCGGACCCGCAGAAGAAGCAGGTCTACGACCTCGGCGGGGACCCGCTTTCGCAGGCGGGCGGCGGAGGCGCGGGCGGCTTCGGAGCCGGTGGCTTCGGGAACTTCTCGGACATCATGGACGCGTTCTTCGGTACGGCGTCGCAGCGCGGGCCGAGGTCGCGTACGCGGCGCGGCCAGGACGCGATGATCCGGCTGGAGATCGACCTCAACGAGGCGGCCTTCGGTACGACCAAGGACATCCAGGTCGACACGGCGGTCGTCTGCACGACGTGCTCGGGCGAGGGCGCGGCGCCGGGTACCTCGGCGCAGACCTGCGACATGTGCCGCGGCCGCGGTGAGGTCTCGCAGGTGACGCGGTCCTTCCTGGGCCAGGTCATGACGTCGCGGCCGTGCCCGCAGTGCCAGGGCTTCGGCACGGTCGTGCCGACGCCGTGCCCGGAGTGCGCCGGCGACGGCCGTATCCGGTCCCGTCGCACGCTGACCGTGAAGATCCCGGCCGGCGTCGACAACGGCACGCGCATCCAGCTCGCCGGTGAGGGCGAGGTCGGCCCCGGCGGCGGCCCCGCGGGTGATCTGTACGTCGAGATCCACGAGCTGCCGCACCCGGTCTTCCAGCGGCGCGGCGACGATCTGCACTGCACGGTGACCATCCCGATGACGGCGGCGGCGCTGGGCACGAAGTGCCCGCTGGAGACGCTGGACGGCGTGGAGGACGTCGACATCCGCCCGGGCACGCAGTCGGGGCAGTCGATCCCGCTGCACGGGCGCGGCATCACGCACCTGCGGGGCGGGGGCCGCGGCGACCTGATCGTGCACGTCGAGGTGATGACCCCGTCGAAGCTGGACGCGGATCAGGAGCGGCTGCTGCGGGACCTGGCGAAGCTGCGCGGGGAGGAGCGGCCGACGGGCCAGTTCCAGCCGGGCCAGCAGGGCCTGTTCTCCCGCCTGAAGGACGCCTTCAACGGCCGGTAGGCGGAGTCACCGGGCTCGCGGTTGCCGTGGGCCCGGGGACGTTCGTGGGAGTCAACCAGGTTCGTGGTCGCCGTGAGCCATGGGGCGTTGGTGGTTGCTGTCGGTGGTGCGTTTCGCGGGCGAGCCCCCAAGCTGCCCGGTTAACGAACGGAACGCCGGATTCGGTGGTGCGGGAGTGACATGGCACCATGCCTGCATGTCCTCCGCACTGGCCGATCTTTGCCGTTATCCGATCGTGCAGGCCCCCATGGCGGGCGGCGCATCCTGCTCGCAGCTCGCCGCCGCCGTGTCCGAAGCCGGTGGGCTCGGGTTCCTGGCTGCCGGGTACAAGACCGCGGACGGCATGTACCAGGAGATCAAACAGGTCCGCGGGCTCACTGGGCAGCCCTTCGGTGTCAATCTCTTCATGCCGCAGCCCAACACCGCCGACCCCGCCGCCGTCGAGGTCTACCGGCATCAGCTCGCCGGTGAGGCCGCCTGGTACGAGACACCGCTCGGCGACCCCGACTCGGGGCGGGACGACGGGTACGAGGCCAAGCTCGCCATCCTCCTCGACGATCCGGTTCCCGTTGTCTCCTTCACCTTCGGCTGTCCGACCCGCGATGTGCTCGACTCCTTCGCCAAGGCCGGGACCTTCACCGTCGTCACCGTCACCACGCCCGAAGAGGCGCAGGCCGCGCAGTGGGCCGGGGCGGATGCCGTGTGCGTGCAGGGCGTCGAGGCCGGCGGACACCAGGGCACCCACCGGGACGACCCCGCGACCGACGGCTCCGGCATCGGGCTGCTCTCGCTCGTCGCGCTGGTCCGCGAGTCCGTGCAGCTGCCTGTCATCGCCGCGGGCGGCCTGATGCGCGGCGGCCAGATCGCCGGCGTGCTCGCGGCCGGCGCGGTCGCGGCGCAGCTCGGGACGGCCTTCCTGGTCTGCCCCGAGTCCGGCGCCAACGCGCTGCACAAGCAGGCCATGACCAACCCGCTGTTCGTACGCACCGAACTCACCCGCGCCTTCTCCGGGCGGCCCGCCCGCGGTCTCGTCAACCGCTTCATGCGCGAGCACGGCCCGTACGCCCCCGCCGCCTACCCCCAGGTGCACCATCTGACGAGCCCTCTGCGCAAGGCCGCCGCCAAGGCGGGCGACCCCCAGGGGATGGCGCTCTGGGCCGGGCAGGGCCACAAGATGGCGCGCGACCTGCCCGCCGGCCGGCTTGTCGACGTACTCGTCGCCGAACTGGACTCCGCGCGCGCCGCACTGGCCCTGGGCCGTTCCTGATGACCGCGCCCGTATTCGTCGTCGACTCCCTGGAGGGCGTGGGACCGGGTGCGGTCCTCACCCTGGACGGGCCCGAGGGGCGGCACGCCGTCTCCGTACGCCGACTGCAGTCCGGCGAGGACATCGTGCTCACGGACGGCCGCGGTCGCGGGGCCGCGGGCGTCGTCCTGCGGACCGAGGGCAAGGACCGGCTGATCGTAGAGCCGTTCGAATTCCCCACGGAGCCCGAGCCGACGCCCCGTATCACCGTCGTCCAGGCGCTCCCCAAGGGCGACCGCGGCGAACTCGCCGTCGAGACCATGACGGAGACCGGCGTCGACGCGGTCGTACCGTGGGCGGCCGCGCGCTGCATCACACAGTGGAAGGGCGAGCGGGGCGCCAAGGCGCTCGCCAAGTGGCGGGCGACGGCTCGCGAGGCGGGCAAGCAGTCACGCAGGCTCCGCTTCCCCGAGGTCGCGGACGCAGCAACGACCAAGCAGGTTGCGGCACTTCTCGCCAAAGCCGATTTCGCGGCGGTCCTGCACGAGGAGGGGGCCGAGCCGCTGGCCACCGCGGAGCTGCCGGCGGAGGGGTCGATCGTGCTGGTGGTGGGGCCCGAAGGGGGTGTGTCGCCGGAAGAGTTGGCGGCGTTCGCGGATGCTGGTGCGAAGCCGTACCGGCTCGGCCGCAGTGTGCTGCGTACGTCGACTGCGGGCACGGCGGCGACGGCGCTGCTGCTGGGCCGCACGGGCCGCTGGTCCTGACGCTCCGCCTGCGGCGGGCGTTTCCCTACCCAGATTGAGGCGCGGTCCCGGACGCGAAATCCAGCCCCTCCGGCGATTGAGGAGCGGGGTACGGGGCGGAGCCCCGAAAACAAGCCCCTCCGGCGATTGAGGCGCGGGGTCTGGGGCGGAGCCCCGGGTTCGGGCCCGCCCGAACCGTGTCGATGCGTGGCGGCAAGCGGTCTACCGCAGCCCGGGGCCGCAGTGGGAGCCTGCCCCTCATGAGGGGCATGAGACGAATACGCTACCCGCGCACCCTTGCCGCAATCGGCACTGCCGGCGCGGCAGTTGTGGGTGTCGCGGCCTGTGAGCCGACGACCGGCGGACTGAGTTCCGTCGCCGTCGCGATCACCACCGACAAGACGGGGACCAGCACACTCGAACGCCTCGGCTTCGATGTGCGCTGGCTCAGCTGTACGGCGACGGTCAATGGCGGCAACGCCGGTACCGGAGCGACCAAGTCGCCCTCCCCCTCGCGCGGCGCCACCGTCGACTGCCAGGGCGAGACCAACTCGGAACAGGACATCACGCTCAAGGGCAAGGTGACGGAGGAGCGTTCGGGGAAGTGCGTACGCGGCGACCTGATCGCGAAGGTCGACCGCAAGGTCGTCTTCCAGGCCACCGTGCTCGGCAACTGCTCCGGCGGGCCGACCCGTTCCCCCAACCGTCCGCCTAGCCACTCGCCGAGCGGAGCCCCGGGTGCCACCGTAACCGTCACCGTAACCGTCACCGCGACGCCCGATCCGCCGCGCAAGTGATCCGAAAGCCGTGACCGGGCGGCGGCCGCCTGCCTAGGGTGACGGTGTGACGCACCCTGCCTACCTCCGGTATCCGCATGTCCACGGCGAGTTGATCGCCTTCACCGCAGAGGACGACGTCTGGGTCGCCCCGCTCGACGGCGGCCGGGCCTGGCGCGTCAGCGCCGACAACGTTCCGGTGAATCACCCCAGGATCTCGCCCGACGGCACGCACATCGCCTGGTCGTCGCAGCTGGCCGGCGCGCCCGAGGTGCATCTCGCGCCCATCGACGGCGGGCCCGCGGACCGGCTGACGTACTGGGGCAGCGGAAGGACGTCCGTCCGCGGCTGGACCCCGGACGGCGAGGTTCTCGCGATCAGTACGTACGGCCAGGCCTCGCTGCGCCGCAGCTGGGCGCGGGCGGTGCCGCTCGACGGCGGGCCCGCGACCGTCCTGCCGTACGGGCCGGTGGGCGATGTGGCGTACGGGCCGCACACAGTGCTGCTCTCCGCCACCATGGGGCGCGAGGCCGCCGCCTGGAAGCGCTACCGGGGCGGTACGGCGGGCAAGTTGTGGATCGACCGGGCGGGCGACGGGGAGTTCGTACGCCTGCATGAGGAGCTCGACGGGAACATCGAGTACCCGCTGTGGGCGAGGGACCGGATCGCCTTCCTCTCCGACCACGAAGGTGTGGGGGCGGTGTACTCGTCCCTGGCCGACGGGTCCGATCTGCGGCGGCACACCGGAGTGGACGGCTTTTACGCCCGCCACGCCACCACCGACGGCACCCGGGTCGCCTACGCCTCGGCCGGTGAACTGTGGCTCCTCGACGACCTCGACGGCGCCGAGCCCCGCAGGCTCGACATCCGGCTCGGCGGCCAGCGCACCGATCTGCGGCCCCGCCCCGTCAAGGCCGACTACTACCTGGGCACCGCCACGCCCGACCACACGGGCCGCGGCAGCGCCGTGGAGATCCGCGGCGGCGTCCACTGGGTCACCCACCGGGAAGGGCCCGCGCGGGCGCTCGCCGTGGAGCCCGGCGTACGGGCGAGGCTGCCCCGCACCTTCCGGGTCGACGGCGAGGAGCATGTCGTCTGGGTCACCGACGCCGAGGGGGACGACGCCCTCGAATTCGCCCCGGCCACCGGCAAGGCGCCCGGCGCGACGCCGCGCAGACTCGGCGCGGGACGTCTCGGCCGGGTCCTGAGCCTGGCCGTCGCCCCCGACGGCAGCCGCGCCGCCGTCGCCTCGCACGACGGCCGCGTACTGCTCGTCGAACGCGAGTCGGGCGAGGTCCGCGAGGTCGACCGCAGCGAGCACGGCGAGGCCACCGGCCTGGCCTTCTCGCCGGACTCCGGCTGGCTTGCCTGGTCGCACGCGGGGCCCGACCCGCTGCGCCAGCTCAAGCTCGCCAACACCGCCGATCTGTCGGTGTCCGAGGCGACCCCGCTGCGCTTCTGCGACTTCCAGCCCGCCTTCACGCTCGACGGCAAGCACCTCGCGTTCCTCTCCGAGCGCGCCTTCGACCCGGTCTACGACACGCATGTCTTCGACCTCGCCTTCGTCGGCGGCTGCCGCCCGCACCTGATCACGCTCGCGGCCACGACGCCGTCGCCGTTCGGACCGCAGCGCCACGGGCGGGCCTTCGAGGCGGACAAGGACCAGCGGCAGCAGGACGGCGAGGAGAGCGGCGTCCCGGTCACCCGTATCGACCTCGAAGGACTCGCCGACCGGATAGTGCCGTTCCCCGTCGAGGCCGCCCGCTACTCCACGCTGCGTGCCGCCAAGGAGGGGCTGCTGTGGCTGCACCACCCGCTGCGCGGCGTCCTCGGCACGACCCGCGCCACGCCTGACGACCCGGGGCCCAAGACCGCGCTGGAGCGGTACGACCTGGTCCAGCAGCAGATCGAGGAACTCTCCTCGGACGCCACGAGCTTCCAGGTCAGCGGCGACGGAAAGCGGGTGCTGCTGTACACCGACGGCAAGCTCAAGGTGGTGCCGAGCGACCGCAGGGCCTCGCGCGATGAGGACAGTGACACCAACATCACCGTCGACCTCTCGCGCGTACGCGGCAGTGTCGACCCGGCCGCCGAGTGGCGGCAGATGTACGACGAGGCCGGCCGGCTGATGCGCGACAACTTCTGGCGCGCGGACCTCGGCGGCGTCGACTGGGACGGCGTACTCGACCGCTACCGCCCGGTGCTGAAGCGCGTGGCCACCCACGACGATCTGATGGACCTTCTGTGGGAGGTACAGGGCGAACTCGGCACCTCGCACGCCTACGTCACGCCGCGCTGGGGGTACGGGAACAGCTCGACGCGGCAGGGGCTGCTGGGCGCGGACATCTCCCGGGCGGCGGACGGCGCGTGGCGCATCGACCACATCCTGCCGTCCGAGACGTCCGACCCGAAGGCCCACTCGCCCCTCGCCGCGCCGGGCGTCGCGGTGCGCGCGGGCGACGCGATCCTCGCGGTGGACGGCCGCCCGGTGGACCCCGTCGCCGGGCCGGGGCCGCTGCTGGTCGGCGCGGCGGGCAAGCCCGTCGAACTGACCATCTCCCCGGCGGGCGGCGGCGATCCGCGGCACGCGGTCGTCGTCCCGCTCGCCGACGAGGAGCCGCTGCGCTACCACGCGTGGGTGGCCGGCCGGCGTGCGTACGTCCACGAGAAGTCCGGCGGCCGGCTGGGCTATCTGCACGTCCCCGACATGCAGGCGCCGGGCTGGGCGCAGATCCACCGGGACCTGCGGGTCGAGGTGGCGCGCGAGGGTCTGGTCGTGGACGTACGGGAGAACCGCGGCGGGCATACGTCCCAGCTCGTCGTGGAGAAACTGGCGCGCCGGATCGTGGGCTGGGACCTGCCGCGCGGGATGCAGCCCTTCAGCTACCCCCAGGACGCGCCGCGCGGCCCGGTCGTCGCGGTGGCGAACGAGTTCTCCGGCTCGGACGGCGACATCGTCAACGCGGCGATCAAGGCGCTGGGCATCGGCCCGGTGGTGGGCACGCGGACCTGGGGCGGCGTGGTGGGCATCGACAGCAGGTACTCACTGGTGGACGGGACGCTGGTGACGCAGCCCAAGTACGCGTTCTGGCTCGAGGGGTACGGCTGGGGCGTGGAGAACCATGGCGTGGACCCGGACGTGGAAGTGGTGATGTCTCCCCAGGACCACGCGTCGGGTCGTGATCCGCAACTGGACGAGGCGGTCCGGATGGCGCTGGCGGTGCTGACGGAGAACCCGGCGAAGTCGCCTCCGGAGCTGCCGTAGGGGGTGCGGGTCGCCGTCCCACAGCACCACGAACCCGATCACTGGATACGATGCCGGTCGTAGTGGACTCACTCGAGGAGGACCCCGGCATGGCGGGAGAACCGCAGGCTGACTGCCTGTTCTGCAAGATTGTCGCGGGGGAGGTGCCGGCCACAGTCGTACGGGAGACCGAGACCGTCGTCGCCTTCCGCGACATCAACCCCCAGGCCCCCACCCACGTCCTGGTCATCCCCAGGGCGCACTACCGGGACGCCGCCACCCTCGCCGCCGCCGAGCCGCAGCTCGTCGCCGATCTGCTGCGGGAGGCCGGTGAGGTCGCGGCCGAGGAGAAGGTCGACGGCGCCGGGTACCGGATCGTCTTCAACACCGGTACCGGCGCGGGACAGACCGTCTTCCACGCCCACGCCCACCTGCTGGGCGGCCGCGGCCTCGAGTGGCCCCCCGGATAACGGAGCCGACTCACCTTGTCCGTACGTGAACTCGTCGTGCTCGGGACCGCCAGCCAGGTCCCGACGCGGCACCGCAACCACAACGGCTACCTGCTGCGCTGGGACGGCGAGGGCATCCTCTTCGACCCCGGTGAGGGCACCCAGCGCCAGATGCTGCGTGCCGGGGTCGCCGCGCACGACATCAACCGGATCTGCGTCACGCACTTCCACGGCGACCACTCACTCGGCCTCGCCGGGGTGATCCAGCGGATCAACCTCGACCGGGTCCCGCACGAGGTGTCCGCGCACTATCCGGCCGACGGGCAGCGCTTCTTCGACCGGCTGCGGTACGCGACTGCCTACCGCGAGACGGTCGAGCTGATCGCGTCCCCGGTCGCCGCCGACGGCGTCCTGGCCGAGTCCGCGTCGTACACCATCGAGGCCCGCAGACTCTCGCACCCCGTCGAGTCGTACGGCTACCGCCTCGTCGAGCCGGACGGCCGCCGGATGCTGCCCGAGAAGCTCGCCGCGTACGGCATCAAGGGCCCGGACGTCGGCCGGCTCCAGCGCGAGGGCGAGGTGGGCGGCGTTCCGTTGAACGCGGTCAGCGAGCTCCGCAAAGGGCAGCGCTTCGCATTCGTCATGGACACCCGGCTCTGCGAAGGCGTGCACGCGCTCGCGGACGGCTGCGACATGCTCGTCATCGAGTCGACCTTCCTCGACGGGGACGAGCATCTCGCCGAGGACCACGGCCACTTGACCGCCGGCCAGGCGGCCCGGGCGGCCCGTGACGCGGGCGTGCGGCATCTGGTCCTGACGCACTTCTCGCAGCGGTACAACGAACCCGAGGAATTCGAGCGGCAGGCGCGCGCGGCCGGTTTCGAGGGGGAACTGACCGTCGCTCACGACCTGCTGCGCGTCCCTTTCCCCAAGCGTCACCCGTAACCGAGACGAGACAGCCGTGCCCCTCCCCAAGGCCGAACTGCACCTCCACATCGAAGGCACCCTCGAACCCGAGCTCGCCTTCGCGCTCGCCGCGCGCAACAGCGTCGAGCTGCCGTACAAGGACACCGAAGAGCTGCGCCGCGCCTACCTCTTCGAGGATCTGCAGTCCTTCCTCGACGTCTACTACAGCCTGATGGCCGTTCTGCGCACCGAGGACGACTTCGCCGAGCTCACCGACGCCTATCTGGCGCGCGCCGCGGCCCAGGGCGTACGCCACGCGGAGATCTTCTTCGACCCGCAGGCGCACACCTCCCGCGGCGTCCCGCTCGCCACGGTGATCGAGGGCCTGGCCCGCGCGCTCGACCGCAGCGAGGAGCGGCACGGCATCACGACCCGGCTGATCATGTGCTTCCTGCGGGACGAGTCCGCCGAGTCGGCGATGGAGACGCTCCAGACCGCGAAGCCGTATCTGCACCGGATTGCCGGGGTCGGCCTGGACTCGGCGGAAGTCGGGCACCCGCCGTCGAAATTCCGCGAGGTGTACGAGGCGGCTGCCGTGCTCGGCCTGCGCAAGGTCGCACACGCGGGCGAGGAGGGCCCGCCGGCGTACATCCGTGAGGCGCTGGACGTCCTCGGCGTGGAGCGCATCGACCACGGTCTGCGCTGCATGGAGGACCCGGAGCTGGTCGAGCGGCTCGCACGGGAGCGGATTCCGCTGACGCTGTGCCCGCTGTCGAACGTACGGCTGCGGGTCGTCGACACGCTGGAAGAGCACCCGCTGGCGCGGATGATGGACGCGGGGCTGCTGTGCACGGTCAACTCGGACGATCCCGCGTACTTCGGCGGCTACGTCGGGGACACGTTCCACGCGGTGCACGAGGCGCTGGGGCTGGGCGACGAGCAGCTGCGTGAGCTGGCGCGCAATTCGTTTGTGGCGTCGTTCCTGGAGGACGACGAGGAGCGGAGGGGGCGGTTGATCGCGGAGGTCGAGGCGTACGAGTTCGGCGGCGCGCAGTAGGCGGGGGAGGTGCGGTGCGGTGCGCCTGCGGCGGGCCTGTTCCCCACCCCGCCCCCTCAATCGCCGGACGGGCTCAATTTCCGCCGGTCGGGCCGAACTTCAAGCCCCTCCGGCGATTGAGGAGCGGGGTCCGGGGCGGAGCCCCGGCTACGTCCGCATCACCGGCACGACCCCCCGCTCATGCTCCTCCGTCAGCCGCGCCACCGGCACCGGCACCGAGCAGCTGATCGCGTCCGTCGCGGGCGTGTCGTAGCGCAGCGCGAAACCGAAGCCCGCGATGCCCAGCACGCCCTCCTCGCGGTCGACGGCGTAGCCGCGCTCCCGGGTCGCGGCCAGGCCCGCCTCCAATTCGCCTTCCGGTAGCGGGGGTTGATCGTCCGCCCGCTCGGCGAGCAGCGCCTTGCCGAGCGCACCCGCATGCGCGGGCAGCCGTCGGCCCACCCGGCTGAAGGTGCGCTGGTCCAGCGCCGCCACCATTGACCTTGCGCAGGGTGCGGCCGGCGGGTTTGGTTTCCGGGCCGGAGCCTCAGCTGTTGGCCAGGGTGCGGCCGAGGAGGGGGAGCAGGCGGTCCCAGTGGCGCTGCAGTGCGGAGGGGTTGAAGGCGTCGGTGTCGGACATGGTGAAGCCGTGGACGGTGCCGGGGTAGATCTCGGAGGTGTAGCCGACACCTGCGGCGTCCAGGGCCTGGTTGAGCTCGCCGAGGGCCTCGGGCGTTATGTCGGTTTCGGCGTGGCCGAGGTGGACCTGGGCGGTGAGCTGGGAGAGGAGGCGGTGCAGGCTGTCGGGCCCGTCGGCGCCCACGGGGCCGTGGAATCCGGCGACGGCGGCCACCTGGCCGGGGTGGGCCGCGGCGGTGCGCATCGCCAGGAGGCCGCCTATGCAGTAGCCGGTCACCGCGACCGGTCCGGCGCCGACCTCGGGCTGGGTGGTGAGGCACCTGAGGTAGGCGTCGGCGTCGCTCAGGACACGTTCGGCCGTGTGCGCCTCGATCAAGGGCATCAGCTGGGCGAAGACCGCGGGCCGGACCTCTTCTCCGATGTGCTCGGGAAGTTCGATCACCGGTGCCGGGCCGTGCCGGTAGAAGAGGTTGGGGACGAGCACGTAGTACCCGTGCTCGGCCAGTTCGCGGGCCATCTCCCGCAGCACGGGCCGGATGCCGAAGCCGTCCGCGTACATCAGCACCCCCGGGTGCCGCTCGCCACGGTCGGGGAAGGCGGCGAAAGCGTCAGCCTGGCCGTCTGTGGTGGGAATCTGCAGTGTCTTGGTGGGCAAGATCTTCCTTCCTTGGAGTTCACTCAATCGTTTATTGCACTAACGTTTTCGGCGCGAACGAACGTACATCGTTAGTCGAACTAACGCAACGAGTAGGATGGGCGCCATGATCAGAGCCGAAGCCGCGGACGGGCCCGACGACGGCGCACCCAAGATGCCCGACAGGCTGCGCCGACGGGCGAGCCGACTGTTGTCGCAACTGTCCGCGCGGTCGGACCGGTTGATAAACGAGGGACTGGCCGAGGTCGACGCCCGCAAGTGGCACTACGCCGTGCTCGCCTCACTGCAGGATTTCGGGCCGGGGAGCCAAGCGGCGCTGAGCGGGCGCACCGGCATCTACCGCAGCGACATGGTCGGCGTGCTCAACGAACTGGCCGAGCGTGACCTCGTCGAGCGGGCACCGGATCCCGACGACCGGCGCCGCAACATCATCACCATCTCCCCCCAAGGCCGCCGCCACCTACGCCGCCTTGACAAGGTCCTGGACGACCTCCACGACGAACTGCTCGCGCCGCTGAGCCCGGCCGAACGCGACCAGTTCCTGCAGTTGCTCACCCGCCTGCTGGACCACCACACCCGGACCTCCTGAGCCGCGTAGCGGCATCCGGCATCAACGCCGCCCGGGGCGCCGGTGGCCATCCAGTACCACACCGCCCTCTTCCGGCTCGTGCCCCAACTCGCCAAGGCGTTGAACGTGCCGACCCCCGCCGTGCGCAAGCCGGGCTCGGCGTTGAGCGAGCTGCCCCGGCCCGCGAGCGCCGGCACAGAGCCGGTCGGGCACGTCCGCCTCGGGTACCCCCGCGCCTCGACCCGGCGTCGTAGACGACCCGTCAGACGCTCAAGATCATCCTGCGGCGGGTTTCTGGCGTATCTGGGTCATGCCCCATTGACGGCGTCTGTTCGCGTATCTAGTCTCGATTCTCATCCATGTACGTCATCTATATAGGGAGACAGCATGGAGCCGACGCAGGACCTGACGATCACCGAGGTGCGGCTCACCCCGATCCTCGTCGCCGACCCGCCGCTGCTCAACACGCAGGGCGTGCACCAGCCGTATACCCCCCGCCTCATCGTCGAGGTGGTCACGGCGGGCGGCGTCACCGGCGTCGGCGAGACCTACGGCGACACCAAGTACCTCGATCTGGCAGCCCCGCTGGCGGACGCGCTGCCCGGCTGCCAGGTCAGCGATGTGAACGGGCTGCACCGGCTCGCGGCCCTGGTGTGCGGCGACTCGCCCGAGGCCACCGGCGCCGACGCCGTCGACGTCGGTGGGCTGCGTGGCGTGCAGACGGCCGACAAGCTGCGGCTCTCGGTCGTCTCCGGCTTCGAGGTCGCCTGCCTCGACGCGCTCGGCAAGGCACTCGGGCTGCCCGTGCACGTGCTGCTCGGCGGCAAGGTGCGCGACGCCGTCGACTACAGCGCGTATCTCTTCTACCGCTGGGCCGGACACCCGGACGGGGCGGGGGAGCCCGACGACTGGGGCGCTGCGGTCGACCCGGCGGGCATCGTCGCCCAGGCCAGGCGCTTCGCCCGTGACTACGGCTTCGCCTCCTTCAAGCTCAAGGGCGGCGTCTTCGAGCCGGAGGAGGAGATCGCGGCGGTCCGCGCGCTGGCGGAGGCGTTCCCGGGGCAGCCGCTGCGGCTGGACCCCAACGGCGCGTGGTCGGTGGAGACTTCGCTGCGGGTCGCGGAGGAGCTGGCCGACGTACTGGAGTATCTGGAGGACCCGGCGTCCACGACGGCCCGGATGGCGGAGGTCGCGGCGGGGACGGACGTGCCGCTGGCCACGAACATGTGCGTGACGACCTTCGCCGAGATACCGGAGGCCTTCGCCCGGGGTGCCGTGCAGGTCGTCCTCTCCGACCACCACTACTGGGGCGGCCTGCGCAATACCCGTGAACTGGCCGCGATCTGCCGGACGTTCGGCGTCGGCCTGTCCATGCACTCCAACACCCACCTGGGCATCAGCCTCGCCGCGATGACCCATGTCGCCGCGGTCGTCCCCAACCTCGACTACGCCTGCGACAGCCACTACCCCTGGCAGGCCGAGGACGTCATCACCGAGCGCCTCGCATTCAAGGACGGCCGGCTGGCTGTCTCCGACCTGCCGGGCCTCGGCGTCGAACTCGACCGCGGACGGCTGGCCCGCCTCCACCGGCGCTGGCTCGACGACGACGGCACGATGCGCGACCGTGACGACGCCGCGGCGATGCGGGCCGCCGAGCCGGGCTGGGTCGCGCCGCGGGTCCCCCGCTGGTAACCGCCGGGGCTCCGCCCCGGACCCCGCGCCCCAATTCCCCCAGACTTCGTCCGGGGGGACCCCCGCGGGGCTGCATTTTCAGCCCGCCCGGCGACCATCAGGCAGACTGGCCTGATCTGAACCACGTACCGGGAGCGGCACGGTGACCACTCGACACGGAGAGCAACTGGACCACACTGCCGCCTGCCTCGACCCGCTTGCGGCGCTGCGGACCCCGGCCGACCCCGGCTGTGACGTCTACCTCACCGGCAGCGTCTTCCTCGACATCATCTTCACCGGCCTCGACTCCGCCCCCGTCCGCGGCACCGAGTCCTGGGCCCGTGGCATGGGGTCCAGCCCCGGCGGCGTCGCCAATATGGCCACCGCGCTCGCCCGGCTCGGGCTGCGGACCTCGCTTGCCGCCGCCTTCGGGGACGATCACTACGGCGAGTACTGCTGGGACGCCCTCGAACAGGGCGAAGGCATCGACCTCTCCCTCTCCCGCACCGTCCCCGGCTGGCACTCGCCCGTCACCGTCTCCATGGCGTACGAGGGCGAGCGCACCATGGTCTCGCACGGCCACGAGGCCCCGCCGGCCGAGTCCGCGCCCGAGTGCCCACCGCCCGCCCGCGCCGCCATCGCCTCGCTGACCCCCGGGCGCGACGAGTGGATCGCCCAGGCCGCGCGCAAGGGCACCCGGGTCTTCGCCGATGTCGGATGGGACGAGTCCGGCCGCTGGGACCCGGCCGACCTGGCCGATCTGGAGCACTGCGAGGCCTTCCTGCCCAACGCCGAGGAGGCGATGCGCTACACCCGCACCGACTGCCCGCGCGCCGCCGCCCAAGCCCTCACCGACCGGGTGCGCCTCGCCGTCGTCACCCTCGGCGCGGACGGCGCGTACGCCGTGGACGGCGCGACCGGCGAGAGCGCCCAGGTTCCGGCGATCGCGGTGGAGGCGCTCGACCCGACCGGCGCCGGGGACGTCTTCGTGGCCGGGTTCGTCACCGGCACCCTCGCCGGCTGGCCGCTCGCCGACCGCCTCGCCTTCGCCGGGCTGACCGCCGCCCTGTCGGTGCAGGAGTTCGGCGGATCGCTCTCCGCGCCAGGCTGGTCCGAGATCGCGGCCTGGTGGCAGTACGTCCAGGGCTGCGACGACCAGGACCCCGCGGCCCTGCGCCGGTACGCCTTCCTCGAGGCGCTGCTGCCCGCCCCGACCAGGCCCTGGCCGCTGCGCAGGGCCGTGCCGACCATCGGTTTCGGCCGTTCGGCCTGAGCCGCGGCGCGGTTCGCGCGGCACCCCGCCGTAAAAGCCCTCGGTCTTGTCAGTGCCAGGTCGTACGCTTGGTTCCCAGAGGTTGTCGAGCAGCGAGAACCCTGCAACGGGAGGTATGTGCAGGCCACAGAGCCGGCCCATGACTCAGACACCCACAGCCCAGACCCCAGCGCTGGGGCAGGCGCGAGCCCACTTCACCGTCCCCGCCAAGCATCCGATGGTGACGGTCCTGGGTTCGGGTGATGCCCTGCTGCGCGTGATCGAGAAGGCCTTCCCGGCGGCCGACATCCATGTCCGGGGCAATCAGGTCAGCGCGGTCGGCGACGCGGCGGAAGTCGCTCTGATCCAGCGCCTGTTCGACGAGATGATGCTCGTGCTCCGCACCGGGCAGCCGATGACGGAGGACGCAGTGGAACGCTCGATCGCCATGCTCAGAGCCAGTGAGAGCGGCAATGGCGAGGTCGAGACACCGGCCGAGGTGCTCACCCAGAACATCCTCTCCAGCCGCGGCCGGACCATCCGCCCCAAGACCCTCAACCAGAAGCGGTACGTCGACGCGATCGACAAGCACACGATCGTGTTCGGCATCGGCCCCGCCGGTACCGGCAAGACGTATCTCGCCATGGCCAAGGCGGTGCAGGCCCTGCAGTCCAAGCAGGTCAACCGCATCATCCTGACCCGTCCCGCGGTGGAGGCGGGCGAGCGGCTCGGCTTCCTGCCCGGCACGCTGTACGAGAAGATCGACCCGTATCTGCGGCCGCTGTACGACGCGCTGCACGACATGCTCGACCCCGACTCGATCCCGCGGCTGATGGCGGCGGGCACGATCGAGGTCGCGCCGCTGGCGTACATGCGCGGCAGGACGCTCAACGACGCGTTCATCATCCTCGACGAGGCGCAGAACACCAGCGCCGAGCAGATGAAGATGTTCCTGACCCGGCTCGGCTTCGACTCGAAGGTCGTCGTCACCGGTGACGTCACCCAGGTCGACCTGCCGAACGGCACGAAGAGTGGACTGCGCCAGGTCCAGGAAATCCTGGAGGGCGTCGAGGACGTCCACTTCTCCCGGCTCACAAGTCAGGATGTCGTCCGGCACAAGCTCGTCGGCCGTATCGTCGACGCGTACGAGAAGTACGACGGTCAAAACGGTCAAAACGGGAAGTAGTCAGAGCGCGCCATGTCGATCGACGTCAACAACGAGTCCGGAACCGAGGTCGACGAGCAGGCGATCCTCGATGTCGCCCGCTATGCGCTCGCGCGGATGCGCATCCACCCGCTCTCCGAGCTCTCGGTGATCGTCGTGGACGCTGCGGCCATGGAGCAACTGCACATCCAGTGGATGGACCTGCCCGGTCCAACCGATGTCATGTCCTTCCCGATGGACGAGCTGCGCCCGCCGGTCAAGGACGACGAGGAGCCCCCTCAGGGGCTCCTCGGTGACATCGTGCTCTGCCCCGAAGTCGCCCAGAAACAGGGCGAAGAGGCTCCGACGCAGCACTCCATGGACGAGGAGCTCCAGCTCCTGACCGTCCACGGGGTGCTGCATCTGCTCGGTTACGACCACGAGGTGCCGGACGAGAAGGCCGAGATGTTCGGTCTCCAGGCCGCGATCATCGACGGCTGGCGGGCGGAGAAGGGCCTTACCGGCCCGTCCCCGGCGCCGACCGTCTCATGACCGGCCAACTGCTCTTCGGGGCGATTCTGCTGGTCGTCGTCGCCTGGCTGGCGGCCTGCGCGGAGGCGGGCATCGCGCGCGTCTCCAGCTTCCGCGCCGCCGAGGCCGTACGCTCCGGGCGGCGCGGCTCCGAAAAGCTGGCGCAGGTCGCCGCCGACCCGACCCGCTATCTCAATGTCGCCCTGCTGGTGCGGGTGGCGTGCGAGATGGCGGCCGGGGTGCTGGTCACTTACGTCTGCCTGCAGGAGTTCAGCGCGACTTGGACGGCGCTGCTCGTCGCGATCGGCGTGATGGTGCTCGTCTCGTATGTCGCGGTGGGCGTCTCGCCGCGCACCATCGGCCGTCAGCACCCGCTGAACACCGCCACGGCCTCGGCGTACGTCCTGCTCCCGCTCGCCAGCGTCATGGGCCCCATCCCGCAGTTGCTGATCCTCATCGGCAACGCGCTCACGCCCGGAAAGGGCTTCCGCAAGGGCCCGTTCGCGAGCGAGGCCGAACTGCGGGCGATGGTGGACCTGGCCGAGCAGGAGTCGCTGATCGAGGACGACGAGCGCCGCATGGTGCACTCCGTCTTCGAGCTCGGCGACACTCTCGTACGCGAAGTGATGGTCCCCCGCACCGACCTGGTCTGCATCGAGCGCTACAAGACCATCCGGCAGGCGCTCACCCTCGCGCTGCGCTCCGGCTTCTCGCGCATCCCTGTCACCGGCGAGAACGAGGACGACATAGTCGGTGTCGTCTACCTCAAGGACCTGGTCCGCAAGACGCACATCAACCGCGAGTCGGAGGCCGATCTGGTCTCCACGGCGATGCGGCCCGCGATGTTCGTGCCCGACACCAAGAACGCGGGCGATCTGCTGCGTGAGATGCAGCAGGAGCGCAACCATGTCGCCGTCGTCATCGACGAGTACGGCGGCACGGCCGGCATCGTCACCATCGAGGACATCCTGGAGGAGATCGTCGGCGAGATCACGGACGAGTACGACCGTGAACTGCCGCCGGTCGAGGACCTCGGCGACGGGCGCTTCCGGGTCACCGCCCGGCTCGACATCGGTGACCTCGGCGAGTTGTACGGCCTCGACGAACTCGACGACGAGGACGTGGAGACGGTCGGCGGCCTGCTGGCGAAGGCGCTCGGCCGGGTGCCGATCGCGGGGGCGTCCGCGCCGGTGGACCTGCCGGACGGACGCACGCTGCGGCTGACGGCGGAGTCGCCGGCCGGCCGCCGGAACAAGATCGTCACGGTGCTGTCGGAGCCGGAGGAGAGGAAGTCCACGTGACCCCGCAGGAACTCAGGGCGTTCTGCCTGGAATTCAACGCGGCGGTGGAGGAGTTCCCGTTCGGGCCCGAGACGTCAGTCTTCAAGGTTCTCGGCAAACTCTTCGCCCTCAGCGCGCTGGACGCGGAGCCGCTGAGGGTGAACCTGAAGTGCGAGCCGGAGATTGCGGTCCAGCTGCGGGCGGACCATCCGGCGGTTGTCCCCGGCTATCACATGAACAAGCGGCACTGGAACACCGTGACGGTCGGTGAGCTGCCGGACCGGATGGTCCGGGAGCTTGTCGAGGACTCGTACGACTTGGTGGTGGCGGGTTTGCCGAGGGCGGAACGGCTGCGGCTGGACCGGCCGGCGTAGGCAACTGGGGCTCCGCCCCGGACCCCGCGCCTCAAACGCCGGCGAGGCTGGATTTCGCGTCCCGGACCGCGCCTCAAACGCCGGCGGGGCTTGGTTTCGGGGTTCCGCCCCCGGACCCCGCGCCTCAAGCCGGCGGGGCTGGGTTTCGCGTCCCGGACCGCGCCTCAAACGCCGGTCCAGCGGTGGGCTGAGCTGGGCCTATGTATATCCTCTGCCCGTTACCGGGGAGGGGGGAAGCTCCCCACGAGCCATTCCGATTCAGGGGAGTCACCACCTCATGCGTATCCGTATGCGCCGCGGCGCCGCCGCCGCCCTCGCCGTCTCCGCGCTGTGCTTCACCGCGGCCTGCGGCGGGGCCGCCGACCAGAAGCAGGACAAGGCCAACGACAAGGCCAAGGAGGCGCCGGCGCCCACCCCGCTGACCGCCGCGCAGATGAAGGCCGCGACGCTGGAGCTCAAGGACCTGCCGACCGGCTGGAAGGTCACCAAGCCCGAGCCCTCGAACGAAGACCCGAAGGCGGACAAGCCCGAGTGTCAGCCGATCGCCGGCACCTTCGCCGACAAGGTCGCCGGGGCGACGGTCGGCGGGGACCAGGAGTTCGAGGGCGGCGAGAGGTCGCTCGCCCAGCAGGTCTTCACCTATCAGGACAGCAGCGGCGCCACCGACTTCGTGAAGGCGATCTCCACCGCGCTCGACACCTGTAAGGGCTTCTCCTTCGAGATGGAGGGCATGAAGGCCGACGTCAAGACCGAGAAGATCACGGCGCCGAAGGCCGGCGAGGAGTCCCTTGCCTTCCGGGTGAAGATGGTGTTCCCGGAGATGGCCGAGGTGAAGTTCGAGATAAACCTCATGGTGGCTCGTCAGGGCACCGGCGTGACTCGGGTCGCGCACGTTCCGGCCGACGCCTCGGGCCACAAGGACTTCGACGCGCTGGCCAGGATGGCGGGCGACAAGTTCACCAAGGGCGCGCAGAGCTGACCTCGGCAGCACGGCAAGCGGCGAGGGTCCCGGCTCCGGGGCCCTCGCCGTTTCGGTCCGCGCCCGTCGATCTATGCTCGGGGCATGACGCAGAGCACCGGCCTCGGCCCCGAGGACCGCAAGATCATCACGCTGGCGCGCAGCGCCCGGGCCCGTAACGGTGTGCCTGAGGGCGCTGCGGTACGGGACGAGACCGGGCGTACGTACGTCGCAGGGACCGTGGCGCTGGACTCGCTGAAGCTGAGCGCGCTGCAGACCGCCGTCGCCATGGCCGTGGCCAGCGGCGCGACGTCCCTGGAGGCCGCGGCCGTCGTCTCCGAGGCCGATGCCGCTTCCGACGAGGACCGCGCCGCGGTACGTGACCTGGGCGGGCCCGCGACGCCGGTGCTGCTCGCCGGGCCGGACGGGGAGCTCAAGGCGTCGGTCGCCGCGGGCTGAGGCCCGGGCGGGCATGACAGCACCGTTGTAACAGGGACCGGCGTCACCTTTCCGGTGGCGGCGATTCCCCTTCCGGTCTGCGGAAACGCGGATCTTGACAGAATCTGATGGGTCATCAGACGGTGCATTTCGATTCCATTGACTTCTTCCGGCCGTACCACGTCAATGGCCCCCGGCATTCCTCAGAAGGGGGCAATCATGGCTACAGCCACCCGAAGATCCGCTGATCGAAGATCCGTCCCTCGGAAACCTGTCGGCCGCAGGCGGCGCTGGACCGCCGCGCTGGGAGCGGTCGCCCTTGTCGCCGGTACAGCGGCACTCGCCGGGCCCGCGCACGCATTGGCCGCCGCCTCCGCACCGGTGGACTTCGCGACCCACTGCGTACCTCCGCCCATCGCCGGCATCCCGCCCATCGACGGCACCACGACCGCCCAGATCACCGTCGACAACGCCGCCCCCAAGGTCGGCGACACCGTCACGGTCACGTACACCGTCACCAAACCGGCCGCCAGCAACCCGGTCGACATCGCGCTCCCGGCCGACATCATGACGCCCAGCGGCAAGGTCGCCCTCGGCGGCGCCCAGGCCGGCAGCGTCACCGTTACCGGACCCAAGAAGAATCCGCCGGTCCCCGGCAAGGGCGCGTTCCCGCCGTTCTCGATGACCGGCACCTTCACGGTCACCGCGCCCGGCTCGATCACCCTCTCGCCCGGCGACTACAACATCCACACCAGCTACATCATGGAGCTGGACACCCCCTGTACGGTCATCACTCCGCCCGCGCCCGTCTCCGAGACGATCGTCGCGACGGACCAGCCCGGGGCAAATGAGCGCGCCATCCAGCTGGCCGCGGCCTCCGGCAAGCCCGGCGACCAGGTCACCGTCACCGGCGCCAAGTTCACTCCGCTCGCCGACATCACCGTCGTCGGACGGGCCGGAGCCGCCGAGACCGCCGACAGGACGACCTTCAAGTCCGACGCCAACGGCGGCTTCACCGCACACCTCAAGGTCAACGACAAGGCGACCACCGGCATCGTCGCGTACGAGGGCGCCGCCTGGTCCACGGAGAAGGGCGCGGGCCCGGCGGCGTACACCGTCATCGACGAAACCCCACTGCCCGGCAACAGCCAGAAGCTCAACTCCTCCGTCGCGGCAGGCACGTTGTCCATGTCCCAGGCCGGTGACACCGTCGCTCTCTCGGCGGTCGACTTCGGCACGGGCGGGGCGTCCACCGGCGATCTGAAGACGGTGACGGTCAAGGACTTCCGCGGCGGCCCCGCGGGCTGGTCCCTGACCGGCAAGGTCACCGACTTCACCGGGCCCGGCGGAAAGATCGACGCCGGCAAGCTCGGCTGGACGCCGGCCTGCACCACCAAGCAGGGCAGTCCCAGCACCTGTGTTGCCGGTTCGGCGGGAGCCGTCGGCAGCGCGGGCGCGACCCTGGCCTCCACCCCCAACGGGGCGCTCACCGGAGGCGAGTTCACCCTCGACGCGAAGGTCTCGCTGAATGTCCCGGCGTACACCGCCCCCGGCGCGTACTCCGGCGTACTGACCCTCACGCTCACCTGACCGCGGCCAACCGAGCCACAAGCAGAAACAGCGGGCCGGGCGCGCACCCGGTCGGCCCGCCCACCCCGGGGGCTTCATGCGCAAGCTGCACCTCATCCTGCTGCCTGTCCTGATCGTGCTGCTGCACGGATACGGCGCCGTCCCGGCCACGCACGCCGCCGACAACGGCAACTGGTCCGTCTATCCCGCCTCTCCCCCTCGCTCCGCTGGGGGGATCCCCACCGAGCTGGGCAGGCGGCCGTACTTCTACCTCTCCGCCGATCCCGGCACGACCCTCACCGACCAGGTGACCGTCACCAACAAGACCGCGGCCCCGCGGACCTTCCAGCTGTACGCGGCCGACGCGTACAACACCGAGCGGGACGGCGGCTTCGCCGTACGCGCGCGAAACGAGAAGCAGCGCGGCGTCGGCGCCTGGGCCACGCTCGACCGCGAGCAGGTCACCGTCCCGGCGAACAGCTCGGTCACCGTGCCGTACACCCTCACGGTCCCCGAAGGGGCCGAGCCCGGCGACCACCCCGGCGCACTGGTCGCCCTCGACGAGCGCGTTCGCCCCTCGACGGCATCGGTCGCCGTCGGCATCCAGCAGGCCGTCGGCGCGCGCGTCTATCTGCGGGTGGGCGGCCCCACCGTGCCCGCGCTCTCCGTCGAGAACGTCGAACTCACCCATCAGCAGCCCCTGGTGCCGGGCACCGGCGAGAGCAGCGCGCTGATCTCGTACACGCTCCACAACCGCGGCAATGTGACCCTCAACCCCAAGGTCGCGCTCGAGGCGGAGGGCCTTTTCGGCCGCGATCTGCTGAGCCGCGAGCTGACGAAGATCCCCTCCGAACTGCTGCCGCGTCAGAAGATCCGCCTCACCGAACGCTGGTCGGGCGCGCCCCAGCTCGAATGGGGCGAGGTCCGGCTCACGGCCAGCGCGCGGGACGTCCGCGAGTCGGCAGGGGCCTCCTTCTTCGCGCTGCCGTGGCTGGTCGCGGTGGTGCTCGCGGCGGCTCTCGCGGGGGCGGGTGTGTGGGCGCGGCTGCGGCGCCGGCGGCCGCGCGTACTCGGGGGCGCATGACATCAGGGAGAATGGGCGCCATGAGCGCTCGTACTGATGAGAACAACGGCCCCCACCGGGCCGGCTTCGCCTGCTTCGTAGGCCGCCCCAACGCGGGCAAGTCCACCCTCACGAACGCTCTTGTCGGCCAGAAGGTGGCGATCACCTCCAACCGGCCGCAGACGACCCGGCACACGGTGCGCGGCATCGTGCACCGTCCCGAAGCGCAGCTGATCCTGGTCGACACCCCCGGCCTGCACAAGCCGCGCACGCTGCTCGGCGAGCGCCTCAACGACGTCGTACGGACGACGTGGGCCGAGGTCGACGTGATCGGCTTCTGCCTGCCGGCGAACGAGAAGCTTGGCCCCGGCGACCGCTTCATCGCCAAGGAGCTCGCGGGGATCAAGAAGACCCCGAAGGTCGCGATCGTCACCAAGACCGACCTGGTCGACTCCAAGACCCTCGCCGAGCAGCTGATCGCGATCGACCGGCTCGGCAAGGAGCTGGGCATGGAGTGGGCGGAGATCGTCCCGGTCTCTGCGGTCGGCGGCAAGCAGGTTCAGCTGGTGGCCGACCTGCTGATCCCGCTGCTGCCCGAGGGCCCCACGCTCTACCCGGAGGGCGACCTCACGGACGAGCCCGAGCAGGTCATGGTCGCGGAGCTGATCCGCGAGGCCGCGCTGGAAGGCGTACGGGACGAGCTGCCGCACTCGATCGCGGTGGTGGTGGAGGAGATGCTGCCGCGCGAGGACCGCCCTGCGGACAAGCCGCTGCTGGACATCCACGCGAACCTCTACATCGAGCGCCCGAGCCAGAAGGGCATCGTCATCGGTCCGAAGGGCAAGCGCCTGAAGGAGGTCGGCATGAAGTCGCGCAAGCACATCGAGGCGCTGCTGGGCACGCCGGTCTTCCTGGACCTGCATGTGAAGGTCGCCAAGGACTGGCAGCGGGACCCGAAGCAGCTGCGCAAGCTGGGGTTCTGACCCGCGCAAGCCGGGTCTGGCCCGCGCAGGCCGAGGTGCTGGCCCATAACGGCGTTATCCTGCTGCCGTGTCACCCGCTGATTCCGTACGCCGCCGACTTCTCGACGAGGCCGCCCGCGTCCTCGCCGAACAGGGCCCCGCCGCGCTGAGCGCCCGGCGCCTGGTCAAAGAGGTCGGCGCGTCGACCATGGCCGTCTACACCCACTTCGGCTCGATGCCGGGGCTCGTCCGCGAAGTGATGCGCGAAGGCTTCGAGCGCTTCAAGGCCCGCACCGACGTCGTACAGCCCAGCGACGACCCGGTCGCCGACCTGTACGCGATCTGCCGCGTCTACCAGGAGTTCGCCCGCGCCGAACCGCATGTCTACGCCGTCATGTTCGGCGGATCCCGGCTGGCCGGCTTCGAGCTGACGGACGAGGACCGCGAGAGGGGCACCGGCATGCTGCGCGTCCCGCACGGCGTCATCCGCCGCTGCACCGCCGCCGGCCGCTTCCGGGACGGCGACGACTCACTGCGCGCCTGGCAGCTGTGGTGCCAGCTGCACGGCCTCGCGCAGCTGGAGCGGGCCGGGTACTTCACCGGCCCGCGCACCCCGGACGAGACCCTGTCGGCCCTCGTCCGGGACTTCGCGATCGCTCAGGGGGACGGCGCGGAAGCCGCTTCGGCGTCGGCGCCCGTGCCCCTCAGGAGCCTTCCTTGAGGACGCGCGAGATCAGCTGCTGCTGTGCCGCGGACAGCCGGGGGTCGGAGCAGTACACCGTCCGCCCGTCGACCGTGATCTGGTAGCTGAACCCGTCCGGCACCCCGACGGGCGGCGTGCCCCGGCCGTCGGCCATCGCCTGCTCGGCCAGGGCATGCCACTCGCTCGCATCGGTCAGCCCCGAGGTGTCGACCTCGGCGAACCGCTCGATGCCGGCGAATCCTCCCGTGCGCCTTACCTGGATACGCATGGGTCCTGTCTAGTACGAGAACGGCTCAGTTGGTAGGCACCCCGACCTGAGACCACGCTTTCAGCAGAGCCTCCTGCTCCGCGCCCTCGCCGTAGCGCGAGCGCGCGGCGGCCACCGTCAGGGCCGCGAAGTCGGTGAACTGCGCCGTCGTCGCGAGTTCGCCGCCGGTGAGCACGTCGTACCAGATCTGGCCCGCCCGCTCCCACGCACTGCCGCCCAGTGCGGTGGCGACCAGGTAGAAGGCGTGGTTCGGGATCCCCGAGTTGATGTGGACGCCGCCGTTGTCGCGACCGGTCTTGACGTAGTCCTCCATCGTCGCGGGCTGCGGGTCCTTGCCGAGGACATCGTCGTCGTATGCCGTACCCGGCTCCTTCATCGAGCGCAGTGCGACCCCCGTGACGTTCGGGCCCAGCAGGCCCGCGCCGATCAGCCAGTCGGCCTGGTCGGCGCTCTGGCCGAGGGAGTACTGCTTGATCAGCGAGCCGAAGACGTCCGACATGGACTCGTTCAGCGCGCCGGACTGGCTGAAGTACTCCAGGTTCGCGGTGTACTGCGTGACACCGTGCGTGAGCTCGTGCCCGATCACGTCCACCGGCAGCGTGAAGTCCAGGAACAGATCGTCGTCACCGTCGCCGAAGACCATCCGCTCGCCGTCCCAGAAGGCGTTTCCGTACTTCTCGCCGTAGTGCACGGTCGCGTTCAGCGGCAGGCCGGCGTCGTCGATGGAGCGGCGGCCGTACGCCGAGAGAAACAGCTCGAAGGTCGCGCCGAGGCCCGCGTGGGCGCGGTTGACCGTGGCGTCCTTGGCAGGCTTGTCGCTCTCCGAGTGCACCTTCGTGCCCGGTACGGTCTCGCGGTGCTGGGCGTCGTAGATCGTGCGGTTCGGCTTGTCCGAGGCGATGCCGCTGACGCTCGGAGCGAGGCCGCGGACCGTGGTGATCCGGCGGCGGGTGCGCTGGAGGGCGTCGTGCTCGAGCGTTCGGGCGGCGGGCTCGGCGATCGCGGGGTTCTCGGCGCGGGCCAGTTTGTCGAGGACATGTGGCGGCACGATGGTGCAGAAGACCGGGTTGACCCGGCGGGCGTTGGCGTCCATGCGGGCGACTGTGGCACTGGGTCATGAAGCTGTCACTAGTTGCCACCATGATTGACGAAATGGAGTGATGGATCACCGTTTACCCGTAACTGAAGCGTGTCCCGCATACTGATACGGGACGTCCGCTTGTCGCGAGCCTCAGCTATGGTGATCTGCATCATGCGTTTCGGGCTGCTTCTCCTTAGCTGCCGCGGCGAGGGCCTGTAGTCGTAGGCCGACCCCCTCCCCGCGGGATCTGGTGCTGCTTCGACTCAGTCGGCCGTCCAACTTGATGGACCCCGAGGAGCCCTACGCAAATGTCTGACAACTCCGTCGGTCGCCCCACGCCCGTCACCAACGCGACCCACACCCAGAAGCCGTCCGGGATGCCGATCCACAAGTACGGCACGTACGACGCCGTGGACATCCCCGACCGCACCTGGCCCGACAAGCGGATCACCAAGGCCCCTCGGTGGCTGTCGACCGATCTGCGCGACGGCAACCAGGCCCTGATCGACCCGATGTCGCCGGCCCGCAAGCGCGAGATGTTCGACCTGCTCGTACGCATGGGCTACAAGGAGATCGAGGTCGGCTTCCCGTCCTCCGGCGAGACCGACTTCGCGTTCGTACGCTCCATCATCGAAGAGGGCGCGATCCCCGAGGACGTGACGATCTCCGTCCTGACCCAGGCGCGCGAGGAGCTGATCGAGCGCACCGTCGAGTCACTGCGCGGCGCGCACCGGGCCACCGTCCACCTGTACAACGCCACCGCGCCCACCTTCCGCCGGGTCGTCTTCCGCGGCTCGAAGGAGCAGGTCAAGCAGATCGCCGTGGACGGCACGCGGCTGGTGATGGAGTACGCCGAGAAGATCCTGACCGACGAGACGATCTTCGGCTACCAGTACAGCCCGGAGATCTTCACCGACACCGAGCTGGACTTCGCGCTGGAGGTCTGTGAGGCCGTCTGTGACGTCTGGCAGCCGGAGGCCGGACGCGAGATCATCCTCAACCTGCCCGCCACGGTGGAGCGTTCGACTCCGTCCACGCACGCCGACCGCTTCGAGTGGATGTCGCGCAATCTGTCGCGCCGTGAGTACGTCTGCCTGTCCGTGCACCCGCACAACGACCGCGGCACCGCCGTCGCCGCCGCCGAGCTGGCGATCATGGCGGGCGCGGACCGGATCGAGGGCTGTCTGTTCGGGCAGGGCGAGCGCACCGGCAATGTCGACCTGGTGACGCTGGGCATGAACCTCTTCTCGCAGGGCGTCGACCCGCAGATCGACTTCTCGCAGATCGACGAGATCCGCCGTACGAGCGAGTACTGCAACCAGATGGAGATCCACCCGCGCCACCCCTACGCGGGTGATCTGGTCTACACCGCCTTCTCCGGCTCCCACCAGGACGCCATCAAGAAGGGCTTCGACGCGCTGGAGGCCGACGCGGCCGCCCAGGGCAAGACGGTCGACGACATCGAGTGGGCCGTGCCGTATCTGCCGATCGACCCGAAGGACGTGGGCCGCTCCTACGAGGCGGTCATCCGGGTCAACTCGCAGTCCGGCAAGGGCGGTATCGCGTACGTCCTGAAGAACGACCACAAGCTGGACCTGCCGCGCCGGATGCAGATCGAGTTCTCGAAGATCATCCAGGCGAAGACGGACACCGAGGGCGGCGAGGTCACGCCGAAGGCGATCTGGTCGGTCTTCCAGGACGAGTACCTGCCGAACCCGGACAACGCGTGGGGCCGTATCCAGCTGCGCTCCGGACAGACCACCACCGACACCGACGGCATCGACACGCTGACCGTCGAGGCGGTCGTGGACGGCGCGGAGACCGTG
Source organism: Streptomyces sp. NPDC002868 (assembly GCF_055563295.1). Lineage (NCBI taxonomy): Bacteria > Bacillati > Actinomycetota > Actinomycetes > Kitasatosporales > Streptomycetaceae > Streptomyces > Streptomyces sp. NPDC002868. The sequence continues at coordinate 133,442 of NZ_JBVHDR010000014.1, read as the reverse complement.
CTGACCGGCTCTGGCAACGGCCCGATCTCGGCGTTCTTCGAGGCGCTGAGCGCGGTGGGCGTGGACGCCAGGCTGCTGGACTACCAGGAGCACACGATGAGCGAGGGTGCGTCGGCGCAGGCGGCGTCGTACATCGAGTGCGCCATCGACGGGAAGGTGCTGTGGGGGATGGGCATCGACGCGAATACGACGCGGGCGTCGCTGAAGGCGGTCGTCTCCGCGGTGAACCGGGCCGCGCGCTAGGACGCGGGGCGCGGCCGACAGCCGACCGCCGCCCGGCGGTCGGTTCGTCCTGAATTGCCGGACGGGCTTGAAATTCAAGTCCGTCCGGCGAATCGTGGGGCGAATCGTCCTGGCGAATCACGGCTCCTCGAAGGGGCGGTCTCCGGGACGAATTCCACTCAGTGCTGCTTGGTTTCGCATGTGCGTTTGTATGGGGCTGTCGGGCACCTGGGGGTGTGAGGCGCTGGGGCGACAGGGCAGGCCAATGGGGTGCTGACGCACAGGACAACGTTGCCGGTTGCGGGGCTCCCCGTGAGGGCGAGGATCGGCCATGTCCAGCCGTACTGCTTCCCGGGTGCTGACGCCGCATCATCGCTGTGGCTAACATCACGTCAACGCGGCAACGTTGCCGTGGGGGCGCCCCCGTGCCCAAAGGGCTACGGGGGAGTTACGGAGGTGGGACGTGCAGCCAGCCCGAGGACTATTCGGCCGAAAAGTGCTGGTCTGCGGCGTTCATACCTCCTGGAACACTGTGGGCGACGGTGAGTTCTTCTGTCCCGCTTGCGGAGGCGATCGCAACTACCGCCGGCGCACCGGCCGCCGCCGCTTCACCGTCCTCGGTGTGCCCCTGCTGCCGCGCGGCTCGGCGGGCCCGATCGTCGAATGCGCCGCCTGCCACAGCCACTTCGGCATGGACAGCCTCGACCACCCCACCACCGCCCGCTTCTCCGCGATGCTCCGTGACGCCGTCCACACGGTCGCCCTCGCCGTCCTCGCCTCCGGCGGCACCTCCTCCCGCTCGGTCCGCGAGACCGCCGTCGCCACCGTCCGCGCGGCCGGCCTCGACGACTGCACCGAGGACCAGCTCACGGGCCTGATCGAGGCGCTCGCCGCGGACACCGGCCGCTTCGTCACCGACACCGGGCCCTATGGCGCCGCGCTCGCCATCGAGCTCCACGAGGCTCTCGAACCGCTCGCGCCGCATCTGGCCCCCGCGGGCCGCGAGTCGATCCTGCTGCAGGGCGCGCGGATCGCCCTCGCGGACGGGCCGTACAGCCCGGCGGAGCGGGACGTGCTGACGACGGTGGGTGCGGCGCTGCGGCTGTGCGCGGACGATACGGCGCGGCTGCTGGCGGCGGCGCGTACGCCGTTCTAGCAGGGCCCTCCGGCGGTCGGGTTTCTACTCCCGGCGGAGTAGAAACCACCCCCGTGTCACCCTCTGCAGTAGCGCTCAACTCGGCCCTGCGCGCGAGGAATCCGCCCCTCCCCGACGGGAGTCTGGACACGACCCCGACGCCCCTGTCGGAAGGAGGCCGTGACGGCGGCCGCATCCACCACCGCGACGGCGGGCTGACCGCCGCGGAGGGCGTGGGCCCCCAGAAGGGCGTACGGGGTCTGGGGCGGAGCCCCAGGACATCTACCGGAGGATGGACCCGTGCAGCAGCCACAGACAGCCGTCCCGCGTCCAAGGCTCGGGGAGCGCGTCCTCACCGCCGTCAGCCGCGATCCCCTCACATCGCCTCACCGCGCGCGCAATGACGCCGTCCTCGCCGCCGCCATCGGTGTCCTCGCCGTCGTGCTCGCGCTCACCGTCGTCCACGAAGGCCGCCGGCCCGACGCGGTCGGGTGGGTACTCCTGGCCGGCAGCGTCGTCGCCCTCGCCTGGCGGCGCAGCAGACCCATGGTCGTCCTGCTCGCCGTCCTCGTCTGCATCGTCCCGTACCACGCCGCCGACAACACCCACCTCGCGCCCGTCCCCGGCTCCCTTCTCGCCCTCTACACGGTCGCCGCCGTCGCCCGGCCCCTGCACACCTTCCTCATAGGCACCGCCGTCATCGGCACGGCCGTGACCGTGATGTTCCGGATCGATGCCCACCAGGGGGAGGTGACGCTGCTCACCTCCGGCTGGATCCTCGCCGTGCTCGTCCTCGGCGTGGACGTACGCACCTACCGCCGCTACATCGCCTCCGTCGTCGGACGCGCCGAGCGGGCCGAACGCACCCGCGAGGACGAGGCCGCCCGCCGCGTCGCCGAGGAGCGCCTGCGTATCGCACGCGACCTGCACGACCTCCTCGCCCACTCCATCACCCTCATCGGCGTGCAGACCTCCGTCGCCTCCCACGTCCTGACCGTCGACCCCGACCGGCTCGACCATGCCGCCGTCGCCAAGGCGCTCGACGACATCACCGACACCTGCCGCACCGCCCGCGGCGAGCTGCGCACCACCCTGGAGGTCCTTCGGGCGGACGGCCCGGACGCCGCCGGACCGCTGCCGGATCTGACCGCGCTGCCTGGTCTCGTACGCGCCGCACAGGCCGATCTCGACGTGCGTACCGAGGAGGCGCACATCCCGCCCGCCGTCGAGGCCGCCGCCTACCGCATCGTGCAGGAGTCGCTGACCAATGCCGTACGCCACGGCGGCCCCGGCGTCCGCATACGCGTCGCGGTCGAGGCGGCAGACGGCCACCTGCGCGTCACCGTCACCGACGACGGCACCGCCCCGGGCGCCACAGAAGGCTCCGGCTACGGCATCGTCGGGATGCGCGAGCGTGCCCGTAGCGTCGGAGGGACACTGATGGCCGGCCCGCGCGACGGCGGCGGGTTCGAGGTCGCCGCGGCCCTGCCGCTCCAGCAATCGGAGGCCCTCGCATGAGCGTGATCCGCGTACTGCTCGCCGACGACCAGACGCTCGTACGCGCCGCGTTCGCGATGCTCGTCGAGTCCGCCCGCGATATGGAGGTCGTCGGCCAGGCGGCCACCGGCGCGGAAGCCGTCGAACTGGCCCGCAGCGAACGCGCGGACCTCGTCGTCATGGACATCCGCATGCCCGAACTCGACGGCATCGAGGCGACCCGCCTGATCGCCGCCGACGACGACCTCGCCGGGGTCAAGGTCCTGGTCCTCACCACGTACGACACCGACAAGCACATCCTCGAAGCGCTGCGCGCCGGCGCGTCCGGCTTCCTGGTGAAGGACACCAAACCGGCCGACCTGCTGGCCGCGATCAGGACGGTCGCGGCGGGGGAGTCCCTGCTCTCACCGGGCCCTACGTCCCGTCTGATCGCCCGCGTCCTGCGCATCCCGGACGAACCGCCCGCCACCGGCGGCCCGGACGGCCTCTCGGACCGCGAACGCCAGGTGCTTGCGCTGGTGGCCCGGGGCCTGAACAACACCGAGATCGCCGAGAGGCTCGGCCTGAGCCCGCTCACGGCGAAGACGCATGTCAGCCGGATCATGGGGAAGTTGGGGGCGCGGGACCGGGCGCAGCTGGTGATTGTGGCGTACGAGTCGGGGCTGGTGGTCCCGCGCGACGCGTAGCCGCCTGCGGCGGGGCCTTTTCCCCTACCCGCCCCTTCCCGAACTGGGGCTCCGCCCCAGACCCCGGTACGCCCTTCGGGCGTTGTCCTCAATCGCCGGACGGCTTGAATTTCCGCCCGTCCGGCCGAAACCTGATGCCCGCCCGGGCAAATCCAGCCTCGTGGGGGTCCCCCCGGACAAAGTCTGGGGGAGATTGAGGCGCGGGGCGGAGCCCCGGTCAGGGCCGAATGTTCAGCCCCGCCGGCATATGAGGCGCGGGGGTCCGGGGGTCGAGCCCCAGACACCGCCCCGCCGGGTCAGGCACCGCTCGCCCGCAGCATCGCCTCGCGCTCGACGATCTTCACCCGCTCACGCCCCTCCGCCGCACCCCGCTCCCGCTCCGCCGCGTCCAGCCGGTGCCACCCCTCCCACGTGGTGTAGGAAACACCCTTCGCCTCAAGGAAGTTGACGACGGCCTCCTCGCCGGGCGCGGCAGGCGCGTGCAGGCGGCCATTGCCGTGGTCGTTCAGCAGGTTGGCGACCGTCTCGTTCGCGTCGCCCTTGGTGTGGCCGATCAGGCCGACCGGGCCGCGCTTGATCCAGCCCGTGACGTACGTTGACTGCAGGTGCTCGCCGGCCTCCACGACCCGCCCGCCCTCGTGCGGGACCGTGCCGGTGAGGAAGTCGAAGGGCAGCTTGGGCAGTTCGTCGGAGAGATAGCCGACCGCACGGTAGACGGACTGCACGTCCCACGTACGGAACTCGCCCGTGCCGGTGACATTGCCCGAGCCGTCCAGCCGCGTCCGCTCCGTACGTAGCCCCACCACGCGGCCGTCCTCGCCGACGACCTCGGTCGGCGACTCGAAGAAGTGCAGGAACAGCTTGTGCGGCCGGTCGCCGACATCCCGGATCGCCCAGTTCTCCAGCGTCTTCGCGACCATGTCCGCCTGCTTGTTGGCCCGGCGCGTGGCGATGCTGCCCTCGTCGTAGTCGATGTCCTCGGGGTCGACGATCACCTCGATGTTCGGGGAGTGGTCGAGCTCCCTCAGCTCCATCGGGCTGAACTTGGCCTGCGCGGGGCCGCGCCGCCCGAAGACATGCACCTCGAGGGCCTTGTTGGCGGCAAGGCCGTCGTACACATTCGGCGGGATCTCGGTCGGCAGCAGCTCGTCCGCGGTCTTCGCCAGGATGCGGGCCACGTCCAGGGCGACGTTGCCGACGCCGAGCACTGCCACCTTCTCGGCCTCCAGCGGCCAGGTGCGCGGCACATCCGGGTGGCCGTCGTACCAGGACACGAAGTCCGCGGCTCCGTACGAGCCGTCCAGCTCGATGCCGGGTATGTCGAGCGCCCGGTCCGCGTCCGCGCCCGTGGAGAAGATCACCGCGTCGTAGAACTCACGCAGATCGTCCAGGCCGATGTCGCTCGGGTAGTCGACATTTCCGAAGAGGCGTATCTGCGGTTTGTCGAGCACCTGGTGGAGGGCGGTGATGATGCCCTTGATCCGCGGGTGGTCGGGCGCGACGCCATACCGGATCAGCCCGAACGGCGCGGGCATCCGCTCGAAGAGGTCGATGGAGACGCCGGGCTCGACGGCGGCCTCGGACTTCAGCAGTGCGTCGGCGGCGTAGATCCCGGCGGGGCCGGCACCGACGATCGCGATCCGCAGAGGGCGGGGCATGAATGGTTCCCTTCGAACGAGGTCCACGGGCGTGACCCGGCGAGTGAGACGGCCTGGCGCGTGCGGAGGGAGCCGACTCTCGTACGCCACCCTGGCAACGGCGCTCCCACCGCGGTACCCGCCCTGTACCTATGAACCCATAAGCCTGATCTATGACCCGGAACCCGGGAGGGGCGGGGTAAGGACACCCTAACCTTCCACCCTTGGGCAGCCCGCGGGGCCCCGCCCCCGGCCTCCTATCGCGCCGCCGGGCATCACGCGGGAAGCTGGGAACAGGAGGATCTGCCCGGGCGAAGGGGCCCCCGCAATGAACGCTGTCGAAAACACGGCACCCGGTGGCCGTCTCGCCGCCGCGCTCGAGAGCCCGATCGTCGGGATGTCCCCGTGGATCATCTTCTCGGTCGTCGTCGGCCCGGGCCGCTTCGGACTGGCGGTGGGCCTCGCCCTCGCCATGTCGGTGGCGCTCCTGGTCACGGCGCGGATGCTCTACCGCGGCACCTCGCTCAAGATCCTGGAAGTGCTGGACGTCCTCTTCTTCGCCGTGCTCGCCGGAATCGGAGCAACCTCGTCGCCGGGCACCCACAGATGGCTGGAGACGTACGCGGGCGAGATCTCCAACCTCGCACTGATGGTCATCGCCTTCGGCTCGATGGCCGTACGGGTGCCCTTCACGGTGCAGTACGGACGGGAACGCGTCGGCCCGGAGTACTGGAAGTCGCCCGAGTTCCTCCACACCAACCAAGTGATCACCGGCGTCTGGGGCGCGGCCTTCCTCGTGGCGGCCATCGCGGGCGGCTTCGGCGACCTTGTCCTGCACAACCCGAACAACCTCTGGACCGCGTGGATCATCCAGATCGCGGCGATCGTCACCGCGCTGAGCTTCACCGAGTGGTACCCACAGGTCGTCCGCAGCCGGAACCGCACCGGTGAGCCCCCGCCGCCGGTGCGCAACTTCCTGATCCCGCTGGCCGGATTGATCATCCCGGTGGGCGTCGTCTCCCTGATCTTCGACGCCGCGGCGTCCTGGTTCGGCGTCGGGCTGATCCTCATCGGGGTGATCCTGGCCCGCGCCATCAACAAGGACGCGGAGATGGAGCGCTCTAGAGGCGGACACCCTCGACGAAAGCGGTCCAACTGGCGGCTCCGATGACGAGGACGGGGCCGGTGGGGGTCTTGCTGTCGCGGACGGGGACGACGCCGGGGATGTTGTCGAGGACTTCGACGCAGCTGCCGCCGTCGCCGTCGCTGTAGGTGCTCTTGCGCCACCTGGCCGCGCCCACGAAGTCGTAGGCGACCTCGACGCATTCGCCGCCGTCGCCGTCGCTGTAGGTGCTCTTGCGCCACCGGGCGGTGCTCAGGTCGTACTCGCGCATCGTCTGAAGTCCTCCGCCGCCGACTCGATCAGGGTCAGGGTCGCCTCCGGCGACAGCGCGGCGGCCCTCAGTAGATCGTAAGCCGCCTGTGTCCGCTTCACCACTGCCGGATCGTCCAACAGATTCCCCGAATACACGGCCTCTGTATAGGCAGTTGGTGGAGCGTCCTCGAACTCCATGAGCGTGAGCATCTTGCCCATCTGTGGGTACGCACCGGCCGCGTACGGCATCACCTGGATCAGGGTCTTGCGCTCGCGCACCAGCGCCGCGATGTGGTCCAGCTGGCGCGCCATGGCGGCAGGGCCGCCCGCGGGGATCCGCAGCGCGGTCTCGTGCAGGATCGCCCAATACACGGGCCGTGCAGCGTCCTTCAGGATCTGGGCGCGGTCTATCCGCGCCTTGACCGTCTCCTGGACGTACTCGTCGGCGGCGAGCGGATTGCTCGCCAGGACGACCGCCTGGGCGTATTCCGCGGTCTGGAGGAGCCCGGGCATCACCGTCGGCGCGAACTCACAGATCTTGGTCGCGAGCGCCTCAAGCTCAGCCGCGGCCGCGAAGTAGTCCGCGTACCGCGAAGTACTGATCAGCTTCCGGCACATCCGCTCGAAAAAGCCTCCGGTTTGCAGCGTCTCATCGATCCGCTGTGCCACATCCAATTGCGGCTTCCGAATGGCCTGTTCGAATTGGCCGATGTATCCGCCTGACACGAAAACCCGCGCGCCCAGCGCCGCCTGAGTGAATCCCGCCTCCTCCCGGAGCCGCTTCAACTCGGCTCCGAAGAACTCCCAAGCCGCCTGCCGTGAACCGTTGGCCATCGATCAAACCCCTTGTGCAGCTGCCCCGTTGTAGTGCGCATACCCCTGTCGAGAGTAGCTGCGGGCCATCACCGTTGTAATGCGAAACGTGAAATCGGATGGGGAAGGGAAGTCATGGCGCGCAAGGAAAACCCGCGGCACTCGGTGGAATGCATCGAAGAGGCGGAGGAAGCTGTGAACAAATTGCGTACGGCCCTGGAGTGGTCCGGCATTACCCTGCCGTCGCTGCGCCTGGAGCCCGCTTCGTACGCACGCGACGTGCCCTGTCCCCTGGTCGAATTGGGGCGCTGCACCGTCGACATCGTCCGCATGCTCACGGCAGTACTGCCGAAGGAAGGAGGAGTCGCACGGTGACGCCGCCCGTCGGGTCCTACGTCGTCGACATCCGCACCGGACAGGTGGGCCGGCTCATGGGGGAGGCGGGCGCGCGGCTGCTGCTGAGACCGGTCGGCGGGGGCCGGGAGTGGGAGTGCGAGCCGGACGCGGTGCGGCCCGCGACCGCGGCGGAGCGGATCAGCGCGACGACGGCGTACGTGAACGCCCGCAGCCGGGGCGAGGTGACCTGACGCCGGCCGTCCGGCGCCCGCTTCTGCTCACCCGGCGGCGGCGGGCGTAGGCGGCGAGGCATCGGTGTATCTGGTGAGTAGTAGCGCGATGTCGTCCAGTCGGTTCGGGGACTGGCGGGCGTCCCGCAGGAGTGCGTCGGCCAGTTCATCCAGGGACCCCACACGAGCATGGGCCAGCGAGGTCCGCAGCCGGTCCATGCCCACACCGATGTCGGACCCGCGTGTCTCGATCAGTCCGTCCGTGTAGAGGGCCAGGACCGAGCCGGGCAGGAGATTCAGCTCCGATTCCGGGTAGTCGACGGTGCGTTCCACTCCGAGTAGCGGGCCGCCCGGCAGATCCAGGATCTCGGTGTGCCCGTCGGGCCGGCGCAGCAGGGGCGGGCAGTGGCCCGCGCGGACCACGTGCGCGACTCCCGGACCCGGTTCGATGAGGACGTAGCAGCAGCTGGCGAGGAGCCCGGGGGCGAGGTCGAGGAGCAGCCGGTTGGTACTGGCGATCACATCGCTCGGACTGTGGCCCGCGGAGGCGAAGGCCCGTACCGCGCTGCGCACCTGGCCCATGGTGGCTGCGGCGGCGACATTGTGGCCCTCGACGTCGCCGACGACCAGCACGACGCCGCGGTCGGTGGGGATCGCGTCGTACCAGTCGCCGCCGATGTCCATCCCGCGGGTACCGGGCAGGTACCGGCCGGTGACGCGGACGCCCGGCATTGTGGGCAGTAGGTGCGGAAGCAGCGCGTTCTGCAGGCCCCGGGCGAGAGTGAATTCGGCGTCGTAGAGCCTGGCACGTTCCAGTGCCTGGGCGATCAGACCGCTCAGCGCGGTGAGGAGGCTTCGTTCCTCGTTGGGGAACCGGTGGACCTCGTCGAAGCCCAGGACGCAGGCACCCACGGGGCGGCTGGAGGCGATCAGGGGCAGGAACGCAAAGGAACTGGACTCGGCGTGGAGCTCGGGATAGGCCCGCAGGAACTCTTCCCTCGATTCGATGAACAGCGGGACCCCGGAGGTCAGCGACCCGGTCACGGGCCCCCCTTGATGCAGCGGCCTGCCCTCGAACCGCTCCAGGAAGCTCTCGCGGTAGCCACGCTGCGACATCAGACGCATGTGCCGCTCGTGCACCACGTATATCGCCAGTCGGTGACCGCCGACGGCGGGCAGGAGCTGATCGGCGACGACATCGCCCACTTCGCGCGCGGTGACCGCCTCGGTCAGGGCGCTGCTCATCTGAAGTACGCGATAGATGGCGCTCAGACGCGTCGGTGCGGGACGCGAGGACGGGGCGGCCCCTCCTGCCTCCGCGGGCAGTGATCCGGGCTCGGTCCCGGCCGGGACCGGTTGTCCGGCCGGCGCTGCCCAGCCGGTCATGCCCTGCGCATCCGGGCGGAGGGAGAACACGAGCCACTGGTCGGGGGATTGGGCCAGGAAGGAGACGGGCTGCTGGGAGACCCTGGCGGCCCGGAAATGGTCTTCGTAGGCGGGTTCGGCCAGCCACGGCAGGACGTCCCAGGGGCGCCGGCCCACCAGATCCTCCCGGCGTACGCGCATCAGCCGCACCAGGCTGTGGTTGGCGTAGGTCACACACCCCTCTCGGTCGAGCGAGAAGAAGCCGTCCGTGAGCCGTTCGATCGCCGCGACGGCGGCCATACCCGACCCGAGGTCCAGGACTCCGCCCACCAGGTGGGGCCGCGCCTCCCCGTCGGCGGCGGTCTCAGGTACCCGGCCCCACAGCTCGACGGTGCGGTGACCTCCGCCCTTCTCCGGCACGCGCATGCATTGGGCGAGGATGCGGCCCTCCTCGACTCCAGTACGGGCGGCAGCCTGGAAACCGGGACGGTCCGCTGGGTGCACCTTGGCCGCCAGTGTGGCCGCTTGTCCGTCGTACTCGTCCGGGGCGAGGCCGAAGATCGAACACAACGTGGCATCCGCTTCGAGGGCTCCGGTGCCGAGATTCCAGTCGAACAGGCCTACCCGCACCGCCGAGGCGGAAGGTATCGCGACCTCCACCGGAACGGTCTCCATGTCGCACCCGACGTCGGCGCCGCGCGCGTTCAGCTCGGCGAGCGATGCGCCGAGGCGGCCGGCCGCGGTGCGCAAATGCCGTCGCTGCGCCTTGGACAGCCCTTGCCCTCCGGACTTGGAGGCCCACACCACAGCCATGGACCCGAAGGTCTCCTGCCCCGCCGTGACCGGTACGGAGGCGGAGCCGAAAGGGTAGGGCAAGGCCACTGCGAGCTGGGGAAATCGCCGCATGGTCTCGTCGGCGTCGACCAGATGGACCGTCCGCCTGGAGCGGAACGCCTCCGCGACGGGGATGGGACTGCTCACAGGAATCCGCCGCCAGCCGCCGAGCAGGGAAGGCGGCATCCCAGCCGCTGCGGCCAGTACCAGCGTGTGATGGTTGCGCGAGATGAGGAACACACTCGCCGCGTGGGCCCCGGTCACCTCGACGGCTTTGAGGACGGCATCAGTCAGCGCGTTGTCACGCTCCGCCGCGCCTTCGGCGCTCGTAGTGCCGAAGGGGTGCGTACTCAACCTGGTATCGGTGGACGACACGCTGGCCCCGATCGTTGCGATGGTGGCGTGGCCTGCTCGTCAGGGGTGTTTGTCTAATTCTCGTATGGAATGGGTCATCGCGAAACCTGGAGGGGAGCGATGAGTTTGCCCGCCCCGCGCCGTCCTACCTGCATGGACAAACAATTCGGCGCAACGCTGCAGAAGAGCCCTGCGAAGGGCGGCTGGACCTATGTCGTGTGGCCCGCGTCGGTCGAGTACTTCGGCACTCGGGGTCTGGTCAAGGTCCGGGGGACGATCGACGGGCATCCGTTCCAGAGCTCGTTCATGGCCCTGGGGGACGGCACGCACAAGCTGCCCGTGAAGGCCGACGTACGCAAGGCGATCGGCAAGGAGGCGGGGGACAGCGTGACGGTCCGCCTGGAGGAGAGGGTGAGCGACTGACTGCTGACCGGTCCCGGTCAACCGACAGCGGTCCGTACGGGACAATGGCCGCATGAGCCTGTTCCGTGATGACGGCGTCGTCCTGCGCACCCAGAAGCTGGGTGAGGCCGACCGCATCATCACGCTGCTCACGCGCGGGCACGGGCGTGTCCGTGCGGTCGCCCGTGGCGTGCGGCGGACCAAGTCCAAGTTCGGGGCGCGGCTCGAGCCCTTCTCCCATGTCGACGTGCAGTTCTTCGCCCGCGGCAGCGAACTCGTCGGCCGCGGGCTCCCCCTGTGCACCCAGAGCGAGACCATCGCTCCGTACGGTGGCGGCATCGTCACCGACTACGCCCGCTACACCGCCGGCACCGCCATGCTGGAGACCGCCGAGCGGTTCACCGACCACGAGGGCGAGCCCGCCGTCCAGCAGTACCTCCTCCTCGTCGGCGCCCTGCGCACCCTCGCCCGCGGCGAGCACGCGCCACACCTCATCCTCGACGCGTTCCTGCTGCGCTCCCTCGCCGTCAACGGCTACGCGCCCAGCTTCGACGACTGCGCGAAATGCGGCATGCACGGGCCCAACCGTTTCTTCTCCGTCGCCGCCGGCGGCGTCATATGCGGCGACTGCCGGGTGCCCGGCAGCGTCGTACCCTCTGCGGAGGCCATCGGTCTGCTCAGCGCGCTGCTGACCGGCGACTGGCCCACGGCGGACGCGTGCGAGGCGCGCCACGTCAGGGAGGGCAGCGGGCTCGTGTCCGCCTATCTGCACTGGCACTTGGAGCGCGGCCTGCGCTCGCTGAGGTACGTCGAGAAGTAGAGAAATAGGAGATGTGAACCGCATGGCACGACGCGGAATCCTGGGCCGGTCCCGCCGCGAGTACAAGGTCCCCGAGCCGCACCCCTCCGGCGCGCGCCCGCCGAAGATCCCCGGCGAGCTGGTGCCGAACCATGTGGCGTGCGTCATGGACGGCAACGGCCGCTGGGCCAAGGAGCGCGGGCTGCCGCGCACCGAGGGCCACAAGGTCGGCGAGGGCGTCGTCCTCGACGTCCTCAAGGGCTGCATCGAGATGGGCGTCAAGAACCTCTCCCTGTACGCCTTCTCCACCGAGAACTGGAAGCGCTCGCCCGACGAGGTGCGCTTCCTGATGAACTTCAACCGCGACGTCATCCGCCGCCGCCGTGACGAGATGGACGAGCTCGGTATCCGTATCCGCTGGGTGGGCCGGATGCCGAAGATGTGGAAGTCCGTCGTCCAGGAGCTCCAGGTCGCGCAGGAGCAGACCAAGAACAACGACGCGATGACGCTGTACTTCTGCGTCAACTACGGTGGCCGCGCCGAGATCGCCGACGCCGCGGCAGCCATCGCGGCGGACGTGAAGGCCGGCAAGCTCGACCCGTCGAAGGTCTCCGAGAAGACGATCCAGAAGTACCTGTACTACCCGGACATGCCGGACGTCGACCTGTTCCTGCGCCCGAGCGGCGAGCAGCGCACCTCCAACTACCTGATCTGGCAGAGCAGTTACGCCGAGATGGTCTTCCAGGACGTGCTGTGGCCGGATTTCGACCGGCGGGACTTGTGGCGGGCGTGCCTGGAGTACGCGCAGCGGGACCGGCGGTTCGGCGGGGCGATCCCGAACGAGGAGCTGGAAGCGATGCGGGGGCGGCCCGAGGGCACGTCTGCGTGAGCGGGGGGGTCCCACCCCGCCCCTTCCCGAAACCCTGACGGGACGTCTGGGGGTTGACGCCCCAGACCCATGAGCGGCAGCTTCGCGCCGCGCACCCGGCACGGGCCGGGCCGGTTCTGTCCTCAAGCGCCGGACGGGCTTGAGAAATCAAGCCCGTCCGGCGATTGAGGACACGGGGTCCGGGGCGGAGCCCCGGTTACTTGGCGGCGGCCGCCGCCGCGCACTCCGCGCACGTGCCGAAGATCTCGACCGTGTGCGCCACATTCACATAACCGTGCTGCGCCGCGATCGTCTCCGCCCACTGCTCCACCGCCGGCCCCTCGACCTCGACCGCCTTGCCGCACACCCGGCACACCAGATGGTGGTGATGGTCGTCCGTCGAGCAGCGCCGGTAGACGGACTCGCCGTCGGACGTGCGCAGCACATCCACCTCGCCCGCGTCCGCGAGCGACTGCAACGTGCGGTAGACCGTGGTCAGACCCACCGAGTCGCCGCGGTGCTTGAGCATGTCGTGCAGATCCTGCGCGCTGCGGAACTCATCCACCTCGTCGAGCGCCGCAGCCACCGCGGCACGCTGCCGGGTCGACCGGCCTCGCACTGGGGCGGTGTTCCCGCCGATTGGCGCCGTCGTCACAGGTGCCTCCTCGCTTTGCCCGCACACGTGTCGGGCCATTCTGCCAGGCCCGGGGTCAGACCTTGACGTCGTCACTCGGCCGTCGTGTGCCCGGCCCCTCCATGGTGCACTCGGCCTCGCTCGCCTCCAAAGCTCGCGCACGCCGCCTCGCCAGGGGCGTCGCCAGCGCGGTCAGCGTCACGAAGATCGCTATGGCCAGCAGAACGATCGTCGCGCCCGGCGGTACGTCCTGGTAGTACGAGGTGGCGGTTCCGGCCAGCGTCACGGCGATGCCGATCCCCACCGCCACCGTGAACGTCGCCCTGAACGAGCGCGAAATCTGCTGGGCCGCGGCCACCGGTACCACCATCAGCGCGCTGACCAGCAGCAGCCCGACCACCCGCATCGCCACACTGACCGTGACCGCCGCGGTCACGGCGATCAGCAGGTTCAGCGCACGCACCGGCAGACCGGTCACCCGCGCGAACTCCTCGTCCTGGCTGACCGCGAACAGCTGCCTGCGCAGCCCCAGCGAGACCAGCACCACAAAGGCGGCGAGCAGCGCGATCGCGGTGAGGTCCTCGTCGGCGACCGTGGACAGCGAGCCGAACAGGAACGAGCTCAGATTCGCCGTGGACCCGGCGTCCGAGATGTTGATCAGCAGGACACCGCCCGCCATGCCGCCGTAGAAGAGCATCGCCAGCGCGATGTCGCCGCGGGTGCGTCCGTACGCCCGGATCAGCTCCATCGCGATCGCGCCGACGACCGAGACAATCGTCGCCATCCACACCGGGTTGGTCGACAGCAGAAAGCCGAGACCGACGCCGGTCATCGCGACATGGCCGATGCCGTCGCCCATCAGCGCCTGCCGGCGCTGCACCAGATAGATGCCTACGGCCGGCGCGGTGATGCCGACCAGCACGGCCGCGATGAGCGCCCGCTGCATAAAGGCCGTCTCGAGGATTTCCATGATCAGGTCAGCAGTCCCGTGCGGAGCGGCTCGTCGGCCGCATGCGGATGTACGTGGTCGTGGCCGGGCAGCGCGTGCTGGCCCACAGCCTCCGGCGGCGGCCCGTCATGGACCACACAGCCGTCGCGCAGCACCACCGCGCGGTCGATCAAGGGCTCGAGCGCGCCCAGCTCGTGCAGCACCAGCAGCACGGTCGTCCCGGCCGCGACCTGCTCGCGCAGCGTGCCGGCCAGGATCTCCTGGCTGACCAGGTCCACGCCCGCCATCGGCTCGTCCATGATCAGCAGTTCCGGGTCGGAGGCCAGCGCACGCGCTATCAGCACCCGCTGGTGCTGGCCGCCGGAGAGGGCGTTCACCGAGTCCTTGGCGCGGTCGGTGAGCCCGACTAGCTCTATGGCGCGCTGCACGGCCGCCCGGTCGGCCTTCGACAGCCGGCCCAGCCTCGTACGCGACAGACGCCCCGAGGAGACGACCTCACGCACCGTCGCGGGCACACCGCTCGACGCGGTGGTGCGCTGCGGTACGTAACCGACGCGCGACCATGCGCGAAAGCGCCGCAGCTGGGTGCCGAACAGGGCGATCTCGCCGCCGGTGAGCGGCACTTGGCCGATCAGGGAGCGCACGGCGGTGGACTTGCCCGAGCCATTGGCCCCGAGCAGCGCGACGACCTCACCGCGCTGGACGGTGAGGTCGATGCCGCGCAGCACGGGCCGCGAGCCGAGCGTGGCCTGAGCCCCGCGGATGGATATGACGGGCTCGCTCACGGATGCCTCCGATGCAGATATCACTTCGCGCCGAGAGCCTTCTGCAGCGCGTCGAGGTTGGACTGCATCACCTCGATGTAGTCGCGGCCCTTGGACTTGTCCGTGATCCCCTCGAGCGGATCGAGGACGTCCGTCTTCAGTCCGGCGTCCTTGGCGAGGGTCTTGGCGGTCTTGTCGCTGGCGAGCGTCTCGAAGAAGACCGTGGTGACCTTGTCCTTCTTGGCGACGTCCTGCAGTTCCCTGATACGGGCCGGGCTGGGCTCGGACTCGGGGTCGAGGCCCGCGATGCCCTCCTGGTCCAGGCCGTACCGTTCGGCGAGGTAGCCGAAGGCGGAGTGGGTGGTGATGAAGGTCTTGGTCGTGGTGTTCTTCAGCCCCTGCTGGAACGCGGTGTTCAGCCCGTTCAGCTTGCCGACCAGCGCCTCGGTGTTCTTCTTGTAGTCCGCGGCGTGGTCCGGGTCGGCCTTCCCCAGGGAGGCTCCCACACCCTTGGCGACCTCGGCGTACTTCACGGGGTCGAGCCAGATGTGCGGGTCGGCGCCGGCCTCGCCCTCGCCCTCGTGGGCGTGCTCGTCGTGGCCGGACTCCTCATGGCCGGGCTCTTCGCCCTCGTGGCTGTGGCCGCCCTCGGTGCCGTGGTGCTCGAGCTTGGTGAGGGTGGCGGCGTCGACCTTGTTCTTCGCCTCGGACTGGGCGATGGCCTTGTCGACGGCGGGCTGGATGCCCTTGAGGTAGAGGATGTAGCCGGCTTCGTTCAGCTCGGCGGTCTGGCGGGGCCCCAGCTCCAGATCGTGCGGCTCGACGCCCGGCTCGGTGAGAGTGGAGACGGAGACGTGGTCGCCGCCGATCTGCTCTGCGAGATACTGCATGGGGTAGAACGACGCCACCACCTTGAGCTTGTCGCCGTTCTTGCCGCCGTCGGCGGCATTGGAGCTGGAGCAGGCGGAAACGGCCATCAGGCCGAGGGCGACGGCTCCGGCAGCGACGGTGGTGGGTATGAGGCGGCGTACGTTCATGACAGTCATTTTCAACAAAACTGGAAACGATTGTCAACAAAGCTCCCGAGCTCCCGCTGCCCCCGAACCGATTTGATCCAGGGGGTGCGGCCGCCGGTAACCTGAAGCATTCGCCGTTCGTCGTCGTCGTAATGAAGAGAGCACCGTGGCCGCCGACAAGATCGACACCATTGTCAACCTGAGCAAGCGCCGTGGCTTCGTCTACCCGTGCAGCGAGATCTACGGCGGTCAGCGTGCCGCCTGGGACTACGGACCGCTGGGTGTCGAGCTGAAGGAGAACATCAAGCGTCAATGGTGGCGCTACATGGTCACCTCGCGCGAGGACGTCGTCGGTATCGACTCGTCGGTGATCCTTGCCAGTGAGGTCTGGGAGGCGTCGGGCCACGTCTCCACCTTTACCGACCCGCTCACCGAGTGCACCTCCTGCCACAAGCGCTTCCGCGCCGACCACCTGGAAGAGGCGTACGAGGAGAAGCACGGCAAGGCCCCCGAGCACGGCCTCGCCGACCTGAACTGCCCCAACTGCGGCAACAAGGGCACCTTCACCGAGCCCAAGCAGTTCTCCGGCCTGCTCGCCACCCACCTCGGCCCCACCCAGGACTCCGGCTCCATCGCCTACCTGCGCCCCGAGACCGCCCAGGGCATCTTCACCAACTTCGGCCAGGTCCAGCAGACTTCCCGCAAGAAGCCGCCGTTCGGCATCGCCCAGATGGGCAAGTCGTTCCGGAACGAGATCACGCCCGGCAACTTCATCTTCCGCACCCGCGAGTTCGAGCAGATGGAGATGGAGTTCTTCGTCAAGCCCGGCGAGGACGAGCAGTGGCAGGAATACTGGATGGAGCAGCGCTGGAACTGGTACCGCGACCTTGGTCTCCGTGAGGAGAACATGCGCTGGTACGAGCACCCGGCCGAGAAGCTCTCCCACTACTCCAAGCGCACCGCCGACATCGAGTACCGCTACCAGCTCGGCGGCAACGAGTGGGGCGAGATGGAGGGCGTCGCCAACCGCACCGACTTCGACCTCTCCGCGCACTCCAAGGCCTCCGGCCACGACCTGTCGTACTTCGACCAGGAAGCCGGCGAGCGCTGGACCCCGTACGTCATCGAGCCCGCCGCCGGTGTCGGCCGCGCCATGCTCGCCTTCCTCCTCGACGCGTACAACGAGGACGAGGCCCCCAACGCCAAGGGCGTCATGGAGAAGCGCACCGTGATGCGTCTCGACCCGCGCCTCGCGCCCGTCAAGGTCGCGGTGCTGCCGCTGTCCCGCAACCCGCAGCTCTCGCCGAAGGCCAAGGGCCTGGCGGCCGACCTGCGCAAGAACTGGAACATCGAGTTCGACGACGCCGGTGCCATCGGCCGCCGCTACCGCCGCCAGGACGAGATCGGCACGCCGTTCTGCGTCACCGTCGACTTCGACACCCTCGACGACGACGCCGTGACCGTGCGCGAGCGCGACACCATGAAGCAGGAGCGCGTCTCGCTGGACCAGATCCAGGGCTACCTCGGCAGCCGCCTGCTCGGCTGCTGACACCCGCGGACGCCCGCTGACGCCCGCGGACTTCTGTGGACGTCTGGGATGTACGAAAGGCCGGCCGGGCCACAGCCCCGGCCGGCCCTTCCATGCCGCCTACAGCTCCTGGAAGGTGGCGCCTGAGCGCCCGTTGAACGCCCGCTGGGCTACGCATGGGGCAACAGAGCGACAAGAGTCTCCTGTTGATGTTGTCCCTGCTGCACACTGGGCGCAGTCGTCACCAGGAGGACACGATGCCGTCCATGACCACCAGCAAGGTCAGCAGATGGGATCAGCACGGCCGCGAACACATCGTGCACGTACAGAAGTCGGGCATGCAGCGGACGCTGACCTGCGACACCTGCGGCTGGCGCAAGGGGGCGCAGTTCCTGCCCTGGCTCAAGGCCGAAGAACACCTCGCCGAGGCCCACCAGGCGACGGTCGACCCGAGCGCGTGAGCTGAACGCTCCGGCCCGGGCGCCTGGCTTCAGGCGCTCAGGCCGCGCAGCACCAGATCGGCAACCGCCGCGAACTCGCCGTCGATCGTGGGCTTCTGCCACTCCGGCGCGTACGCCGGATCGTGGAAACGGGCCGTCGCGTCGAACACCGCCTGCGCCGCCACGCTCGGCTCCGCGAACGCGAACTGCTCGGCGCGTACACCCTCTTCGATGATCTCCCGCAGCTGCTCCACCAGCTCGCGGATGTGCTCCTCCACGACGCCGCTGTTCTCCCCGATCAGCACGCTGTACGTCGCGAACAGCTCCGGATCGTCACCGGCCTTGTGCCGCTTCGCCTCGAACAGCGTCGTCAGCCAGAAGCGCAGCCTCACCGGGGCCGGGTGCTCCGTGCCATTGGTGATCTTCGCCAGTTCCACCACGGTCCGCTCCAGCCAGCGGCTGGTCACCGCCTCGCGCAGCGCCGCCTTCGTACGGAAGTGGCGGTAGACGCTGCCATGGCTGACGCCGAGCGCGCGGGCCACATCCACGACCGTGGCCTTCGCCGGGCCGTAGCGGCGCAGAACATCCTCGGTCGCCTCGAGGATCCGCTCGGGGGTCAGTGCTTCGGGCGTCATCGCGTCTGTGCTGCCTTTCGCTGGACGGAAACCAGACGGTACCGGCCCGTCAGTGCTCGCTGTCCAGGTGGGCCATCTGCGCCGACGGGTAGCGCTCGCCCGCGGCCGAGCCCACCGGGACGGCCCGCTCGATCGCGGCGAGTTCGTCGGCGTCCAGGGTGACGTCGAGCGCGCCCAGGGCCTCGGTGAGCCGCTCCCGGCGACGGGCCCCGACGAGCGGCACGATGTCCTCGCCGCGGGAGAGCACCCAGGCGATCGCGGTCTGCGCGACGCTGACGCCCTTCTCCTCGGAGATCTTGCGCAGCTGGTCGACCAGATCCAGATTGCGCTGGAGGTTCTCGCCCTGGAAGCGCGGGCTCATCCCACGGAAGTCATCGGGCGCGAACTCGCGGTCGCGGGTGAAGTGGCCGCTGATCAGGCCGCGGGACAGCACGCCGTACGCCGTGATACCGATGCCCAGTTCGCGCGTGGTCGGCAGGATCTGCTCCTCGATGCCGCGCGAGATCAGGGAGTACTCGATCTGCAGGTCCGCGATCGGCGCCACGGCCGCGGCCCGGCGGATCGACTCCGCACCGGCCTCGGAGAGACCGATGTGGCGGACATGGCCGGCCTCCACCAGCTCGGCGATCGCGCCGACCGTCTCCTCGATCGGCACGTCGGGGTCGACACGGGCAATGCGGTAGATGTCGATGTGGTCGGTGCCGAGCCGCTGGAGGGAGTACGCGGCGAAGTTCTTGACCGCGGCGGGCCGGCCGTCATAACCGACCCAGCGGCCGTCCGGGTCGCGCAGGGCGCCGAACTTGACGCTGGTGAGCGCCTGTTCGCGCAGGGCCGCGGGGGCGGTGCGCAGCGCCTCGTTGATCAGCAGCTCGTTGTGCCCCATGCCGTAGAAGTCGCCGGTGTCGAGAAGCGTGATGCCCGCGTCGAGAGCGGCGTGGATGGTGGCGATGGACTCGGCACGGTCGGCCTCGCCGTACAGCGCGGACATGCCCATGCAGCCGAGACCGAGCGGGGAGACCTGAGGGCCGGTGGATCCGAGGGTGCGGAAGGGGCGCGGGGTGGAGGGCATGAGGGGGCTCCTGTGGGAGGTCGGGAGGTGACGCATATCAACCATGGCATGACGACTGACAGATTTCAATATCTGTCAGTCGTCATGTGTCATCCGCTATCCGTCATCCGTCATCCGTTGTCGACGTCCGCCATCCGCTAGCCCGCGGGCCTCGACCGAAACTGGTATCGCGAGGCTCCCCGGCGAGGTACCGTCACCTGCATGTCTTCGTTCTTCCAGATCTACGAGTGAGAGGGCGGCGGGTCCGCTCCCGCCCCCGTCTGACGATTCCCGAGTCACTTCTCACCACGATGGGAGAACCCCGTGGCCAAGAGCCGTAACAACCTCCTCGGCGTGGGCGGACAGCGAAAGAAGCTGTCCCGAGCCGACCAGCAGGGCAACGGTCCCGCGCGCAACGCCGATCGCAAGGCGGCCGCCGACCAGAAGCAGGACTTGGTGCGCAAGATGCGCGAGCGCGCCCAGGGCGGCAGCACGCAGGATGCGCCGCAGGAGGGGCAGGCCTGATCAGGACCGTGGGCCCGGACCGCGATGCGGTCCGGGCCCACGGCCGTGTCCGGGTGCTGTTCAGTTCAGTGTCAGTCCACCGTGCGCGGCAGGCGCAGGCTCAGCAGCGCCGTCAGCGCGATCATCGCCAGCTGCACCAGCAGCGTGACGGTCAGCGCCTGGCGCATCCCTGCCTCCGCGGCCAGCGCCAGGAACAGCGAGCCCAGCGTGGCCACGCCCAGTGCCAGTGCGGACTGCTGCGTCGTCACCATCACCCCGCTGCCCACGCCGGCCCGCTCCGTGGGCACTTCGGAGAGCACGATGCGGAAGATGACGGGCAGTTGGAGCCCCTGGCCGAACCCGGCGAGTGCGACGCCCGGCAGCAGTTCCACGAAGCCCAGGTCCGGCCAGCCGCGCCACACGGCCAGCGCCAGCAGCGCGACGCCCAGGCCCTGCAGCACTCCGCCCGCCGTCACGATCCGGGTCCCGTACCGCACGACCAGCCGCGGGCCCGCCAGCGACGCCCCGAAGAACGCCAGCGCCATCGGCACCAGCGCCATGCCGGAGGCCACGGCCCCCATCCCGAGCCCCTGCTGCAGCGCCACCGCGATCACGAACATGAAGCCGCCGAAGCCGATCGAGAACGGCAGCACCAGCGCGAGCCCGCGCCGCAGCGGGACCAGCGCGAACAGGCTCGGCGGCACCAGAGGTGTGCGCCCCTGCCGGTCCGCACGCCGCTCCACCCGGTAGAAGGCGACCGCCGCGAGGGGGAAGACCGCCAGCGCGATCCAGGTCCACAGCGGCCAGCCCGCGGCCCGTCCCTCCGTCAGTGGCGCCAGCAGCGTCAGCAGGGCCACGGCGAGCAGCACGGTGCCGGGTACATCGACGGGGGCCGGGCGCTCCGCGCGCGTCCGCGGGACCGAGCGGGCCGCGAGCACCAGGCCGAGCAGCGCCACCGGCACGTTCACCAGGAAGATCGCCCGCCAGCCGGTGCCCGCGATGTCCGCGGCGACCAGCACGCCGCCCAGGATCTGCCCGGCGACCATGGAGAGCCCGGCGGTCGCTCCGTACAGGCCCATCGCCTTGGCCCTGCGCGGTCCGGCCGTCGCCGCCTGGATGGTGGCCAGCACCTGCGGCAGCATCAGCGCGGCCGCCGCGCCCTGTGCCACCCGCGCCCCGACCAGCGTCCAGGCGTCCGGCGCGAGTCCGCAGGCGAGTGAGGTCAGCCCGAAGGCCGCCATGCCGATGAGGAAGAGCCGGCGGCGGCCGTACATGTCCCCGAGCCGTCCGCCGAGGACGAGCAGTACGGCGTACGAGAGGCCATAGCCGGCGACGACCAGCTCGAGGAGTGCGGGGCCCGCCGCCAGGTCGTGGTCGATGGTCGGCAGGGCGACATTCACGATGAAGAAGTCGATAAGCGGAAGTGCCGCGCCGAGCAGCACGGTGAACAGCCCGAGCGGGCCGAGGGCCGGTCCGCTCTGGTCGGCGGCGGCGCGGACGGGGACTGAGGAGAGGACACTGGTCTTACTCACGTCCTTGACGATCCTCGGCCGCACAGCCTGGTACCAGAGTTTATTTATCCTGGTACAAGCAGTACCTGGCAACAGGGTGGGGCGTTCGGCACCCTGGGAGTATCTGGGAGTATGACGACGATGGTGCAGGAGTCCGACGTACGAAGGCATGAGCTCGCGGATTTTCTGCGCAGCCGTCGCGAGCGCATCACCCCCGAGCAGGTCGGCTTCCCACGCGGCCGCCGCCGGCGCACCCCCGGTCTGCGCCGCGAGGAGGTCGCCCAGCTCTCGGCCGTCGGCGTCACCTGGTACACCTGGCTGGAACAGGCCAGGGACATCCAGGTCTCCCCGCAGGTCCTCGACGCCATCGCCCGCGCCCTGCTCCTCGACTTGAGCGAGCGCACCCATCTCTTCGCGCTGGCCGGCACCACCGACCCGGCGCCCGGCACGCCCTGCCCGACCGTGACCCCGGCGCTGCGGCAGATGCTGGAGCAGCTCGAACCGATCCCGGCATGCATCCAGAACAGCCGGTACGACATCCTCGCCTACAACCGCACGTACGGACGGCTGCTCTGCGACCTCGACGCCCTGCCGCCCGAGGACCGCAACTGCATGATCCTGGCCTTCACGAATGACGACTGGCGGGCGGCGGTCGCCGATCCGGGGGACGTCAGCCGGACCATGGCCGCGAAGTTCCGCGCCGCGATGGCCGGGCATCTCGCGGAGCCCGCCTGGAAGTCGCTGCTCGGCCGGCTGGAGTCGGTCTCGCCGGAGTTCCGGGAGGTGTGGGCGCGCCATGAGGTCATCGACCAGGGCGGCAGGACGAAGTACATCCGCAACGCCCATGTCGGCCTGCTGCACCTCGAGCACAACAACCTCTGGCTCGGGCCCGCGGCCGGTCCCCGCCTGGTCAGTTACGTGCCCCTCGACGACGACTCCCGCGAGCGCCTGGAGAAGCTTCAGGCGCTCGCGGTCGCCGACGTCAGCCCGTGAAGCGGGTCACCGTGGGGACCAGGTCGCCCTGCTTGGCGATGCCCACGGTCCACAGGTCGGCGCTCTGCGGGACCGTGCTGAATCCCCGTACCACGACAGCAGGGTCGGCGCTCTGTTCCCAGCGGCTCTGCTGTCCGTTCCAGCGCAGGGCGACGGAGACCGCGCCCTTGCCGCCGACCGCCCACAGTGCGCCGTCCCCGGCTCGTCCCACCGCCCGGAGCCGGCCGTCGGCGATGTCCGGTGTGGTGACGGCGGCCCACTTCTTGCCGTCCCAGTGCAGCGCGTAGGGGCGATCCGGCCCCTTGGAGTTCACGCCGCCCACGGCCCAGATGTCGTCGGCGCCCAGTGCGGCGATGGCGCTGACGAAGGAGTCTTCACCGCTCTTGCCCGCGGGAGCGTCGACGCGCTTCCAGGACGTGCCGTCCCAGTGCAGCAGCAGGGCGGTCTGATCGGTGGTGTCGGTGCCGTAGACCGTGCCCGCCGCCCAGATGTCGTCCGGCGCGACGGCGGCGAGGCTGGTGAGTTCGCCCTTGCCGACGTCGGGCAGGGACTGCCGGCGCCAGGCAGAGCCGTCCCACGACTGGATGGCGGGTACCGCGTTCTTGATGGACTGCGGCACTGCCCGGCCGGCCGTCCAGGCCTTTCCGTCGGATGTCGTGGCCACCGCGTCGGGCACTACCCGGCCGGCCGGATCCCGGTCCAGGTTGCGCGTGGTCCACGAAGTGCCGTCCCAGTGCGCAGTGTTGGCGCCGACCGCCCAGATGTCCTTGGCCGAGCGGACAGCGAGCGCCTGCGGGAAGCTGCCGTTCGGCAGCGTCGACTCCTGGGCCCAGGAGGTGCCGTTCCAGCGCAGGGCCAGCGCCTCCACCTGGGTCGCGCTCAGCCGGTAGCCGACGGCCCACGCCTGTTTGTCGCTCAGCGCGGCGACGGCGGTGAGGTCGCCCTTCGTCACGGGCACCGGCGTCTGCTGCCAGTGTCCGGCGACGCGGGACGTTGCGGCGGAGGCGTCCGGCCCGCTGGGGGCGGGACCGGCCCAGCCCGTGCCGGCGACGATCAGGCCGCCGGTCGCGATGGCGCCGGCGGCCAGCGCCGCCAGAATGGGCGACCGGCCGACGTGCGGCCCCCCGGATGACTTGCTCGTATGCATCACGGAAATCCTTGGGTGATCGGCGGTCGGCTACTGGACCGTGGTCTTGATGACGAAGTCGAAGGCGCCGGTGTAAGCGCCGCCCTGCGGGCCCGCGAGCGCGATCGTGCAGGCCCGGTTGATGAGCCCGTCGGCGGCGTTGAGCGCGGCGAAGTCCCTGCCGTACGCCTGGGTGTCGTCCGGGAAGTACAACTGCGTGATCAGCACCGGTCCGCCGGGGGCCTGGACCTGGGTGTGGATATGGGGTGCTCGTCGGCCCCAACGGCCCCAGTAGTCACGGGGGATGATCGTGCTGAGCCGGAAGCCGCCCCTGCTGTTGGTGTACTGGTGGCCGCGCAGCGAGAAGCCGGCGGTGTCGTAGTCGCCGTTCTGGTCGCACTGCCAGAACTCGATGAGCGTCCCCGGCAGGGGCTTGCAGGCGGTGTCGTAGACGACACCGGTGAAGTCGAGCCGCACTCCGCGGATGGCCGGGGTGATGAAGTCTCCCCGCTCGGGGGACTGCGGCTTGAAGAGCGGGCCCTCCGTCGACTCCGGGGTCTCGTGACCGTCGCAGGCGGGCGTGACGGCCAGGGGGCGCCCCGCCCGAAGTGCCGCGGTCACCGCGGTCACGGGGGCCGCGGGGGCGGGGGCTGCGGGCGCGGCTCCCGTCGCCGCGAGGGCGGCGGCGGTCACTCCCACCGAGCTCGTTCTGATGAACGCCCTTCGTGAGCTGGTGTGTTCGCCGTCCGCGTCGTGGTCATGCCGCATCGCGTCTCCTTGCCGGATTCAATCGCCAGGCAGGGCATTCCGTGGGGGGAAGGACCGGGATCCACGCCTACGAGTCCTTGGAATGCCCTGTTCCGGCTCAGCCTGGCCGCTGTCGTGACCGAGCGGATCGATCAGATGACCGGCGGGTTCGCGGCGTTACGAAACCTCGTCCCGGCGCAGCGCGCCGTCCGGGGCGCCGAGCCGTTCCTTTCCGGCCACCCACAGCGCGATCTGCGTCCGCGACCGCATGCCCAGCTTGTCGCGGATGTTGTCGAGGTGCGTGGCGACGGTGCTCGCCGACAGGTCCAGGCGCGCGGCGATCTCGCGGTTGGTCAGCCCCTCTGCGACCAGCGCCGCCACCGCCGTCTCCCGACCGGTCAGCGGGGACTCGGCGCCGGCGTCACCGACACCTACGGCGGCGTCGCCCGCCCGGAGCGCGTACGCGAGCAGCCGCTCCCAGCGCAGCAGGCGTCCACCGGCCAGCGCCCCGTCCCGCGCCGCTGCGGGCAGCGCCGCCTTCGCGCGGGCCGCCGCAGCCTCGACCTGCCGCTGCCACTCGGCTTCCGGCTCGGTGTCCAGCCGCCGTCGCGCCTGCGCGCCGGCGGCGAACAGCCGCAGCGACCGTTTCATGTCGCCCCGTTCGGCCGCCACGATGGCGAGCCCTTCGAGCGGATACAGCGCGTGGAAGCTCTCGCCGGGCACCGTGCGCAGCGCCTCGGCGAACAGCCCCTCCGCCGCTTCGAGTTCGCCCAGCGCGAGCCGTATCGCACCGGCGGTGTGCAGCGCGGCCGTCGACTGGCACCAGGGCTGCTGTTCCCTCAGCAGGGGCAGGCAGGAAGCCATCAGCGCGTCGCCCTCGGCCGCCTTGCCGGCATGCAGCAGCGCCCAGGCCAGGTGATGCCGGCACCACGCCTCGTCCCGGGGGCGGCCGAGCGTGACGACGACGGCCAGGCACTCAGCGAAGTCGGCGACCGCCTCGGAGAACTCGCCGAGGCCCAGCTTGGCGGCGGCCCGCGCGTCCAGCGCGTTGGCGAGCCCCGCGGGGCTGTCACGCCGCCGCTCGACGGAAACCGCCTGCTCCGCGAAGCGCAGTGCGGCCGCCGGGTCCGCCTGCTGGCAGGCCGCGCGTGCGGCGAGCGCCAGGGCCGCACCGCCGTGCCGGAAGCCGCTGTCCCGCTCCAGCACCTCCGTCAGCAGCGCGCGAGCGGCCGTCAGCTGCTCCTGCTGGAAGCGCACCCGCGCCAGCGCCAGCGCCAGTCCGATGTGCGGTGCGCCGTCGCGGTCGGCGGTGTGGGCGACGGCCGCCGCGAGGTTGTCCCGCTCCTCGGTCAGCGGCCCGCCGGCCTGGTCGGCGAACAACTGGTCCGCGGCGGGCCGCATCAGCCCGGTCAGCCAGTCGACGGCCCGCTGCCAGGTGCCGTCCAGTTCGCCCGACTCGGCGAGGCGGTCCAGAGCGTAGGCGCGGATGGCGCTCAACTGCCGGAATCTCGCGGTGCCTTCGGCGGGGGTGCCTTCGGCGTCGCCCGGCAGCCGTACGATCAAGGACTTGGCCTCCAGCGCGCACAGCACCCGCAGGACGTGCCGCGGCTGCATCTCGCCGTCCGCGCAGACCGCGGCTGCGCCCTCGGCATCGAATCCGCCGACGAGAACGGCGAGCCGGCGAAAGAGCGTCTGCTCCTCGGGATCAAGTAATCGATGGCTCCAGTCGATCGCGGCCGCCAGCTCGCGGTGCCGGTCCGGCCCGGTTCTGCTGCCGTCGGTGAGGAGGGCGAGCTGGTCGTCCAGTCCGGTCAGGACGTCGGTCAGCGGGAGGGCGCCCGTGCGGCGTGCCGCCAGTTCGATGGCAAGCGGCATGCCGTCCAGCCGCCGGCAGATCTCCGCGACCGTACGGGCGTTGCCGGAATCCAGCGCGAATCCGGGGGCGCGGCTGCCGGCGCGCTCCACGAAGAGCCGTACGGCGTCCGCCTGGAGCACGGCCGCCGGGTCGTCGTCCTCACCGGGCGGCGACAGGGACAACTCGCCGACCCGGAACACGACTTCGCCGGGCACGCGCAGTACCTCGCGGCTGGTGGCGAGGATACGCAGCCGGGAGCACCGGCTCAGCAGGGCCGCGGCCAGCTGCGCGCACGCTTCTGCCAGGTGCTCACAGTTGTCCAGGATCAACAGCGTCGAGCGGTCGCCCAGCGCATGGGCCAGCACCTCGACGCCGGTTCTGCCGCCGCGTTCGCCCACGCCGAGCGCGGCGGCCACGGCCTGGGCCAGCCGGCTGCCGTCGTGGAGCGAGTCCAGCTCGACCAGCCGGACCCGGCCGGCCCCGGCGCCGCGCAGACCGGCGGCGAACTCCAGCGCCAGACGTGTCTTGCCCACCCCGCCCGGGCCGGTGAGTGTCAGCAGCCGTGACGACTTCAACAGGGCCCGCAGCCGGGACAGTTCACCCCCGCGGCCGACGAAGGAGTCCAGCGCCCGTGGCAGGTCGCGGTCGGGGGAAGGCGCGGCCGCCGTGACTGTGCCGTGCTGCCGTGCGGAGCGTCGGCGGAAGGCGCGCTGTCTGCATGCGTCCGAGCAGTAGCGGGCGGGCCGGCCGCCCTGCGCCGGCTCGCTTCCTGGACGCCGGCCACGGCCGGGCAGCTCGGTCCCGCATGTTTCGCACGTGCGACTCGGACTCATCTCCCGAATCCTTGCCCAACGAGCTTGGCCGGCACCACCGTGTCCGGCGAAGGTGAGCCACGCCCCAACTGCCGTACGGGCCCGGGCTCGGCGCGGGCTACGCGGCCGCTGTGGACGCCGACTGGTCCAGGTCCCGCACCTCCAGGCGGTCCGCTGTGCGCCGTGCCGTCCCCTGTGCCCAGGCGCCGCTGGTCAGCGCGCCGACCACGAGGATGCACAGTCCGCATCCGGTGAGGACCCACCAGGCGGGGCGGCTCGCGGCGACGAAGCCCTGCGCGTAGGAGGTGGACGAGACCCCGGCGGCCAGTACGGCTCCGATGACGGCGACGCCGAGGGTCTGCCCGATCTGCCGGCTGGTGGAGGCGACGGCGGCGGCGACCCCGGCCTGGGCGCGGGGCATGCCGGAGACGGCGGTGTTGGTGATCGGCGTGTTCACCATGCCGAAGCCGAGGCCGAACAGGACGTATCCGGCGAAGAGCAGCGCATCGGAGGTCTCGGCCTCATAGGCGGCGAACAGCACGCCGGTCGCCGCCATGGTGACGCCTGCGATCAGCAGGGGGAGACGGGGGCCGCGGCTGCTGACGAGCCGCCCTGCCAGGGGGGCGCATACGAGGGTCATCGCGGCCATCGGCAGCATGTACAGCCCTGCGTCCAGGGCGGACAGGCCGCGGACGTCCTGCAGATAGAGGGTGTTGAGGAAGAGGAATCCGCCGAGCGAGGCGAAGGCGCAGACCGCGATGACGGTGGCCCCGCTGAACGGCGCGCTGCGGAAGAAGCGCAGATCGATCAGCGGCTCGGCGCGCCTCGGCTCGTACAGCAGCAGTCCTGCGAGCGCGAGGACCGCGAGCGCGCTGAAGCCCAGGATGAGGGGCGAGGTCCACCCGGCCGAGGGCGCCTCGATGATCGCGTACGTGAGCGAGCCGAGGAGCGCGATGACCAGCAGCTGGCCGACGGGGTCGGGGCGGCGCGGTTTCGGAGCGCGGGACTCCGGGATATAAAGCCAGGTCAGCAGCACTGCGGCGAGGCCGATGGGCAGATTGAGCCAGAAGATCGAGCGCCAGCCGACGCTGTCCACAAGCACTCCGCCGACGAGGGGCCCCGCGGCCATGGAGATGCCGACCACGCCACCCCACACACCGATGGCGCGAGCGCGCTCCCGCGGGTCGGTGAAGGTGTTGGCGATGATCGACATCGCGACCGGGTTGAGCATGGAGCCGCCGGTGGCCTGCACCATTCGGAAGGCGACGAGCGATTCGAGGTTGGGGGCGAGGGAGCAGAGCAGCGAGCCGAGGGTGAACAGGAGGAGCCCGGCCTGGAAGACCCTGCGCCGGCCGATCCGGTCGGCGGTGGAGCCGGAGAGCATCAGCAGCGAGGCGAGGACCAGGGTGTATGCGTCGATCGTCCACTGCATTCCGGCGACGGAGGCGTCCAGGTCCTTGCGAATGGAGGGCAGCGCGACATTGAGGACGGTGTTGTCGAGGCTGACGATCAGCAGGCTCATACAGCAGATCGCCAGCACGAGCAGTTGCCGCCGGTGTGTGAGCTCGGGCATACGCGGATCGTACGGCTGACCAACGTTTCCGGCAGTGCGCGACAATGGGCGAATGACCCCGCTCGCCCCGTCCTCGACGCTCAAGATCGGCCCGCACGCCGTGCAGCCCCCAGTGGTGCTCGCGCCCATGGCCGGCATCACGAATGCGCCCTTCCGCACCCTCTGCCGTGAGTTTTCCGGCGGCAAGGGGCTGTTCGTCAGCGAGATGATCACGACGCGGGCGCTGGTCGAGCGCAATGAGAAGACCATGCAGCTCATCCACTTCGACGCGACAGAGACGCCCAGGTCCATCCAGCTGTACGGAGTGGATCCGGTGACCGTCGGCAAGGCCGTCCGCATGATCGTGGAGGAGGATCTGGCCGACCACATCGACCTGAACTTCGGCTGCCCGGTCCCGAAGGTGACCCGCAAGGGCGGCGGCTCGGCCCTGCCGTACAAGCGGCCGCTGCTGCGCGCGATCCTGAACGAGGCGGTCACGGGCGCGGGGGATCTGCCGGTGACGATGAAGATGCGCAAGGGCATCGACGACGACCACATCACCTATCTCGACGCCGGCCGGATAGCGGTCGAGGAGGGTGTGACGGCGATTGCGCTGCATGGGCGTACGGCTGCGCAGCACTACGGCGGTACGGCGGACTGGGACGCGATCGCCCGGCTGAAGGAGCACGTCCCGGAGATCCCGGTGCTCGGCAACGGCGACATCTGGTCGGCGGACGACGCGCTGCGGATGGTGCGCGAGACGGGGTGCGACGGGGTGGTCGTGGGGCGCGGGTGCCTGGGGCGGCCGTGGCTGTTCGGCGATCTGGTGGCGGCGTTCGAGGGCAGTGACGCCTATGCGACGCCGACGCTGAAGGAGGTCGCGGTCGTCATGCGGCGGCACGCGGAGCTGCTGGGGGAGTGGATCGGCGACGAGACGCGTGGCGTGATCGACTTCCGCAAGCATGTGGCCTGGTATCTGAAGGGCTTCTCGGTGGGCTCGGAGATGCGCAAGAAGCTGGCGATCACGTCGTCGCTGGCGGAACTGGACGCGCATCTGGGCGAGTTGGACCTGGACCAGCCGTGGCCGGTGGGCGCGGACGGGCCGCGGGGGCGTACGTCGGGGAACAACCGGGTGGTCCTGCCGGACGGCTGGCTGAAGGACCCGTACGACTGCGCGGGCGTGAGCGCGGAGGCGGAACTGGACACGTCGGGCGGCTGACGGGTGGACCGGGTCCGCCCTGTGAGGACGGGTGCACCCGTCGCCCGCTCATCTGATGCGGGCCGCCGCGCGGAAGACGCAGCTCAGGTGGCCCTGAGTGCCATCCTCGGCGGTCGCGGTTCGCGCTCTCGGCCGGGCGGCGCAGTACTGGCGGAGCCGCGTGTTGCGGTGTGTTACGCGGGTCCGGATGATGGGACAGGACGCTTGTCGGTCGCGTGATTCTCGCCACCCTTGATAGGGGTGGCGCTCAGATGAGCGAATTGGCAGCGACTGCACCTCTCGGAAGAGTGGCACGCAGTGCCACCCCTGTTGGGTTCATTCGGTCGAGCGACTCGTCGCCATGGGTGTCGGAACCTGCGGTATCCATCACCTTCCGTATCGATGGCTTCGAGTCTTGAAAACACATCGATGCTCCATCCCCTCGCCATTTACTTTCGATCTGGTGGCGGAGGAGTGGTTACAGCCGTATGACGTCCAGGTGGACGTACCCAGGCGCCTTCGATCTGGGTATGTTCCTCGCCGTCAGGGCAGCCACCGAGTCCTCGAGGAGTCGAGACCCGTGTCGGAAAACAAAGATCAGAAGTTCGTCTACGACTTCACCGAGGGCAACAGGGACCTCAAGGACCTGCTCGGCGGCAAGGGCGCGAACCTCGCCGAGATGACCAACCTCGGGCTGCCCGTCCCTCCGGGCTTCACGATCACCACTGAGGCGTGCAAGGTCTACCTCGACAGTGGCGAGGAGCCCGCGGCACTGCGTGACGAGGTCAGCGCCCACCTCGACGCACTTGAGCAGACGATGGGGAAGAAGCTCGGCCAGGCCGACGACCCCCTCCTTGTATCCGTACGCTCCGGCGCCAAGTTCTCCATGCCGGGCATGATGGACACCGTCCTCAACATCGGCCTCTCCGACGCGTCGGTGTCCGGGCTCGCGCAGCAGGCCGGCGACGAGCGCTTCGCCTGGGACTCGTACCGCCGCCTCATCCAGATGTTCGGCAAGACCGTGCTGGGCGTCGACGGCGACCTCTTCGAGGAGGCGCTCGAGGAGGCCAAGGCCGCCAAGAAGGTCACCGTCGACACCGACCTCGACGCCGCCGACCTGAAGAAGCTGGTCAAGCAGTTCAAGAAGATCGTCTCCCGCGACGCCGGGCGCGACTTCCCACAGGACCCGCGCGAGCAGATGGACCTCGCCATCCGCTCGGTCTTCGAGTCGTGGAACACCGACCGCGCCAAGCTCTACCGCCGCCAGGAGCGAATCCCCGGCGACCTCGGCACGGCCGTCAACATCTGTTCCATGGTCTTCGGCAACCTCGGCCCCGACTCCGGCACCGGCGTCGCCTTCACCCGCGACCCCGCCAGCGGCCACCAGGGCGTCTACGGCGACTACTTGCAGAACGCGCAGGGTGAGGACGTCGTCGCGGGCATCCGCAACACCGTGCCGCTCGCCGAGCTCGAGTCGATCGACAAGAAGTCGTACGACCAGCTGATGCAGATCATGGAGACCCTCGAGACGCACTACAAGGACCTGTGCGACATCGAGTTCACCATCGAGCGCGGCCAGCTGTGGATGCTGCAGACCCGGGTCGGCAAGCGCACCGCCGGTGCGGCCTTCCGTATCGCCACCCAGCTCGTCGACCAGGGCCTGATCGACGAGGCCGAGGCGCTCCAGCGCGTCAACGGCGCACAGCTCGCACAGCTGATGTTCCCCCGCTTCGACGACCAGGCGAAGACCGAGCTGCTCGGCCGCGGCATCGCCGCATCGCCCGGCGCGGCCGTCGGCAAGGCCGTCTTCGACTCGTACACCGCGGTCAAGTGGTCGCGCTCCGGCGAGAAGGTCATCCTCATCCGCCGTGAGACCAACCCCGACGACCTGGACGGCATGATCGCCGCCGAGGGCATCCTGACCTCCCGCGGCGGCAAGACCTCGCACGCCGCCGTCGTCGCCCGCGGCATGGGCAAGACCTGTGTCTGCGGCGCCGAGGAGCTCGAGGTCGACACCAAGCGGCGCCGGCTCACCGTGAACGGGACCGTCATCGAGGAGGGCGACGTCGTCTCCATCGACGGCTCCACCGGCAAGGTCTACCTCGGTGAGGTGCCGGTTGTGCCTTCCCCGGTCGTCGAGTACTTCGAGGGCCGGATGCACGCGGGCGCCGACGACGCCGACGAACTGGTCGCCGCCGTGCACCGGATCATGGCCTACGCGGACCGGGTGCGCCGCCTTCGAGTACGGGCCAACGCCGACAACGCCGAGGACGCGCTGCGCGCACGGCGGTTCGGCGCGCAGGGCATCGGCCTGTGCCGCACCGAGCACATGTTCCTCGGCGAGCGCCGCGAGATGGTCGAGAAGCTGATCCTCGCCGACACCGACGACGAGCGCGAGCAGGCACTGGGCGCGCTGCTGCCGCTGCAGAAGAAGGACTTCATCGAGCTGTTCGAGGCGATGGACGGACTGCCCGTCACCGTCCGGCTGCTCGACCCGCCGCTGCACGAGTTCCTGCCCGACATCACCGAGCTGTCGGTGCGCGTCGCCCTCGCCGAGTCCCGCAAGGACGCCAACGAGAACGACCTGCGCCTCCTCCAGGCCGTGCACAAGCTCCACGAGCAGAATCCGATGCTGGGTCTGCGCGGTGTACGCCTCGGTCTGGTCATCCCCGGTCTCTTCGCCATGCAGGTACGGGCGATCGCCGAGGCCGCGGCCGAGCGCAAGAACGCCAAGGGCGACCCGCGGCCGGAGATCATGATCCCGCTGGTGGGCACCGTCCAGGAGCTGGAGATCGTCCGTGAAGAGGCCGACCGGGTCATCGCCGAGGTGCAGGCAGCCACCGGCACCGACCTCAGGCTGACCATCGGCACGATGATCGAGCTGCCGCGCGCCGCGCTCACGGCCGGTCAGATCGCCGAGGCCGCCCAGTTCTTCTCGTTCGGCACGAACGACCTCACCCAGACCGTGTGGGGCTTCTCCCGCGACGACGTGGAGGCTTCGTTCTTCACGGCGTACCTGGAGAAGGGCATCTTCGGGGTCTCCCCGTTCGAGACCATCGACAAGGACGGCGTCGGCTCGCTCGTCCGCAGCGCGGTCGAGGCCGGCCGGGCCACCCGCCCCGACCTGAAGCTGGGCGTGTGCGGCGAGCACGGCGGCGACCCCGAGTCGGTGCACTTCTTCCACGAGGTGGGTCTGGACTACGTGTCCTGCTCGCCGTTCCGCATCCCGGTGGCGCGCCTGGAGGCCGGCCGCGCGGCGTCTGTGTCCACCAAGGCGCGGGGCAGCGACTCCCGATAAGACGCCGGAGCCGTCGCCGGGGTCTGGGGGTTCGCCCCCAGTCGGTACACCGACCCTCACCGACCCGGTGGCGGCTCCGGAACACCGAAGGGGAAGGGGCGGGCGCCTTGTGCGGGGCGCCCGCCCCTTCCATGTCTTCTTCCGGACTTTCGGCAAAGTCCATGCCGACGCAATGGCCCGGTTGAATTATGGACCGTTGTCCGCCGGACCGTTTCCGGGCCACAGGCGGGCAATCGAATTTCTGCCATTCGCTACGCAAAACAACGGGCGGGGCGCGGCCTGCGGATCCCCATCCGCCGACCACGCCCCATTACCCGTGCCGGACAGGGAGCCGCACCGTCTGTCGCCCGCCGCCGGTCGTGCAAAGCCCCCCACGGTCTTCGCACGTCCATCGGTGACAGAAGGTTTCCTGCCCGACGTCGTACAGCCTTTCGGTTGCCACCCACCCCTCGCGAGGCGTTTCAACTGTGGCTGAAACACCGTGGTAACGTCCTGTGATGGCATGCATACTCAGTGATGGGGGCGATTGCGGATGCAACATGTGGGGGTTCGGTGCTACGTATCCATTTCACTGGGGACGACCTAGCCAGAGTGCGGATGGCGGTCAGACCGGATGAGTTGTGGGAAACGATTCTCAGCTTTCACCGATTGCGGGAGCGGCGGCGTGCGCTCGTGTTCGGGGAATGGCGATCGGAAACCCGCGCCCGGTTGAATGGTGAAACACGTCTGCTTGCTCCGATGGTTCCGCCGCAGGGGTATTTCCCGGACTTTCTCACGCCTCCCGAAGGGGGCGGCGGGCTGGATGCGGGGCTGGAGGCGCTGCGGGCGACGCCGCCCGGACGGCTGCACTCCGAGCTGGCTCTCGCGGCCGCGGGACGGGGCGGCGCGGTGGTGCTGCCCGGCCGGCTCGCCGCGCTCGCCGAAGGCGATCCCGAGCCGCTCGCCCGGCTCGTAGGAGTTCTGCGCAGCTACTACCGCGCCGCCATCGAGCCGTACTGGCCGCACATCCAGGCCAGGGTCGAGGCGGACCGTGCCGTACGCGGCCGGGCGCTGCTCGACGGCGGCGCGGGCGAACTGCTCGCCTCACTGCCGCCGGTGCTGCGCTGGCGGGCCCCGGTGCTGGAGGCCGACTATCCCGTGGAGCGCGAACTGCACCTGGACGGGCGGGGGTTGCTGCTCCAGCCGTCGTTCTTCTGCCGCGGCACCCCGGTGGTCTACCGTGACACCGCGCTCCCGCCGGTCCTGGTCTACCCCGCCGTCCACAGCTGCGCCCCCGCCTTCAGCGAGACGGGCGGCCCCTCGCTCGGCAAGCTCGTCGGTCACACCCGCTCGGCCGTCCTGCAGGCCATCCGCTTCGGCTGTACGACCAGTGAACTCGCCCGCAGGGCAGGGGTGTCGCTCGCCTCGGCCAGCCAGCACGCGGCGGTCCTGCGCGAGGCGGGCCTGGTGGTGACGCTGCGCCACGGCAACGCCGTACTGCACACCCTCACTCCACTGGGCGCCGCCCTGCTGCGGGGCGGCGCCACTGCGGAGGCCGCGGGCTAGGAGCGGAAGGGCCCGGTCACCTCGTAGGTGATGCCGCCGGACGAGGAGCCGCTTGTACCGCGCTGGCTGGAGAAGTACAGCCGCTGGCCGTTCGGAGAGAAGGCCGGTCCGGTGATCTCGGAGGAGGACTGGCCGGTGATCCGCAGGAACACTGCGACGATGTCGTTCGGCGTGATGATGCAGATCTCCATGTTTCCGCCGTCCTCTGCGACGAAGAGATCGCCGGAGGAGGAGCCGGTGATGTTGTCGACGCCGGTCAGCGGGGCGGGGCCGGGGTTGACCAGGCTGTCGTCGTAGGCCAGCTCGTAGGTGCTGTTGGCGAGGTTGAGCTGCCAGACGCGGTTGTCGCCCTTGGTGGTGAACCAGACGGTGTCGCCTGCGTAGTGGCAGCCCTCGCCGCCGTTGAAGTGCTTGGCACCGGAGACCTGGCTGCGGGTCGCGGTGGGCGAGCCGTCCGGGTCGGGCACGTTCTGCCAGGTGAAGGAGCCGGAGGTGCCGGAGCCGGCGACGAGCACCTGGAGGGTGCCGGAGGAGAGGTTGCCCCATGTGCTCGGGATGAACCGGTAGAAGCAGCCGTTGGACTCGTCCTCGGTCAGGTAGATCACCTGGCGCACCGGGTCGGCGGCGGCAGCCTCGTGCTTGAACTTGCCCATGGCGTCTCTGCGGGTGCTGGTGCCACCCCACGGGTTGGTCTCGTAGACGTAGCCGAGGGAGACCTCCTCGCAGGACAGCCAGGTGTTCCACGGGGTGGCCCCGCCGGCACAGTTCTGCCTGGTGTTGGAGAGGATCCGGTACGCGCTGGTGACGGTGCCGGAGGAGTTGAACTTCACGGCGCTGGCGCCGCCGCCGGGGTTGATCTCTGAGTTGGAGACATAGATCCAGCCGCTGCCGTCGGCGAAGCAGGCGCCGCCGTCAGGGGCGTTGTGCCAGGTGTAGGAAGTGCCGGAGACGGTCTGCCCGGAGCGGGCGATCACCCGGCTGGTGAACCCGCTCGGCAGCTGGATGCCGTTGGCGTCGGCCGCGCCCAGCGAACCGTACGGGCTCGGGCCGTTCTGGGCGGGGGCCGCGTATGCGGCACCGCGCATCAGGGTGCCGCCGAAGGCGGCGACGGAAGTGCCGATGACCGCTCCGCGCAGGAAGTTGCGACGTTCCACTTGTCACTCCAGGGTGCTGGTGACCGCCCCGCGGCACCGGTCGGCGCCGCGAGGTCGCGCGCTTCCGGAACCTAAGAGTGCCGAATTGACTCTACGTCAACAAGAGGTGACGTACAGCGGTCGAGTCCGCGGGGTTTCGGCCATCCGGCGCCGTCACCGGGGGGCCCGAACCGATCGGGCGTACCGTCTGGGTATGTCCGTTACGTGGGTTGTGCCGGGGTCAAGTGGAATGTCGGTGCATGCGGCCGACGAGGAGCGCCGCATCGACAGCGAAGAGGAAGGCCGGTTCTCGTACGAGATCCACAGCAGCGGTGCCCTGCTCATCTGGGTGAAGCACGGCGGCGGAGCCGACAGCATCCACATTGCGTACGGGCCGGGCGCATGGATCTCCGTGACCGGCACCAAGAGAGGCATGTAGACCTGGAGGCTGTGGCCGCGGGCCGGCCCCCGGCCGCGGCGAGGCCTCAGGCCTTGAGGCCCTCGTACGTCACCGACGTGAGCTGCTCGGACGCCACCCAGAGCCGCTCGCCCGCCGTATCGTTACGCGTCCACTTCGCCCGCTGCGACGGCGCGGGCGCGCCGCGCCAGCCCAGCCTCGGCCCGGTGAAAGAGTCCGGCCGCACGCCAGGCGCGGCGGCCGCGTACAGCGTCGGCAGCGCGCCCGACTCCGCGGCCTGCGCCATGATCCGGTTGCCGGCCTGCATGAACCGCTCGGTTGTCCTCTTGCCCTCCAGCCGCGCGCCCGCGGTCTGCAGATTGGTGTCCGCATAGCCCGGATGGGCGGCGGCCGCGACGACGTCGGAGCCCGCCGCACCCAGCCGCCTGGCCAGCTCGTGCACAAAGAGCAGGTTCGCCGTCTTGGAGCGGGAGTAGGCGACCCAACGGCGGTAGCGGCGCTCACTGTTGAGATCGCCCATGTCGATATTGGCCAGGGCGTGCATGAAGCTGGACACGACCACCACCCGCGCGCCCGGGGTGTCGAGCAGCTTCGGCAGCAGCAGCCCGGTCAGCGCGAAATGCCCGAGGTGGTTGACGCCGAACTGCGTCTCAAAGCCGTCGGCCGTCCTTCCGTACGGCAGGGCCATCACACCGGCGTTGTTAATCAGCAGGTCGAGGCGCTCGTACGGGTAGCTCGCCGCGAACTCCCGTACGGAGGACAGTTCCGCCAGGTCCAGCGGCCGGAACTGCACGTCGGCGCCGGGGACTTGGCGGGCTAGGTGCTCCTGCGCCTGCTTGCCGCGGGCCTCGCTGCGGCACGCGAGAATCACTCGCGCGCCGCGGCGGGCCAGCTCCTGGGCAGTGACGAGTCCGATTCCGCTATTGGCTCCGGTGACCACGGCGGTACGTCCGCCCTGGTCCGGGATGTCGCTCGCGTTCCAGCCCGACATGGCTGAACCCCTCGCTAGGGAACCTTGGTAGGTCCACCCTACGAACGATCAGGCGGCGGAGCCACTGCCGACGACCAGGTCTGTGCTCAGCCGTACCTCGTACGCCGTCACCGATTCCGACTCGTCGTCCAGACAGCGCCCGCTCGCCAGGTCGAAGCGCTGCTTGAGCAGCGGCGACGCGACGAACGGGTGGCCGGACGACGAGCCGACCAGGCCGCGGGAGAGAACCTGGGCGCCGGAGAAGGGGTCGCGGTTGTCGATGGCGTACACAGCGCCCTCGCGGTCCAGGAAGACCGCAGCCTGGCGGCCGTCGGGCAGCAGTGCGGCGACTCCGCGTCCGGGGGTGAGCAGGGACAGCGCACACAGCGCGACCCACTCCTCGCCCAGGCGGAGCTGGACCTGAGTTTCCGTTTTTTCGGGAGCGATTGTCATCGGGCGGCGGTACCTTCCAGGGCTTCCAGCGGACGGATGGACAGCAGCGGCAGATCGGGCTTGACCTGGTCGCGCTCGGGCACGAACTTCACCGTCGGGTCCGGAACGTCGGGCGCGTTGACGAACGAGACGAAGCGGCGCAGCCGCTCCGGGTCGTTGATCGTCTCGGACCACTCGTCGCGGTAGCCCGCGACATGGTCGGCCATGAGCGACTCCAGCTCGGAGCAGATGCCAAGCGAGTCGTGGACGACCACGTCCCGAATGTGATCGAGGCCGCCCTCGATCCGCTCCAGCCACGTCGAGGTGCGCTCAAGACGGTCGGCCGTGCGGATGTAGAACATCAGGAACCGGTCGATGAGCCGGATCAGCTCCGCGTCGGAGAGATCCTGGGCGAGCAGATCCGCGTGGCGCGGGGTCGCGCCGCCGTTGCCGCCGACGTAGAGGTTCCAGCCGTTGGCCGTGGCGATGACCCCGAAGTCCTTGGACTGTGCCTCCGCGCACTCGCGCTGGCAGCCCGAGACCGCGGACTTCAGCTTGTGCGGGGAGCGCAGACCCCGGTAGCGGAGCTCCAGATCGATGGCCATCCGGACCGAGTCCTGCACGCCGTAGCGGCACCAGGTCTGGCCCACACAGGACTTCACGGTGCGCAGCGCCTTGCCGTACGCATGCCCGGACTCGAAGCCCGCGTCCACCAACCGCGCCCAGATCAGCGGCAGTTGGTCGACGCGTGCGCCGAACATGTCGATGCGCTGGCCGCCCGTGATCTTTGTGTAGAGACCGAAGTCACGGGCCACCTCGCCGATCACGATCAGCTTCTCCGGGGTGATCTCGCCACCCGGAATACGCGGCACGATCGAGTACGAGCCGTTCTTCTGCATATTGGCGAGGAAGTGGTCGTTGGTGTCCTGGAGCGCGGCCTGCTCGCCCTCCAGGACATAGCCCGAGGCGCCGATCGTGGGCGCGAGGGAGGCGATGATCGAGCCGACGGTCGGCTTGCAGACCTCGCAGCCGTTGCCGCCGCGGGCGCCGTCCCGTCCGTGCCGGTCGAGGAGTTCCTGGTACGAGGTGATGCGCAGCGCCCGCACGATCTCGTACAGCTCCTGGCGACTCTGGCCGAAGCAGCCGCACAGGCCCTTGTCGACCTCGACGCCCGAGGCCTCCAGCTCGGCATTGACCAGCTGTCCGAGCACCTTGACGCAACTGCCGCAGCCCGTACCGGCCTTGGTGCACTTCTTCACCTCGGGCACGGTGGTGCAGGAGTGCTCGGTGACCGCGCCGCGGATCGTGCCCTTGGTGACGTTGTGGCAGGAGCAGATCACCGCCTCGTCGGGCAGCGCGGAGGGGCCGAGCGCGGCCGGCGCGCCGATCCCCGCGGGCAGCACGAGCTGCTCGGGCGAGAGCGGAGGGACGGAGCCGGTGAACGGGCGCAGCATGCCGTAGGAGTCGGCGTCGCCCACCAGGACGCCGCCGAGCAGCTCGCCGTCGCGGCCGATGACCAGCTTCTTGTAGACCCCGGACCGGGAGTCGGAGTACACGACGTCCAGGCAGCCGTCGGCGGTGCCGTGCGCGTCGCCGAAGGACGCCACGTCCACGCCGAGGAGCTTGAGCTTGGTGGACAAGTCCGCGCCGGTGAAGGCCTTGACCTCACCCTCCAGCGCGGCGGCCGCGGTCTCGGCCATCTCGTAGCCGGGCGCGACCAGGCCGTACACCCGGCCGTCCGACGCCAGCGCGCACTCGCCGATCGCGAAGACGGCGGGATCGGACGTACGGCACTGCTCATCGACGACGATGCCGCCGCGTTCGCCGATCTCCAGGCCGCAATCACGGGCGAGCTGGTCCCTGGGCCGCACACCCGCCGAGAAGATGACCAGGTCGGTGTCGATGGACGAGCCGTCCGACAGCGCCATCGCGGTCACCGCGCCGTCCTCGCCCGCCGTGATCTCCTTACCGCCGACGCCCGTGTGCACGATCAGGCCCATGTTCTCGACGGTGCGGCGCAGCGCGGCGCCGCCGCCCTCGTCCACCTGTATCGACATCAGCCGCGGATTGAACTCGACGATGTGCGTGGCCAGTCCCAGCCCCTTGAGGGCCCCGGCCGCCTCGAGGCCCAGCAGCCCGCCGCCGACCACGGTGCCGGTCGTGCAGTTCTTGGCGTACTCCTCGATCGCGAGGAGGTCCTCGATGGTGCGGTAGACGAAGCAGCCGTCGCTGTCCTTGCCGGGCACCGGCGGTACGAAGGGGTACGAACCGGTGGCCAGCACGAGCGTGTCGTACGTGAAGGTCCGTCCGGCGCGTGAGGTGACCGTGCGCGCCTGCCTGTCGATGGTCTCCGCCGGGTCGTCGAGATGCAGCTCGATGCCGTGGCGCTCGATGAAGTCGCCTTCGACGAGGGAGAGTTCGTCGGGCGTACGGCCGGAGAAGTACGAGGTCAGCTGGACCCGGTCGTAGGCGGCGCGGGGCTCCTCGCACAGCACGACGATCCGCGCCCGCCCGGCCACACCGCGCTCCGCGAGGGCTTCGAGGAACCGCTGGCCGACCATCCCGTGGCCGACGACCACGATGGTGGGACTCGTGGTGGGAGTCGTGGGGGTGGACATCTCAAGCGCCTCCAAGCAGGTGGAACAGTGGGGTGGAGGGGAGCGGCTCGTCGCCCTCCCAGGTGCGGGCCAGCTCGCCGACGGTGCGGAGGTCGCCGAGCAGTACCCCGCCGACGAGCCGGTCCCCGCGGACGACGACCTTGCGGTACGCGCCGCGGGTGGCGTCAGTGAGCTGAACGACGTCGTCGCCGGGGTGGGGGGTCGGATCGCCGAACGCGGCGAGATCGAGCGAGCCGGGGCCCGACAGGGTGAGCCGGGTCAGCGCGCGGGTGCCGGTGTAGCGGGCGGCGGTGCCGGTGAGCACGGAGGCCAGGACGTCCGCCTGCTCCAGCGCGGGGCCCGCCAGGCCGTGGACGACGCCCGCGTGTTCGGCGCAGTCGCCGATGGCGTGGATGTACGGGTCGGATGTGCGCAGCTCGTCGTCGACGACGATGCCGTGGCGGACCTCCAGACCGGCGTCGCGCGCCAGGCCGGCCCGGGGACGTACCCCGCAGGCGAGCACGACCAGCTCGGAGTCGAGGACGTACCCGTCGGCGAGCTCGACGGACGTACCGCGAAGTCCCCTTACCCGGCACTCCGTGTGGATCTCCACGCCCATCGCTTCGAGGTGGGCGCGCAGCAACTTCGATGCGGAGACGTCCAGTTGGCGCTCCATGAGGTGCTCGCCCTGCTGGGTCAGCACCACCCGGGCGCCGCGTTCGGCCAGCGCGCGGGCCGCGGAGACGCCGAGCAGCCCGCCGCCGACGACGACCGCGCTGATGCCGGGGCGTACCTTCTCGGAAAGGGCGAGGCAGTCGTCCAGCGTACGGAAGGGGTGCACCCCGTCCGGGAGCCCGTCGGCGATCCCGCGCAGGGGCGGCAGCACCGGGTTGGAACCGGTCGCCAGTACCAGCCGGTCGTACGCCACAGAGGTGCCGTCCGCACAGTGCACAAGACGCTGGTCGCGGTCGATCTCGGTGGCCCGGACGCCGCGCCGTACCGGAACCTCGGGCAGGGCGATGACCTCGGGGCCGTACCGCCCGGCGAGGACCTCCGCGAGCAGCACCCTGTTGTACGGGGCGTGCGGCTCCTCACCGAGAACGGTGACGGAGACGCCCGCGTAGCCGAGCCGGCGCGCCAATTGTGCGCCCGCCGTCCCGCCGCCGATCACCACTATCTCTGAAGCCATGCCCGCAGCCTGCGGCTTCGGTGTTACCCGCCAGGTTCTCGTCTGTTTCCCGCGAGGAACGCTGCCCTCAGCGTGCCGGGGGCGGGTGTGTGAGGGGACGGGGATGCGCGCCCCGCTGCCCGCCCGGCTCGGGTAGTGTTGCCGTCTCCAGCAGTGGACCGTCGTAGGAGGTGAGACCCATTACCGCAGTAGCAGGCTGGGTGCTCTCATCTCACGACCGCGCGGTCAATCCGACATAGGTGACCGCCCCGCGGGAGCGCCCTCAGGCTTCCCGAAAGGCATCCATGTCGGCTTCACCGTCACTTCTTCCTCTCTCCGCCATCGTCACCAGGCTCCGCGCCGCCGGCTGTGTATTCGCCGAGGACGAGGCGCGACTGCTCATCTCCACGGCAGGTACGCAGTCCGAACTTGCCGCCATGGTGGACCGGCGGGTCGCCGGGCTGCCCCTTGAGCACGTCCTCGGGTGGGCCGAGTTCTGCGGTCTGCGGGTGGTCGTCGAACCCGAGGTCTTCGTGCCTCGCCGGCGCACCGAGTTCCTCGTGGCGCAGGCTGCCGGGCTCGCCGGGTCGCGGGCTGTCGTCGTCGATCTGTGCTGCGGTTCCGGTGCGGTGGGCGTCGCGCTGGCGGCGGCGTTGGAGGGGACCCAGCTGTACGC
Source organism: Streptomyces sp. NPDC002868 (assembly GCF_055563295.1). NCBI lineage: Bacteria > Bacillati > Actinomycetota > Actinomycetes > Kitasatosporales > Streptomycetaceae > Streptomyces > Streptomyces sp. NPDC002868. Next base: position 91,340 of record NZ_JBVHDR010000014.1, on the reverse strand, counting down.
CGCCGATGTCGACCCGGCCGCGGTGCGGTGCGCCCGGCGCAATGTCGGGGCCGTCGGGGGGCAGGTGTATGAGGGCGACCTCTTCGAGCCGCTGCCCGCCGCGCTGCGGGGCCGGGTCGATGTACTGGCCGCGAATGTGCCGTACGTACCGACCGGGGAGGTCGAGCTGCTGCCCCCGGAGGCGCGCGAATTCGAGCCGCGGGTGGCGCTAGACGGGGGTGCGGACGGGCTTGACGTGCTTCGGCGGGTGGCCGGCGAGGCGCCGCGGTGGCTGGCGCCCGGTGGGTGCCTGCTCGTCGAGACGAGCGAGCGGCAGGCGCCGGGGGCCGTCGAGGCCTTGGCCCGCGGCGGGCTGGTGCCGCAGGTGGCTGTTTCCGAGGAGCTGTACGCCACCGTCGTCATCGGAACCAGGCCCGCGGACCCGCCTCGGGCATGATCCGCGGGCCTGATCCGCGGTCCTGAGGCCCCGCCGCCCGCCCCCGGAACCTCAGACGTCGCTCAACACTCCCGGGATTGATGGACGACACACGCATCTCCTCCGTAGGGTCACGATCATGCCCGACATATCGCTGACGACGCTCGTCTTCCTCTGCCTCGCCGCCGCCGCGGCGGGCTGGATCGACGCGGTGGTGGGCGGCGGCGGGCTGCTGCTCCTGCCGGCCATGCTGCTCGGCCTGCCGAACGCCCAGGCCGCGCAGATCCTCGGCACCAACAAGGCCGTCGCCATCGTCGGTACGTCGGGCGCCGCGATCACCTATGTGCGCAAGGCCCCGGTGCAGGTGAAGACGGCGGTACGGATCGGGCTCGCGGCACTCGCGGGCTCGATGGGCGGCGCGTTCTTCGCGGCCGGGATCAGCAGCGACGTACTCCGGCCCGTGATCATGGTGGTGCTCCTCGGCGTGGCGGCCTTTGTGATGCTGCGCCCCACCTTCGGCACCGCATCGGACGCCGACCGGCGCACCGTCGGCCGCGCCCGCATGATTGCCGCGATCGTGCTCGTCGGCGGCGGAATCGGCTTCTACGACGGTCTGTTCGGGCCCGGCACGGGCACCTTCCTGGTGCTCGCGCTCACCGCCGTGCTCCATCTCGACCTGGTGACCGCGTCCGCCACCGCCAAGATCGTGAATGTCTGCACCAACGGCGGGGCCCTGGCGATGTTCGCCTACCAGGGCACGGTGATGTGGCAACTGGCTGCGCTGATGGCGGTGTTCAACCTGGCGGGCGGCATGTTCGGCGCCAGGATGGCGCTCAGGAAGGGCAGCGAGTTCGTCCGCGGAGTGCTGCTCGTCGTGGTCTTCTCGCTCGTCGCGAAGCTCGCCTTCGACCAGTGGACGGCGTAGCGGGCGGATCGGCGCCGTACTGCGGACGATCATGCCGATGGTGGCCGTACCCCGATCAGGTGCGCGAACGCCACCACATTCCCCTGGTAGCCGGTCTTCTTCGTGAAGCCGCCCCCGCAGGTGATCACCCGCAGCTCCGCGCGGCCCCTCGACCCGTACACCTTCTCGTCCGGGAACGCGCCCGTCCCGTACACCTCGATCGCGTCGATCGTGAACACCGCCGTACGGGCGTCCTGCCGGGTCACCTCGATCCGGTGGCCCTTCTTCAGCGCGCCCAGGTTGTAGAAGACCGACGGGCCCTTCGCGTTGTCGACGTGGCCGGCGACTATCGCCGTGCCCTTGGCGCCGGGGGATGTGCCGTCCCGGTACCAGCCCGCGAGGTTGCGGTCGGCGGCCGGTGGCACCTCCAGGCTGCCTCTGCTGTCCAGGCCCAGGCGCGTGACCGGGGCGTCGACCCTGATCTCCGGTATGCGCAGCCGTACCGGCGGGGACGGCGGCAGTGGGTCGGCGGCCGCGTCGGTGTGGTGGTGGGGACCGGCGGCGAAGGCCTCCGCCGCGGACGGGACCGGCGGGGTCACGTTCTCGGAGCCGTTCTGGACCAGCCACAGGCCGGCGCAGACGGCGACGGCTATGCCCCAGCCGCTGCCCTTGGCGCTCATCGGTCCTCCGGATAAATCTCGCCCGCTCCCGTCAGGTCCTGGGACCTGACGGGAGCGGGGATACGGCGGGTACGAGGGACGGTGGGAACCGGCCCGTCAGCTGCCCTGCGCGCCGCTCGCCCGACGGCGCAGGAGCAGGGTCCCGCCTACGGCGGCCGCGGCCAGTACGGCCACGCCCGCCGCGATCTGGGTGGTGTCAGGGCCGACGCTGCCGCCGACGCCGGAGTGCACATGGCCGCTCGGCCGGTTGTGGTGCCGCACCGCCAGGTCACCAGTGGCCCGCTTGCCGTTCTTGCAGCTCACCTCGATGGCATAGGTCCCCGGCTTGGCCTCGTGCGGGACTGTGAACCGGCCGACTATGACCTCTTTGTGCTTACCCGCAGACAAACGGAATTCGCCCGCGCCCAGCGACCGCGCGTCTCCGACGCCGTGGCCGCCGGGACCGCAGGCGGTGGTGTTCACGGTGATGGTGGCGCCCGGCGAGGCGGTCGACGGGAACGCCTCCAGTACCGCGAAGTCCCCGGCGTACGCCCCGTGGGCGCCGAGCCCTATCGTGGCGGCTGCCAGCGCGGTGGCTGTCAGCAGGCGGGCGGTGGTGCGCATGTCGGTCCTCCGGTGAAGCGCGGTGGTGCGAGTGATCGTCCTCACTTTGAGGTAAGGCGCAGCCCGCCGCCCACGCCTGCTGATGGGCAATCAGATTCGATGGACAGACTCGGCGTGTCGCGCTGGACACGAGACGTTGTCGCAGGTCATCGCCGGTGACGGGGAATCAGATGGCGAGGTTGGCCCCGGGCATGCTGAACGGGTGAAGGGGCCCCCGGCCGGCCGTACCCGCTCGCCGGGCACGGACTTGACCTCAACCATGCTTGAGGTATGAGTCTCATCCTCATGGACCTCACAACGCCTGAAACCGCGTCCGAGATCTCGCCCGAGACCGCGCCTCAAAGCGCGCCCGAGAGCACCGCGACCGAGAGCACTGTGCCGCTGAAGCTCGCCGTCGTCCTCTCCAGCAACCGCGAAGGCCGCTTCGGCCCCGTCATCGCCGACTGGTTCCTCTCCCGCGCCGCCGGGCGCGAGGACTTCACCGTCGAACTGATCGACCTTGCCGACGCCGGCCTGCCCACCGCCCTCTCCTACAGCCCCGGCCCCGCCGTCCGCGCCGAACTGGCCAAGGTCTCCCCGAAGCTCGCCGACGCCGATGCCTTCGTCGTCCTCACCCCCGAGTACAACCACTCCTTCCCCGCCGCCCTCAAGAACCTCATCGACTGGCACTACACCCAGTGGCAGGCCAAACCCGTCGGCTTCGTCTCGTACGGCGGAATCTCCGGCGGCCTGCGCGCCGTCGAGCAGCTGCGCCAGGTCTTCGCCGAAATGCACGCCGTCACCGTCCGCGACACGGTCTCCTTCCACCACGCCGGCGCCCACTTCGACGGCGAGGGGCGGCACAAGGACCCGGCCGCCTGCGACGCCGCGGCCAAGACGATGCTCGACCAGCTCGCCTGGTGGGGGCACGCCCTGCGGAACGCCAAGTACAGCCACCCGTATGCCGGTTGAGGGCCGCGGACACGCTGACCGGACTGCTGGGCGAGCGAGTGCGTACGGTGGCTGCCTGACCGACTGCGACCCGACCCCGCGACCCGACCCCTGCGACCGAAGGAGCACGTCAGTGGCCCAGGCGCTGACCGTACTGACCACGACTGACAGCGCCGCGAAGGCGGAGGAGCTGGCGCGCGGCGCGGTGGAGGCGAGGCTCGCCGCGTGCGCGCAGATCTCCGCGCCGGTCACCTCCGTCTACCGCTGGAGGAACGCGATGGAGACCGCGGAGGAGTGGCAGGTCCTCTTCAAGACGACGCAGGCCTGCTATGCGGCGCTGGAGGCGCATCTGGTCGCCGCGCACGACTACGAGACACCGGAGATCATCGCGACGCCGGTGGTGGGCGGCAGCCCCGCGTATCTGGCGTGGATCGAGGCGGAGACCATGGTGCCGTGACGATGTCTGCGCAAGAGCTCCCGTTCTTCGTCTACGGCACGCTGCGCCCGGGCGAGTGCAACCACGATCTGTTCCTGCACGGCCGAACGGCGACGGAAGAGCCCGGGCTGCTCGGGGGCGCGGTGCTGTACGAGGGCCCCGGCTATCCGTACGCCGTCCTCGACGCCGCTGGCGGCACGGTCGCGGGGGAGCTGGTGACGGCGGCCCCGGGGGAGTACGGCGAGCTGCTCGCCGTACTCGACCACCTGGAGGAGTACATCGCGCCGGGCCACCCGCGCAATCTGTACGAGCGGGTGGCGCGCGACGTCCTGGGCCCGGACGGCACGGCCGTACGGGCGTGGGTGTACGTCGCGGCGCCGGGGCCGGCCGGGGAGCTGCGGGCGAAGGGCACGCGGATCCGGGGCGGCGACTGGTGCGGCGGGCTGAGCAGCTGACCGGGGCTACGTCTCGTGCGCGCGTTCCACCCGGACCGCGCACACCTTGAACTCCGGCATCCGCGAGGTCGGGTCGAGCGCGGGGTTCGTCACCGAGTTGACCCGGCCCTCGCCGGGCCAGTGGAACGGCATGAAGACGGTGTCGGGCCGTATCCCCGCAGTGATCCGGGCGGGCCCGACGGCACGCCCGCGCCGTGACACGACGGCGAGCGGCTCGCCCTCGACGGCCCCGAGGCGCTCGGCGAGCAACGGATGCAGCTCGACGAAGGGCCCGGGGGAGGCGGCATTGAGCTCATCGACCCGCCGGGTCTGCGCACCGGACTGGTACTGCGAGACGACCCGCCCGGTGGTGAGCAGTACGGGATACGTCTCGTCGACCTCTTCGCCGGCGGCCCGATGCGCCACGGTGACGAAGCGGGCGCGCCCGTCGGGGGTCGAGAACCGTTCGTGGAAGAGCCGGGGCGTGCCGGGGTGGTCTCCCGAGACCTCCTCGGGGCACGGCCAGAACACCCCGTCCTCCTCCATGATCCTTCGGTACGTGATGCCCGAGTAGTCCGCCGGGCCGCCCGCCGACGCCCTGCGCAGTTCCTCGAAGACCTCCTCCGGGTCCGCCGGGAAGCCCTTCTCGTGGCCCAGCAGAGTCGCCAGCCCGCCCAGCACTTCCAGGTCGCTCCGTATGCCCGGTGGGGGCGTCACCGCCTGGCGGCGCAGCAGGACGCGGCCCTCCAGATTGGTCGTCGTGCCCGTCTCCTCCGCCCACTGCGTGACCGGCAGCACCACATCCGCGAGCGCCGCCGTCTCCGACAGCACCACGTCCGCGACCGCCAGGAAGTCCAGCGAGCGCAGCCGCTCCTCCACATGCCCGGCTCGGGGCGCGGAGACCACCGGGTTCGAGCCCATCAGCAGCAGCGACTTCACGTCCCCGCCCAGCGCGTCCAGCAGTTCGTACGCACTGCGCCCCGGGCCCGGCAGCGTCTCCGGCTCAACCCCCCACACCCGGGCGACATGCGCCCGCGCCGCCGGGTCGTCGAGCTTGCGGTAGCCCGGCAACTGGTCCGCCTTCTGGCCGTGCTCGCGGCCGCCCTGGCCGTTGCCCTGGCCGGTCAGGCAGCCGTAGCCGGACAGCGGTCGGCCCGCGCGGCCCGTCGCCAGGCAGAGATTGATCCACGCGCTCACCGTGTCCGTGCCCTTGGAGTGCTGCTCGGGACCGCGCGCGGTCAGCACCATCCCCGACTCCGCGTCGCAGAACATCCCCACCGCTTCGCGCAGTTGGGGCACGCCCACCCCGGTGATCCGCTCCACCAGCTCCGGCCAGTGCGCCATTGCCGCGGCCCGCGCCTCGCCCCAGCCGCTCGTACGCGACGCGATGAACTCCTCGTCCGTACGCCCCTCGGCCACCACCACGTGCAGCAGCCCGAGCGCCAGCGCCAGATCCGTCCCCGGCCGGGGCGTGAGATGCAGGTCGGCCTGTTCCGCCGTCCGTGTCCGCCGCGGGTCGACGACGATCAACTTGCCGCCGTTCTCCCGCAGTTCGGTCAGATAGCGCAGCGCCGGCGGCATCGTCTCGGCGAGATTCGAGCCCACGAGGATCACGCACCCGGAGCGCGGAATGTCCTCCAGCGGGAACGGCAGCCCGCGGTCGAGCCCGAATGCCCGCTGGTGCGCGGCCGCCGCCGACGACATGCAGAAGCGCCCGTTGTAGTCGATCTGCGAGGTGCCCAGCACGACCCGCGCGAACTTCCCGAGCGCGTACGCCTTCTCATTGGTCAGGCCCCCGCCCCCGAAGACGCCGACCGCGTCGGGGCCGTACACCGCCCTCGTACGCCGCAGTCCCGCCGCGACCGTACTGAGAGCCTCCTCCCAGGTGGCCGGCTCGAGCCTGCCTGTGGCGGGGCGACGGACCAGGGGCTCGGTCAGACGCACCCGGGAGGAGAGCAGCGCGGGCGCGGTACGGCCCTTGCCGCACAGCGCGCCCCGGTTCACCGGGAAGTCCGGGCGCTCCACCACCTCGACCGCCTCGGGTCCGCCGCGCAGACTCATCCCGCACTGCAGGGCGCAGTAGGGACAGTGGGTCGGCGTGACCGGGGCAGCGGCCTCGGTGGTGGTTTCGGACATACGGCCAGGTTGCGACGCCCGTGTTACGCGGGCGGGCGCGCCGCATTACGGTCCGGGTACGCCCATCTCCGCCCGCGCCCCTGGCGCCCGTGAGGTACCCGCGGTGCCCCGTTCGGTACCCGTGGCGCCCGTGAGGTACCCGCAGCGCTCCTCACGCGCGGCGGCCGAGCAACGCCAGCAGTCTGGCCTGGTGGCTGTCGCCCGGCGGCGGCTCGATCGGCGGGGCGAAAAGACCGGACTTCGACAGGCCCGAGGCGTAGGGAGTGACCTCGTCGAGCGCGAAGCTCACCAGCACGTCCGGCAGCCGCTCCGGCGCGCCGATCGCACGGGACAGGTCCCAGGTGTGCACGACGGCGTCCGTGATCATCTGCGCGCAGTACGCCACCGCCGGGGTCTCGCCGTACGAGAGCAGCACGGTCTGCTCCAGCGCCCCCGGCGCCCCGAACGCCTTCCGCGCGGCGCGCGCGGCCGCGTCCCAGCTGGTCCGCGGGTGGGCGCCGAGCACATCGCCGTCGTACGCGTCGCCCACCTCGTCGATGCCGGCTCCGTCGGTCACCAGGTCGGGCACCCACAGCTGTTCCGCGGTGAGATGGTTGACGAGATCGCGCACGGACCACTCGGTGCAGGGCGTCGGGTCGTCCCACTGATCGGCCCGTACCGCGTGCACGCGTTCGGTGAAGAGCGCGAGCGCTTCGGCGTGCCGGCTGAGCAGGGTTGCTACGTCGTTTTCCATACGGTTCACTGTCGCGCGCCGCGGATGCCGACGCGAGTCTGTCGCCGCGTGTCACCGGGCGGCTGCGGCCAGCGCCTCCCTCACCCCGGGCTCCTCGGCCCCAAGGAACCGGGGATCCGGCGTGAACGCGGCATCCAGCGCCGCCTTGCCGGCCGCGAACATCTCCCGCGTCCCGCCGTAGTACCAGGTCGCGTCGTGGGGTTCGGCGACCCCGACGCCGTACGACTCGACCCCCGCCGCCCGGCAGAGCGCGACGGCCCGCCGGATGTGGAAGCCCTGGGTCACCAGGACCGCGCGCCGGACCCCGAAGATCTTCTTGGCGCGTACGCAGGAGTCCCAGGTGTCGAACCCGGCGTAGTCGCTGACGATTCGCTTGTCCGGCACGCCGCGGGCGGTGAGATACGTGCGCATGGCGTCCGGCTCGTCGTACTCCACGCGGCTGTTGTCGCCGGTGACGAGCACAACCTTGACCTTGCCCGCCCGGTACAACTCGGCGGCGGCGTCCAGCCGGTGCGCGAGATAGGGCGTGGGGCGGCCCTTCCAGAGCCCGGCCCCGAATACGACGGCGACATCCTGCGCCGGGACCTGCGCGACGGTGCGGATGCGGCTGTCGGCGACGGCGTGCATCCAGGTCGCGGGAGCGAGTGCGAAGACGCAGGCGAGCATGACGGCCTGCGCGATCCGCCGCTGGGCGCGCCGGGTACGGGGTGCTTTGGGAAGTCGTAGTCTCACCTTCACGCCTGGTCAGACGTTGATGGGGCCGGATCGGTTCGGCCGGGGGCCGCTTTGGCTCCGTCTCGATCCAGTCCATGGCGATACCGGCCCCCGATCGCAGTAGGTGACGGGCCTGACAACGCCGCCGGGGTGTCGGTGAGCCCGTGGAAAACACCCGTCACCCTCACGCAACGACCCGGCAATCTCGGCACGTCAGGATCGGTTCATGACGGAGCCGGCGCACCTTCACGAGTCCCTGCCCCTCGACGCCACGCCCCTCGACAGCACAGCGCAGCTGCTCCTGCGCATCTCCGACCAGCTCGGCAGCCAACTCAGCCACGTCACACTGAACGGAGCCCGCAGGCGCATGCCCCCGACCGAACGGCCCACCCTCGTCGCCGTCGCGCACGGCAGCCGCGACCCACGCGCCCTGCGCACCGTCACCGAGCTCCTCGACCGAGTCCGCGAGCTGCGCCCCGGACTCGACGTCCGCCTCGGCCACATCGAGCTGAACGAGCCGCTGCTGCCCGGCACCCTCGCCGCGCTCCAAGGCGAGCGGCGTACGGACGGCGCCCACGCCGTCCTCGTACCGCTGCTGCTCAGCCGCGGCTACCACGTCAAGCACGATCTGCCGCAGGCAGCCGCGGCCGTACCCGGCGCGGACATACGCGTCGCCGCCCCGCTCGGCCCGCACCCCCTCCTCGTGGAGGCGCTCTGCTCACGGCTGGCGGAGGCGGGCTGGCGGCCCGAGGACGGCACCAGCCGCAGCGCCGGAGTGGTCCTGGCCGCCGCGGGCTCGCGCGACCCCGATTCCGCGTCCGACACCCGGCGCGCCGCGGAACTGCTCAGCGAGCGGCTCGGCGGAGTGCCGGTCGTTCCCGCCTACGCGTCGGCTGCCCAGCCCACCGTCCCCGCGGCCCTGCGCGCGCTCGCCGCCCGGGGCCGCCACCGCATCGCCGTCGCCTCCTACTTCGCTTTCCCGGGCCTGTTCGCCACCCGCAGCGCCGCCGCCGCGCCCTGGATCGCCGCCGCCCCCCTCGGCGCGCACCCGGCCCTGGCCCGGCTGCTGCTGCAGCGCTACGACGAGGCCCTGAGCACTGCGCACGCCACGCAGCGGCGCGAACTCGCCCCTGCGTAGACCACCGCATCGCCCGACTGCCACCGGCTCCGGTTACCTTCGGTGCATGGCAGGCACCACCGGCACCACCTCATCCGGCCCCGACGCATTCGACGACACCCCCGACGACGCTTACGACGAGGCGGCCACCGCACGCTGGGCCCCCGAGCCGGACAAACGCCCGGGCCGTACCGCTTTCCAGCGCGACCGCGCGCGCGTGCTGCACTCCTCCGCGCTGCGCCGGCTCGCCGGCAAGACCCAGGTGGTCACCCCCGGCACCCGAAACCAGGCCTGGGACGCCAGCCCCCGCACCCGGCTCACCCACTCCCTGGAATGCGCCCAGGTCGGACGGGAACTGGGCGCGGCGCTCGGCTGCGACCCCGATCTCACCGAGGCCGCATGCCTCGCCCACGACATGGGCCACCCGCCGTTCGGACACAACGGCGAGCAGGCACTGAACGACTTCGCCAAGGACTGCGGCGGCTTCGAGGGCAACGCCCAGTCGCTGCGGCTGCTGACCCGTATCGAGCCCAAGCGGTTCGTCCACCGCACGATGACATCAGCCGGTGCCGGGGCGGGGACCGGCGAGCTCGTCAGCGTCGGCCTCAACCTCACCCGGGCAGTCCTGGACGCCGCCACCAAATACCCCTGGCCGCGCGGCGGACACCCCGCCGACCCCGACTCGGTGAAATTCGGGGTCTACGAGGACGACCTGCCGGTCTTCGAATGGGCCCGCGAGGGCGCCCCCGAGTACCGCAAGTGCTTCGAGGCCCAGGTCATGGACTGGTCCGACGACGTGGCGTACTCCGTGCACGACTTCGAGGACGGACTGCACGCCGGCCATATCGACCCCAACCTTCTCCTCGCCGAACCGGAGCGCAGCGACATCTGGCGGGTGGCGATCGGGCGGTACGTACCCGAGGACACCGATCCGCAGGAGCTGGCCGAGGCCCTGGACCGGCTCATCGACCAGGAGTGGTGGCCGCACCACTACGACGGCTCGGCGGTCGCGCAGGCCCGGCTGAAGGACGCCACCAGCCAGCTCATCGGCCGCTTCTGCCTCGCCGCCGAGGGCGCGACCCGCCAGAGATACGGCTCCGGGCGCCTCACCCGGTACGCCGCCGAGCTGGTCGTCCCGAGGGCCGCCCGCAACGAATGCGCGGTCCTCAAGGCCGTCGCCGACCGCTATGTGATGCAGCGCGCCGAACAGGAGGCGCTCCGCGCCGACCAGCGCATCGTGCTCGCCGAACTGGCCGAGGCGCTCACCGCCCGCGCCCCCGAGAGCCTTGACCCGCAATTCCGTGCTCTGTTCGACGCCGCCCCCGACGACCGGGCGCGCAAGCGGGTGATCGTCGACCAGCTCGCCTCGCTCACGGACGCCTCCGCCCGCACGCTGCACGCCCAGCTCACGGCCCGCCGCTGAGCAGCTGGGAGGGAGCCCCCGCGGCGCGTCCGAGATGACACGCCCAGGGGTCACTCCCTCTTCCGCCATAACGCTGCGTGCGGGACGCTCGCTGAAGGCTGCGCAGCGTAAAAGCAAAGAGGAGGCATCAAGTGGTCGACGCACATCGGACATTCGTCATCGTCGGCGGTGGACTTGCCGGAGCCAAGGCCGCCGAGACCCTCCGTGCCGAAGGGTTCACCGGCCGCGTGATCCTCATCGGTGACGAACGCGACCACCCTTATGAACGGCCGCCCCTGTCGAAGGGCTATCTGTCGGGCAAGGAGGAGCGCGACAGCGTCTTCGTCCATGAACCCGCCTGGTACGCCCAGGCCGACGTCGAACTGCACCTCGGCCAGACCGTCGTCGCGGTCGACCGGGACGCCAAGTCCGTACGCCTGGGCGACGGCACCGTCCTGCACTACGACAAGCTGCTGCTGGCCACCGGCGCCGAGCCGCGCCGCCTGGACATCCCCGGCACCGAGCTGGCCGGCGTCCACCACCTGCGCCGCCTCGCCCACGCCGACCGGCTGCGCCAGGTGCTCACCGCGCTCGGCCGCGACAACGGCCATCTGGTCATCGCGGGCGCGGGCTGGATCGGCCTGGAGGTCGCGGCAGCCGCCCGCGGCTACGGCGCCGAGGTCACCGTCGTCGAACCGGAACCCACCCCGCTGCACCAGGTCATCGGCCCCGAGCTGGGCCAGGTCTTCACCGAACTGCACCGCGAGCACGGTGTCCGCTTCCACTTCGGCGCCCGCCTCACCGAGATCACCGGCCAGGACGGCATGGTCCTCTCCGTCCGTACCGACGACGGCGAGGAGCACCCGGCCCACGACGTCCTCGCCGCGATCGGCGCGGCCCCGCGCGCCGCCCTCGCCGAAGCCGCCGGCCTCGCGCTCGCGGACCGGGGGCACGGAGGCGGCATCGCCGTCGACGCCGCACTGCGCACCTCCGACCCCGACATCTACGCGGCGGGCGACGTCGCGGCCGCGCACCACCCGCTGCTGGAGTCCAGGCTGCGCGTCGAGCACTGGGCGAACGCCCTCAATGGCGGCCCGGCCGCCGCGCGCTCGATGCTCGGCCAGGATGTCTCGTACGACCGCATCCCGTACTTCTTCTCCGACCAGTACGACCTGGGCCTGGAGTACTCAGGCTGGGCGCCGCCCGGCTCGTACGAGCAGGTGGTGCTCCGCGGCGACGTCGGGAAACGGGAGTTCATCGCCTTCTGGCTGAAGGACCGCCGGGTGCTCGCCGGGATGAACGTCAATGTGTGGGACGTCACCGACCCGATCCAGCAGCTGATCCGCTCCGGGAACCCGGTGGACCCGGAAGCCCTCGCCGACCCTTCCGTACCGCTCACTTCCCTCAACAGCTGACGGGAGTGTCACAGCGCCACCGTAGACTTCCGCGTGTGGCAGGCAGGATCAACGATGACGACGTGAAGGCGGTCCGGGACGCGGTCCCGATCGACGCCGTCGTTTCCGAGTACCTCCAGCTGCGCAACGCCGGCGGCGGAAACCTCAAGGGGCTCTGCCCCTTCCACGACGAGAAGTCCCCCTCCTTCCAGGTCAGCCCGAGCAAGGGTCTCTTCTACTGCTTCGGCTGCCAGGAAGGCGGCGACACCTTCGCCTTCGTGATGAAGATCGACCATCTCTCCTTCTCCGAGACGGTCGAGCGCCTCGCCGCGACGGCGGGCATCACCCTGCGCTACGAGGAGGGCGGGTACAACCCCACCCACCAGCGGGGCGAGCGCATCCGCCTGGTCGAGGCGCACAAGGCCGCCGCGCAGTTCTACATCGAGCAGCTGGAGACCGGCCCCGAGGCCGAGACGGGCCGCAAGTTCCTCGCCGAGCGCGGCTTCGACCAGGCCGCCGCCCAGCACTTCAGCGTCGGCTACAGCCCGCAGGGCTGGGACCACCTCACCCGCTTTCTGCGCGGGAAGGGCTTCAGCGACAAGGAGCTGATCCTCTCCGGCCTCTCCCAGGACGGCCGCCGCGGCCCCATCGACCGCTTCCGCGGCCGGCTGATGTGGCCGATCCGCGACATCTCGGGCGATGTCGTCGGCTTCGGAGCACGCAAGCTGTACGAGAGCGACAACGGGCCGAAGTACCTCAACACCCCTGAGACGGGCATCTACAAGAAGTCCCAGATGCTGTACGGCATCGATCTCGCCAAGAAAGAGATCGCCAAAACCAGCCGGGCCGTCGTCGTCGAGGGCTACACCGACGTCATGGCCTGCCATCTGGCCGGGGTCACCACCGCCATCGCCACCTGTGGCACGGCCTTCGGCGGCGACCACATCAAGATCCTGCGCCGGCTGCTGATGGACAACGCCACCGCCGAGGTGATCTTCACCTTCGACGGCGACGGGGCCGGACAGAAGGCCGCGCTGCGCGCCTTCGAGGACGACCAGAAGTTCGCCGCCGAGACCTCGATCGCCATTACGCCCGGCGGCATGGACCCCTGCGAACTGCGCCTGGCCGAGGGCGACGACGCGGTGCAGAAGCTGGTCGAAACGCGTACGCCGCTCTTCGAGTTCGCGATCCGCCACAGCGTGCTGCGCCACAACCTGGAGACGCCCGCGGGCCGGGCCGCCGCGCTCGACGAGGCCGCGCCGATCGTCGCGGGCATCAAGAACATCGCCATCCAGCACGAGTCGGCGGTGCAGCTCGCCGGCATTCTCGGCATCCTCGACACGCAGTTCGTGGTCAAGCGGGTCGCCCAGCTCGCCCGCTGGGCCCGCGACCGCGGCGGCCGCGGTCCGGCGACACAGTCCCGCACCCAGCAGTCGTACGAGACCCAGAGCGCCCCGCGGACCCTCGCGGGCCCCGCCCTCAACCTCCGCAGCCCCGCCCACCGCACCGAACGCGAACTGCTCAAGCTCGCGCTCCAGCACCCGGATCTGGTCTCGCCGGCCTTCGACGCGTACGGCGTGGACGAGTTCACCGCCCCGCCCTACGCCGCGGTCCGCCAGACCATCGCCGAGGCCGGCGGCGCCGAACAGGGCACCCAGGACACCCCCGACTACCTCGCCCGCGTGCGCGACGCCGCCCCGAACGACACTGTGCGCGCCCTGGTCACCGAGCTCGCCGTCGAAGCGGTGCACGCCAGGACGGTCGACGAGACCTACGCCGGCACCCAGCTCGTCCAGGTCCGGCTGCGCGCGGTCGACCGCCGCATCCGCGAGGTCCAGGGCACCCTCGCCCGCCTCGGCCCGCACGCCGACCCCGAGCACCACACGGCCGTACAGAACGAACTGTGGGTGCTCCAGCAGTACGCCCAGTCCCTGCGCAACCAGGGCGCCGACGTCCTCTAGCCCCGCTTGGGTAACCGCCCGGTCACGCACTGGACTCAAAAAGTAGCCGCACGCCCCTCGTGGCGGTGATGTGTCGTACCCCACACTGGGGTGCGGTGCCTGAGTCCCCGGAGCGCGGCCGGTCCACCCACAGTGGGCCTCTCACCCCCGCGGATCCGTTCATCGTGTACGGGACGGAAAGCGGCCCGGCCGCCTCCGTCCCGCTGCCGCACGCCCCCGAACCGGCAGCGATCACCCTGGAGGTCGCCCCCGTGCAGACCCAGACCCTGACCGAGACCGATGCTGTCGCGGCCGTCTCCGCGCAGGTTCCCGCGCAGAGCCGGGCCGTACATCACCCCGAGACCGCGACCGTTCCCGAAGCGGTCCCGGAGACCCTCGTCGAGGATCCAGTGGAAGTGCCCGAGCCTCCGGAACGACGGGTCGGCCGCATCGACAGCGGCGGGCCCTCATCCGACCTGTTCCGCCAGTATCTGCGGGAGATCGGCAGAATTCCGCTGCTCACGGCTGTCGAGGAGGTCGAACTGGCGCGGCGCGTCGAAGCCGGTCTGTTCGCCGAGGAGCGGCTCGGCAAGACCCCCGACATCGACGACTCCCAACTCGCCGTCGACCTCGACAAATTGGTGGTCATGGGCCGGATGGCGAAGCGCCGGCTGATCGAGGCAAATCTCCGGCTCGTCGTCTCCGTCGCCAAGCGCTACGTAGGCCGCGGGCTGACCATGCTCGACCTCGTCCAGGAGGGAAACCTGGGCCTGATCAGGGCGGTCGAGAAATTCGACTACGCCCGCGGCTACAAGTTCTCCACGTACGCGACCTGGTGGATCCGCCAGGCCATGTCCCGGGCCCTCGCGGACCAGGCACGCACCATCCGCGTCCCGGTCCATGTCGTCGAGCTGATCAACCGGGTCGTCAGGGTCCAGCGCCGGATGCTCCAGGAGCGCGGCTACGAACCCACCCCCGAGGAGGTCGCCATCCAGCTGGACCTGCCGTCGGAGCGGGTCAGCGAGGTGCTGCGGCTGGCTCAGGAGCCGGTCTCCCTGCACGCGCCGGTGGGGGAGGAGGACGATGTCGCCCTCGGGGATCTCATCGAGGACGGCGACGCGGCGTCGCCCGTCGAGTCGGCTGCCTTCCTGCTGCTGCGTGAGCACCTCGAGGCGGTGCTCTCCACCCTCGGCGAGCGCGAACGCAAGGTCGTCCAGCTGCGCTACGGGCTGGTCGACGGGAGGCCGCGGACGCTCGAAGAGATAGGCCGTATCTTCGGCGTGACGCGTGAACGCATCCGCCAGATCGAGTCCAAGACCCTCAACAAGCTGCGCGACCACGCCTTCGCGGACCAGCTCCGCGGCTACCTGGACTGACACCGGGGCTCCGCCCCGGACCCCGCTCCTCAATCTCCCCCAGACTTCGTCCGGGGGACTCCCACGGGGCTTAGATTTTCCGCCGGTCGGCCTGAATTCTCAGGACGACCGGCGAAAATCAAGCCCGTCCGGCGATTGAGGACACTCCCCCTACGCCCGGAGGGCGTGGGGGGGACCCCCAGAAGGGCGTACCGGGGTCTGGGGCCCCGCCCCCAGTTCGGGGAGTGGGGGTCCCCCCCACGCCGCCCGGGCGTAGGGGGCGGGTCGGGGAACAGGCGCACCGCCCCCGACCTACTCCACCTCCACCACCGCCTGCGCGAACTGTGCCGCGTACAGCCGCGCATACGCACCCTCCGCCGCCAACAGCCCTTCATGCGTGCCCTGTTCGACAATCGCGCCGTTCTCCATCACCAGGATCACATCCGCGTCCCGGATGGTGGAGAGCCGGTGCGCGATGACAAAGCTCGTACGCCCGTGGGCCAGGCGCGCCATCGCCTTCTGGATGAGCACCTCGGTTCGGGTGTCGACCGAGCTCGTCGCCTCGTCGAGCACCAGGATCACCGGGTCGGACAGGAACGCCCGCGCGATGGTGATCAGCTGCTTCTCGCCCGCGCTCACCCCCGACCCCTCGTCGTCGATCACCGTGTCGTAGCCGTCGGGGAGCGTACGGATGAATCGGTCGGCGTGCGCCGCGCGCGCCGCCTCCTCGATCTCCTCCCGCGTCACCTCTCGGGGCGCTCCGTACGCGATGTTGTCCGCGATCGTGCCGCCGAACAGCCAGGTGTCCTGGAGCACCATCCCTATGCCGGAGCGCAGTTCCTCCCGCGATATCTTCGCGATGTCCACGCCGTCCAGGCTGATCCGGCCGCCCGTGACCTCGTAGAACCGCATCAGCAGATTCACCAGCGTCGTCTTGCCCGCACCCGTCGGGCCGACGATCGCGACCGTATGACCCGGCTCCACGCTCAGCGACAGATCCTCGATCAGCGGCTTCTCCGGGTCGTACTGGAAGGCGACCTTCTCCAGCGAGACCTGCCCCAGCGGCTGTCCCGGCCGCCCGGCCGAGGCCGTCGGAGCGTCGGCCTCCTGCTCGTCCGCGTCCAGCAGCTCGAAGATCCGCTCGGCCGACGCGACGCCCGACTGCACCAGGTTCGCCATCGAGGCGACCTGCGTCAGCGGCATCGAGAACTGCCGGGAGTACTGGATGAACGCCTGCACATCACCGATGGACAGCGCACCGGACGCGACCCGCAGTCCGCCGACGACCGCCACCAGCACATAGTTGAGGTTCGAGACGAAGAACATCAGCGGCTGCATCACCCCGCTGTTGAACTGGGCCCTGAAACCCGCCTCGTACAGCTCCTCGTTCTGGTCGGCGAAGGCCCGCGCCGACTCGTCCTGTCGCCCGAAGACCTTCACCAGTGCATGGCCGGTGTACATCTCCTCGATGTGGGCGTTGAGTTTGCCGGTGGTCTTCCACTGCTGCACGAAGTGCGGCTGCGAACGCTTGCCGACCTTCGTCGCCACGAAGACCGACACCGGCACCGTCACCAGCGCGACCAGCGCGAGCAGCGGCGAGATCCAGAACATCATCGCCAGCACGCCCACGATGGTCAGCAGCGAGTTGATCAGCTGCCCCATGCTCTGCTGCAGCGTCTGCGAGATGTTGTCGATGTCGTTCGTCGCCCGGCTGAGCACC
Source organism: Streptomyces sp. NPDC002868 (assembly GCF_055563295.1). Lineage (NCBI taxonomy): Bacteria > Bacillati > Actinomycetota > Actinomycetes > Kitasatosporales > Streptomycetaceae > Streptomyces > Streptomyces sp. NPDC002868. The sequence continues at coordinate 74,427 of NZ_JBVHDR010000014.1, read as the reverse complement.
TCGCCGCGCTTGGCCCGGTCGAAGTACGACAGCGGCAGCCGCGACAGCTTCGCCTGCACGTCCTCCCGCATCCGGAACACGGTCCGGTTGATCACCCGGATCGACAGCCGCGTCGCCACCAGCATCAGCAGACCCGCGGCCAGATACACCACCAGCGCCACCAGCAGCACATGGCCCACGGCGGTGAAGTCGATGCCGTCGCCGGGCGTGAAGTCCACGCCGGACAGCATGTCGGCGAGCCCGCCCTGGTCCTTGTCCCGCAGGTCGGCGATCGCCTGCTCCTTGCTGGTCCCCCCCGGCATCTCCCGGCCGACGACCCCCGCGAAGACCAGGTCGGTCGCCTGCCCCAGTATCTTCGGCCCGACCACCGCGAACGCGACGCTCAGCACGCCCGCCGCGAGCATCACCCACAGCGTCGCCCGCTCCGGCGCGAGCTGCCGCAGCAGCCGCTTGCCCGAGCCCTTGAAGTCCATGGACCGCTCGACCGGTCCCGTCATCATCCGTCCGCCCGGCCCGCTCATGCGGCCTCAGCCTCCGTCAGCTGCGAGAGCACGATCTCTCGGTAGGTCTCATTGCTCTCCATCAGCTCGTGATGGCTGCCGGTCCCCACGACCTGCCCCTCGTCCAGAACCACGATGCGGTCGGCGTCGCGGATGGTCGACACCCGCTGGGCGACTATCACCACCGTCGCCTCGGCGGTCTCGCGCGCCAGCGCCCCGCGCAGCGCCGCGTCCGTCGCGTAGTCCAGTGCCGAGAAGGAGTCGTCGAAGAGGTAGATCTCGGGCCGCTGCACCAGGGTCCTGGCGATCGCGAGGCGCTGGCGCTGCCCGCCGGAGACATTGGTGCCGCCCTGCGCGATCGACGCGTTCAGCCCGCCTTCAAGATTCCGTACGAAGTCGTCGGCCTGCGCGACTTCCAGCGCCTGCCACAGCTCGTCGTCGCTCGCGCCGGGCTTTCCGTACCGAAGATTCGTTGCCACCGTCCCGGAGAAGAGATACGGCTTCTGCGGCACGAGCCCCACCGTCCTCGCCATCAGCGCCGGATCGAGCTCACGCACATCCACCCCGTCGACGAGCACCTCGCCGCCCGTCACATCGAACAGCCGCGGTACGAGCCCCAGCAGCGTCGACTTCCCGCTGCCCGTCGATCCGATGATCGCGGTCGTCTCGCCGGGCCGCGCCACCAGACCGACGCTGCGCAGCACCGACTCCTCGGCCCCCGGGTAGCGGAACTCCACGTCCCGCACCTCCAGATGCCCGTGGCTGCGCAGCTGCCGTACGGGCGCGGACGGCGGCACCACGCTCGAGTCCGTCGCCAGTACCTCCTCGATCCGCTCGGCACAGACCTCGGCGCGCGGCACCTGCATGAACATGAAGGTGGCCATCATCACGGCCATCACGATCTGCATCAGATACGCGAGGAACGCGGTCAGCGCGCCGATCTGGATCGCGCCGCTGTCGACGCGGTGTGCGCCGAACCAGATGACGGCGATGGACGACACATTCACCACCGTCATGACGGTCGGGAACATCAGCGCCATCAACCGGCCGGTGGACAGGGACACATCGGTCAGCTCGGTGTTGGCCCCGCGGAACCGCTCCTTCTCGTACTCGTCGCGTACGAAGGCGCGGATGACGCGGTTGCCCGTGATCTGCTCCCGCAGCACCCGGTTCACCGTGTCCAGCCGCTCCTGCATGGTCCGGAACAGCGGCCGCATCTTCTTGACTATCAGCGACACCGCGATGCCGAGCAGCGGCACCACCGCGAGCAGCACCGCCGACAGCGGCACATCCTGGCCGAGCGCCATGATGATGCCGCCGACGCACATGATCGGCGCCGACACCATCAGCGTGAACGCCATCAGGACCAGCATCTGCACCTGCTGGACGTCATTGGTCGTACGGGTGATCAGCGACGGCGACCCGAAGTGCCCGACCTCGCGCGCGGAGAAGCTCTGCACCCGGTCGAAGACGGCGGCCCGGACATCACGCCCGAGCGCGGAGGCGGTTCGCGCGCCGTAGAAGACCGCTCCGATGTTGCAGACCACCTGGACGACGCTCACGGCGATCATGACCGCGCCGACCCGGAGGATGTAGCCCGTGTCCCCCTTTACGACACCGTTGTCGATGATGTCCGCGTTGAGGGTGGGCAGATAGAGGGTGGCGCTGGTCTGCAGCAGTTGGAGCGCCACCAGTAAGGCGATGGGTTTCTGGTACGGACTGAGATACGTCCGTAGAAGTCGTATCAGCACGCGCTGTCTCTCGGAGTCGGCAAGATCGAGGGGTCACCCCATCTTGCGACACTCCGCCCCGGTAACCCCAAGGGATTAATTCAAGGCAGGGTCAAGATGTCGGGTTGAACGCCCCGGGGTGGATGTGATCCCGCGTCGCGCCGTACTGCTGGCGCACCGCCTGACCCACCGCGCGTTCCTCCTCCGTCGGAACGATTTGCCCGCCCGCCTCGAAAGTCCCCTTGGACAAGCCAGGGGCAACCCCAACCGCGGCGCCCTGCCAGGCCGGCGGAGCGGCCGGCGACAGCGTCCCCTGCGAGACCCCGAGCGCCCACGCGGCCTGCCGGGCCGCGCCCAGCGCCGCGTAGTCGGCGGGCTGCGGCACGACGACCTGCGCCCCGAAGATCGCGGGCGCCGCGGTCTGTACGGCGGGCAGCTCGGCGGCGCCACCCAGCAGAAACACTCTGCGCACCTCGACTCCGCGCCCGCGCAGCACGTCCATGGCGTCCGCGAGCGAGCAGAGCATGCCCTCGAAGGCGGCTCGGGCCAGATGCTCGGGCTTCATCGACTCGCGGCGCAGACCGCTCAGCGTCCCGGCGGTGTGCGGCAGTTGCGGAGTGCGCTCGCCCTCCAGATACGGCAGCATCACAAGCCCGGACGAACCGGGCGTCGACTTCATGGCCAGCGCGGAGAGCTCGTCGAGACCCTCGAGGCCCAGCAGCTCGGCCGTGCCGCGCAGCGCCCGTACGGCATTGAGCGTGTGCACTACCGGCAGATGCATCCCGGTCGCATCGGCGAACGACGTAATCATCTCGCCCGGATCGGCCAGTGCCTGGTGGTGCACGGCCATCACGGAGCCAGAGGCTCCCAGCGACACCACCGCGTCGCCGACCCCGACGCCCAGCCCGAAGGCCGCCGCCATTGTCTCGCCGGTCCCGGCGGAGATCAGCAGCCCCTCGGGCGTCGTACCCGCGGCATCGGCCGGGCCGAGCACCTCGGGCAGCGCGCACTGGTGCCCGAGCGCCAGCTCCACCAGGTCGGGCCGGTACGAGCCGGTGCCCGCCGACCAGAAACCGGTGCCGGAAGCGCCGCCGCGGTCCGTGGTCCTGCGGGCCGGCCGGCCGAGCAGCTGCCACACCAGCCAGTCGTGCGGCTGCATGACGGACGCGACTTGCTGCGCCGCCTCGGGCTCGGAGCGGGCCATCCAGCGCAGCTTCGCCACCGGCTGCGCGGACTGCGGCACCGAACCGACGGCCTCGGCCCAGGCCTGCCGCCCGCCGAGCGCGTCGATCAGATCCGCCGCGGCGGCCTGCGCACGCTTGTCATTGCCGAGCAGTGCGGGACGTACGAGATTGCCCTGCGGGTCCAGCGTCAGCAGACCGTGCTGCTGCGCGGAGACGCCGATTGCCTGCACGCCTTCGAGCAGCCCGCCGGCGGCTGCCTCGCCGAGCGAGAGCAGCCATACCTGCGGATCGATCTCGGTGGCCTTCGCTTCGACGGGGTGCGGCGCGTACCCCTGGCGCAGCACGGCACCCGTGTCCGCGTCACAGACGACGATGCGCGTGAATGCAGACGAGCTGTCCAAGCCGGCGACTATCCCCATGACTGAAGATTCTGCCGCACGCGGGGAGGTACCACGTCACATGCCGCCGGTTAATTACTGCCGGTGGTCAGGTATTACTGGTGCCCCAGTCGTCCTCGCCGCTCGCGCTCCGCTCCCGCAGGGACCGCACCCGCTCGGCCACCGAGTCGGGCACCCGGTCCCCGACCTTCTCGCTCACCGCGTGGAAAGCCTTGCCCGCGACCTCGCGGCTGTTGTGCGCCGCGGACTCCGCGGCATTGCGCACGGCCGGATTCTGGGAGATCTCGCGCACGGACTTCTTGAGCTGCTCGTAGCGCTCGCGCCCGGCTCGCGTGCCGATCACGTAGCCGAGGGCTAGTCCGGCGAGGAACGTGAGCTTGTACCGCATGGCTGCCACCCTTCCCTTGCGTCGGTGCTCGCCGCCTACCCGGTCAGGCCCGTGATCACCCGGGGCCTTACCGATTGGCGGAGCACCCCCCTGCTTGCGCTAATGTATGTGTCGCGGCGAGCGCACGCCCCCCGGGAGACCCGGGGTAGGTACGTTCGGTGCACACGCAGCAATCCCCTGTAGCTCAATTGGCAGAGCAGCCGGCTGTTAACCGGCAGGTTACTGGTTCGAGTCCAGTCGGGGGAGCGCGATCCCCTGTAGCTCAATTGGCAGAGCATTCGGCTGTTAACCGGAGGGTTGCTGGTTCGAGTCCAGCCGGGGGAGCAGATACCGGAAGAGGGCCCCTTGGGGGGTCCTTTTTCGTGTCCTGGACTACTTCGGGACGGCTCCTGGAACCGGGCAGGGGGCAGCGCAGTCCTCATGATTGTGCGTTGCCGACCACCCGAGGCAGGAGATCGTATGAGCGGCTATGCTGCGGCAGACGGCGCGCACATTTGTGCGCGACGCGCCGTTAGGGGCGGTAGCTCAGCCGGTTAGAGCAGCGGACTCATAATCCGTCGGCCGTGGGTTCGAGTCCCACCCGCCCCACCTGAAGCATGATCTGACCTGCGGAAACGTTCCTCGCGAGGTGTTGGAGCGTCAACTCCGGCTCAGCGGACCGAATCCGCTGCTCGCGAGTTCGGTCCCGGAGTGGTCTATGCCGGTTGGCAATTCGCTGACCTGCGCGGATGTATCGACCCGCCGTTGGTGCGAGCCACCGCAGGTGGCTGGCCTGACGGTCGGAACTGTGAATTCGGGACGCTGGCAGCACACAGGTACCGGGAAGTGTCCACGAGAGGTCCGAGCACGCCGACCGCTGCGGGGTGCGGTCCACGGGGTGGTGGATGTGGTTGATGAGGCGGCCGCCTGGGATTGCGGTGGCATGCTCCGACACGGGTAGCCCCCGGTGATTGGCTGAAGGCGTACAGGAACGGGCCGAACTGAAAACGGCCCCGCGGACGCCCAGCTGCCGATGGCGGCTGATATTCGCCTGAGCCCATTTCTGGGGCCAGGCGGCTCGGCACCAGGCTCTCGGACTGTCCCTCGCACGCGTGGCTCTGTCCATGAGAAGGGACTGCACTTCGACAGTGGTCCGGGAGGTGTCTGGCCGTCGGCGCCGACGCGGAATGTTCACGGGTTCGGGCGGCACCGGGCCTTCCTCGCGGGCCGAGTGTGGCGGGGTCTCAGCGCCAGTCGTCGATCACGTAGGCGTCGGGGTGGCTGTAGCCGGGTTCGTTGGGCCTGTGCATGGTCACGCCCTGCAACCAGGTGCGGAAACCGCGGTCGACCATTCGACGGTAGGCATCCGGGCGGCCCAGGTTCATCCCGGCGTCCAGTTGACCCAGTCCGCGCTCGGCGGCCAGCTGCTCGCACGCGCCAAGCAGTCGTTCGAACCGGTTGGCGGCCTCCGGGCCAGGGCGTACGGCTCCGAACTTGACGAAGCACACGTCCTCGCCGGCCTCCGACCCGGCTCCGCAATGGCAGACGGCCAAGCCATCGAGCTCGGAGCCGACGCCCTGGAGCAGAATGGTGTCACCGAGCCCCTGCGCGTGCGTGGCCACGATCTCGCGTTCCAGGCTCAGGCCCTCGTACACGGCCCCGGTCAGTGCGCGACAGAGGGTCAGGGCGTCGGGCTGCTCGGCGGCGGGCAGCTGGCCGTACAGCACTCGGCCGGGGACTGCGGCACTGCCTGCCACCTGCTTCTTCATGATGGCTGTGAGGAATCGGGGCCAGAAACCGAAACGGCGGTAGAGCTCAAGGTGCTTGGGACTGTGCGAGAAGGTGAACAGGCCCAGGTGGCGGTTCTCCCAGGTGTCGAAGCAGTCCATGACCGGCTCCATGAGGCGCCTGCCGACGCCCTGGTCCCACAGGTCCGGACGCACGGTCAGCGGACCGAAGTACCCGACGCTGCCCCAGTTGACGGCGAAGTTCGATCCGGCGACTTCGCCCTCGACCGTCGCTGCGAAGGCCGCCTGTGGATCGGCCGCCCAGCGAGTGCGGACGTAGTCGGCGGTCCCAAAGAACGTCTTCGGCTCGGGAGCCCCGAGGAACGTCCCGAAGGCGACCCTGAAGATCTCGTCGGCCCGATCCAGGTCCGCCTCACCCAGCGGGCGGACCGACACAGGGCCCGTGCCACTCTTGCGCTCCCCTGCCGGTGGGATCATCGTTCTCTCCTTCCCGACCCCCTGTTTCATCGCACCACGGGCGTGCGCCGCAGGCGAGGCGAAAGGTCCACCGATACCCAGGGACCGAGGACCCGGCCGGTCTGCCTTGCCTGTCCGCCGGGAACTGCAGCTGTCACCAGGCCGAATACCGACCGGTCGAACAACGGCTACTACGGGTACCGAGGCCCAGGAAGGCCACCCCCTGCCCGGGACGGGGAGTCAGTGGACGGGTGCTGTCCGTTCGCGTGAACATCGACCTCGGCCCCGGGCGGGCGCCTCCCAGAGTGCTGAACAATCGCCGTCGTGATCCGTGAACGAAACCACACGCGTGATCTCGATGCTGGTCGGGTAGCAATGCGGTGCTTCGCTGCCGCTGAGGTGAGGGGGACGGCGCAGAGCCTGATCTGTCTCCAGCACGTTGAGCGGCATGAGGAGGAACAGCTCGGCTGAGCTTGCAGTTGGCCACATAGAGCGTCAGCCGCTGGCAGGTCGGCCCGATGCGGATCGGCTGTCACACCTTGGTTTCGACGGTGATGACACGTGTTCCGGCCGGGGCTGCCCGGGTCAGGGCGGCGGACTCCTCGGGGGTGGTGAACAGCACCAGGCCGAGCTGGTGCACCAACGTCATGTCGAGTCGGGTGGGATCGGGGCGGATCAGGCCGTACCAGCCCCGTGTGGAGGTGGGGACGGCTGAGCCGACCGTGACCAGGACTCCGCAGCCGAAGTGCCACGCGGTCGCTTTCGCATGGACGAATGCCAGCTGGCCGGTGTCGGCGCGGGCCTGCGCCAGCGCCGCGTCCTGCAACTGCTGCCGTGCGGCGGGCTCTAGCGTCTGCTGCCACTGGCTGACCAAGGGGGCGTTGGCCTCGGGGAACCGACGGGCAGCGTACTCAATCTGCTGCCTGCGCCACCGTTCCCTGCCGACGCGCTCCTCCTCGGCATAGGCCCTGGCCTCCCCGACCGCCTCCGGCGTCGCCCACAGCCATCGCCACACGCCCGGGATCCCCAGGCCCACTGGACCCGTAGGGGCATGGGGCAGCAGCACGGCGTGGAGGATATGGGCGACCACATCCAGTAAACCGGCCCCGCGGTCGCCATCCCAGCGGCCGTGCCGACCAGCCGGGCATGTGCGGTGGCCGTGGCTGCAGGCGCATTCCTCGGTGACGAACCGTGCGACACCAGACTCCACGGGATACTCCCCGACAGCTGTGGTGCCCACCAGCAGGGAGGGAGCGGTCCCCAGCCAATTCCGCGGACGGTCAGACACCCAGCACACCCCAATGCCGTCGGCAGCGTAGCGGGCGGTGCGACGCTCGATGTCCTCGCTGGTGATCGCAGACAGCTGAGCTCCCACGCCCAGCGGGTAATGCCATCGGGACTGGTCGACAACACATCCGCACGCCATAGGCCCTCAGGCCCGGTCGCCTCCACGGACGCATGATGGCCCGCAGCGCGAACGGCCCCGGCCAGCGCCAGCTTCAGCCGATGGTGCGCGACCGACTCACCTGCCAGCGCACACCGCCGAGACGCTCCCGGGTCATGGGCGAAGAACCGCACGCCGCCGGGGGAGAGCTTGGCGTGGACGCGATGCTGGCAGGCCGGGCATGACAGACGCGGCCGAGGTCGTGCCCGGTGCACCGTCACGCTCCCGCCCACCGTGGCCACATCCGCCCCACCTCCGTCGATGCGTCCGGCTCACGAGACCGCTTCCTTGTACTGCCCGAGAAAGTCGAACTCTCCGTCGACGGTACGGAACAGGAACAGCGCGTCGCTGTTGTAGCCCTTGTCCGCGATGTACTTGATCGTCCGGCTGATGCCGCGGTAGTCGACCCCGGGCATGCGACGCACGATCGCGCCCCGTTCCGCCAGGGGAGAGCCCTTTCTCGTACAGACCTCGGCCAGGAACAGCACGGCGTCGTACGCCTCCGCCGCGTACCAGCCAGGGCGCTCGTCGAACCGTGCGCGGTACGCCGCGGTGAAGGAGCGCGCCGCCGGCGTGGACGTCGGATCGATGAAGGTGGTGGCGAACACCCAGTCCTCGGCGGCGGCACCCGCGGACTTCAGGAACCGCGTGCCGAAGGCCCGTTGGGTCGCGACCCGGGCTCCGGTGAACCGCGCCTTGCGCAGCGCCGACGCGAAGGCGCCCGCGCGTTCCTGGCTTCCGCTGAACACGACCGCGTCCGCGCGATCCGCCATGACCTTGCCGGCGAGCGCGGCGGAGTCGAGCGTCCCGGCGGCGATACTCGTGACGGTCGCCTCCCTCCCCTCCCGTTGCAGCACCCGTTGGAGGTCGTCGCAGAGGGCCCAGGCGAAGTCGCCCTCGGCCCGGTCGTCCACGAGGAACACCTTGCGTGCGTCGGCGGAGCGGGCGAGATAGGCGTTGCAGGGGGCGGCGAGCAGCTGATCGGTGGGCCGCAGCGCCGCATGCGAGCGGAGAGTGGACATGCTGGCCTCCCTGACCTGTGGCGCGACCCCCACCGAAACAGAGAGGACGGGCATCACGGCCTTGGTGTAGGTGTCCTCCGCGGCGAGGAGACAAGCGTCGGTGGTGGGACCCAGAACGGCGAGGACACGCTCGTCCGCCGTCAGCCGCTCGGCCAGGTCCCGGGCACGTTCGGGCTCGCCCCCGTCGTCGTACGGGCGCAGCTTCAGCCGCAGCGGGCGGCCGCTCGCGGCGTTGACGCGCTCGACGGCCAGCCGGGCGCCGTTGAGCTGTGCGTGCCCGGTGTCCTTCGCGGCGCCGGACAGATCCCCCTGGAAGGCCACGACGAGTTCGGGCCGTGAGGCCGAGGAGGACGAGGCGCCGCCGCCCGACTTCCGGCCGCCACGGGTGCTCCACCACCAGGCTCCGCCGCCGGCCCCCAGTGCTCCGGCCGTGAAGCCGATTCGCAGGAAACCACGGCGGCCCACGACGCTTGCGTGGGACTCCGGATCCACAAGGGACGTCACCGTCGCGGCTTCCGGTGACATCGTGCCGGCCGGTGCGGACACCCGGGTCGGCTCGATCGCCTCCATGCCGAGCACGGCCGCGGACCGGTCGGCGATCAGCCGCGTGACCGGCTCGGGCAGCCACCGCTCCCGGTCGTCGGGGGCGATCTCGTCCAGCGCCTCGCGGACCTGGGCGGCGGTCGGCCGCTGTGCCGGATGCTTGTCCAGGCACGCTCGTACGAGCGGCTCCAGCGCGTCCGGCAGCCCGGGCAGGTCCGGCTCCTCGTAGACCGTGCGGAGCAGCATTCCGGCGGCCGCACCGCCGCCGAACGGCCGTACGCCCGTGGCGGCAAAGGCCAGAAGACAGCCCAGCGAGAAGACGTCGCTGGGCGGGCCGATCTCGCCGGCGCGCGCCCGCGCCTGCTCGGGCGACAGGAATCCGGGCGAGCCGACGATCACGCCGCTGGACGTGAGCGCCGTACCCTCCGGCGTCCGTGCGATGCCGAAGTCGATCAGCCGCGGCCCGTCCGGGGCCAGCAGCACGTTGCCCGGCTTCACATCGCGGTGCACCAGACCCGCCCGGTGGACCGCCTCCAGCGCCTCGGCGAGCCGGAGCCCAAGGACACACACCGTGGCGGCGGACAGCGGCCCTTGCGCCTCCAGTACTTCGGAGAGCGAAGGCCCCGGTACGAACGCGGTCGCCAGCCACGGATCCTCTGTGTCGGCGTCCGCGTCCAGCAACGGGACCACCCAGGGGCTGTCCACCTGCCGGGCCACCGCGATCTCCCGGCGGAACCGGGCCCGGAAGTCCTCGCCGTCGGCATGGACCGCCCGCACGACCTTGACCGCGGCGAACGCCCCTCCCGGCGCGCGGGCCAGGAAGACGACGCCCATGCCGCCGGCGCCGAGCCGCCGCAGTATCCGGTAGCGGCCCAGCCGGGACGGATCGGCCGTGCGCAGCGGTTCCATCAGGCTGCGAACGGCGCGGGGCCGCCGTACACGAAGCGACCCTTGTCGACCCGCCAGAGGAAGACCCCGGTGCCGTCGATGACGATATGGCCGCTCTTGTCGAACGCGAACGGCTTTGTGACGCCCTGGTACTTGATGGCCCGTACGGCGGTGAGCAGCTCCTTGCGGGTGCGGCTCTTCGCCGACAGGTCCGCCAGCGTCTTGAGCACCATGCCCGTCACGTCATAGGCCTCCGCCGCGTACCGAGGCGGCGCCTCCTTCCAGCGTTTCCGGTAGGCGTCGGCGAACGCCTTCACCTCGGGCTTGAGCGTCGCGTCGACGACCGGTGCGACGATCGTCCATCCGTCGGCGGCCTCCTTCGCCGCCGTGAGGAAGCGCGGGTCGAGCAGGTCCGGGCCGGAGACGCGGGCGCCGGAGAAGTCGCGCTCCCGCAGCGTCCGGGCGAGCGACGCGGCCCGGTCGTGCAGTCCGGCGAAGGCGATGGAGTCGGCATCGGCGGCCCGCAGATCGTCCACCGCGTCGCCGAAGCCGGACCGCATCGCGCTCACCACCCTGGGCAGGTACGGCTGTCCCTCGTCCCGCAACGCCCTGCTCAGGTTGCTGCTGAGCTCCCAGCCGTAGTTGTCGGCCGCGCGGTCGACGACGACACCGATCCTGCGCGAGTGCGCGGTCCCGCGCAGATAGGCGCTGATGTAGAAGGAGAGCAGCGAGTCGGGGAGCCGTGCGTGCAGGAACGAGCGGAAGCCCTGGACGCTGAGGTTGATGGCTCCCGGAGACACGGCGACCACCGGCAGGAGGCCGGCGTCGTACGCGGCGAGCGCCGTCTGGGCGGTCTCGTCCGTCGTCGGACCGACCACGGCGAGCACCGACGGGTCGTCGGCGAGCTGCTTCGCCAGCCGTGCCGCGACGGCCGGGTCGCCGGAGTCGTCGACGGCCCGCACCTTCACGTCGAAGGGAGAGTCGCCCCGGGCGTTGAACTCCGCGACGGCCAGCCGCAGTCCGCGCTCCTGTGCCTGCCCCGTCTCGCGCCGGGAGCCGCTGAGGTCGCCGTGCACCGCGACGGTATAGGCGGGGCGCCGGGAAGTGGTGGAGGCGGCGGGCTTCCTGTCGTCCGGGCCGCCGACCCTGCCCAGGGTCCACCAGCCCGCGCCCGCACCCGCCGTGAGCACCGCGCCCCCACCGGCGAGCAGGAGGAAGCGGCGCCGTCCGGGAGTCCGGGTGTCGTCCGTGACCGACGGCACCGCATCCTCGGTGTCGGATGCCGGTTCGGTGTCGGCATCCTGAGGTCCGCTCCTGCCCTGGGAGTTGCTCCCCGGGGGGCTCTCCGCTCGCGAGGTGCCGGCCGAGATCTCGGTGCTGTCGATGTCCGGCAGCGCGAGTGCGGCGGCCGAGCGCCGGGCGATCAGCCGCGTGACCTCTTCCGGCAGCCACGAGGCGGCCCCGCCGCCTGCCTCCGTACCGCCCTCCGTACCGCCCTCCGTGCCGCCGTCCGTCGTGCCGCCGTCGGGCCCGTCATGGGTCGGGCCGTCGGCAGGGGCATCGGCCAGGTCACCGGGAAGCAGTTCCCGCACCAGTTCCTCGACACCGGGCCGCTGCGCCGGGTCCTTCTCCAGGCAGCGCGACACCATCTCGCCCAGCGCGGGCGGGACACCGTCGAGGTCGGCAGGGTCGTGCACGGCCCGGTACAGCAGGGCGTCGAGCGCCCCGGTACCGAACGGCGGCCGACCCGTCGCCGCGAACGCCAGGACGCAACCGAGGGAGAACACATCGCTCGGTGGGCCGATGGCCTGCCCGCCGCGCCCCTCGGCCTGCTCCGGTGACAGATAGCCGGGTGTGCCGACCATCAGCCCCGTCGCGGTGAGTGCCGTGTCCTCGGGCGCCCTGGCGATACCGAAGTCGATGAGCCGAGGCCCGTCGAGGGCGATCAGCACGTTGCCCGGTTTGAGGTCCCGGTGGACCAGCCCGGCCCGGTGGACCTCCGCCAGGGCCCGTGCCAGCCGGCCGCCGAGGATCCGCAGCCCGTGCTCCGCGAGCGGCCCGTGCGCGGCCACGGCCTCGGCCAGCGACGGGCCGGGTACGTACGCCGTTGCCAGCCACGGCGCTTCGGCGTCCGCGTCGGCGTCCATCAGGGGCACGGCCCACGGGCTGTGGATGCGCCGGGCAACGTCGACCTCGCGGCGGAACCGCTCCTTGAAGCCAGGCTCCTCGGCGTACTCCCCTGCCAGCACCTTCAGCGCCACCAGCGCGCCGACCGGTGTGCGCGCGAGGTACACCACCCCCATGCCACCGGCGCCGAGCCGCCCGAGTAGACGGTGGTCGGCGATACGCACGGGGTCGGAAGAACGCAGCTGCTCCATCAGCCCTTGCCTCCCAGCTCGAATCTCACACGGTCGAGCATGTTGGTGGTCCCGCGCGTCACGTACTGCTCCAGTTCGTCGTAGGTGTACCCGTGGGTGCCCTTCAGCGACACCGCCACGGTCACCGGGCCCAGCCGTGTGACCATCCACCGGTAGGAGGTCTTGCCGCTCCCGGCGAGATAGGAGCCGCGCTCATAGACCGAATCGTCTGCGTAGGTGTTCCCGCGCACGCCGAAAGGAGTGCCCGCGGACATCAGGTCCGTGATCCGCTCGCCGGTGCGTACCTGCTGCTCGGGGCAGCGCAGCACCTCCTCCAGCGTGGTGGCCAGCTGGTCGTCGGCACCCAGCTCCGTGGCATGCACGGTCACCGCCGCCGTCACCTTGATCGCGCCGCGGCTCCCGCTGCCGGGCAGTTCGCTGTAGAGGGACAGCGAGGCCAGCACGCCCTTGGGCAGCGCCCGGCGCTGCCATTGGCACTGCTCGTCGAGTACGGCGATGGTGCCCGGTGCGCTCCGGGCCGACTGCTGCGCCTTGAAGCCCCGGCCCCAGTCCTGTGGCCGGAACACGACCGCCTCGGCCAGTGCAGAGCCCTGACTCTTCGTACGGGGCACGAGATCCGCGGCCGCCTCGAACGGCGTCGCGGACGGCTGTGCGCCACCCGCCGCCTGGCCTGACGCGGAAGCGGACGGCGCCGGGGACCGCGACGCCTTGGCGCTGGGCTCGGCTGCCTCCTTGGCCGCCCCGGCGCTGCAGCCGCCGAGCAGCACCGCCGCCGCGGCTCCCGACGCTGCGGCCCTCAACCGCCAACTGCCTCTGCGTCCAGTGGTTTTACCATCCATCGCCGCCCCCTCCGCAGCTGTTCCCCCGTTTGTGATCGGTGATCGTACAGAAGTGTGCAAGGAAGACGAGGGGGTTCCAATGAGTCTCTTCGGACACGTCGGAGCTCTTGACGCGAAGGATGAAGTTGCCCATTCTGAACGGATGTTCAGAACGAATGTTCAGAACGTGCAGGAGCATGTCGACTCGGCGGTGATCGGCGGCGGCATGGCGGGCATGGCGACGGCGCTGCGGCTGCAGGCGGCCGGACTGTCCACGCTTGTGCTGGAGGCACACGGCCACGCGGGCGGCTGCGCCGGGTACTACCGGAAGCGGGGTTTCTCCTTCGACGTTGGCACGACCACCCTGGTCGACTTCGGCCCCGGCGGCGTCGGCGGCGAACTGCTGGAGACCGTGGGCATTCCGCCGCTGGACGCGCATGAACTGCCCGGCTACCGGGCCTTTCTGCCGGACCGTGAGGTCGTGCTGTACCGCGATCACGCCGCGTGGCACCACGAACGGCTGCGCAAGTTCGGCGACAGTGCGGACCATCGCCGGTTCTGGGCGCTGCTGGACCGGCTGGCACACACCTTCTGGCAGGCCAGCCGGAGGGGCGTTCGGCTGCCGGTACGCGGCCCCGCCGACGCCCTCCGCGACCTGTGGGCGGTCGGGATGCCCGGCGTATGGCTCGCCCGCCACCTGAACCGGACCCTGGGGGACGCGCTGCGGGACCACTCCCTGCGCGGGGACGACGCGTTGGTGGGGCTGCTCGGCATGCTGGTCGAGGACACGGTGCACACCGGTGTCGACGAGGCGCCCCTCATCAACGCGGCGCTCGGGGTGACCATCCGGGGCGCGGGACTCAGCCGGCACACCGGCGGCATGCACGGATTCTGGTGCGTACTCGTGCAGCACTACCGGGGCCTCGGCGGCTCGCTCCGGGTGGGCTGCCGCGTCGCGCGCGTCGAAGGCGGCCCCGGCGCCTACCGGCTGAACACCCGCCAAGGCGTCGTTCACGCCTGCCGACTCGTCTGCGCGGTCCCTGCCGCCACCACGGCGACGATCTGCGCGGGGCTCCCGGTCGCCCGCAGACTGCGGACGTACCTGGAACGGGACGCGGACGCGCTGGGCGGTGCGACCGTGGTCTTCCTCGGCGTACCCGAGTCCGAGGTGGCGGGCCAGGACCTCACGCACCATCAGGTGCTGCAGGCGTACGACCGTCCCCTGGGCGACGGCAACAACATGTTCGTCTCCGTGTCCGCACCCGGCGACACGCTCAGCGCCCCGCCCGGGCACCGGGCGGTGATGATCTCCACCCACACCGACCTCGCCGCCTGGCGCGGCCTCGACCGGACTGCGTACGAGCAGCGCAAGAAGGAAGCCGGCGAACGGCTGGTAGCCCTGGCCCGGCGCGTGTACCCCCGTCTCGGAGAGCGAGCCGTGATCGCGCAGACCGGAACGCCCCGCAGCTACGAACGGTTCAGCTTCCGTCCGGACGGAGCGGTCGGCGGAGTGCGCCAGCATCTGCGCAACGCCAACCAGCACGCCGTTCCGCACGATCTGGGCGGTCCCGGGCTGTGGCTCGTCGGCGACTCGACCTGGCCGGGCCTCGGCACGGTCGCCTGCGTGCTGGGCAGCCGCATCGTCGCCGAGGGCATCCTGAGGGAGAAGGGACGGGCCCGATGACCCCGCCCGATCCGGCCGCAGGGCCCGAACCACCGGTCATACCGGCCGCCTTGCCGCCTCCGGCCGCCTTGCCGCCTCCGGCCGCCTTGCCGCCTCCGGCCGCCTTGCCGCCTCCGGCGGCAGGGTCCCCGGCACCGGGTCTGCCGTCCCTGGCGGACCTCGGCGAGGATCTCCTCGTCACCACACGCAGGCAGCGGATTGTCGCCCTGTCCCGCCCGGGCGCCGGAGTGCTGTGCTTTGCGGGCGCTGTGTGGCTGGGCTGGTGGTGGCTGACTCCCGTGATCGTCTTCGGCATCTTCGTCGCCGTCGTGACCGTCACCCACGACGTGGTGCACCGCACGATCGGCCTGTCGCCCCGCGCCACCGACTGGGCGTTGTTCGCGATGGGGCTGGTCCTGCTGGAGAGCGGGCACGCCTACCGGTCCACACACACCCAGCACCACCGGATCTTCCCGCACCCCGACGACCCGGAGGGCTACCCGGCCGAGCTGTCGCTGCTCGGTGCCGTCTGCTACGGCCCCGTGTTCCTCGTGCGCCTGTGGTTCTGGTCCTACCGGCGCGGGCGGGACCGCCGTTGGCTCCTCGCGGAAGCCACGGCCCCGTTCGCCGCGCTCGGCGGGGGAGTGCTGCTCCTGCCCCACACGCCAGGGGTGCTGGTCTATACGGTGATGGCGATCGTCGGGAGCTGGGTGTACCCCCTCCTGACGGTATATCTGCCGCACCACGACTACGGAGACACCCCGTTGACGCAGACCCGCACGCTGCGCGGGAGGATCATCCCCGCCGTCTTCCTGGAGCTCACCTACCACTTGGAGCACCATCTCTACCCGCGCGTGCCCAGCCATCACCTGCCGGAGCTCGCGCGCCGACTCGAAGGCCACTTCGCCGCCCATGGGGTCCGGCCGGTGCGCGTTGTCTGACACTCGTGACCGCGTCCTCGACGCCACCCTCGCCTGCCTGGTGCGCAACGGCTACGGAGGTACCACCGCGCGGGCGATCGCCCAGACCGGCGGTTTCGCGCCCGGGGTGATCTACTACCACTTCTCGGACCTGGACGATCTGCTGGTGGCGGCGCTGGCACGGACCAGCGCGTCCCGTATACGACGCTATCGCGCCGAACTGTCCGGGACCGACAGGGCCGCGCACGCGGTCGCACGGCTCCGCGAGCTCTACGACGAGGACACCGAGACCGGGCACATCGCCGCCGTCCAGGAGCTGTACGCCGGCGCCAGGCCCGGGTCGAGGCTGGCCGCCCAGCTGGCCCTCGAAACCCGGAACTGGGAGGAGCTGGCCGAGGAACTGCTGACCGCGCTGTTGCGCGGCAAACCACTCGCGTCCGTCGTGCGCGTATCCGTACTGGCGAGCGCGGCCGTTGCGTTCTACCTCGGCATGGAAACCCTCACCCATCTCGACGGCGACCGCTCCCGCCCGGCGACCCTCTTCGACCAGGCCGCCAGGCTCGCCGCGGTCTTCGACCGGATCCCTCGCCTGAACCGGCGGGCACGCCGGACGCCTTGAGCTTCCGGCTGTTGCGCCAGGGCGTGTCGCCGCAAGGTCGCGGCTGCTATCGGGTGTTCATGGGCACCTGGAATGCGGCCGGCGAGGGCAAACCACGCATCGCCGACACAGTGATTCCGCGATAAACAAGCCCACCCGCACCCTGCGGCGCTCCCCGTCGCACAACCACACTGGGAGCGCCGCCACGGCTTCCTCCCGCAGCCGCGCCGCCAGCACCGCAGGCCCGAACCGCCGAGGCTGCGGACACGGCCCCCACAGGGTGCCGGAGCATGCAGACCGGCTCCGCCGCCTTCGTTGCTGAAAAGATGCCCAAGTTGTGGGGGTAGATGGGCGACTTGGACAACTATGACCTGTGCGTCCTGACCAAGCAGCTCTGAGCAACCGCTCGGGGCCACCCACTCCTCCGCCGTGCCGGGCGACAGCCGTCGCGAACCGGTGGGCTTGGCCGGTGTTGTTACCAGCTGTCGAGATGACAGCGGCGAACATCGCACCGCTGATGCCGACGATTGGGCCGCGGATGGCATACAGGATCTCGCGCAGGAGTATGGGGTCTGCCTGATCCAAGGCGTGGAGTGCTTGTTCCGTAGCAATGTCCTGGTCGCCGAGGATCTCGGCGATCTGATGGTGGGGCAGCTGGCCAGCAAGCTGGAGGACGGCTGCTGCTGACGGGCACTCAGGGCCTCTTCGTCCCCGAGAACGGTTCTCATCTCGCGTGGATCTAGGTCGTTGCCATGCTCGTCAAGCGAACTTCGTGAGGTCGGGCGAGTGCGGCTGTCGATCCCGGTTGGATAAGCAGCCCCCTGTCGTGGTCGTGCTGTCTGAACCCCAAGTCGGCTTGGATCGACAGCTTGTTGAGAGATACGGACCGGTCGGGGAGGTCGGCGGCGGGGTTGGTTTGGGCAAGGGCGCGGCGGATTTCGACGGCTTCGGTGATGGAGGCGAGTGCGCTGGTGCGGTCTCCGGTGTTGCTTTGGCTCCCGCACCGGCGAGCGGGGTGCTACGTACGGGTGGTTCTGGCGAGGATCTTGGTGAATTCCCGTGACTCGGTCGCGGCCTCTCCGGGCGAGCGGCCGCACGGTGCCACAGTCCTCTGGCGCGATGAACAGGCCGTCAGGGTGCAGGCGCGGCGGCCGGGCCCAGAAGGAGAGGGATGAGCAGATCCAAAGAGGGGGACGCAATGTTGAACAACCACATTCAACGGCGTGCCCTCACCATTGTCAGCAGTATCCTCCTCGTACTGCAGACGCTGTTGTTCGTCGGATCGGCGACGCCCGCCTGGGCGGGCGATGACCAAGCGGTCGACACCGGCTTCGAGCCGCACAATGCCACGGCCAATCCCCGCAAGCCGTCACAGGTCGCCATCATGCGGGGATGCACGGTCCGCATCGACAACAACTTCGGCAAGGACGGCTTCCCGATCACGCGGACGTCGACCCTCCCATGCTCCGGGGACCCGTCCCTCGCCTTCGACTCACAGGGGCGCCTGTTCGTCACCCACCTCTCGTCGAGCTTCAACACCACCCCCAATCGCTTCGGGGTGGGGGTCGCTCGGATCAACGACCTGACGACGACGGGGAACCAGAATTACACCCCCGACCAGGTGAGCGGGAACAGCCCGAACAACCATGACAAGCAGTGGCTGGTGGCCGACGCCAACCCCACCAGCCCCTACCGGGACAACCTCTACATCGTCTGGACACACCTCGGCGCCCCGTGGGAGATCCAGTTCTCCCGCCTCGTGAACGGCGGCACGGCGTGGTCGACGCCGCGCGTCCTCTCCGCGGCCGGAGAGGGGAACGTCTGGCCCTCCCACGCGGCCGTCGGCCCGAACGGCGACCTCTACGTCGCCTACCACGCCAACGGGTGCAACGAGGGGGCCGACGGGGCGCCCGGCCAGGGCACCACACAACTCCTTCGCGACGGCTCCGGCGGGGCCGATTTCGCCGCCGGTACGGTCCCGCAGAGGACCGCGGCGTTCGGGGCGGGGCAGGCCACCGTCACCTGCAACGTGCAGGACACCCCGGGCGGTGACATCCCGGGGACCGACTTCTGGCTCCAGGGCAGCATGCAGCCCTGGATCCTGCCCGACCCTGCCCGGCCGGGGAACGTCTACGTCGTCGCCAACGACGACCCCAACGACGCCTTCGGGAACGGCGACGACGCCGACGTCGTCATCGCCCGCTCCACGGACAACGGGCAGACCTTCACCCGGGGCAGGGTCGACCACGGGCCGGGCCAGACCTTCGCCGTAATGCCCACCGCCCACATCGACCAGGACGGCAACGCGGTCGTCACCTGGTACGACAACCGCAGTGGCCAGCGCAACAACGGCACCGGGCCGAACGGGAGCAACAACTTCCTGCTGGAGCTCTACGGCACTACGAGCCGGGACGGCGGGCAGACCTGGGCGCAGGACTTCCGGGTCAGCGACTCACCCTTCGACCCCGACCTTAATGCCCCCTGCCGCTTCAGCTGCGCCGCCGGCTCCACCCAGCAGACCCTGCGCATCGGCGAGTACAACGGCGTGTGGACGGTCGACGGGATCGGCTACGCGACCTGGACCGGTAACGCCACCCCACCGGCGGGCGGTAACCCGGCCACGGGAGCGCAGACCACCTACTACGACACGTTCTCGATGCTCGGAGCATTCCGGGACACCTTCGAACCGAACGAGTCGATCGACACCGCCGTCGCCGCCGCACTCGGGTCCGACGACAGGTTCAACCAGGGCCGACTCACCCTGCACAGCGCGACCGACGTCGACTTCTTCAGGGTCGAGGCCCGCCACACCGGACACCTGCACGCCGGAATCGCCTTCAACGAGGTGATCTCCGAGCTCCAGGTGCGCGCGTACGACAGGTTCGGCAACGAGGTCGCCACCGGAACCATCGCGGAGACCAGGCCGGGCAGCTCGACCAGCGAGCTTGCGATCCCGGTCGTCAAGGACCAGCCGTATTTCATCGCGGTCAGCGACAGCGGGATCAGCGACCCGACCGAGCCGGGTCAGGCATCACCGACGGATCCGCCGGAAGCGACCTACGACCTCACCATCGTCAACCGCGCGGCCCCCGAACCCTTCGGCCTCGACCTCAAGCGCGAGTCGGACTCGGGCCGGATCGACAACGACGACGTCACCAATGTCACCGGACCGGAGATCCTCCTCAGAGTCGACGACTCGGAGCTGCGGGCCGCGGGCATCGTGCTCTCGCCGGAGAACGGTACAGCCGCTCTCGAGGACGACGTCCCCGGCTACAAGGTGGCCGTGGAGCGTGACGGACAGCGAGTCGGCCTCGCACAGCCGGTGGACCCGACTCTCAAGCCAGGGGTGTACGAGATCGACCTGGACCCCGTCCTGGTGGAGGGGGAGCATCTGATCACCGCCGAGGTACTGATCGTCGACCCGTCCGACGGCCCGGACAGCGCCGGCATCCTGCACGACACCGGCTCGGGCAAGGAGAGCGCGCACGCGCTGGCGATCACGCTCGACACGACCGCACCGGCCGCACCGCTCAGCGCCCCCGACCTGTTGTCGTCGAGCGACACCGGTGGCAACGAGATCGACAACATCACGACGATCACCAAGCCCGCCTTCCAGGGCTCATCGGTCGAGCCGAACGCATTGGTGCGGCTGACGGCCGATCCGCCGGCCGGGGGACCGTCCGTGGTCGGGAAGGACACCGTCACCTCGGGCGGTGAGTACGAAGTCGTCAGCGATCCGCTCGACGACGGGACATACGACATGGCCGTGCGGTTCGAGGACCTCGCCGGCAATGTGAGCCCGGCGTCACCGTCCCTGCCGGTGACCATCGCCAACCAGTCGCTCACGCTCTCGGGCGCGACCGAGGACGTGCTCGTCGACGTCGACCAGGGCACCGTGACGGGCTACCCGGGCATCCCGGGCGGCTTCGTCGGTATCCGCGGGATCCCCGTGGTGAACCTCGACGCGGCCGGCAGCGGCCTGGCCATTCAGGGCGGAGCAGGCGACGAGTCGCTGACGTTCACACCGACGAGCGCCAATGGCGGGCGTCTGACCCGGACGAACTCGCCGCAGGTGCTGAACCTCTCCGGAGTGACGGGCAACGTGGCGATCAACCCTGAGGGCGGCGACGACGAGGTCACCATCGTGGGCACTACAGGGGCCGATTCGATCCTCGGCACCGTGGACCTGCTGACCCTGCTCCGGGTCGAGGGGCTGCTGGGCCTCGAGATCACCACCGGCGAGACCGAGCGGATTGGCGTCACCGCGCGCGGCGGCAAGGACACGGTGGACCTCACCGCCAAGAACACGGTCAGCGCCCTGCTGTCCGTCGACTCGGGTCCCCCGAACACGGCCGCGCCGCCGCAGGGCGACACGCTGATCGTGCGCAGGGGCTCTCCCCTGGGCCTGCTCAGCAACGCGCCCGGTGGGCCGTTCACAGGAGAGGGGTCCGCTTTCGTCAGATACCCGCTGACGACCGGAGCCGAGACGCGCATCGACTACGCGCAGACGGAACACGTGAAGCTCGTGCACTAGAGCACGCAGCCGAACACGCCGCGGCCGTCGTGGCCGTCACGAGCTGCGCCCTGCCCGGGTTCACGGGGGCAGGGCGCAGCGTGCTGACGCCCCGCGCCCCGAGCCCGGAGTTCCACCCCGCTCGGCCCGTGGAGATCGCCTACTAAGTGGCGTACACGGTGCGGTCGAGTGTCTGGCCCAGTCGGCCGAGCCTTGGACGGTGTCTTGATTGGCGGTTGCCCGTTGTCCAGTCCTGAGGGCTGGCGGTCATCGACATCAGGGACGGCACCAAGTTCCACCTGGAGTTCGATCGATACAGCCGAGGGCTCGTCGCCTTCCATACCTGGCTCAGGCGCTCGTCACCACGGCTCCGGCGCGAGCAATGCGTCCGCCCTGTCCGCCCTGGCCACCGCAACCGGTCCGGGCGACCGTCGTCGTCCTCTCGTTTGCAGGTCGCCCAGGTCAAGGCACGGGCCTGCCACGAGCCGGGGACAGGCTATGCGGTTCCGGTCTGCGGGGGAGTCGGATGGAGAACACCGCCCCGGCGCCGGGCTCGCTCTCGGCGGTGACGGTTCCACCGTGCGCCTCGACGAACTGGCGGACGATGGACAGGCCCAGTCCGCTGCCACCGGTGCGTCTGCTGCGGGATTTTTCGGCCCGCCAGAAACGCTCGAAGACATGGGGCAGGTCCTCGGGGGTGATGCCGCCGCCCGTGTCCTCCACGGTGAGGGCAGCCAGATCGCCGGTCTGCCGGGCGGTGACCGTGACCGTGCCGTCCGCGGGGGTGTGCCGCAGCGCGTTGGAGACGAGGTTGCCCAGGGCCTGGCGCATCCTCACAGGATCGGCGTCCAGCCAGAGGCCGGGGTCGGTGCGGGTGTGCAGGCGGATGCCCGAGGCCTCGGCGCGGGCGCTGTGGGCGGACACTACCTGGGCTACGAGTTCGTCCACGCCTACCGGCTCCCGGTGCAGCTTCAGGGTGCCGGCGTCGACGGCGGCGAGGTCCTGCAGATCGTCGATGATGTGCTGCAGCAGCAGTGCCTCGTCGTGCAGGGAGGCGATGAGGTCCGGGTCAGGGTCCAGCAGCCCGTCGCGCGTGACTTCCAGCCAGCCGCGGATATTGGTCAGCGGGGTCCGCAGCTCGTGGGCGATGTCGCTGACCATGGCCTTGCGCTGGGCTTCCATCTGTTCGCGGCGCTCGGTGAGATCGTTGAAGGCGGTCGCCAGATAGCCCGTCTCGTCCTTGGTGGTGACGGCAACGCGCGCGTGCCGCTGCGGCGGCTGCTGGGCCGCGGCCGTAAGTGCTCGCAGGGGACGGACCAGGCGGATGGCGACAACCGCGGTCATGGCGACGGTGACGGCCAGGACGAGCCCCGTGACGCCGACGATCTTGGCCTTGTTGGCGGGAGAGAGGTTGAAACCTGCGGGCTGCCGGCCCAGGCTGCCCAGATAAAGTCTGGCCCTCGGGGCGACGTACGGGTCGAGTTGTTTGCGTCGCGCGCTGTCGACACAGCTCTGCGTCTGACCGAGCGGGCGGCCGCTGTCGCTCGCCAGGGTGCTGAAGCCGGGAATCAAGTCGATGCCAACTCCGGCCAGCGGGGTTCCTTTCCCCTTCCCCTGCTCGCGATCGGGGCAGGAGGCGATCAGGGCGCCCAGTTCGTCCAGTGCCTTCTGCTCGGTGCGCGCGGGTGTGTTGAGTTGTCCGTCGGCGCACTGCAGCGGCACAGACGCCTCCCCGCCGTCGGACGTGACCACCGTGCGGCCGCTGGGAGTCTGTCGGCTGCTGCCGTCACTCCCGTATCGCCGCATGCACGCGAGGCGCTTCTCGGCAAGCGTCTTCACCTGTGCCCGTTCGAAAGGGGGGAGAAGATACGGTCCCACCGCCCGCGGGTCGATCCCGGCGAGCTGGGCCCCTGGTTCGGTGTAGGTGTCGGTGTTCAGCGGTTCGACAGTGGCCGAGGCGCGGGCGGGCAGGGGGGTACCCGGGGCGGCGGAGTCGGCGATGGGGTATCCGGTCTCCGTCGCCAGGGCGATGCGCCGGCCCATGGTGCGTGACAGCGTGCGCACCGAGCTCTGCACGCCGTCCCAGTCGGCGTGGGTCGCGGCGTAGCCGCTGAGCTGCCGCAGTATGTCGTTGTCGTCGGAGAGCACCTGACCACGCTCCTCCTGGATGGCCCGCGTGGTGGTCTCCACGGCCAGCCAGGACGTGGCGCCCACGGAGACGACGGCGATCGCCATGGAGGTGAGCAGAAGGCGCACCGACAGGCTCTTGCGCCAGGGAATACGAGGACTAGGCGTCATGGCCGCCGCCGACGAGCTTGTAGCCGACGCCGAAGACCGTCAGCAGCCGGACGGGTCTGCGCGGGTCGGGTTCGATCTTCTTGCGCAGGTTCATGATGTGTACGTCGATGGCGCGTTCGGTGGAGGCGCGGTCGTGGCCGCGTGTGTGCTCAAGCAGTTGACGGCGTGAGAAGACCCGGTCGGGTTCTGCGGTCATGACGTGGAGGATGGCGAATTCACCGGGGGTGCAGGTTACGGGGGTGCCGTCACACGTCACCAGGTGCCGTACGGGATCGACGGTGATGCAGCCCGCTCGCAGCAGAGGGGAGTTCTCGGCGGGGCGGTGGGTGCGGCGCAGCACGGTGCGTATGCGGGCCAGCAGCTCCCGTGGGCTGTACGGCTTGGTCATGTAGTCGTCCGCGCCGAGTTCGAGGCCGAGCAGTACGTCGTCCTCGGTGGAGCGGGCAGTGAGCATGAGGACGGGTACGTCCCCGTCCTGGCGCAGCACGCGGCACACGCCGAAACCGTCGATCCTGGGCAGCATCAGGTCCAGGACGACCAGATCGGGTCTGCGGCTCTTGGCCTCGTCGATCGCCGCCCGGCCGTCGTGGACGACGACGGCGGTGTGACCCTCCTGAAGCAGCAGCCGGCGTATGAGCTCGGCCTGCATTCGGTCGTCTTCCGCCACCAGAATATGTGCGCACACGCCACTGACTCTAAGTGCACGGGATCGACATCAGGCCGATGTGCGGGCCTTCCCACACCCTGACAACTTCCTGATATCCGCACGCCACGCTGGGCGTTGCCCTTGGTCGTCTTCGGCGCCGCCATCACGCCGGGCAGCTACCGGGTGTGACGGCGACGGC
Source organism: Streptomyces sp. NPDC002868 (assembly GCF_055563295.1). Classification (NCBI taxonomy): domain Bacteria; kingdom Bacillati; phylum Actinomycetota; class Actinomycetes; order Kitasatosporales; family Streptomycetaceae; genus Streptomyces; species Streptomyces sp. NPDC002868. Next base: position 50,114 of record NZ_JBVHDR010000014.1, on the reverse strand, counting down.
GAGCCGAAGAGCTGCGGCCGGGCCGCAGCCACGAGAGCGGCTGTCGCCCGGCCCAATGGGTCGCGCCGAACAGCGCCGACACCGCGCCGCTCGAACCCGGGGCCTGGCTTCCCACGACTCGGTGGGATACGCCACCCAACGCGCATGACGGAGACCCCATGCACCGCACCCGCCCCGCCCCGGCCCTCGCTGTCCTGTCGATCTCGGTATGCCTTCTGGCCGGATGCAACACTGGGCCAGGAGACGCGAACGACCGCGCGAAAGCGGCGCCGGCCGCTGCCGGAGCCACGGCCACGCCGCGCATACATCTGAACGCCGCCGACGGACAGAAGCATGTCTCCGTCGCGCGCGGTGGCCGCGTCACGGTCGAGGCGGGGAGGATCACCAAGGTGTCCCTGGCCACTGCGAACGGCCGGACCGTGCGCGGCGAACGCTCCCCGGACAAGAGGACCTGGGCACCCGATGCCGCCCTCGACCACGGCACCGCCTACCGGCTGACCGTGGTGGCTGCCAACGACGACGGACGCGAGGAGACGAAGAAGATCGCGTTCACCACCCTCGCCGAAACCGACCGCTTTACAGGCACGTTCACCCCGGACAACGGATCCACGGTCGGTGTGGGGATGCCGGTCTCGTTCACCTTCGACAAAGCGATCACCGACAAGAAGGCCGTCGAGTCCGCCATCGAGGTCAGCTCCACCAGCGGACAGGCCGTCGTAGGCCACTGGTTCGGCACGCAGCGCCTCGATTTCCGTCCGCAGCAGTACTGGAAGGCCCACTCCACCGTCACCGTCACGATCCGCCTCGATGGAGTCAAGGGCGCCGAGGGCGCCTACGGCGAACAGAACAAGACCGTACGGTTCACCGTCGGCCGTAGTCAGGTCTCCACCGTGGACGCCTCCGCGCACCGGATGACCGTCGTCCGCGACGGCAAGGCCCAAAAGACCATACCCATCACGGCAGGCGCCAAGAACTCGCCCACGTGGAACGGCCAGATGGTGATTTCGCAGAAGCTGATCACCACGCGGATGGACGGAGCCACGGTGGGTTTCGCCGGCGAGTACGACATCCCCGACGTCCCGCACGCCATGCGCCTGTCCACCTCGGGCACGTTCATCCACGGCAACTACTGGGGCGCGGACTCGGTGTTCGGCCGGTCCAACATCAGCCACGGCTGCGTGGGGCTGAACGACACCCAGGGCGGCGGCGACCCTGATCAGGACGGCGCCTGGTTCTACGACCACTCCCTCGTCGGTGACGTGGTCGTGGTGCAGAACTCGAACGACAAGACGATTGCCCCCGACAACGGCCTCAACGGCTGGAACATGGCATGGGATCAGTGGAAGGCGGGCTCCGCACGCTGAGGCGGACCGGGTCGCAGGTCGCCGTCAGGGAAGAGACGCCGGAAGCGATCTGCTACCGGCATCGCCCCCGAGGCACACCCGATGCTGCCGCGCGACCTCGTCCGACCTCGTCCGACCACGGGCGACCTCGTCCGACGGAGCTGACAAGTTCCTCACTTGTCTCATCGAGGCTGACGACATGGCTTCATCAACCAGTCGCCCTCCGCGACGGCGTCCCCGTGCTCAGTTCGGGAACCGTCAAGCGACCACCTCCACAACCCCGGGCCTGAACCGTCTGGGGATACCGGCCGCCGTTCTGGCCCTGTCCTTAACGCTCGCCGGATGCGGGGGCATTGGCACCGGAACAGCCGACGACGCCCGGTCGGCGGCCGTCGGTGCTGGGGACGCGTCACCCACCGAGTCCGGCGTCCCCAGCACGACACAGGCCAGGCCCCGGCAGACACCTGCGGACACCGAAGCGACCGCCGCATCCGTCCCCGCGGAGCTACCGGGCCTGGGCCCCCAGACGCTGGCCGGAATCCCCAAGAACGCGCGGCAGGTTGTCCTGGTCACCGGCCGCGTCAAGGACTCCCCGAAGTCGCAGGTGGTGCTGTACCGGCGCACCAGCGCGGGCTGGGAGCCAGGAGCCACTTGGCCGGCGCACAACGCTCTCAAGGGCTGGACGGACGACCACCGCGCCGGCGATCTCCACTCGCCCATAGGTGTGTTCACCCTCACCGATGCCGGCGGGCTGCTGCCCGACCCCGGCACCAAGCTGCCGTACGACCAGTCGTCGCAGGGCTTCAGGATCGGCGGCACGGGCTTCGAGGGCGAGCCGCTTGCGGGCTCCTTCGACTACGTCATCGCGATCAACTACAACCGCAAGGCCGGAACCTCCCCTCTCGACTGGACCCGCCCCCTCGGCGACGACAAGGGCGGCGGCATCTGGCTGCACGTCGATCACGACGGGCCTACGCACGGCTGCGTGAGCCTGGCGCGGAAACACATGAAAGAACTGCTGCTCACGCTCGATCCCGACCAGCACCCGGTGATCGTCATGGGAGACGCCGAGTCCCTCAAACGCTGACGCGAACAGTCGAAGACGAAGGCCAGGAGCGCTCCGGAGATCCCGGGGCGCTCGGGCAAGTGCCAAACAGGAGGGGAACGTTGATCCGTACTCGCTGCGTACTGAGTCGCCGCTGCGGCGGTACTGGCGACAGTGGTGGGACCGCCAGGGTCGGCTGCCGCTGAACAGGCTGCCGCTCAGCAGGCTGCCGATCCCCAACCGTCCGCGCAACAGGTTGGCCCTGACGGCCAACTCCCGGCCGGTTGGCAGATCACCGGTAAGGGCTCCGGGCCTTGGGACGGGTGGTAGCCAACGGTGGTGAGCCCGCCGGGGGTGGGGCGGGCTCACCATTACCGGTCGGTGGACCGGAAGTGTGTCAGTTCGTGTCAAGTGCGATGGCTATGTCGGTGCTGGGCAGCGGGAACTGCACCGCGCCAGCCACGAGCCGGTCGAGGTGACCGTCCCGGAGATCCGCCACCTGCTCGCGGCCGCCCTCAACCCACCGGCCTGCCTGGTCGCCGGCGGCGTGCTCCCGCTGATGAATGCCGAGCAGGGAACAGGGCCGGGGAACGCAGTCTTCGCAGCCTTCGTCGCATGTCGGCCTCTCCCTTGGGTGACCGGGTCAGTGACCAGTGGGTTTGCCAGGTGCGCTCGGTCCGGCCGCGTCCGGACACCTGCTGGACGGTCGGCCAGCTCCGTTACCAGGTCCACCAGCTGCGGCGACGGGCGGGCGACGGCGAGCTCGGCCGCGACCCGGAGCGCCGGCGGGAGCCGTACACACTGTTCGGCCAGGGCGGCGACCGGCCACGGCTCGGTTTCGACCGCGCTCCGATGAGCGTCCGCAGCCAGGCGACCGCGTCGGGCAGTGGGAGCGGGCCCAGGCCGATGCGGCGGGCGCCGTGCAGGGCCACCAGCTCGGCCAGGCTGTCCCGGCTGGTGACCACGACGGTGCAGGACGGCGGGCCGGGAAGCAGCGGGCGGACCTGCTCCTCGGACAGGGCGTTGTCCAGGACCACCAGCATCCGCCGGTCGGCGATCTCGGTCCGGTACCGGCTGGCGCGGTCGTCGACGTCGAGCGGGATCACGTCACCAGGAACCCCGAGGACGCTGAGGAACCGGGTGAGGGCGTCACGGGGCGGCATGGGGTGGTCCGGAGCCGCGCAGGTTGACGTAGAGCTGGCCGTCGGGAAAACGGTGCCGCGTCCGGTGCGCCCAATGGACGGCCAGCGCGGTCTTCCCCACCCCGGCCGTGCCGGAGACCACCGAGACGGCCACCGCCGTCGGGCTTCCCTTCGCTCCGGTCAGTAGCCGGTCGAGGGCCGACAGCTCCGTGTCCCGGCCGTCGGGTACATCCGCGGGCAACTGCGCGGGGAGCGCGCCGACGACGCTCACCGGTACCGGGCCGGTGGCCGCGTCCTGGTCGGGGACATGCCCGTGGCCGGGAGTAGGAGGCCTGGTGCGGCGGCGCAGCACGGAGACATAGGCCTCGGACAGCTCGGGGCCGGGGGCGACGCCGAGTTCATCGACCAGCAGGCGGCGGCTTCGCCGGTAGACGGCGACTGCCTGGTCGCGTCGCCCGACCGCCTGGTACGCCCGGATGAGCCGGGCCTGGGCGCCCTTGTCCAGTGGCTGCGCGGCCGCGGCCTCCTCCAGGACCGGCAGCACGCTGGGGCGCTCTTTCCCGTCGCGATCACGACTTCGCCGTACTGGGCCACCAGGCCACGACGCTCCCCGGCCAGCGCGACGACCATCGGGTGGGCGGCGAGGAACGGCAGGTCGGCGAGGGGCGGCTGCTGCCACAGCCCGAGCGCGTCGGCCAGCAGCGCCACGGCTCGCGCCTGGCCGCCGTCTCGCCGTGCGGTCTCCGCCGCGGCCACCAGGTCCCGGAAGCGCAGCAGATCGATGACGTCGTACGGAACGCGCAGCGCGTAGCCGTCGCCGAGCCGGGGCAGCACCGCGCTTGGGGCGCGCGGCGGCCGCCGCGGCTCCAGTGGCCGCGCTGCTGGTGAGCGCGTTCGCCCTCATCGGCCCAGCCGTCGTCCCGGCGAGAGCCGACGTGGTGCCGGCCAGGAACCTCAGTGGCCGCTGAGCAGATCCAGGACCTTGCCGTATGTGCCGCTGGCCTCTGCGTAGCGCAGGAAGTGGACGTTCTTCACAAGGACTGCCGCCGCAGCGCGGTGGTGGAAATTCTGAGCCGCGCGACCCGCCCGGGCTCACTGCAAAACGGGCAGGGGCTGCGGGGGCTACTTCCACTCGTAGACCTTGGCTGTGACCTTTCCGTTCTCGTCCGTGTTGAACTCGAACACGCCCGCGGTCCCTGAGAGCTGCGCGAACTTGGCGGCGGCGGTTTCGTAGTAGATGGCGCCTCGCCAGTTCACTCCGCCGGTGTCGGTGAAGTGCCCGACGCCCTGACCGTGCCAGGTGACCGTCTCTCCCTCCTGGGTCATGATGATCCCTTGGCCATCGCCGAAGAGTGTGCCGTCGGGTCGCACGAACGACTCGTACGTCCCCATGTCCTTGACCGCTGCGCTCAGAAGCGTGCCCACCGCCTGGAAGGAGACTTCCATCGCGGGGTGGCCGCCGTCAGTGGGCAGGACCCGCATTCCGGTGGTTTCTCCCTGTTCTTCGCCGAGCAGATCGCCGAGCATGATCGGACTCCTCTCGAAATCCTCCCGGAAGTATCTGATCCACCTCCTAATCCCGGACTACGCCGGATGCCGACGGCCGTCAAGCCGACGCCGACCGGAGCAGCCGGTAGCCGGGCGAGCCGCCCGCCCAAACGACGTTTTCGGCCTGTGCCTGCTCCTTGGCGTTCAGCCCGTTGCCCATCGCGTGTCCCGCTCGGTTGCCTCGCGTGGCCCGCAAGTGGCCCTAGTGGCCCGCAGGCAGCCGGAAGGCCCCAGACCAAGGTCAAGTGGCCCCTGTAGCGGCCCGCCGGGTCGCATGGTCTTCAGGGATCCCCCGTCCGGAGACTGGACGCACCCCTGTACGCTCCGAACGTGGTCCGGAAATGATCAGTACGGCCGGGTAGGCACCCTGGTGCGGTAGGCGCCCGGAGTCGCACCCGTCCACCGGCGGAACGCGCGGATGAATGCCGCCGCATCGGCGTACCCGAGCCGTACGGCGATCTGGTCGACTCCCAGTCCTAGGGTGGACAGCATCTCGACAGCGCGAGCGTGCCGCGCTCCGTCGACGAGACGCCGGTAGGAAGTGCCCTCCACAGCCAGACGCCGGTGCAGTGTGCGGGTGGAGACGTGCAGCGCGGCTGCGGCAACACCCATGTCGGGGATCCCGTCCGGCCACTGCATGAGCAGTTCCCGTACCCGCGCTGCGAATTCGGTGTGGGCGCGCCGGGCCAGCAGGAGGCTGCACTCGCGTTCACACACCTGCATCGTGTGGCGGTCCGCCTGCGGCAGCGACTGCTCCAGTACCGCGGCGAGGGTGACGATCGCGTTGCGCGGCGCCCCGAAGGCGATCGGCGCGTCGGCGAACGCCTCGTACGCTGCGGGCTTTTCAGGCCGTGGGAAGCGCACCTCCAGCCGGAGGGGGGTGAAGGGCCGACCCAGAATGGTGTCCAGGATGGTGCGGATGTTGGCCATTTCCCGCTCGACGAAGAAGTGCCGGACGGGCTGGGGCACAAACCCGTCGTCCAGGACGAGGTGGACCTCGTCCCCGTCCTCCTGAAGGTGGATCCCGACCATGGCGAAGGTGAGTTCCAGGTAGCGCAGTCCCACAGCCGCCGCTTCGCGCAGCGTTGGGCTGGCCAGCAGTGCGAAGCCCCACACGCTGTACTTGCGCAGCGGAATCCGGCTGCCGACCTCCAGCCCCAGGCCGGGAGCATCGCCTGTGGCGCGGACCAGGTTCTGCGCCACGACGAGCTCCTGCCAGGCGCGGACGTGTGCGGCATCGTCGGCAAGAGTGTTCTCGTCCACACCGCTGCCGTCCAGGCATGCCGGTACGGGAACTCCGCGCTCGACCCCGACATCCACCATCGCGCGTACGCCTGCGATGCCTCGCGGGAACAGCCGCGGAGCCGTGGAGACTTCGTCGACCCCCGCCCCGTGTCCGGAACGGCCAACAGCATGGCCGCCATTGCCTAGAACCAGCACTGCCAATCCCCCTAGCATCGGAAGGGATCGATGCGGCGAATCCCGCCGCAGGCTGTCATTCAGCCTAACCGGGATGTGCGCGCCGGCCAGGGGGCATATGCGGTATCAGCCACGGTCACCAGTAGGGCTCAGCGCGCCCTGCAGTCATCGCGTGTGCAACCGCTGTACCGGAAAGCGTTCTTGACAGTACCCGTGAAACCACACCGGTCAGGAGACCACGGAGTGGAATGGGGACCACACTTCCGAATCGCACAGGCGGAGTGATTGATGGACGACTTCAGCACGTTGGAAGTAATGCTGGTCGACAATGAGGACCTTGTGCGCCGCGGTTTCCGGCATGCACTCGGGGAGGCACCGGATATCACCGTGGTCGCCGATACGAGGGTCGGCGAGGAGGCAATACGAATGGTCGAGCTGCGGCGACCGCAGGTCGTACTCGTCGATGCCGAATATGAATTCATACGTAAACTCGCCCAGCCTTCTGGGGCGGCAGCACCAGGAATCGCACCCGGATTCGTACCCGGAATCGTCGTCCTCACCAGCATCGACCTCGACAGCCATCTGTTCGGGTCGCTGAAGGCGGGCGCTAGCGGTTTTCTGCTCAAGAGCGCCAGCCAGGAGGAGCTGACCTCAGCCGTGCGCGCGGTCGCCGGCGGCGCGGCTTTCATCTGCCCCACGATGACCCGACGGCTGATCGATCGGTTCGAGATTCTTCCGCCGCCACAGGAGCGCTCTCACGCGGTCGCCCTGGCCACCCTGAGCGGCCGGGAGACCCAAGTCCTGTCCGGTATAGCCATGGGGAGGTCGAATCAAGAGATCGCCCGCGAGCTGCATGTAACGCCCGCCACCGTGAAGTCCCACGTCTCGCGCATCCTCGCCAAGCTCGAGTTGCCGAACCGGATGCACGCGGCGCTGATGGCTCAGCGGAGCGGTCTGGTGCACTCGCCCCAGCCTGCACAGGCTCCACGGGCCTCCGCAGGCCCTCCAGTACCCCCAGCCCCTCAAGCCCCCTCTCCTCCGGCCCGTCCCGCGCCCCTGGTCAGGCGGGCTTGGTGAAAGCGAGGACCACGTTGTGACCGCCGAAACCGAACGAGTTCGAGATGGCCGCGGTGACCTTGGTGTGCCGAGGACTTTCCGTGACGATCTCCACCTTCACCTCGGGGTCCTTGTCGTCGAGGTTCCTGGTCGCGGGAATCACGTCGTTGAAGATGCTCAGGACCGTGAAGATGGCCTCGATCGCGCCCGCCCCGCCTATGAGATGGCCCGTGATCGACTTGGTCGCCGTCACGAGAGCATGCGGGCCGATCGATTCCAGCAACGCCGACGCTTCGATACGGTCACCGACGGGCGTACCGGGAGCGTGAGCGTTGACGTGAACGATGTCCTGCGGGCCGAGGCCGCCGGAGCTCAGGGCCTGGCGGATCGCACTGATCTGACCGTCCGCTGAAGGAGCTGTCATGGCGTGCGCGTCGGAGCTCATCCCCGTACCGGCAAGCGTGGCATACGCCCGCGCGCCACGAGCTCGTGCGGATTCGGCTCGTTCCAGTACGACGGCTCCGGCGCCCTCGGCCATGACGAAGCCGTCACGGCCGCTGTCGAACGGCCGCGAAGCGCTCTGAGGTTCGTCATGACGGCTGGACAGGGCTCCCATGCGGGCGAAGGCCGCCATGGACAGCCGCCCGATGCATGCCTCGGTGCCGCCGGCGACAACGACGTCGGCCCGCCCGGCACGAAGTATGGCGAGCCCCATGGCGATTGCCTCCGCTCCAGAGGCACAGGCGCTGGTCGGTGCGTGGGCGCCGGCGCGGGCGCCGAGATCCAGACTGACGGCGGCGGCCGGGCCGTTGGGCATCAGCATCGTCACGGCGAAGGGCGACACGCGCCCCGGCCCCTTCGCCGAGGACACGTCGTGCTGGTCGACCAGGGTCTTCCCGCCGCCGAGGCCGGTGCCGATCACCACGGCCAACCGCTCCGGCGCCACCGTGGGCGCGCCGGCGTCGGCCCATGCCTGCCGGGCCGCCACCATCGCAATCTGCTGGCAGCGGTCCATCCTGCGGGCCTCGACCCGGTGCAGTACCTCGGTCGGTTCCTGACTCAGTCGGCCTGCCAGCCGTACGGGCAGGTCGCGGGCCCACGGTTCGTCGAGCACGGTGATCGGGGATTCGCCGGCGAGCAGCCCCTTCCAGGTGGAGTGGACGTCAGCACCCAGCGGCGTGGTCATTCCTAAGCCGGTGACCACAACGCCGGTTGTACCGAGGACTTCCCCGTCCGGGGGACCGGGGAGATCGGGGAGCTTCGGATAACCCAAGAAGTAGTCGTCAGATGCTTCGTAGGACATCACGGTTCCCTTTCTGAAGCCTTCTAGGGAAATGTTCTCCCTTGGACACGGGCTTGGGCACGGGCTTGGGCACGGGTCATTCGTTGTCCACTGGCCGTCGTCATTACGTTAGCCAGCACGAGGCGCTTTCCATAACGGCCGGCGGACGGAACCGTGAGGGCGACCGGAGGCTGGTTGTCATCCGTCCTACGGCTTACCCGGCACTCGCCTCCGGTAGGGGGTGGACGCCTTCCGCCGGCGGATACCCCATATTTCTCCGCCGACTTAGCATCTCTTCGAGTGGAACGAACGTGACGCAGGCGTACAGCAATGGCTGGGCAAATAGCCAGGTCCTGGCGGCCAGTGGGGGAATGGCGGGGCAATGGCAATGGCCAAGCCGAACAGGAGGACCACGATGTCAGAGGATGCCATCACAGAATTCCGACTCGAGCCGACGACCTTGGTCGAGCTCTGCAGGTATCGCGCGTCCAGGGACCCGGATCGACGGATGTTCGCCTTCCTGGAGAACGGCCTCGAAGAGTCCGACTCGCTCACCCTCGCCCAACTCGACGCCCGCGCACGGGCGATCGCCGTGCGTCTGAGCAGGCATGCCCCGCCGGGCGCCCGCGCCGTGCTGAGTTATCCGCCGGGTCTGGACTTCGTGTCCGCCTTCTTCGGCTGCCTGTATGCCGGCCTGATCGCGGTGCCGGCTCCTCCGGTGCTGCGCGTCGGTGTCGACGACCGGTATACGCGCTTCCGGGCAATCGTCAACAGCTGCCAGCCGGATCTGGTGCTGTCGAACGGGTCCAGGCTGGACCGTGTCGACACTTTGCTGAAGGACATGTCCACACCGCGCCGGCCGACCTCTGTGGCGACTGACGAGATCAGTGGGACGGAGGCATACGGCTGGAATGCCCCCCGCATCGGCCCGGACACGATCGCGTACCTGCAGTACACCTCCGGCACGACCGGTCCGCCCCGGGGTGTGGAGCTCACCCATGGCAACGTCCTGCACAACCTCTCGCTGATCCTGGCCAACGGTTCCCGGGACACGGACGACTTCGACCGGCTGCCGCCCGTTGTGTCCTGGCTGCCCGTGTTCCACGACATGGGACTGATCACCGGGGTCCTGCAGCCGCTCTATGTCGGGTACGACGCCGTACTGATGCCGCCGTCGGCGTTCACCCAGGATCCGGTCAACTGGCTCCGCGCGATATCGGACCGCGGGGCGGGCATCAGTTCGGCACCCGGTTTCGGGTACGAGCTGTGCGTGCGGCGCGTCTCCGAGCAGCAGCTGCGTTCCCTCGATTTCAGCGGTTGGCGGATCGCGGTGGTCGGGGACGAGCCGGTGCGTGCGGAGATGATTGACCAGTTCAGTGCCATGCTCGCCCCGTTCGGCTTTCGCCGAGAGGCGTTCTTCCCGAGTTACGGCATCGCCGAGTCCACCGTGATGCTCAGCGGCGGGCCGGTGGAGCCCGAACCGGTGATCCGGCGGTTCGACGCGGTGGCGCTGGCGAAAGGCAAGGTGCAGCGAGCCGGTCGCGAGGACGGGGCCCGCCGACTGGTCGGCCTGGGCCAGTTGCACCCGTCCATGACCATCGCGGTGGTGGAGCCGGCCACCGGCGAACCCTGCGCCCCGGACGAGACAGGGGAGATCCTGGCTTCCGGACCGAGTATCGGTGCCGCGTACTGGAACGCCCCGCAGGAGACGGCAAGTACGTTCAACGCCACCGTGCGCGGCCACGAGGGCCGCCAGTTCCTGCGCACCGGCAGCCTCGGCTTTCTGGACGGCGGTCAGCTCTTCGTCACCTGCCGGGTGGACGACCTCATCGTCGTGGAGGGCATGCAGCACTACCCGTACGACATCGAGGCGACCGCGGGAGGAAGCCACGCGGCCATACGGGAAGGCTGCTGCTGCGCATTCACCGTCGAAGACGGCGGACGCACACGCCTCGTCGTCCTGGCTGAGATCAACAGCCGGTACCGCGTCGTGGCCGGCCCCCCGCCGGACGCTCCGTCAGGTGCACGCGCGACCGTCGGGGCGGACGAGGTCGAAGAAGCCGTCCGGGAGGCCGTCTTCGCCGGGCACAGCCTCCGGGCCGACGAGGTCCTCCTGGTCAAGGCCGGTTCGCTGCCGTTCACCACCAGCGGCAAGCTGCAGCGCTCGCGGTGCCGGTCCAGGTACCGGGCGCGGGTGTTCGAGACGGTCTGAACCTCGCTCCATGCAGGGAGGGCGCGCGAACTGCCGCCGCCTTCTTCCTCCTTCCTCCGTTTGGAGTGGTCTCATGCAAACCAATCATCAGCACAGTGTCCGCCTGCCCGAGGGGGTGGCCGGTGAGCATGGCGCACTGACGACGTTGATCGACCTGTGCCGCACTCGTGCGGCAGCCGAGCCCGACCGGAAGAGCTTTGTGTTCCTGGGCGATGGTGTCGATGAATCCGACTCGCTGACCCTGGCCGAACTCGACCGCTATGCGCGGGCGATCGCCGTGACGCTGCTGAAGCAGGCTCCAACCGCACGCGCATGCGCGCTGCTGAGTTACCCGCCCGGACTGGAGTTCCACGCCGCCTTCCTGGGCTGCATCTATGCGGGTCTGATCCCGGTGCCGGTAGCTCCGCTCGACGGCACGCGGGGCAATGCCAAATGGACTCGGGTGGAGTCGATTGCCGCGAGTTCCGAGTCCCGGCTGTTCCTGTCCACCGGCCCTATGCTTGCCGCCGCGGAGCCCGTCCTCACCGGCACCGCAGGGCTCGCCCGACTCGACCGGGTGGCGACCGACGAGGTATGCCTGGACCTGGCCCGGCAGTGGACCCCGCCGGTGACCGCCGCTGAGATGGTCGCCTACCTGCAGTACTCCTCGGGATCGACCGGAGTGCCGAAGGGCGTCGCGATCACTCACAGCAATGTGCTGAACAATCTGTCGTTGATATACGACAACACGCGCCGGTCTGCCGACGACGCCGGGCTGCCCCGCCCGTCGTCGGTGTCGTGGCTGCCGCCGCACCACAACATGGGCCTCATCTGCAACGTCCTCGAGTCCCTCTTCTCCGGCCGGGAGGTCACACTGCTGCCGACGATGACGTTCGTACAGCGTCCGCTGACGTGGCTGCGGGCGATCTCCCGGCTCGGACGCGCGGACAGCTGCGCGCCGAACTTCGCCTACGACCTGTGTGTCCGCCGGGTGACCGACGCTCAGCGCCGGGAACTCGACCTCAGCCGTTGGGAGATGGCTCTGGTCGGAGGTGAGCCCGTCCGCGCCGATACCCTCGACCGCTTCTGCGCGGCATTCGCAGAGGCCGGCTTCCGGCGCGGGGCGCTGTCCCCCGCGTACGGCCTCGCAGAGGCGACAGTGATGGTCACGGCCGTGCCGGTCGGCCAGGGCCCGGAAGTCCTGCGCGTGGACTCCGAGGCGCTCGCCGCCGGAAAAGTGCGCCCAGCCGCGTCGGCACTGGACAGTCGGGAGCTGGTCGGCTGCGGCCCGATCCATCCGTTGAGCACGGCTGTCGCCGTCGACCCGGAGACCGGCAAGCCCTGCGATGAGGACGAGGTGGGCGAGATCTTCGTGTCCGGCCCGAGCGTCGCAACGGGTTACCTGAACGCTCCCAAGGAGAGCGCCGAGACCTTCATGGGGACCCTTCCCGACCAGCCGGGCGAGCGGTTTCTCCGTACCGGTGACCTCGGATTTCTGCACAGCGGGGAGCTGTTCATCACCGGTCGGGCGAAGGACGTCATCATCATCGCCGGTGCCAACCACTACCCGCAGGACATCGAAGCCACTGTTGAGGCCAGCCATCCGGCAGTCCGCGAGTTCGGTGCTTGCGCGGTGTCGGTCGACGACGGCGCACATGAACGGCTCATCGTGCTCGCCGAGACGACGTCGGCAGCCGGCGGCGGGAGTGACGAGCCGGTGACCGCGCAGGAGATCAAGCAGGAGATCAGGCGCGCCGTCCATGCAGGACACCGCATCCAGGTGCACGATGTCGTCCTCCTCAAGCCGGGGACGCTGCCGCTCACGACGACCGGCAAGCTGCAGCGTCGCGACAGCCGGGACCGATACCTGGGGGGTTCCTTCGAGGCCGCCCTCATCGAATGAGGGGACGCGGTCGAGTGGCGCCGCCGGCTGTTGAGCTCAGTCGGCGGTGGCGGTGGCGGTGGCGGCGCGGTCGTCGGATGCCGGTGTGCGAACGGCGATGAGGGCGACGTCGTCGCTGCTGTCCTGAGCGAGGCCGGTGAGGAGCTCGTCGCAGAGGGCTCCCAGGGGTTCTTGGGCGAGGGCGGCGGCGTGCTGGCGCAGCCGGGCCGCGCCGCGGTCGAGGTCTTCAGTGCGCCGTTCGATGAGGCCGTCGGTGTAGAACAGGATCGTGGCGTTCGCCGGCAGGACTTCGGTCGCGTCGGGGCGTCGTTGGGTGGGATCCACTCCCAGAAGCATGCTGCGGCCGTCGGTCAGGAAGCGTGTGTCGCCTTCAGCTGTGATCAACAGCGGGGCGGGATGGCCGGCGGCGGCGTACTGAAGAGCCCATGGCTCATGCTCGGCCGGTTTCTCGACCAGCGCGTAAATGCAGGTCAGGGTCTGGTGTGGGTAGAGGATGCTGTTGGCCGCGTCCATGCGGCCAAGGATCTTGCCGGGCGGCTCTTTGCGGTCGCAGGCGATGCCGCGCAACATGTTGCGCATGTGGCTCATGGTGACGGTGGCCTGCAGATCGTGGCCTGCGACGTCTCCGATGATGAGGGCCGCGGCACCGCCGGGCAGGACGAACGCGTCGTACCAGTCTCCGCCGACCTGGGAGGTGGCCAGAGCGGGCTGGTAGCGGGCGGCCAACTCGAGCAGTCCGAGCGTGGGCAGATCGGGCAGCAGGGAGCGCTGGATGCGCTCCCCTGTGTTCTGGACCTCGGAGTACAGGCGTCCGTTGTCGACGGCGAGCGCGACGCGATGCGCCAGGTCCTCCGCCAGCGGAAGAGTGTCCTCGTCCAGTGCCCCAGTACTCTCCGTGCGCGCCAGGGTCAACGCGCCCAGAACCTGCCGGCGGGAGCGCAGTGGCGCGATCACCACCGTGTCCGCTCCCAGGCGGTCGAAGAGTTCCAGTTCCCTGGCATGCAGAGGATCGGCCGCAGCTTCGGGCGCGGAGAATGACGTGACGAGCAGCGGCCCGGCCCCCCGCAGGGCACGGGCCAGTGAGGCGGCCGAATCCTCGGACACCGGTGGCAGTTCACCTTCGTACAGGCCGGGTGACACCAGGTCGGACTCACGGTGCTCGATCACGTGCCGGCGCAGGCGGCCGTGCTCGTCGAGCAGATCCACCGCGCACCAGTCCGCCAGGCCCGGCACCAGCGTGTGGCACAGGCGTCGCAGGCCCGTGTCCAGGTCGAGGGTGCTGGCCAGTGCGTCGGCGGCGTTGGTCAGCAGCGTCAGCCGGTCGAGGGCTTGCTGCACCGCCCGGTCCAGCTCATGGGAGTCCGTGGCCGGCCCGTCATGGTCGTCCGCATCCGAACCCATCCGGCACCTCTTCCCCATTTGCCGGCCCGCCACAGCCGACTCCAGGCTGTCACGCTGCACAGCCGCCGGGATTGTCCCTGCCTCCATGCTGCCGCATGGACGGGTCCGCGGCCGGTGGCGCCGTTGAGAGCGAATTCTCAGTGGTCGGAGTAACTGAAGTCCCCCACCGTCCAGGCGCTCACATCCTTGATGGCAATGCGGTACATCCCCCCGGTCTCGGGAATCCCGAGGCTTCCCTGAAGGATTCTCGCGACATGGAAGTGCAGGTGTGTGGGCGGCTCACCCTGTTCGCTGCGGGGACCGGCCCCGGCCGCCATGAAGATGGTGGAGAACGGTCCAAGTAGGTCCGAATCTTTCAGGACCTCGGCGACGCGCTGCCTCCACATGGCTTCGGGAGCCAGTCGTCCGGTGATGACAGCCCCGTCGACCACCACGGTGAGAGACATCTGATTGGTTTGCTCCGATTCCACCATGGCGGCGACATCGACAAGCAGGTAATCAGGCTTCGACATGAGAGCCAATTTTACTATGCGGCCTTGGCATTCCCGCGGGGCTCCACGGGCCGGGCAGCAGGGGTAGTTGGGTCGCGATCAGGGCGTGGCAAGGGAGATCTCGGTCGACTTGATCAGTGCCACTACGGATGACCCGGCGGCCAGGCCCAGGTCGGCGACCGCGTCCTTCGTGATCGCGGCGGTCAGCTCGCCGCCCACCACGCCGACCTTGACGCTCGCCATCGCGCCGCCGGCGGCGACGTCGGTGACGGTGCCGGGGATCTGGTTGCGGATGCTCAGGCCCTCGACCGCGCCGGTGGCCAGCGAGACCTCGGTGGACTTCACCAGGGCGCGTACGGCGGAGCCGGGCGCGAGGCCCAGTTCCTTGACGGCCTCCAGCGTGATCGCGGCGGTGATCTCCTGGCCGCCCTCCAGGCGGACCTTGACGGCGGCCATCACCTCGCCGGGCGTGACGGAGACGACCGTGCCGGGGATCTGATTGCGGATGCTCAGGCTCATGGGGTCACCGTAGCCACGGGCCCGGGCAGCGGCCGGGCAGCGCGCTTGGGGCTTCCTCCAAGGGGTCTAGCATTTGCTATGAAGCGGTGCTCGATGGCTTGTAAATGCTGGCTGATGCCGCCTACCTTGTCGCATATGCAGTCCTACACAATCGGCCAGGCGGCGCGTCTGCTGGGCGTCAGCCCCGACACCGCGCGTCGCTGGGCGGACGCCGGCAAGGTCGCGACCCATCGCGACGAAAGCGGGCGCCGCCTCATCGACGGCCGTGACCTGGCGGCCTTCTCGATCGAGGTCGCCCAGAGCGGGACCGGCGATGAGGACGTCTCGTACACCTCGGCCCGCAACGCCTTCCCGGGCATCGTCACCGCGGTCAAGCTCGGCGATGTCGCCGCCCAGGTCGAGATCCAGGCCGGCCCGCACCGGCTGGTCTCCCTGCTGACCAGGGAGGCCGTCGAGGAGCTGGGGCTGGAGGTCGGCATGCAGGCCACCGCCCGCGTGAAGTCGACCAGCGTGCACATCGACCGCGTCTGAGAACCGCTCCCGAGACCCCCCGGAACACTCACTTAGCGCTCATCCCTTGCAGCGGCGTCGCCCGTCCCCGACGCGGCCTGTTCCCACCGCTTCACCAAGGAGTCCTCGTGTCGTACGCCTTTACCCGGCGCCGTGCCGCCGCCGTCCTGACCGCAGCACTGCTCGTGCCGCTGGCCGCCTGCGGCAGCGACGACAGCAAAAAGAACAGCGGCGCGAAGGCCACCGGGGCCGCCGCCGGCGCACCGAAGGCTGAGCTGACCGTGCTGGCCGCCTCCTCGCTGACCGATGTCTTCAAGACCGCGGGCGCCGCGTACGAGAAGTCCCACCCCGGCACCACGGTGAAGTTCTCCTTCGCCGGGTCCCAGGAGCTGGCCGCCCAGGTCAGGCAGGGCGCCCCCGCAGACGCCCTGGTCACCGCCGACACCAAGACCATGGACGGGCTGAAGTCCGACACCGGCGCCCCGACGGTCATCGCCAAGAACCGGCTCGTCATCGCGACCGGCAAGGGCAACCCGGAGAAGGTCGGCTCGCTGGCGGACCTCGCGGACACCAGGCTGAAGGTCGTGCTCGCCGCCCCCGAGGTGCCGGTCGGCCGCTACAGCAAGAAGATCCTGGACGCCCAGAAGATCGTCGTGAAGCCGGTCTCCCAGGAGCCCAACGTCCGCGCCGTCCTCAGCAAGGTCGAGCTCGGCGAGGCCGACGCCGGACTCGTCTACAAGACGGACGCCGCGAGCGCGAAGGGCAAGGTCGAGGCCGTCGAGATCCCCGACGGTCAGAACGCCGTCGCCTCCTACCCGGCGGCGACCCTGAAGACGTCCACGAACACGGGGGCCGCCGCCGCGTTCGTGAAGTGGCTGAGCACGCCCGAGGCGCAGAAGATCCTTCAGGACGCGGGCTTCCAGCAGCCGTGACCGCCGGCAGCCGTAACAGCCGTGAGTGGGCTGCCCGGTACGGGGGGCCGGGCAGCCCACGACCGTAACTCGACCCCAACCAGGTCCCCGAGGAACCCCCGATGAGACGCCTACGCAGCCGCGGCACCCGCACCCCCGTCACGCTCGCCGTGCCCGCGCTGCTCGCCATCGCGCTGCTGCTGATGCCGCTGATCGGCATCCTCGTCCGCACCTCCTGGGGCGATCTCGGTACGCATCTGACCAGCCCGGGCGTCACCGAGGCACTGCAGCTGTCGCTGCTCGTCTCGTTCTGGGCGCTCGGTCTCTCCCTGCTGCTCGGCGTGCCGCTGGCCTGGCTGCTGGCCCGCGTCGACTTCCCCGGCAAGGCGCTCGTACGCTCCCTCGTGCTGCTGCCGATGGTGCTGCCGCCCACTGTCGGAGGCGTCGCGCTCCTCCTCGGATTCGGCCGTCGGGGACTGCTCGGCCCCTGGCTGGAAGGCACCTTCGGCATCACCCTGCCCTTCCATACCTCGGGTGCCGTCGTCGCCGCGACGTTCGTCGCGATGCCGTTCCTCGTCATCAGTCTCGAAGGCGCCCTGGCGGGGCTGCGACCGAGCTACGAGGAGACCGCGGCTTCTCTCGGAGCCTCGCCGCTACGGGTGTTCTTCACCGTCACCCTCCCCATGGTGGCCCCCGGGCTCGTCGCCGGAGCCGCTCTCACCTGGGCACGGGCCCTGGGTGAGTTCGGCGCGACCATCACCTTCGCGGGCAATCTGCCCGGCACCACGCAGACCCTGCCCCTCCAGGTGTACCTGCTGCTCCAGGACCAGCCGGAAGCGGCAACCTCCCTGTCCCTGCTGCTGCTCGCCATCGCCATGGCGGTGCTCATCGCGCTGCGCGGCCGCTGGTCCGGCGGGGCCCCCGGCCAGGCACCCGGCAGGCAGCGCCCGGAGGAAGCGCCTGCCGAGCCGCCTCCTGCCGAGCAGCCCCCCGCCGAGCCGGTCAAGGACTTCAACCTCCCCGAAATGCAGGAGAGCTGGCCGCTGCACGCCGAGGTCACCGGCTTCAACGAGCTCACCCTGGACGCCGAACCCGGCACTACCATCGCCGTCGTCGGCCCCAACGGCGCGGGCAAGACCACCCTGCTGCGCGCCCTCCTCGCACTGACCCCACGCGCCCACGCCGCGCTCCGCCTCGGTGACGCCGATGTGACCGACCTGCCCCCGCACCGCCGCGGCGTGGCCTGGGTGCCCCAGAACGGCGCGCTCTTCCCGCACTTGAGCGCCCTCGGCAACACGGCGTACGGGCTGCGCGCCCACGGCGTCCCACGCGCCGAGGCCCGCCGCACCGCCCAGGGCTGGCTCGACCGGCTCGGCGTCGGCCACCTCGCGCACCGCAGGCCCGCCCAGCTCTCCGGCGGCCAGGCCCAGCGCGTCGCGCTGGCCCGCGCGCTGGCGGCACGCCCCCGGCTGCTGCTCCTCGACGAACCCCTCGCCGCACTCGACCAGACCACCCGCGCCCATGTACGCCACACCCTGCGCACGCACCTCGACGGCTTCGGCGGTGTCTGCCTGATCGTCACCCACGACCCGGTGGAAGCGGTATCGCTCGCCGACCGGGTGCTCGTACTGGACGGGGGCCGCGCCCTGCAGGACGCGCCGCCCGCCGAGGTCACCCGCCACCCACGCTCCCCGTGGGTCGCCCGGATGCTCGGCCGCAACGCCTGGCCCGGCACCGCGACGGCGGACGGCCTCGCGCTCCCCGGCGGCGGGCTCCTCGTCGTCGCCGATCCGCTGCCCGTCGGCACCGAGGCCCTCGCGATCATCGCGCCGGAAGCGGTCGCCGTACACCGTGACAGGCCCGGCGGCAGCCCGCGCAATGTGTGGCCGGGCACCGTACGGGAGATCACCGCCACCGGCAGCCGGCTGCGCATCCTGATCGGCTCACCGCAGGCGCCCGACCTCGTCGCCGAGATCACCCCGCAGGCGGCTGCCGAACTGGGCCTCGCCGACGGGACTTCCGTATGGACCAGCGTCAAGGCGACCGAGGCCGTCATTGTGACGCTGTGAGAGCGGTGGCGGCCGAGCCGGGGGGAAGGGCGCGCACTGCTACTCCACGGTAGAACCAGTCAACTCTGAACAAAAGTCGAGCGGTTCTTTCCTTTTCTCGACAGCGTCGGGAATGGTCGCGGTTCCGGAACTCTTGTTCCACACCTGTGGGTTGTGTAAGGGTGAGCTTCCTCATGTCTCAACAGGCCGATTTTGTTCAGCCGTTCGAATTTCACCGCGGTATAGACCAAGCAGGCGCGCACCCTTTCAACTGACAGAAATGTCCGGCCCGTTAACCCGGGCCGGACCGGAACCATGTTCAACCCCCCACCGCAATGCCCTGGATGGAAAGACGTCTATGCAGAATCCCCGTACTCCGGGTCCCGTCCCTCCTCCCCGCACCGGTCTCAGCTCCGGGGACTCCGACGAAGGTCTCGCGGCGACACTGCGGGCCGACAGGAGGAACGACGAGGCCCGTGCCGTAGCAGTGCTGCTGGCGAGGCACTGGCAACCGGTGTTCGACTACACGTCGATCTGCACCCCTTCGGCCCGGGCGGCGTCCATGCTCGCCACCGCGGCCTCCCACAAGGTGTTGGAAAATCTGTGGCCGGCCCGGACGGCCGCAGCACTTCGTCCGCTGCTTTTGGTGACTGCCCGTCAAATCGGCAAGGCGTGGGCGGCGGACGAGCGCATCACCGCGCTGCCCGAACTCCAGAATCCGGACACCGGGCGCACCGTACCTGTCGACATGTTCACCATCCCGGAGAATCGGGGGCTGATCGCGCGGGCTTTCCAGGCAATGCCGGGCCCCGCCCAATGTCTGCTCTGGCACGTCGAGGTCGAGGGCGAGGGTATATCCGTACCGGCCGGATTGCTGGCCGTTGATCCCCGTGGCGCGGCGGCCCAGCTCGAACAGGCGCGTGAAATCCTGCGGGCGGGCTGCCTACGGGCCCATCTGGAACTCGCCCCGTCCCAGGAATGCCGACACTTCAACCGGCTGCTGGACGTATCCCTGCGCCGCGGCGGCCCACTGATTCCCGACATCCAGGCGCATCTGGCGAAGTGTCAGCACTGCCGCCACGGCGCCGAACAGCTCAACCACGTCGACGGCAGGCTCGCCCTCCTGCTGGCCGAAGGCGTACTCGGCCCGGCCGCCCAGCCCTACCTCGACTCGCGGCCCGCCCGTAACAACGCCCGCTCCCGGGCGGCCAGAGCGGGCGCGGTCCGCAGCGCGGTCCGCAGCGCCGGCCGTCACTCGCGGGGCGGTCGTCCTCGCTCCCTGCCCCGCGTCACCTTCCGCGGCCGCCCCCTGTCGCTGTCCCAGCGCGGACGCGGGGCCGTCATCACCGGCCTCGGGATTGTGACCGGCCTGCTCATCGTCGCGGCCGTCGTCACCGAGATCTGGCCGGACGACGGCAGTAATGCGGGACCGGCTGTCCCGAGCGGCTCCGTCAGCGCGGTCCCCGCCCCCGGATCCCAGCTGCCCTCCAGCCCCGCTCCGCAGCCCTCGCAGCCGTCGACCACCTCTGCCGCACTCCCCACGGGCCCGCTCAACACCAGACTGCGCAACGCCGACTCCGGCCTGTGCCTCGACATCCGCGACCGCAGGGCGCAGCTCGGCGCCGACGCGACGACGGCGCCCTGCTCCAGCTCCGTGACCCAGCAGTGGGTGTACGAGAACGACGGACTGCTGCGCAGCGCCGCCGCCCCCGAACTGTGCCTCAACTCCCATGAGCTGGACGGCGTGGTCGTCCTCGGCGCGTGCGCGGACCCGTCGGCGGGCAACGCCGCGGACGTCCGCTACGACCTGACGATCCAGGGTGATGTGATTCCCCGCTGGAACGACGGTCTTGCCGTTGTCCCCACCGTCGCGGAGGCCGGAGCGACGGTGGTGGTCAAGGTCCGTGACGGCTCTCCGGCGCAGCGCTGGGCCACTGACAACGTTGCCGCCGGCTCGCCCAAGATCCGGCCGACCGCCGATTCGGGAAATCCGCCCGCCGAGGAGGTCAACACCTCCCCGTCGGGCGGCAGACCCCCGCGGCCGGTGGGCGGGGGTGCGGTGCCGGATCCGGTGCCTGATCCGGAGAGCACGTCTCCGTACGGGGACGTGCCCAAGTCCAATGTCCGCCGGGTCAGCAATGGCGGGTCCGGGTCCGGGTCCGGCACGGACATCGCCCCGTCCGGGCCGCGGCCCGGGGCTCCGGGGCGGCTGCTCGACGCCGCGGGCCGGGGCCTGCAGAGTCCGGTGCCGTCACTTCCCCGCCCGCGGGAGGCCGTTCACGCGGACGGGGATGACGAGCGCGTCAGGTCATCTCAGGCATCTCGCCCTGCGTCGTCTGCAGATCGATGACGGAGAACGCCGCGCCCTGCTGGTCCGCGACCGCCGCGAAACGGCCGAACGGGCTGTCCATCGGGCCGAAGTGCACCTGCCCGCCACGCTTGTTGACGGTGGCCACCGCGGCGTCGCAGTCCGGCACCGCGAAGTACACATTGATGTACGGCGGGACGTCGGGCGGGAAGTCGTCGGTCATCTTCATCCGGCCCGCCACCGGCCGGCCGTTGACGTTCCACACACAGAAGTCGATGTGTTCGTCTGCCATCCGCTGCACCTCGAAGGGGAAGACGGCCGGGTAGAAGGCGTCCGCCTTCGCGGCGTCGCGGGTGGTGACCTCCGCCCATGCGAACGAGCCGGACTCGCCCGTCTTCTCGAAGCCCTCGTGGCCGGCGGCCTGCCAGGCGCTGAAGTACGCGCCGCTGGGGTCCTGGGCCGTCACCATGGTGCCGAACTCGCCTACCTCCATCGGCTCCATCGTCAGTGCGCCGCCGTTGTCACGGATCTTCGCGGTCGTCGCGGCGATGTCCGGGGTGGCGAAGTAGAGGTTCCAGGCGGCCGGGGTGCTTTCCATGCCCGGCATCTGAGGGGAGAGGGCGGCCACGGCCTTGCCGTCGGAGTACGCCTGTGTGTAGTAGCCGAATTCTTCCAAGCCTTCGCCGTACGTCCAGCCCAACAGCTCGCTGTAGAAACTCTTGGCGGCTTCCAGATCGGGGAACATCGCGTCGGCCCAACAGGGGGTGCCTTCGGGTTGCGCGGCCATGGGAACCAAGCCTCCCGGTCGAGGAAATTTCGTCCCTTTCACGCTATTCGCGAGTACGCGGCGCCGCGCGCCGAGCGGGGTGCGCGGGGCCGCGGGGTGCGGGTCTGGGGTGCGTTCGGCTTGCGCGGGGCCGCGGGGGGCGCGGGTCTGGGGCGTCCGGGGTGCGCGTTCGGCTTGCGCGGGGCGGCGGGGTGCGGGTCTGGGGAGTCCGGGGTGCGCGGGGCCGCGGCGTGCGGGTCTTGGGCGTGCCCGGGGCCGCCCGGTGCGGGCTTGGGGGCCGCTCCGGGGCTCGTATTCTGGCCTGCTTTCCTCACCGCGCTTCGCTCGAGTTGCGCCGCTTTACGTCCAGAACACGACCCCTGCGCGTCCCCGTGCCGGTGCAGGCCCTGCGCACCCCGCGTGCCGTACACGTCGGCCGGGAGGGCGCGGCGTGAAGCTGCCGCACGGCGGGGCTGCGTCCCCGCTGTACCCGCGCGATGCGACGCTGCCGCGTGGGCAGGGGGTGTTTGCTGCCGCGCCGCTGGTGGTGGCGGCGTGAGGCTGCCGCGTTCAGCCCCCACACCCCAGGGGTCTGGGGCATCGCCCCAGTTCCGGGAAGGGGCGGGGTGGGGGAACAAGCAACCCGCACCCCGGACGCCCGTGGTCCCGGCGCCCTACGGCAGCGGGAGCGCCACCTTGACCGCGTACACCGCGACCAGCCCGTATCCGATCCGGAACGTCCACGCCCGAGCGGTGTCCGAGATCCGCGTGCCCGCCAAACCGCTGACCGCGACCAGCAGTTGTTGCCACGCCAGCGAGGCGATGAAGACACCGCCGACGAACACCGCGCCTGCTGTGCCTCCGCTCAGGGCCGCGCCCTGAGCCGTGGTCAGGGCGGCGAAGTACAGGGCGGTGGTCGGGTTGATGAGAGTGAGCGCGGCGAACCGGGTGAACGTCCGCACCGGTCCGGCGCCCGCGCTCTCGATCTCGCTCTCGGAGGCGTCCCCCGCGTGCCGCGAGGCGAGCAGCCCGCGCACCGCGATCACCGCCAGCACGGTGGCCGACACCAGCCGGACCCAGGCCTCGACGCCGGAGAGCGCGGAGGCGACGAGCGGCCCGAGTGCGGTTGCCACGGCGGCGTACGCGAAGTCGACGACGGCGACCGCGGCCGCCGCGGCCACTGCACCGCGGCGGTCGCGCATGCCCTCCTGGATGAGGAGTACGCCCATCGCCCCCACGGGCATCGCCACACCCAGGCCCGCCGCCGCGCCCGCCATCGCCGTCGTCCACATACTCATGGCGCACAGCGTCGGTCCCGGGCCACGGCCGGCGCGACTGATTTACGCGCCCCGCCCACCGGCTGTCTCAGCTGGCTTCGGCGAGCGGATTGAGGACCATCGGCTGGATCTTGCCCTCCAGCATCGCGCCGAGGCCCAGTACGGCGCAGATGTCGGGCCGGTCGGCGATGTGCACCGGCATTCCGGTGGCGTCGCGCAGCATCTGGTCCAGGCCGGGCAGCAGCGCGCTCCCGCCGACCATCATGATCCCGCGGTCGGCGAGATCGGCGACCAGGTCCGGCGGGCAGTCCCGCAGCACCTTGCCGATGCCGTCGAGCACGGAGGTGAGCGGGGTGTGGATGGCGTCTCGTACGGCTGCGGTGTCGACGCGCACCGAGCGGGCGAGGCCGGTCGCCACGTCCCGGCCGTGGATCTCGGTGGACGCCGGGCCGTGGGTGTTGAGGCCATTGCCGCTCAGCGCCAGCTGAAGGGGGCGTACGGACTGGCTGGGCAGCATCAGTTCGTGCTGGTGGCGCAGGTGCTGGATCACCGCGTGGTCGATGGCGTTGCCGCCCACCGGGATCCGCTCGGCCGTGACGATCGCGCCGAGCGAGAGCACGGCGACCTGTGTCGTCGCCGCGCCGCACACCATGATCATGGTCGCGGTGGGCTGCTCCACGGGCAGCCCGCAGCCGACGGCCGCGGCGATCAGGGTGTCGACGAGCTCGACCCGGCGGGCGCCGAGTCCGACGAGGGTCTCGACGGCGGCGCGCTCGGCGAGCGGGTCGCTGTCGTGCGGGGTGCAGGCGGCGGCGCGCAGCCGCGGCTTGCGGCGCAGCTGGCGGCGCAGCTTCTCGCCGAGGAGGAGACGGAGCATCCGCTGGGCCATCTCGATGTCGACGATGGTGCCGCCGGCGATGGGACGGGCGACGCGGATGTAGTCGGGCGTACGGCCCGTCATCTTCTCTGCGAGCGCGCCGACGGCGATCAGCGCGCCGGTGCGGGTGTTCACGGCGGCGACGCTCGGCTCGTCGACGACGAGCCCGGCCCCCTTCACGAAGACCCTGGTCCTCGCGGCTCCCAGGTCGACGGCGACATGGCAACGGCGCAACTGCTCAAGGCTGACGGTCACGGCGGATCCTCCCGAGTGCGGTACTTGATGGCATCGTGCGATCGCAACGGGAAGTTCGCGCGCTGGGTGAGCCGGTCGGGGGTATGGAGCTGACGACCCGCCAGATTTGTTCGGCCGATCGGTGGCTGTCGCGCCCCGGCTACAGCCGTCTCTGCAGCAGTCCCCAGCAGAACTCCGCGATGCCCTGCTCGCCGTCGGGGAGGGTGAACGCCAGCTGCCATCGCGTCGGCGCCGAGCCCTCCATCGGTCTGGCCGGAGGAAACGCTCTTGCCACCTCGTCCACCGTGCACGACCACGGCACCAGGTCATCGGCCGTACGCAACTCGGGTCCCGCCGCCCCCGGGGCGCGGACCAGCCATTCGTTCCACACCGCCCCGCCGTCCGCTGCCAGCACCTCGAAGCGCAGATCGGGCCAGAGCGCTACGGGCCACAGCAGCGCGTCGCACTCGAGGTCGCCGATCCGCCGACGTACGACCTGCTCCGGCTTCCCGAGCACCGAGCGGTAGCGGGCGAGCGCGCCGCGGCCCCTCGGCGAGCGGGCCATGGCCTGCCAGCGGCGGTTGGCCTCGCGCATCTCGGCGAGGGACGCGCCCAGTTCGTGGCGGGCGTCCTCGACGAGACCGGGTTGATGGTCAGCCATCCGGCGTAGCAGTACCAGCTGGAATTCGCGGGGCCCGAACGGTGCGGCAGGGGTCATGTCCGACATCCTGCCCCGCTGCCCGGGACGAACGCGCCGTCACTGACGAGAAGCTGACTCGCAGCCAAGATGAGGGGTCCACACAAAATCCTCACAGGCTCATTCACCACTGGTCCCTCCGCGCCGCATAGCCTGCGGGCGCCATGGATTACTGCAACCAGTGCCGTCGGCACCTCAACGGCGCTCTGGCCTGTGCCGGCTGCGGTACACCCGTTGAGGAGCTCCGGTATCAGAGCCCCATTGCGCCCGCGGCGGAGCACGTCCTCGAACTGGACGAGGTGTCCGAGCCGGCGGGCCATCGGCGTGCCCATCGCCAGAACAGTTCCCGGCGCAGGGCCGCGTCCGGGCGCCGGGCCCGTAAGCGGCGTGGCCGCAAGGTGCTGCTCGGCACCTTCGGCCTGGTGCTCGCTGCGGGTGCGCTGAGCCTCGCCGAGCTGGCCATGGAGAATCCGGGGGACGAGGGCGCGGCCACCGCCGTCAAGGAAGAGCCGGACGTCGAGACGGAGCCCCCTCCTGAGCCCACAGACGTCGATGTCACCTCCGAGGGCCCCGACCCGGTGACGGAGTCGCCCGTCTCGGCGTCGAGTTCCGCACGCCCGACGAGAACCGGCACCGGCGGCACGGGCAGCGGCGGCACCGGGAAGCCGACTGCCACGAGCCGGGGCGGCGGCAGGCCGTCCGCCGCGCCCTCCGTCGTGCAGCCGTCCGCCAGTACGGAGCCGTCGAACTCGGGGCGGCCGAGCAGATCGGCCCCGGCCGACCCCCCGTCCTCGGGCCCCACGCCGACCCCGACGCCCACCCAGACCTGCAACCAGTTCCTCTTTTGGTGCATCTAGCGGTCGGGTGACCGAGGGCTACGGCACGGCCGGAGCCGCTTCGCCCAGCATCCGCTTGAGCAGGTCCCGCAGCATCTTCCGCTCCTCGTCCGACAGCTCGGCCAGCGGCTCGCGCGCGAAGTCCAGTGATTCCCGCAGCCGCCGCGCGGTGTCGACCCCGTCCTTCGTCGGTGCGGCCAGTTTCACCCTGCGGTCGTTCGGATCAGGCCGTCGCTCCACCAGTCCGCGGCTCGCCAGCCGGTCCACGATGCCGGTGATGTTCGACGGCTCGCACCTCAGTTTCTGCGCGACGCGTCGCATGGGCATCGGCTCCAGGGTCAGCAGTCCCAGTACCCGCGCCTGCGCGCCGGTGAGTGAGTGCTTGGCCGCGGCCTGCTCGTACTCCGCGTGGTAGCGGGCCACAACGGCGCCGATGAGCTCGACGACTTCGACGGTCAGGGTGTCTGTTCGTGGGGTGGCCATGGCGAACAGGATACCCAGTTACTTGACAACATGAAATATCCATGAGCATGGTTGTTTCACATAGTGAAGCTTTTCTAGGAGGAACGCAGCATGTCCGCACTCCCCGCGTCCGGTCGTGAATGGCACCTGGTCGCCCGCCCGCACGGCTGGCCCAAGGCGGAGGACTTCGCTCTGCGTGAAGCGCCGGTGACCGAGCCGGGCGAGGGTCGCATCCTCGTACGCAATCTGTACTTCTCGGTCGACCCGTACATGCGCGGCCGGATGAACGACGTGAAGTCGTACACCCCGCCCTTCAAGCTCGACCACCCCATGGAGGGCGGCGCTGTCGGCGAGGTCATCGCCTCGGGAGCCGAGGGCTTCGCCGTCGGTGACCACGTCCTGCACGGGCTCGGCTGGCGCGAGTACGCCGCGATGCCCGCGAAGCACGCCACCAAGGTCGACGCCTCGCTCGCCCCGCTCTCCGCCTACCTCGGAGTGCTGGGCATGACCGGTCTGACCGCCTACGCCGGGCTCTTCGAGGTCGCCTCCTTCAAGGAGGGCGACGCGGTCTTCGTCTCCGGCGCGGCCGGCGCGGTGGGCAGCCAGGTCGGCCAGATGGCCAAGCTCAAGGGCGCCTCCCGCGTCATCGGCTCGGCGGGCTCGGACGAGAAGGTCAAGCTCCTGGTCGAGGAGTACGGCTTCGACGCGGCCTTCAACTACAAGAACGGCCCGGTCGCGCAGCAGCTGAAGGACGCCGCCCCCGACGGCATCGACGTCTACTTCGACAACGTCGGCGGGGACCACCTGGAGGCCGCGATCTCCTCGCTCAACGTGCACGGCCGCGCGACCATCTGCGGCATGATCGCCCAGTACAACAACACCGAGCCGACCCCAGGACCGCGCAACCTCGCCATGGTCATCGGCAAGCGGCTGCGCCTGCAGGGCGTGCTCGTGGGCGACCACGCCGCGCTCCAGCCGGAGTTCGTCCGTGAGGTCGCGGGCTGGATCGCCTCCGGCGAGCTCAAGTACAACGAGACCGTCGTCGAGGGCATCGAGAACGGCTACGACGCGTTCCTCGGTCTGCTGCGCGGTGAGAACACCGGCAAGATGATCGTTTCGCTGACCAGCTAGGCTCGGCCTCAGCCACCGCGGTCGTGGGCGCGAGCCGGGGTGAACCAGCGACAGGAAACTTCTTCATGTCCATCCAGCAGTCCGACGTCCTGTACACCGCTGCCGCCACCGCGGAGAACGGCCGTGACGGCCGCGTCGTCACCCACGACGGCCGGCTCGACCTGGTCGTCAACCCGCCGAAGGAGATGGGCGGTTCCGGCGCGGGAACCAACCCGGAGCAGCTCTTCGCCGCCGGTTACAGCGCCTGCTTCCAGGGTGCTCTGGGTGTCGTCGCCCGCCGGGAGAACGCAGACCTTTCGGGCTCGACGGTCACCGCCGAGGTCGGCATAGGCAAGAACGACGAGGGCTTCGGGATCATCGTCAAGATCTCCGCGAACATCCCGAACGTGGACGCCGCCACCGCCAAGGACCTGCTCGAGAAGGCCCACCAGGTCTGCCCGTACTCCAAGGCGACCCGCGGCAACATCACGGTCGACCTCGCCGTCTGACCGGCGCTGCGTACAGGAGGGCCGCACCCCGTCCGGGGTGCGGCCCTCGCTGCGTACTCAGCGTGTGATCAGCGCCCGGCCGACCTGCGCGAACACGCCCTTCGGGTGGTCGCGGAACAGTGGCTCCGTGCCGAACAGCACGACCGGCGTGCCCTTCGCGCTCGTACCGCTGACGATCGACGCCCGGCCGGCCGCGTCCTTAGGGCCACCCTTGCCGTCCTCCGTCGTGCGCCAGTGGCCCGCGACGAGCGGGTTCCCCGAGCCGTACGACTGCTCCACCCGCACACCCGGGCCGAGGTCGGTGAACCAGAGCGGGGAGTACACGAAGGTGTGCGCGGGCGCGCCGCCGGTGACCGGGCTGCCGGCCGCATTGGCCACCCGGACCACGCCGTTGGCGTCGCCGTTGCCCGCCACCGGCTTGACCGCGATCAGACCCGCATCGGCGTTGAAGGCCGCGCCGTCTGAGCCGAGGGCCACCACACCGCCGTCGCCCGCGAGGAAGGCGTCCAGCGCGCCGCGGGCGGCCGGGGTCAGCCGCTCGTACTCCAGACCGCCCGAGACCATCAGCACATCCGCCTTCGACCAGTCGAAGCCAGCGTTGAGAGCGGCCGTCGACACCGGCTGTACCTCGAAGCCCATCTCGCGCAGCGCGAACAGCTCACCGGGGGTCACGGCCGCGGCGACCCTGGTCCGGTGCAGCGAGCCCGTGCCCTTCTCCTTCGTGGCCGAGAAGGCGACCCCGAGACGGCCGGCGAGCACGCCCGCCACACCGCGGGCCGAACCCGGCACGATCGCCGAGCCGTCCGCGGCGCGCCGCACCTTCACCCCCTGCACGAGCAGGGAGTTGAGGGCGGCGAGCTCCTTCGGGTCGTCGAGCCGCAGCCGCAGATCACCGAACGGGGCCACATAGCCGGTGGGCGCGGCAGCATGGACCGGGCGGCCCACCACATGCAGCTTGCCCTTGGCAGCCCTGTCCACGGTCGCGCCCCACAGCAGCCCGAGGCTCCAGCCCGAGATGTCGTACATCGTGGACACGTCCGCGCTGATGTCCCGGCCCTCGGCCAGGATCACATTGGCGATGCCGCGCTTGGGCTGGCGCATGTCGACGACGTACGACCCCGCCGGATAGCTGCGGCCCGCGAGCCTGAACGGCAGCACCGCCCGCTCCACCCGTACGTCGTTGGCAACCAGATGGTCCACCAGCCGGGCCGCCGCGGTCGCCGACCTCTGGCCGCGCCCCGCCGGAATGACGTACGCGCGCGGGAAGGCCGTGGTGTACACGTCCTCGGGACCGATGCCCGGCACGCCCGGCACGGTCTCCTCCGAGACCGGCCGCTGCGCCTCGCCGGCAGCGCCCCGCCGGAAGGTCTCGATCTGGTCGGCGATCACCGACGTGCGGTGCGTACGCGTGTAGTCGAGCGTCGCGCGCATCGCCGCGCCCGCGACGGCCGTGTTGATCGCGGCCCGGCGGCGCAGCTCGGCGACCGGCAGGGAGTCGTACTCCTCGTTGTTGACCGCCATCGGGAACTCGATGGTGTGCGAGGCGATCGCGCCCTGGAACGGCATGTACTGCGGGGTGAAGATCGGCGGCCAGTCGTCCCAGCCCTCCTTCTCGTCCCGGAAGGGGATGACGGCGGGCTGCACACCATCCTTGGCGGGGGTGTAGCCGAGGCCGTTCACCGCCTTCTCCATGCCCAGCGCATTGGCGTACGAATTCTTGAGGAAGAGGTCGTACTCGTAGTTCTCGCCGTGCGGCGGAGTCGTCGGCTCGATCAGCGTGCCGTTGACGTAACCGTGCAGATCGAGCATGAGGGCCGGCTGCTTGTCGATGGCGATCTGCCGGATGGCGCGCGCCTCGGGCTGGGATCCGGTGATGAAGTCCCGGTTGAGGTCGAAGCCGTTGGCATTGGCGCGGGTGCCGGCGATGCGGCCGTCCGGGTTGGCCGTCACATTGAGGTAGATACGGTTCTTGGACAGCAGGCCGGCAGTCGTGCCGTCCTTCGCCTTCGCCAGCTCCTCGATGAGCTTCAGGGCGGCGTCGGTGCCCTCCCACTCATTGCCGTGGATGTTGTTGTTGATGAACACCGGCGTCTTGTAGGCGGACTTGACGCGCTTGTCCTTGGCGGCGGCGGCCGGGGAGTTCTCGATCAGCTCCCGCATCCGCTCCTGCTCGCGCGCCTGCCGGGAGGTCTCGGGCGCGGTGACGGTGACGAGATACAGCTCGTGCCCGCCTGCGGAGTGCCCGGCCACCTCGACGCTGACCCGGTCGCCGAGCTTCTGCAGGGCGTTCAGCCGCGGGGCGAGCGCGTGGTACGGCGCGAGCCCCAGCTTGATCGACTTGTCGGCCGGGTTCACGGGCGGCGCATCCAGGACGGTACGCCGTGGATAGCCGCCGCTCTTCGCGAGCTCGGGGGCCGCGGTGCGCAGCGCGTTGGCGGCGGCCGAGAGGGGGGCCTTGGCGACTGCGGTGTCGCGCCCGCCGCCTTCGCGTACGGGATGGGGCTGTGGGCCGTCGCGACCGGGGAGGGCGGTCGCGGGCGCGGGCGCAAGAAGCACCGCCCCGGCGAGGGCGGCGGTGGCGATGAGAAGGGGGCGGGGCAAGCCCATGCGTACATGCCTCCGGAGTGTCGGAATCGATCGGAATCGATCAGCACAACGATTAGTGGTACGCAGGGGTCTACAGGGTCAACTGCCGGACAACAAGAGCTGCTTGGGCGTAACTCCCGGTTCGGCTCCGGCCCTTCGCGCACCACCCGCCGGGCCGATCGTGCCGCAGCCCCGGTCCGGCCGGGCTCGGCCCCACGCCGGCTCCGGCACCCCGATAAGCTGTACCCATGCGTGATCTTGGGGTGGGCTTCGGTTACTTGATGAAGGGCCAGCGCTGGGTCGGCGGGCACGGCAAGTGGTTCGGCTTCGGGCTGCTCCCGGGGCTGGTGACCCTGGTGCTGTACGCGGCCGCGCTGGTCGGCCTCGGCTACGGCGCCGACGACTTCGCCGCTTGGACGACACCCTTCGCCGACGACTGGTCCTCGCCCTGGCAGGGCCTGTTCCGGGGCTTCCTGACCGCGCTCGTCTTCTGCTTCGGGCTGTTCCTCGCGGTGATCACCTTCACCGCGGTGACGCTGCTGGTCGGCCAGCCCTTCTACGAGTCGCTGTCCGAGCAGGTCGACCGGACCGAGGGCGGCGACGTCCCCGAGTCCGGCCTGCCGCTCTGGCGGGAGCTGTGGATCTCCGCGCGCGACTCGCTGCGGGTCCTGGGGCGGGTCGTGCTCTACGGCGTACTGCTCTTCGCCCTCGGCTTCATCCCGGTCGTCGGCCAGACCGTCATCCCTGTCATAGGCTTCTGCGTCTCGGGCTTCTTCCTCGCGGAGGAGCTCACCGCGGTCGCCCTCCAGCGGCGCGGCGTCGAGCTCAAGGACCGCCTCGGGCTGCTGCGGGGCCGTCGGTTGCTGACCCTCGGCTTCGGCGTGCCGCTGACGCTGGCGTTCCTCGTGCCGTTCCTGGCCGTGTTCCTGATGCCGGGGGCGGTGGCCGGTGCGACGCTGATGGTGCGGGACCTGGTGGCGCCGGACGCGGACGCCGAGCCGGCGAGTCCGGCCCGGTACACCCTCCACAAGGACTAGGACTGGCGGGGAAGCTCTGCCACCGCGAGGCCGGGGGCCGCGGTGCCCGCGTCGGCGATCATCGCGCCGTCCGGGCCCCAGACGGCGCTGCCGCCGCGGCAGTCACCGGCGTCGCTGAGCCCCACGGCGTTGCCGAGAACCACGTACAGGCCGTTGTCCCTGGCCCGGACCGGGTAGACCGCCTCGAAGGAGTCGTTCTCCACGTCGAGCGCCGAACTGGCCACGTACACCTGGCAGTTGTCCTGTTTCGCTCGCTCGGCGAGCTCCGGGAAACGGTTGTCGTAGCAGATCGCCAGTGCGAAGCGGACGCCGTCGAGGGTGAACCGGCCGTCGGCTGTGCCCGCCTCGAAGATGTCGAGCTCAGGGCCGTGCAGATGCTGCTTGTCGTAGCGGGTGAGGAGCTCACCGCGCGGGCCGACGACGAGCGAGGCGATGGCGGGCCGCTCGCCGCCGGTGCGGGCGGCGCAGTTCACCACGGCGGCGATGCGCTCGGCGCGGCAGGCTTCGCGTATGGGGTCGAGCCGCGGATCGTCCTCCGCGACCCAGAGCGCCGGGTCCTTGGCGATGAGCTCCAGCTCGTACCCCGTCACGGCCAGCTCGGCGAAAACGACCAGATCCGCGCCTTGGCCGGACGCCGCGCGGATGAGGCCGTGCATGGCGTGGACATTGGCGCCGACATCGCCCGGCACGGACGCGAATTGCGCAGCTGCGGTCTTCATGCGCCCCATCATCGCCGTCTCACCATCCGGGAGAAAGCCCGTAATCGATTGCTCGCGGGGGCGGCGCTGGCCAGCATCGGCGCATGACCGAAGTGATCGCAGTCGCCGTCATCACCGTCCTCGCCGTCATCAGCCCGGGCGCCGACTTCGCGATGGTCGTGCGCAACAGCTATCTGTACGGCCGTACGACGGGGCTGCTCGGGGCGGTGGGTGTGGCCGCGGGCGTCCTGGTCCATGTCACGTACACGATGCTCGGCGTCGGCCTGCTGATCGCGTCGTCGACGGAGTTGTTCACGGCGATCAAACTGGTCGGCGCGGCGTACCTGGTCTACATCGGCGTACGCACCTTCAGGGCACGCCCCGATCTGGCGGTGGACCTGGAGTCCAAGCCGGGCCTGACGCGCCTGGGCGCGCTGCGCACCGGCTTCCTCACGAACGCGCTCAACCCGAAGACGACGCTCTTCGTGGTCTCCACGTTCACCCAGGTGGTGGGCCCGGACACCCACCTGTGGCAACAGGCGGGCTACGGCCTGTTCATGTCGTTCGCCCACCTGGCGTGGTTCGGCGTGGTGGCGCTGTTCTTCTCCAACTCCCGCTTGCGCACGGCGATGCTGCGCTGGCAGAAGACCCTGAACCGCGCGATCGGCTCGGTCCTGGTGGGCCTGGGAGTAACTCTGGGCTTCGCCCGCTGAGCCTGCTTCACCCCGCCCGGGCTGTGTCCGGGCGTCGCGAAGCTGCCGCGCACTCCGGGGCCCGCTCGGCGCGGCGCGAAGCTGCCGCCCCGGGGCGCCGCCCCCATGTCAGTGGGCAAGTCTGCGGCGGGCGGGCGGGCGGGCGGACCGACCGGCCGCGCTTGGCGCGGGCGGCAGGTAGCGACGGCCGTGTCTCCCGCGGCGTGAAGCTGCCGCCCCGGGGGCCGCCCCCACGTCAGGGGACAAGCCTGCCGCTCGGCGGTGTCGCTTCCGCGGTTGTGGGACCGCCCCCACATCAAGGGCGCGGGCCCCCGGCCCGTTGGCGCGGGCGGCGGAAGCGACCGCCGTGTCTCCGGCGGCGCGAAGCTGCCGCGCCCGGGGTGTGGGGCCCGCCCCCGCATCAATGGGCGGGTGGGCGGGGACAAGCCCCGCCGCAGGCTGCCCCCCGCCCTCAGCCCGACGTCTCCGCCGCCACGCGGATAATCGCCCGGACCTGCCCAATGATGTCCACCCGGTTCCGCACGAACTCCGGGTCCGTGATCTCCGTCGTGTTCCCCACCCCGAACTCCAGTACCGGCGTATGCACATGGCCCCCCGGAATCTCCAGCCCCAACCGGTCCCGCAGCAGTGTCGCCCGGTACGCAATCTCGTTCGAGAGGTAGTTGCCGCCGCCACCCGCGCGCGCCGTCGAGCCGGGTGTCGGGCCCCCGGGGCTGACCACCGGTGTCGTGGCGCCCGGCGGGATCTCCGTCACCGTCGTGTTGTCGTACACCGGGAAGCGCCCCGTCTCCGCCGCCACAATCGCCTTGTACGGAAGCGTCGTCGTCGTCCACTGCGGCTGCGACGCCGGATCGGTCACCGGCACCGTCTCCGTGCGCGAGACGTTCTCGTTGTCCCCGAACCCGCCCCGCCACGCGCCGTTGGAGCGCTCGATGTCGATACGGCCCACCCGCCCCTGGCTCACCGTCGTGAACAGGTCGGCCTTCGGCAGCTGCGTGCGCAACGTCCGCTCCACCGTGCCGTCCGCGAAGTCCTGCCAGCGCACAGGGAAGACGGCCGTCTCGATCCGGGCGGGCCCGTCCGCCGTGCGGATCCAGGTGCCGTCCAGCGCCAGCGCAGTCGCCCCGGACGGGTTGCTTATTCGTATGTCGCGGTCCAGCGTGAAGGGGTCGAAGCCCGTCATCACGATCCGCTTGAAGCCCTTCCCCGCGGGGAGGTGCATCGAGTCCTGGCCGCGCGACGAGCGCTCGAGGCGGTCGAGGAGCCGCGCCCGTTCCGTGTCCGTCAGGCCGAACCCCGGCTGCCACTGCCGCAGTTCGCGGGTCATCCCGAGCCGCGCCCAGTACAGCGGCCGGTCGTCGTCCCGGCTCAGATCGCCCCGCGCCGGGCCGCGGCCCTGCGCCCGGTCCACCGCCCGGTCCCACAGCTGCGCGCCCTGCCGTACGACAGCCCGCTCGGCCTGCCGGAAGGACCGCGTCCCCTCCAGCGCCTGCGCGAACCGCGGCGCCACGGTGTCGAATCCGCTGCGCCGCAGGATCTCCTGGGGCACGGCCTTGTCGAGCCGCTGCTCCTCGACAGTGAACGGCGAAGCAGGCGCAGGCGCTGGATCGGCCGCGGCGAGGGGGGAGCCGGTGAGGGCGAGTACGAGGAGGGCGACGCCAACTACGTCCAGGCGCACGCGTATTCGGGACACGGGAATCCTTCCGTCGGGTGGCGGAAGTATCGCGTCCGTGCCGCGCCCCTGGCTACCGCGTCACTCCCGCCGCTCCGGCCGCTCCGACCCCAGCAGTCACCGCCCGGCGGCAGCGGCAACCCGGCGAAGCAGCCCGGGACGCGGGTCCCGGGCCCGGGGCAAAGCCCCGGTTCACGACCGTGGTGGCTTCGCCGCCGTGACGTTGCGGTAGGCGATCTCCGCGAGCCGCCCCTGCCCGTTCTTGCTCGGGTGGAACCAGTCCCAGCGGCTCAACTGCTCGCCCTTGAACCGGTAGTCGAAGACCGCCCCGCCGTCGTACCGGCAGCGCAGATCCTTCCCGCAGACATCCTTGAGCACCTCGTTGTACGCCACGACCCGCTCATGCACCCGGTCCCGCCGCTGCTGCGCCTTCACGCTCTCGTCCTCCGCGTTGCCCAGCATGGAGGCGCAGATGCCCAGCTTCCAGATCTGCCGGCCCAGTGGATTGCCGCGCCCGGTCGACCAGAGCCGCTTGAGATCCGGCACGCTCGACACGTACACCTGAGCCTTCGGCGCACTGCGCCGTAACTGCCGCAGGGCCGCCGCGAAGGAACTCCGGAACTCCTCGACCGGAGTCATCCGATCCGCCGTGTCCGCGCAGGCGTCGTTCGCGCCGACCATCACCGTCACCAGCTCGGGCTTCCGGGCCGCCGCCTGCGTCATCTGCTCGGCCAGGTCCGCCACATCGGCCCCGGAGCGGGCGAAGTTCCAACTGCGCTCCGTAACCGCGGGCTGCCCGATCAGCCGCAGCGCCAGGCTGCGCACCGTGGCGTCCGTGCCGGTCGCCCAGGACACCTCCGGGCAGTCGGAGAGCACCACGCAGGCGTCGAAGCCGCG
The DNA here is from genome assembly GCF_055563295.1 of Streptomyces sp. NPDC002868. Lineage (NCBI taxonomy): Bacteria > Bacillati > Actinomycetota > Actinomycetes > Kitasatosporales > Streptomycetaceae > Streptomyces > Streptomyces sp. NPDC002868. The sequence continues at coordinate 14,626 of NZ_JBVHDR010000014.1, read as the reverse complement.
GGTGATGGAGTCGCCTACGGCGGCGATGGAGTCGGGGCTGCGGTCCCAGACGGGGGTGGGGCTGGGCGACGGCCGCCGCTTGGCGGGGGAGCCGTTGCCCCGCGTATCCGACGCGGAGTCACATCCGGCCAGGGCGCCGGTCGCGAGCAGGACCGCTGCCGTCAGCGCTGCTGCCACGCTGCGCGAACGGCGCTTCCGGCTCGTCTCCCGCATGCCCAGATCCCCTCCGTATCACCGGTCCGTGACGTCCTGCCGAGTGAAAGCTTGGTGCGTACGGGCTCCCGGACCGACATTACGTCACCCCTTGGCCACCTACTCACGGTAGCTTTTTCCCGTCGACCCAGAGGCATCGTGCCCATCGGCTCCGGTAAATTACATCACGTCACATACTGTCCCTTTTGTGGAGTTTGACTCCCGATGCTGTTTACTGAGGCCGCTGGGAAAGGCGATCCTCGTCCCACACTGGAGGTCCCGGTGACGACACGTGGCGTTCTGTACGTTCACTCCGCGCCGCGCGCGCTGTGCCCGCACGTCGAATGGGCGGTGGCGGGTGTTCTTGGTGTGCGGGTCCAGCTCGACTGGATCCGCCAGCCCGCGTCGCCCGGCACCTGGAGAGCCGAGTTCTCCTGGCAGGGCGAGGTGGGCACGGCCTCCAAACTCGCCTCGGCGCTGCGCGGCTGGCAGATGCTGCGCTTCGAGGTGACCGCCGAGCCCTGCCCCACGGCGGAGGGCGAGCGCTACAGCGCCACGCCCGGCCTCGGCATCTTTCACGCCGTCACCGGGATCCACGGCGACATCCTGATCCCGGAGGACCGGCTGCGCGCCGCGCTGACGCGCTCGGCGCAGGGTGAGACGGACCTCGAGGCGGAGATCGCGAAGCTGCTGGGCAAGCCGTGGGACGACGAACTGGAGCCGTTCCGGTACGCGGGGGAGGGCGCGCCGGTCCGCTGGCTCCACCAGGTCGTCTGACGGACGCGAGAGGACACACGCGAAAGGGCCCCCACCGAGCGGTGGGGGCCCTTTCGTGCACGAACAGAAGCTCAGCCGGAGTCAGCCGGAGATCAGCCGGAGACTCAGACTGTCCGGAACGCCAGGACCACGTTGTGGCCGCCGAAGCCGAACGAGTTGTTGATCGCCGCGATCGTGCCCTGAGGGAGCTTGCGGGGCTCGTCGCGCACGACGTCCGCGTCGACCTCATCGTCGAGCTCGTCGACGTTGATGGTCGGCGGGGCCGTGCGGTGGTACAGCGCAAGCACCGTCGCGACCGTCTCGATGCCGCCCGCGCCGCCCAGCAGATGGCCCGTCATCGACTTCGTGGCGGAGACCGCGACATGGTCGAGCTCGTCGCCCAGGACCTTGCGCAGGGCCTTGATCTCGGCGATGTCGCCCTGTGGGGTGGACGTCGCGTGCGCGTTGAGGTGCACCACTTCGGACGGCTTGAGGTCCGTCGAGTCGAGCAGGTTCTGCAGTGCTGACGCGATGCCGCGGCCGCTCGGCTCTGGCTGCGCGATGTGGTGGCTGTCCGCGGACAGGCCCTGGCCCAGCACCTCGCAGTAGACCTTCGCGCCGCGCCGCGCGGCGTGCTCGGCCGACTCGAGGATGACGACGCCCGCGCCCTCGCCGAGCACAAAGCCGTCACGGGCCTTGTCGTACGGGCGAGAAGCCTTCTCGGGCTCGTCGTTGTTCTTGGACATCGCCATCATGTTGGCGAACGCCGCGACGGGCAGCGGGTGGATCGCCGCCTCGGTGCCGCCCGCGACGACCACATCGGCACGGCCGGTGCGGATCATCTCGACGGCGTAACCGATGGCCTCGGCGCCGGACGCGCACGCGGAGACCGGAGTGTGCACGCCCGCCTGGGCGTTCACCTCAAGGCCGACGTTGGCGGACGGTCCGTTCGGCATCAGCATCGGAACGGTGTGCGGGGAGACGCGGCGTACGCCCTTCTCCTTGAGCACGTCGTACTGGTCGAGCAGAGTCGTTACGCCACCGATGCCGGAGGCGATGACCGTGCCCAGACGCTCGGGCAGGACCTTCTCGTCCTCGCCCGCGGGAGCGGTGAAGCCGGCGTCGGCCCAGGCCTCGCGCGCGGCGATCAGCGCGAACTGCGCCGAGCGGTCCAGCTTGCGGGCCAGCGGGCGTGGCAGGACCTCGCCCGGGTCGACCGCCGCGGGCGCGGCGATCCGGACCGGGAGGTCGGCGAAGCGCTCGCTGTCGAGGGGCTTCACTCCGGAACGCCCGGCGAGCAGACCCTCCCAGGTCGATGCGCTGTCGCCACCCAACGGTGTGGTTGCGCCGATACCGGTGACGACCACGGTGCGATTGGTCGAGCTCACAGGAATTCTTTCTCCACGTGTAGGGGGTGCTGAATTGTCACGGCGCCACCATCAGGTGGCGACAAACGCATTCAGGCTCAGGCCTGGTGCTTCGCGATGTAGTCCGCGGCGTCGCCGACGGTCTTCAGGTTCTTGACGTCGTCGTCCGGGATCTTGACGTCGAAGCGCTCTTCGGCGGCGACGACGACCTCGACCATGGACAGCGAGTCGACGTCCAGGTCGTCGGTGAAGGACTTGTCCAGCTGGACGTCCTCGACCGGGATGCCGGCGATCTCGTTGACGATCTCCGCGAGACCGGTGACGATCTCTTCCTGAGTGGCGGCCATGTGGCGCTCCTTCGGTTTGTATCAGAGGGTGTGGCGTCCGGAAGATCCGGTTGCTTAGGGGAGGGTAACGACCGTCGCGGCGTAGACGAGACCCGCCCCGAAGCCGATGACGAGCGCGGTGTCACCGCTCTTCGCCTGTCCGGTCGCCAAGAGCCGCTCCATCGCGAGCGGGATCGAGGCGGCCGAAGTGTTGCCGGTAGTCTCCACGTCACGGGCGACCGTGACGTGCTCCGGCAGCTTCAGAGTCTTCACCATCGAATCGATGATCCGCATATTGGCCTGGTGCGGAATGAAGACGTCCAGGTCGTCCGCGCTGATTCCGGCCGCGTCCAGCGCCTGCTGTGCGACCTTCGCCATCTCGAACACGGCCCAGCGGAAGACCGCCTGGCCCTCCTGCGTGATCGCCGGAAACTTCTCGACCTTGCCCTCGCGGTAGTCGTCCCACGGCACGGTCTGCTTGATGGTGTCGGACTTGTCACCCTCGGAACCCCACACGGTCGGGCCGATCTGCGGCTCCTTGGCGGGGCCCACGACGACCGCGCCCGCGCCGTCGCCGAACAGGAAGGCCGTCGCGCGGTCCTCCAGGTCGGTCAGATCGCTCAGCCGCTCGACGCCGATGACGAGCACGTACTCGGCGGAGCCCTCGACGACCATGCCCTTGGCGAGGGTCAGTCCGTAGCCGAAGCCCGCGCAGCCCGCGGAGATGTCGAACGCGGCCGGCTTGATCGCGCCGATCTTGTCCGCGATCTCGGTGGCGATGGCCGGGGTCTGCTTGAAGTGCGAGACGGTGGAGACGATCACGCCGCCGATCTGCTGCGGGCTGATCCCGGCGTCGGCGATCGCCTTGCCGGCCGCCTCGACGGACATCGCGCTCACGGTCTCCTCGGGGGAGGCCCAGTGGCGGGTGGCGATGCCCGAGCGGGAGCGGATCCACTCGTCGGAGGAGTCGATGGTCTCGAGGATCACCTCGTTGGGCACGATCCGGGTCGGGCGGTAGCCGCCGACACCCATGATGCGTGCGTACGGGGCGCCCTGGCTGGGCTTGATCTTCGACATGCTCTTACGGCTCCTTGTCAGGAAGAGTGCTCGGCGACGAGCGTGCGGGCCGCGTCGAGGTCGTCGGGGGTCTTGAGCGCGAGTGTCTGCACGCCCGGCAGGGCGCGCTTGGCGAGGCCGGTGAGCGTGCCGCCGGGGCAGACCTCGATCAGACCGGTGACGCCCTGCTCCTTGAAGGTCTCCATGCACAGGTCCCAGCGGACCGGGTTGGCGACCTGGCCGACCAGCCGGGCGATGACCTCGTCGCCGGTGGAGACCGTGCGGCCGTCCTTGTTCGAGACGTACGGCAGGACCGGGTCGGAGACCGTGAGGTCCGCGGCGGCTTCCTGGAGGGTCGCGATCGCGGGCGCCATGTGGTGCGTGTGGAACGCACCGGCCACCTTCAGAGCGATCACGCGCGCCTTCTCCGGCTTGTCCTCGGCCAGCGCGGCGAGTTGCTCGGCGGTGCCGGCGGCGACGATCTGACCGGCGCCGTTCACATTCGCCGGGGTCAGACCGAGCTTTTCGAGATGGGCGACGACCTGCTCGGGGTCGCCGCCGAGGACGGCCGCCATGCCGGTCTCGGTGACCGCCGCGGCCTCGGCCATCGCCAGTCCGCGCGTCCGTACGAAACCGAGTGCGGCGGCGTCTTCGATGACATTCGCGAACACGGCCGCGGTGATCTCGCCGACGCTGTGGCCCGCGACGGCGCCGGGCCGCACAGCACCCAGCGCGTCGGCCGACAGCAGGCCGGCGGCAACCAGGAGCGGCTGTGCCACGGCGGTGTCGCGGATCTCGTCCGCGTCGGCCTTCGTGCCGTAGTGGGCAAGGTCGAGCCCGATGGCGTCCGACCAGGCCGCGATGCGGTCGGCGGCGCCGGGAAGGTCGAGCCAGGGAGTAAGGAAGCCGGGCGTCTGAGCGCCTTGGCCGGGAGCGACGAGTACGAGCACCCTCACACTCTCTCTTGTGGACGGCTCAAACCGCCCGTGGGGACAGGGACCAAGAACCGTCAGGGGAATTGTTAGTCTTCGACAAAAGTCTAGGACTGCGAATCCCCGTCGGCCAGACGCCCCAGGATCAGCGCGATTCGCAGAGTGAACGCGGAGCGCACATCGGAGGGTGACCAGCCGGTGACGTCGGTCACACGTCGCAGCCGGTAGCGCACGGTGTTGGGGTGGACGAAGAGCATCCGGGCGGCGCCCTCGAGACTGCTCGCCTGCTCCAGATAGACGCTCAGTGTTTCCAGTAGCGCAGACCCCGCTTCTTCCAGCGGTCTGTAGATCTCCTCCACCAATTGCTCACGCGCGGCAGGGTCTGACGCGATCGCGCGCTCCGGCAGCAGATCGTCCGCCAGGACCGGGCGGGGCGCGTCCTGCCAGGCCGAGCATGCCTTGAGCCCGGCGGCCGCGGCCTGCGCGGACCTGGTCGCGGCGAGCAGGTCGGGGACGACGGGGCCCGCGACCACGGGTCCGGCCGCATAAGGCCCGATCAGCCCCTTGGCGACGTGCAGCGGGTTGTCGCTGCCGCCCGCGATGACGACGAGCCGGTCGCCGAGGACTCCGGTGAGGACCTGCAGCTTGGCGTGCCGGGCGGCCCGGCGGATCGCCTCGACGGTCAGCTCGCTGTCCCCGTCGGGCGCGGTGCCGAGGATGACGCAGACATGCTCCGGCGAGTTCCAGCCGAGCGCGGCGGCGCGGGAGACCGCGCCCTCGTCGGCCTCGCCGGACAGTACGGCGTTCACGACAAGCGATTCCAGGCGGGCGTCCCAGGCGCCGCGTGCCTCGGCAGCCTGCGCGTACACCTGTGCGGTCGCGAAGGCGATCTCGCGCGCGTAGACGAGGAGGGCCTCGCGCAGCACGGACTCGTCGCCGGGGGCGGCAACTTCCTCGATCGCCGACTCCATGACCTCGATGGTGGTGCGCACCATCTCGACGGTCTGGCGCAGGGTGATCGCCCGGGTCAGCTCGCGCGGCGCCGTACCGAAGACATCGGTCGAGATTGCCTGCGGGGTCTCCGGATGCCGGAACCACTCGGTGAACGCGGCGATGCCGGCCTGGGCGACCAGACCGATCCACGACCGGTTCTCCGGGGGCATCGCCCGGTACCACGGCAGCGTCTCGTCCATGCGTGCGATGGCGTTCGCGGCAAGCCGGCCGGAGGACTGCTCCAGGCGGCGCAGGGTCGCGGGATGTGGGTGGGGGACGTTCGCTGCAGGTTCGGGCACGGGACAAGACTGCCTTATCGGGACGGGTGCACGGAGTGGCGGGGCCTGCTTCTTCGCTCCCTGGCAGACGCCGCGCGGGTCTACGGTGGACCCGTGATTGACGTACGGCGCTCCGCCGACCGCTTCCGCGGCGGCGACCCCGCCTCGGGCATCGAGTCCCTGCACGCCTTCTCCTTCGGGCGCCATTACGACCCCGACAACCTCCGCTTCGGCGCGATCCTCGCCTGCAACGAGGAACGTCTCGAGCCGGGCGCGGGCTTCGACGAGCATCCGCACAGCCACACCGAGATCGTCACCTGGGTCGTCGAGGGCGAGCTCACCCACCGCGACTCGGCGGGCCACGCGACGGTGGTCGGGCCCGGGGACGTCCAGCGGCTCAGCTCGGCGGGCGGGGTGCGGCATGTGGAGCGCAACGACGGGGACGCCCCGCTGGTCTTCGTACAGATGTGGCTCGCGCCACTGTCACCGGGCGGCGACGCTTCGTATGAGATCGTGCACGGCATCGCGGACTCGACGCCGTACGCGCTGCCGGAGGCGGGCGCGATGCTCCATGTCCGCCGCCTCGCCCCGGGCGAACGCACGGCGGTCCCGGACGCGGCGGCTGTGTACGTCCATGTGGTGCGGGGCGAAGTGCGGCTGGGGGACACGGAGTTGGGGCCGGGTGACGCGGCGCGTATCACGGACGCGGACGGTTTGGTGCTGGCTGCGGCGGAGGCTGCCGAGGTCCTGCTCTGGGAGCTGAACGAGGCGAGCCCCGCCGGCGTTTGAGGCGTGGGGGTCCCCCACGCCCGCAGGGCGTAGGGGGAGGGTCCGGGGCGGAGCCCCGGTTCACCCTCGGCGCAGCTCGGCGAGCACCGCATCGGTGAACGGCGGCCAGGCCTCGACCGACCACGGTCCGAACGCCCGGTCTGTGAGCGCCACGCACGCGGCCCGCGCGTCCGGGTCGATCCACAGGAACGTGCCCGACTGGCCGAAGTGCCCGAAGGTGCGCGGTGAGGACGAACTGCCCGTCCAGTGCGGGGACTTGGCGTCCCGGATCTCGAAGCCGAGTCCCCAGTCGTTGGGCTTCTGGTGCCCGTAGCCGGGGAGGATCCCGGACAGGCCGGGGTGCACGACCGTCATCGCCTCCAGCACCGTGCGGGCGTCAAGGAGACGCGGTGCCTGCACCTCCGCGGCGAAGCGCACCAGGTCGTCGACCGTCGAGACGCCGTCCTTCGCCGGCGAGCCGTCCAGGGTGGTCGCCGTCATCCCCAGCGGCTCGAGCACCGCCTGGTGCAGATACTCCGCGAACGGGATCTCCGTCGCCTTGGCGATGTGGTCGGCGAGCACCTCGAAACCCGCGTTGGAGTACAGCCGACGGGTGCCGGGCGGGGCCGTCACGCGGTGCTCGTCGAAGGCCAGGCCCGAGGTGTGGGCGAGCAGATGACGGACCGTCGAGCCCTCGGGGCCCGCCGGTTCGTCGAGTTCGACCGCCCCCTCCTCGTACGCCACGAGGGCCGCGTAGGCCGCGAGCGGCTTGGTGACGGAGGCGAGCGGGAAGCGGTGCGAGGTGGGGCCGTACGAACCGGCGACCGTGCCGTCCGCTCGTACGACGGCGGCCGCCGCGGTCGGTACCGGCCAGTTCTCGATCATCGCCAGGCTCTGCATGTGTACGAGCCTAAAGGGTCAGTCTCATCGCGGGATCGGGGGTGCGGACGAAGCCGAGCGACGCGTACAGCGGCTCCCCGTCGGAGGAGGCGCGCAGGTCGATCTTGCGTACGCCGCGCTCGCGGAACCAGGCCAGCAGCTCCTCCATGCAGGCGCGGGAGTAGCCGCGGCGCCGCAGGTCCGGGTCGGTGGCCACGCTGAACACATAGCCGGACATGCCGTGCGGATTGCCCGGACCGCCGAGCCGGTATTCGATCGTGCCGACCGCGCACGCCGCCAGGCCGCAGGGGCGCTCGACGACGAACGCCGTCAGGTCACCGGCCGGGTCGGCGAGCTTCTTGCGCAGGGTGTCGACGGCGGCGGGCTGCCAGCTGACGTCGGGATTCGGCCCGAGATGCGAGTCCTGCATGACCTTGCGGAGGCGGACCAGCTCTTCGGCGTCCTGTGGGGTGGCGCGGCGGGCGAGGCTCATGCGACCGGAGGCTAATCGGGGGCGCACGAAAACTGCCATCGGTTTCTGCTTGCTTGGAGTGCACTCCAGGGATCTAGCGTTGAAGGCATGACGCTGATCGAGACCAAGCCGGACCGGACGGACATCTGCGCCTCTGCGCCCCGTGCGCATCCCCGGCCCGAGGGGCAGGACCGCTACACGATCAGCGAGGTCGTCGCCTTCACCGGCCTCACCGCGCACACCCTGCGCTGGTACGAGCGGATCGGGCTGATGCCGCACGTCGACAGGTCGCACACCGGACAGCGGCGCTTCACCAACCGCGACCTGGACTGGCTCGCCTTTGTCGGCAAGCTGCGGCTGACCGGGATGCCGGTCGCGGACATGGTCCGCTACGCCGAGCTGGTGCGGGAGGGCGAGCACACCTTCGAGGCACGGCAGGAGCTGCTGGAGCAGACGCGGCGCGACGTCCGGTCGCGTATCGCGGAGCTCCAGGACACGCTCGCCGTGCTGGACCACAAGATCGGCTTTTACGCGGACGCCCGGCGGGCGTCGGAGAGGCTCTGAATCTGATGAGCAACAGCAAGATCGCACAGGTGCGGCTCGGGAGCGGCGGACCCCTGGTCGGCGTGCAGGGCCTTGGCTGCATGGGAATGAGCGAGTTCTACGGAGAGACCGACCTGGCTGCCGCCCGGGACACCTTGGAGGCGGCGCTGGAGGCGGGCGTCACGCTCTTCGACACCGCGGACGTGTACGGACGCGGGGCGAACGAGGAGTTCCTCGCGCCGTTCGTCGGAGCGCACCGCGACGAGATCACGCTGGCGACGAAGTTCGCCATAGAGCGGACCGACGACCCGCACTACCGGGGTGTCCGCAACGACGGCGCGTACATCCGGCAGGCCGTCGAGGACAGCCTGCGGCGCCTGAAGACCGACGTCATCGACGTCTACTACATGCATCGACGCGACCCGGTCGTGCCGTTCGCCGAGTCCGTCGGCGCGATGGCCGAACTGGTCGAGCAGGGCAAGGTCAGGCACCTCGGGCTGAGCGAGGTCACCGGCGCGGAACTGCGCGAGGCGCACGCCGTGCACCCCATCGCCGCGCTGCAGTCGGAGTGGTCGCTGTTCAGCCGGGACGTGGAACGCAGCGCGGTGGGCGCGGCGGCGGAGCTCGGTGTCGCCTTCGTGCCGTACTCGCCGCTCGGCCGGGGCTTTCTGACCGGCGCGTTCACGGACGCCGGCAAGGACCTGTCTCAGGACGACTTCCGGCAGTACCAGCCGCGCTTCACCGGCGACAACGCCAAGACGAACGCGGCGCTGCTGGAACCGGTCCACAAGATCGCGGCGGCGCACGGGGCGACGGCCGCGCAGGTCGCCCTCGCCTGGGTGCACCAGCGGGCGGATGCGCACTCGCTCGCCGTGGCCCCGATCCCCGGCACCCGCAAGACCAGCCGGCTCCTCGAGAACATCGGCGCGACCCGGCTGACGCTGACCGCCGACGAGCTGGCGGTGCTGGAGCCGATCGCCGGGCTGGTGGCGGGGGACAGGTACCCGGACATGTCGTCGACCTCGGCGGCCCGCGAGTAGCCCGTACGCCGGGGGCGGGCCGGGCGCGAAGAAGGCGGTGACACCGGGGGCGGGCCGGGCGCGAAGAAGGCGGTGACATCGAGGGCGGGCCGGGCGCGATGAAGGCTGGTGACACCGGGGACGGGCCCCGCGAAGGCGGGCAACGCCCCGCCGGCCCGCCCCCGGTGGCCCTCACAGCTGCGCGAGCAGCTCCGCCTTCTTCGTGCTGAACTCCTCGTCCGTCACCAGACCCGCCTGGTGCAGCTCCCCGAGGTGCCGTATCCGCTCCGCGATATCTGCCGGGTCTCTCCGGCCCGCCCGCAGCGCCGGTACAGGCGCCGAGCCGGTATTCCGTACGGATTCGAGCACCGCGGCCGCGAACGGCAGCGACTCGTGTACCGGCCCGTACCTCAGCCCGAACAGCACCGCGGCCGGGTCCTGGTCCACCTGCGCGGGCCTGGCCCCCTCGTCGCCGGGTTCGTCGCCGCGCAGCAGCAGCCGCAGATACCCGTCGAACGCCTCCGGCGAGCGCCACTCGACCCCGCTCAGCTCCCCGACCGGGTAACTCTGGTCGCCCGCCTTCCACTTGGCGGACGACGCGCCCGTCCAGGACCAGCGGAATGCGACGTGCGAGCCGTCGAAGGAGGCCTTTCCGTCGTACGCCTTGAAGCCCAGCGGCGCCTCGGGCGCGGCCACGGCGTACCGCTCGGCGGGTTTGTCCGCGTCCGCGGGGAGCAGGCCCCGCAGTTCGTCGGCGTAGTACTCGGCGAGCGTCTCCCGCTCCGCGGGCAGCACAAGACGGTACGGGTCGCAGCCCTCCTTCAGCTGCCCGGCCGCGGCCTCCATCAGCGGATCCGCGCCGGGTCTGGGCACAGCGTGCAGCACCACCGTGCCGCGCTTGCCCGGGGAGAGTGTCACCGACGCCAACGCCTCGTGGGGGATACGGCGTTCGCGAAGCGTCTGGAACAGCTTCGGCGTGCGGAGCCCCCGTTCGAAGCGGATGAGCACGGAGTCGGTCTCGAACTCCCAGGTGGCTTGAATTCCGGCCAGCACATCACCCATACGCCTCATCGTAGGCGGCGTGCGCCCGCGCGTCTGCATCGGTGCGAGGCCCGATCCGCGACGCTCTACGCGCGTCAGGCCGCCTCGTTGCCGTAAATACCACTGCGGCATGTGTCATCTTCGCTCGCGCAGCTCACGCTGCCGTACGAACCGACGCCTATCTCCGCGAAGTTGCTGACGCTCTCCGTACCCGGCTCGAAATAGCCTGCGTGGCCGACCGCGCCGGCCGCGGACAGCACCCGGGCGCCGAACGCCGGTGTCACCGGGTCCTCGCCGTGCCCGAGGCCGCCGACTTCGAGATGCGGTACTCCCTGGATCCAGTCGTCGCTGTCCCGCATCGCCCAGACCCGGGTGTGTGAGTGCAGTCCGGCGACGTTCTGGGCGCGCATGCCGGGGCTGCCGGCCACCGCTATGTCGTCCACCCGGGCGGGCAGTTCGCGGGCAGCGACCCCGCAGACGACGGAGCCGTAACTGTGGCAGAACAGCGCGACCCTGGAGTCGCCGGGCAGTGCGTTCGCAAGCGCGGTCAGCCGGATCGCGCCGCTCGCGGCGAGGCGGCCGATGGCCGAGTCCATGCCGACGCCGACGGGCGCGGTGTAGTCGGCCCAGGCGATTACGGCGGTACGCGTACGAGGGGATGCGGCCCGCTGGGCCGCGTACAGCGACTGCGCCATGCCGACCGGCGCGGTGTACTTGCGGGTCGTCTTCTGGAAGGTGAGCAGATTGGTGTCGACGCCTGGGACGATCACCGAGACGCGCTCGGCGCGGTCGAGGTCGCCGAGCACCTCGGCGACCTTGCCGGGCCCGGACGGGTCGAAGGCGAGGATCTGCCGGTCGGCGCTCATCAGCGCCTGGAAGCGGTGCATACGACGGACGGCCTCGCGCTGGCCGTCCGCGGTGAGGTTGGGGTCGTTCACGCGCTTGCGCTCGAGCTCGAGCGAGTGCGCGAGCGCCTTGCGGTTGGCGCGGTAGCGCAGGGTGACCGGCGCGCCGTTGAGATTGCCGACGACGAGCGGGTACTGGTCGGCGAGCCGCGCCCGCTGGGCACTGCCGAGCGAGCCGAAGAAGGCGGCCAGCCGATGCGGCGCCGAGTCGGCCCCGGGCAGCGCCCGTGCTCCTATCCGGCCCTTGGTCCAGTCGGCCAGTTCGGCCTCGAGAGCGTTACGGGGACCGCCCTGATGTCGTACGGCGGTCCAGCCGGTGGTCGCCAGCATGATGAACACGACCGCGAGGGCGAGGAGGGCGCGCCAAGCGGTCAAGGTGGGGGAGGAGTCGAAGGAAGTCACTGCGGGACACCCTAGGAGACGCGTGAGGGCGCTCGCGAAGACCGTGAGACAGATCACGTGTTCCCGGGGGGATTGAGGGAAAGCTCGTCACATTCCGTGCGCGCGAGGCGTACGCTCCGGCGCGGACCGCGGCCGGTACGTGTTGCCCGAACGGGTGCCCCGCGCCCCCCAGTTCTCCGCCAGCGCCGGGCCCAGGTGGTCCAGGTACGTCTCCGTCAGGCTCCTGAGCGCCTCCATGCTCGCGTCCTCGCCCTGGCTCCACAGCCGGCCCGTCACACGCATCACCCCGCTGAACGCCGCCACCGCGACCCGTGGCCTCGGGTCCACGTTCACGTCCAGGCCCTCGCGGTCCGCGATCAGGCGGGCGATCTCCTCCTCGACCTCCGTGGAGCGCCGCAGATGGACGGCGAGCAGCACGGGCGTCGACTCGATCAGCTGGTAGCTGCGCATATGCAGATCGAGGGGGATGATCGCCTCGATCGCCTCGCCGATCGTGTCCCACGCCCCCAGCACCGCGTTCCGCAGTGCCTCGAACGGCCCCTCCTGCGCGGGCCGTTCGCGCACCGCCGCGATGAAGTGGGACTCGGCGAGCTGCTGGACGGCGAACGCAGCCTCCTCCTTGTTGGCGAAGTACCGGAAGAACGTGCGCTGGGAGACCTCGACCGCGTCCGCGATCTCGTCGACGGTCGTCTGCTCGTACCCCTTGGTCGTGAAGAGCTCCAGCGCGGCGCGCACCAGCGCGTCACGGGTCCGCTGCTTCTTGCGCTCCCGCAGCCCTGTCGGCTCGACCGTCACTTCATGGTCCTCTTCTCGACACTTCGGCCGGCTCAGCCTACCTGTGAGCTATGTGACAGTTACCGACTTGTGAATTGGTTTGTCAACTGTCAGTGGCTGACATTAGCCTCCGGACATGACTAGTCAGACCACCGTCGAAAAGGCGCAGAAGGATCCCCAGGACGCCGCCCCGGCACCGGTCAAGGGGCTGCGCGGCCACCCCTGGCTGACGCTCTTCGCCGTGGCCATCGGCGTGATGATGGTCGCGCTGGACGGCACCATCGTCGCGATCGCCAACCCGGTGATCCAGAAGGACCTCGGTGCCACGTTCGCCGACGTCCAGTGGATCACCAACGGCTACTTCCTCGCCCTCGCCGTGACCCTGATCACCGCCGGCAAGCTCGGTGACCGCTTCGGCCACCGGCAGACGTTCCTCATCGGTGTCGTCGGATTCGCTGCCGCGTCGGGGGCCATCGGGCTGTCCGACAGCATCGCCCTGGTGGTCACCTTCCGTGTGCTCCAGGGCCTGTTCGGCGCGCTGCTGATGCCCGCCGCGCTCGGCCTGCTGCGCGCCACCTTCCCCGCCGAGAAGCTGAACATGGCGATCGGCATCTGGGGCATGGTGATCGGCGCGTCCACCGCCGGCGGCCCGATCCTCGGCGGCCTGCTCGTCCAGCACGTCAGCTGGCAGTCGGTCTTCTTCATCAACGTCCCGGTCGGCATCCTCGCGGTCGCGCTCGGCGCGCTGATCCTCAAGGACCACCGCGCGAAGAACGCGCCGAAGTCCTTCGACATCCTCGGCATCGCGCTGCTGTCGGGGGCCATGTTCTGCCTGGTCTGGGCGCTGATCAAGGCCCCGGCATGGGGCTGGGGCGACGGCCGGACCTGGGGCTTCATGGCCGTATCCGTCGTCTGCTTCGCGCTCTTCGCCTTCTGGGAGACGAAGGTCAGGGAACCGCTCATCCCGCTGAAGCTGTTCCGCTCCGTGCCGCTCGCGGCGGGCACGGTCCTGATGGTGCTGATGGCCATCGCCTTCATGGGCGGCCTGTTCTTCGTCACCTTCTATCTGCAGAACGTGCACGGCATGAGCCCTGTCGACAGCGGTCTGCACCTGCTGCCGCTCACCGGCATGATGATCGTCGGCTCCCCGCTGGCGGGCGCGCTGATCACCAAGTCGGGCCCGCGCATCCCGCTGGCCGGCGGCATGGTGCTCACGGCGGTCGCCATGTTCGGCATGTCGACCCTGTCCACGGACACCGGCAGCCTGCCGATGTCGGTCTGGTTCGCCCTGCTCGGCCTCGGCCTCGCTCCGGTCATGGTCGGCGCCACCGAGGTCATTGTCGGCAACGCCCCGATGGAGTTCTCCGGCGTTGCGGGCGGTCTGCAGCAGGCCGCCATGCAGATCGGCGGCAGCCTCGGTACGGCGGTGCTCGGCGCGGTCATGGCCTCCAAGGTCGACAACGACCTCGCGGGCAACTGGATCGATGCCAAGCTCCCGCCGCTCACCCCCGCCCAGCTGGACCAGGCGTCGGAAGCCGTTCAGGTGGGTGTGCCGCCGGTGGCGCCCGGGACCCCGCCCGCCATCGCCGAGAAGATCGTCGGCGTCGCCCACGACACCTTCATGTCGGGCATGGGCCTGGCCTGCCTGGTCGCCGCCGGTGTCGCGGCCGTCGCGGTGTTCGTCGCCCTGCTGACCAAGCGCGGCGCGAACGCCGATCAGGGTGCGGGCGCGGCCCACATCTGACGGCCACATCTGACGTCGGCCTGACGTCAACCGCGTGCGTACGACAGCCCCGCCCGGCCCGCCCGGCGGGGCTGTCACCTATCCGGCCCTGTCTCACATTCGGTGGTAACGCAGGGTGAAGGGGCGTCGTTGACATGGAGTGCGTGATGTCAATGAGCTTGTAGATGTGGTGTTTTCGG
>NZ_JBVHDR010000013.1:0-189595 GCF_055563295.1 Streptomyces sp. NPDC002868 | reverse complement strand
GCAGATGTACGGCAGAGCGGGCTTCACCCTCCTCCGCCACCGCATCCTCCTCGGATAGCCCCACACTGCGTTACCACCGAATGTGAGACAGGGCCAGACAAAGTCGTCATCGCACCTCCTTGCGGGCCACCACGGAAGACACCGAAGACCCACAAACCAGACATCGCGCAACTTTGCCGAGGCCCTGCGATCCCGCTGGCCACAAAAAGGCCGAGAATGTCATTCCGACGGCCTCTCGGGAATGACTAGACTCCCGTCCAGGTATGCAGTCAACCATTCAGCTAGGTTCATATTCTGCGGAAAAAGTGCACCATCGAGGCCAGCGTTCGGATCCCATCCCCACATGCGCCCATTTCCGTCACTGCAATCCATGATAGACCAAATCGCGCAACCCCAGTCAACCAACCACACGAAACCTGGAGGAACGTTAATTTCAGGGTCGGATCCAAATGCTTGATAAGCTTCGACAATATCCTCCCAGTCATCGATTGGCTCGGCTCCCGGCACCCCGAGAACACCACCGTTCTTCGGCCCGAATCCTCCATTCGCCACTTCCATATATATCCGCCGCAGCAAAGGAGGCGGAGGAAAACCGATCACCTGCTCCGCCTCGGAAATTGCTTCCGGCGATGCGAACTCAACCTCATTCGATCCAGCCGCTGCTTCACTCAGGGCGTTTACAATTTCGTCCTCGGTCATGTCATCAATACTGTCCCACCTCGCTCGCAGGTGTCAAGTACCAGCCGATGTCACCGATTCAGAAAAATAATGGGTCCTGCAGGTCTGCTGAACATGATCGGAAGCAGGCGCACGCCGCACTTTGAAGCTCCCTTCAGCTCTTGACAGGTTGAGCCTTGGGGTGATTGAGCCCCTGAGATAGCAGCCCAATTAGCGGGCAAGAATAGCAAGCCGTACGCGGACGAATTTAGGGATGCAGCGGAACCGGTCTGCCTTTCTGCGTGATCGGCGGCCGTAGTGACGCGAGAACTGGGCGCTATTGGGGGGAACTTCACGATCTTGGGGGCAGACCCGACGGGACAGCTAAATTCTTGGCTCCGGTCGGCCCTCTCGGGTCGACCGGAGCCAAGAACTCTAGCAACTACTAGGACACCTTCACTGGAACGAGCCCCAGCCTAACGCGGCCGTATTCCGCTTCCCCCTCGACCGCCCAACCCGCCCCCGAGCCATCGGAAGATGACCGTGGTCGCCTTCCCTTGATTGACGCGGAGTCCTTGCATTACTCGGATATTCTTGATCGCCTCATCGTTGATGATTTTCCCATTCATCACTCCCCGATCGTCCTCGGCGAGCTTTATAGACGGGTTACCGATGAACTTCGTGAACCCTTTAGCGCACTGTGGCCCGCATATCCTGTTGGTTGAGTAGGTATTTCCGACTTTGACGATCTTTCCGCCCAGGTCGCCTGTCTGTCGGCTCGCGTCTGCACGGTACTTTTGTGCAGCGATCTCGGCGTGATCATTCACTCCCGCTTTGAATATCGTGACGTTGAGCTTGTTGAGTTCACTTTCCAGATTCTTAGGGATTCCGCCGCCACACCTCCCGAAGACGGGGTGGGGCATGCCCAACCTCACAGGTGGCGTTGTGGCGTCAGGTAAGGAGTGGACTGACAGCGGCGAGGTGCACGAAATCCACTCCCTGAAGCGTCGTGCCGCCAAGGCGACACGCCCCGTGCCGATACCCCCTGCCTTCGTGCGGATGCTCCGAGGCCACATCGACCGATTCGGAGTGGCCCCCGATGGCCGGCTCTTCCGCAACGAAGCCGGCGGTTACGTCGAGGCCGCCGCCTACGGCAAGACGTGGGCGCGGGCGCGCGACTATGTCCTGACTCCGGTCGGGCGGGCCTCGCTCCTCGCAAAGCGGCCCTATGACCTCAGGCACGCCGGGATTTCGTTCTGGTTGCACTCCGGCGTGGACCCGGCCGAGTGCGCGCGCCGTGCCGGGCAGAGCATCGAGGTTCTCTTCCGCCACTATGCCAAGTTCCCTGCCGGCATCCAGGAGCACGCGAACCGGCTCATCGAGCAGTCCATGCAGGAGTGGGACCGGCGTGGCGAAGCCGCAGCCCCCCCGACTGAGTGCCGGATCTGGTCCGCGACTGGTCCGGAACCGCTGGTCAGGAGTGGGATAGAGGCGGAAGGAACTGGGATAGGACGCATAATCCGGGCTGCGTCGTGAGTGGATCGCGCGGAAGGCGCCTGACGGGTAAAAGCCCAGGTCAGGCGCCTTCCTTCGTGGCCCTAGAAGAAGCCGAGCTTCTTCGGGGAGTACGACACCAGCAGGTTCTTCGTCTGCTGGTAGTGCTCCAGCATCATCTTGTGGTTCTCCCGGCCGATCCCGGACTGCTTGTAGCCGCCGAACGCCGCATGCGCCGGATACGCGTGGTAGCAGTTCGTCCAGACCCGCCCCGCCTGGATGGCGCGCCCCGCCCGGTACGCCGTGTTGATGTCCCGCGTCCACACGCCCGCGCCGAGCCCGTACAGCGTGTCGTTCGCCGTCTTGATCGCGTCGTCGAAGTCCGCGAAGGACGTGACAGCGACGACCGGGCCGAAGATCTCCTCCTGGAAGACCCGCATCCGGTTGTCGCCCTCGAAGACCGTGGGCTGGACGTAGTAGCCCCCCGCCAGTTCGCCGTCGTACTCGATTCGCTGACCGCCCGTCAGGATCTTCGCGCCCTCCTGCTGGCCGATGTCCAGATACGAAAGGATCTTCTGGAGCTGGTCGTTGGAGGCCTGCGCGCCGATCATCGTGTCGGTGTCCAGGGGGTGGCCGGGCACGATCTGTTCGGTGCGGGCGATGCCCGCCTCCAGGAACTCGCTGTAGTGGCCGCGCTGGATCAGTGCGCGTGAGGGGCAGGTGCACACCTCGCCCTGGTTGAGGGCGAACATCGTGAAGCCTTCGAGCGCCTTGTCGCGCAGGTCGTCGTCTGCGGCCGAGACGTCGTCGAAGAAGATGTTCGGGGACTTGCCGCCGAGTTCCAGGGTGACCGGTTTGATGTTCTCGGAGGCGTACTGCATGATCAGCCGCCCCGTGGTGGTCTCCCCGGTGAACGCGATCTTCGCGACGCGCGGGCTGGACGCGAGCGGCTTGCCGGCCTCCACGCCGAAGCCGTTGACGATGTTGACGACTCCCGGCGGCAGCAGATCGGCGACCAGGCTCAGCCAGAAGTGGATGGAGGCCGGGGTCTGTTCGGCCGGTTTGAGTACCACCGCGTTGCCCGCGGCCAGTGCGGGTGCCAGCTTCCAGGTGGCCATCAGGATCGGGAAGTTCCAGGGGATGATCTGGCCCACGACGCCGAGCGGCTCATGGAAGTGGTACGCGATGGTGTCGTCGTCGACCTCGCTGAGCGAGCCTTCCTGGGCGCGCAGGGCGCCCGCGAAGTAGCGGAAGTGGTCGATGGCCAGCGGGATGTCGGCGGCCAGCGTCTCGCGGACCGGCTTGCCGTTCTCCCAGCTCTCGGCGACCGCCAGCTCCTCCAGATGGGACTCCATCCGGTCGGCGATCCGCAGCAGGATCGTGGCGCGGTCGCCGGCCGAGGTGCGGCCCCAGCCGGGCGCTGCCGCGTGCGCCGCGTCCAGGGCGCGCTCGACGTCCTCGGCGGTGCCGCGGGCGATCTCGGTGAAGGGGCGGCCGTTGACCGGGCTCGGGTTCTCGAAGTACTGGCCGCGGGCCGGTGGTACGTACTCGCCGCCGATCCAGTGGTCGTAGCGGGACTGGTACGAGACGAGTGCGCCGTCGCTGCCCGGCGCTGCGTATCGGGTCATCTCCATGGCCTCCCGGTGAGGGTGCCGCCCGCCTTTGGACGGCGCTCGCCGCGAGGCTAGGAGCCCGGACGTTGCAGCCAGGTTGCACGATGTATGGCACGCCGTGTTGCACGAGCACGACGGCCGGTCAATTGATCATCACTCAGGCCGACTTGATCAGGTCTGCGCACTTCTCGCCGATCATCATCGTCGTGATGCACGGGTTGGCCGTCGTCAGGATCGGCATGATGGATGCGTCGGCCACCCGCAGCCCGCTGACGCCCTTGACCCGCAGCTGCGGATCGAGCGGCGCGTCCGCGTCGTCCGCCGTGCCCATCCGAACCGTGCCCGCAGGGTGGTAGACGGTGTTGTGGGTCTCGCGGATATACGAGAACAGCTCCTCGTCGGACTGAAGCGCCTGCCCGGGAGCGAGCTCCTTGCCGGCCCACTCCGCCATCGGGGCCTGGGCGGCGATCTTGCGCGCGAGCCGCAGGCCGTACGTCATCACCCTCATGTCGTGCTCGTGCGTGAAGTAGCGCGGGTCGACCTTCGGCTTGTCCCGGAAGTCACGGGTACGCAGCCGCACGGTGCCCATCGAGCGGGCGCGGGTGACGTTCGGGGTGAGACAGAAGGCGTTGTCGGACGTCGGATAGCCGCGCCGGTAGGTGTTCATGTCGAACGGCACCGAGCCGTAGTGGAACATCAGGTCGGGCCGGTCCAGGCCCGGTTCCGTGTCGGCGAAGATGCCGATCTCCCACCACTGCGTGGACGAGGTGACCATGGGCTGCTTCGCCTCCCACATGATCACGCCCTCCGGGTGGTCCTGGAGACGGGAGCCGACCCCGGGGGAGTCGACCCGCACATCGACACCGCACTCCCGCAGATGCCCGGCAGGTCCGATGCCCGACAGCATCAGCAGCTTGGGCGAGTCGATGGCGCCGCAGGAGACGATCACCTCGCGGCGCGCCGAGACCGACCCGCTGTGAATGGTGTCGGGCTCCAGGTACTCGACACCCGTGCAGCGCCCGTCTGCGCCGAACAGCAGCCGCTTGGCCTGCAGTTCGGTGCGCACTTCCAGGTTCGGCCGCCTGCCGAGAACGGGGTGCAGATAGGACACAGAGGCGGACGAACGGGTGCCGTCCTGACGGGCGTTGATCTGGAACCAGTTCGCCCCGCGCACCACCGTGGTGCCGCTGTTGAACGGCGTGGTGGGGATGCCGACCGCCTCGCAGGCGGCGAGCAGTGCCCTGCCGCACGCGTCGTTCGGCGGTACGGTGCGGATGGTGACAGGGCCCGAGCGGCCATGGTGCTCCCCGGGCGCGTCATTGCTCTCCAGGCGCTGGTAGAGAGGGAAACAGTCCTCGGCGCTCCAGCCCGTACAGCCCATCGCGCCCCACTCGTCGAGGTCCTCGGCCAGTGCCCAGAAGGCGATGCAGGAGTTGTGCGACGAGCAGCCGCCGAGCACCTTGGCCCGGGCCTGCCGCAGAAAGCTGTTGCCGTTCTCCTGCGGTTCCACCGGATAGTCCCAGTCGTAGCCGGACTCCAGCAGGGCCATCCAGCGGTCGAGCCGGAGGATGCTGTCGTCACCGACGTCCGAGGGCCCCGCCTCCAGTACGCAGACGCTGACGTCCGCGTTCTCGGTCAGGCGCGCGGCGATGACGGCGCCGGCCGTGCCGCCGCCGACCACCACATAGTCGAACTCGTGGGCGGGGCTCTGTGCGGACATCGCATCTCCAGGATCGAGGAGGTCAGGAGGTGGCGGGCGGCGCCGCGTCCTCGACGACGGCCCGGTGCTCGGCGAGTACGCCGGTGCGGTGCCGCTGCACGAACCAGTAGTAGGCGAAGCCGCCGAGGGCGACCGCGCCGACGAACAGGAACGCGCCCCAGCGCAGATACCAGTGCTGGGGACCGGTCGCGTTGTAGACCTCGGCGCGCGGCCAGGCAAGGTTGATCGACATGGCCGCGCCCCACAGCACGGCCATGATGTTGACGGGCAGTCCGAACCTGCCGAGCGAGAACTTTCCCTCGGCGGGCTGCCAGTTGCCGCGCAGCCGCTGGATCAGCATGGGCGTGGTGACCAGGAGATACGCCACGTAGATCATGATGATCGCGATGCTGGTGATCACCGAGAAGATCTGCGGCTGGTTGATGTTGATGACGAGGATGACGACACCCACGACGCCGATCACTACGGCGGGCACCACGGGCGTCTTGAAGCGCGGGCTGACCCGCGCGAGCAGCGAGCCCGCGGGCAGGTTGTTGTCCCGGGCCATGGCGAACATCAGCCGGATGCCGGCTGCGTGCACGGCCAGTACGCAGACCGTGATCGCGATGACCACGCACCACAGGAAGATCTCGCCGATCGTCGAACCGAGCGTCTCCAGGACCACGTACTGCAGACCGGCCGTGGACAGCTCCTTGGCGAACAGATCCGGCACCGCCATGAGGGCGAAGAGCAGGATCAGACCGCCGATGATGAAGGACGCGATCAGGGCCCGCAGGATGGCGCGGGGCGCGTTGCGGCTCGGGTCGTGCGACTCCTCGCCGAGCGACGACGCCGTGTCGAAGCCGTACATCACATACGCCGAGGCCAGCGACGCCGTCAGGAACGCGCCGAAGTAGCCGAGGGTCTGGCCGCTGCCGAGCCCGTACGTCTCGGTCAGGACGCTGCTGGGACCGCGGGTGATGTGTGCCGCCAGGAAGACGATGAGTGCGACCGCGGCGACCAACTCGATGAACACACCCGCCGAGTTGATGCGCGCCATGAGTTGGACACCGAAGGCGTTGACCACGGTGGAGAAGAGGATGAGCACCGTGCCGAGGAGAACGGCGTTGGCGGCCGCGTCGGTCTTGCCGCTCCCGTCACCCACGAACTGGAACCAGTCGTCGATCTGCGGCAGCGTGATCTGGTAGGCGAGCGCCACGGCCGACAGTGTGACCATGGTGGCCGTCATCATCATCCAGCCGCCGAGCCAGCCGATGTGCGGGCCGCCCATGGTTTTGGACCAGTTGTAGACGGACCCGGCAACCGGGTAGCGGGCGGCGAGCTCGCAGAAGCACAGCGCCACCATCAGCTGGCCGGCGAAGACCATCGGCCAGGACCACCAGTACGCCGGGCCGCCGAAGCTGACGCCGAAGTAGAACAGCTGGAAGGTGCCGGTCAGGATCGAGATGTAGCTGATCCCGGCGGCGAAGGTGTGGAAGTTGCCGAGGGTCCGTTTCAGTTCCGGACGGTAGCCGAGTACACCGAGCGCATCGTCGTCGTCCTGGCTCTGGGTCCGGGCGGCGCCGGCGGGTCCGGTGGGGTCCGGCCCTGGGCCGGCGTCCATGCTCATGCGAACCACCTCTGGGGGCGGGGGGCGAGGTTGCGCCAGATGTGCTTGGCTTCCTGGTACTCCGCGAGACCCGCGGGGCCCAGTTCGCGGCCGAAGCCGGACTGTTTCATACCGCCCCACTCGGCCTGCGGGACGTACGGATGGAAGTCGTTGATCCATACGGTTCCGGCGCGCAGCTGGGAGGCAACCCGGTGCGCCCGGCCGACGTCCTGCGACCAGACCGCCCCGGCCAGCCCGTAGACGGTGTCGTTGGCGAGCGCGACCGCCTCCCTCTCGTCGCGGAACCGCTCGACGGTGAGGACCGGGCCGAACGACTCGTCGGTCACCACCGACATGCCTGGTGTGCACTCGTCCAGCACGGTCGGCGGGTAGTAGAAGCCGTCCTGCAGAGCCGGGTCGTCGGGCCGCGCGCCGCCGCAGCGCAGCACCGCGCCCTCGGCGATGCCCGCCGCGACATAGGCCTCGACCTTTTCGCGATGGGCGGCGGAGATCAGCGGCCCCGTGCGGGCGTTCTGGTCGAACGGGCCGCCGAGCCGGATCTCCTGCGCCTGCGCCACCACCGCGTCGACGAACCTGTCGTGCAGCTCTTCCTGGACCAGCAGCCGCGCCCCGGCCGAGCAGACCTGCCCGGAGTGCAGGAACACCGCCATCAGCGCGTAGTCGACCGCGGCGTCGAAGTCGGCGTCGGCGAAGACGATGTTGGGGTTCTTGCCGCCCAGCTCCAGGGCGACCTTCTTCACGGTGGGCGCGGCGGCGGCCATGATGCGGCGCCCGGTCAGGAGCCCGCCGGTGAACGACACCAGATCGACCCGCGGGTCCGCTGTGAGTGGCGCGCCGACCATGGGACCCGCACCCAGCACCAGATTGGCCACCCCGTCCGGCAGCCCCGCCTCGGCCAGCAGGCGCATCAGAATGATCGCGGTGTGCGGGGTCAGCTCGCTGGGCTTGAGGACGAAGGTGTTGCCCGCGCCGAGCGCCGGGGCGACCTTCCAGGCGGTCTGCAGCAGCGGATAGTTCCACGGAGTGATCAGCGCGCATACGCCGACCGGCTCGTGCACCACCCGGCTGTCCGCCTCCGGATTGCCGGTGTCGACGATCCG
Organism: Streptomyces sp. NPDC002868; assembly: GCF_055563295.1. Taxonomy (NCBI): domain Bacteria; kingdom Bacillati; phylum Actinomycetota; class Actinomycetes; order Kitasatosporales; family Streptomycetaceae; genus Streptomyces; species Streptomyces sp. NPDC002868. The sequence goes on along the minus strand of NZ_JBVHDR010000013.1, from coordinate 181,402 downwards.
GTCGCTGCCGCCAGAGGCTGTCAGATTGCCGAAGTAGCGGAAGCACTTGGCGATGTCGTCCATGTCGTACTCGCTCTCCACCAGCCGCTTCCCGGTGTCCAGGGATTCGGCGCGAGCGAGTGCGTCCTTGTCGCGTTCCAGCAGGTCGGCGACGCGCAGCAGCAGCCGGCCGCGTTCAGCGGCCGGGGTGCCGGGCCACGGTCCGCGGTCGAAGGCGTCACGGGCCGCGGCGATCGCCGCCACGGCGTCCTTCGGCCCCGCCTCGTCTACGGTCGCGACAAGGGTGCCGTCCGCAGGGCAGCGGATCTCACGAACATGCCCGTCGACCGCGGCGGTCCACTTACCGCCGATGAACAGCTCCGGCATGGGGACTCCTCCGGCTTCGGATGAGCGGGCACCCGACACGGGCCCGGCCGGGCCATGCCCCGTAGTGCCTCACCCATTGACAGTAAGGAGATCGGGCCCCTTTCGCAGTGCGGGAGCCGTCATCAGGTGGGGAAAATCTCCGTCCATGTGTTCGAATGCGGTCGGGTGTGCGCCGGGCGACAGCGGTCACGACCCCTGCGAGGCATCCAGTTCGTGTACGCGCGCGAGCGCGGACGGACGCTGCTGTACGGGGAGTGCGGCGGCCAGCGCCCGCCACACCGGGAGGTCGTCCTCGCCCCACGGGCTGTAGGCCCAGTCCGCCAGCAGCCCCGGATCGCCGCGCGCGATCAGCGCCGCCCGCAGCTGGTCCTCGAGACGGCGGCGCAGCCGCGCCACCGCCGGCGCCTGCGAGGCGGGCAGCAGTGGACCGGCGTACGCGCTCAGCGCCCCGGTCACCGCCCCCGACGCCAGCCGCCGCGCCACCGTGTCGAAATCCGCGTCGACGGGTACCGCGAGCCGGTACGGGCGCGAGCGCAGCAGCTCAGGGCCCAGCAGCCCGCGCAGCCGGGACAGCTCCGCCCGCAGCGTCACGGGGGTGACCGACTCGTCCTCGTACAGCTCCATCAGCAGCTCGTCGCCGCCGACGCCCTCGGGGCGGTGAGCCAGCACCACGAGGATCTCGCTGTGCCGGCGGCTCAGGCGCACCTTGCGGCCGCCCGCCACCAGCAGCGCCTCGTCCCGCCCCAGCGCCGACAGCTGTACCCGGCCGGTGGCGGGCGGCGGGGCGAGCAGCGCCAGCTGTGACTCGGCGGCCCGTGCCACCGCCCCCACGAACGCGAGGCTGTGCGGATGCGCCAGCCGGTCCCCGCCGGTGATGTCCACCGCGCCGAGCAGCCGCCCGGTGGCCGGATCGTGGATCGGGGCCGCCGCGCACGTCCAGGCCTGCACCGGCCGCCGGAAGTGCTCGGCGGCGAAGACCTGCACGGGCCGGTCCACGGTGATCGCCGTGCCCGGGGCGTTCGTACCGGCGACCGCCTCGGCCCAGCGGGCACCCGGCACGAAGTTCATCCGGTCCGCCTTCCGGCGCGTGGCGTCAGGCCCTTCGACCCACAGCAGCCGACCGTGCGCGTCGCACACCGCGACCAGATGCTCGCCGTCCATGGCGTACACACCCATCAGCTCCCGCACCAGCGGCATCACCCGCGCCAGCGGATGACTCCCGCGGTACGCCGCCAGCGCGTCGGCGTCCAGCTCGACGCCCGCTGTGCCCTCCGGGCTGACACGGGCGCGCGCCGAACGCCGCCAGGAGTCGGCCACAACGGAGCGGACCGGCCGTTCGACCCGTCCCGCGGTCAGATACGAGTCGTACGCCCTGCGCAGCACGGCGATCCGCTCCGTCGGATCCGCGCCGGACTCAAGGGCCACCCATGCGTCGCTCACCTCGGCCTCCTGAGCCCATCGTGACCCCATCGGCGAATGGCGACAAGCGTCCCCGCGTCAGGCGAAGTTGACCAGGCGGATATAGCGTGTCCAGTCCCACAGCGGTCCCGGGTCGGTGTGGGTGGCGCCGGGCACCTCATTGTGGCCGATGATGTGCGCCCGGTCCTTGGGGATGCCGTACCGGTCGCAGACCGAGGCGGTGAGCGCCGCGGACTGCTCGTACAGTGCGTGCGTGAAGTACTTCGGCTGGTCCACCCAGCCCTCGTGCTCGATGCCGACGCTGCGCGTGTTGTAGTCCCAATTGCCCGCGTGCCAGGCGACGTTGCGTTCCTCTACGCACTGCGCGACAGCACCGTCCGACGAGCGCACCACATAGTGCGCGGAGACCTTCTTCGCCGGGTTCTGGAAGATCCCCAGCGTGACGGCGAAGGTCACCTGCGTCACATGGATGATCACATACTGCACCGGATACTCCGAAGGACGGCTGGAGACCGTGTAGTTGGAGGCAGAGGCCGGCGCCCAGTGCGCCGACGGACGGTCGGTGTTCGCCCGGGTGGACGCATACGCACGGGCGGCGGGCAGCAGCACGCCGGCGGTGGCCGCGGCGGCGGCACCCTGAATCAGTTGTCTACGGTCCATGGGGGCCTCTCCTGGTGGGGGGCGGGGGCATGTGGATCTCCCGCCGCACCAGCTCCAACTGCGATGGCCGGGACAGGGTTACGTGACCGGGAGGGTGCTGCCCACGAACCGCCGTACCGGGACGAGCATGGATGTCATCCGGGCATTCATCCGCGCACCGGCCACGGCACGGATGTTCAGCCGACTTCGCCCAGCGCGCCGGTACCGCCGAGCGCGCCGGTACCGCCCAGCGCGCCGGTACCGCCGAGCGCGCCGGTACCGCCCAGCGCGCCGGTACCGCCGAGCGCGCCGGTCCGGGGCGGCGTGCCGGTCTCGCCCGTCTCGCCCAGGACGCCCGCCAGCGCCGCCGCCGGATCGTGGTCCGCGGGTCCGGCCGGCGCCCAGCGGCCCCGCTCCTTGCGGTACGGCCACCAGCGACCGTCACGCCCCAGGCGCAGCTGCGCCTCCGCGCCCACCACCGTCCAGCGGGCCGGGCCCGCCGCCCGCAACTGCGGCCGGTCCGCCTCCTCCCATGCCTCCGCAAGCGCTGTACTCGCCCGCGCGAGGACCTCGGGCTCCGGCGTCCACTCCTCCTCGAGTGCCGAGAGCGCGGCCACACCGCCGAACTGCCAGGCGCGTACGGCAAGTTCCAGCTCGGCGCGCTGCCGCGCCGTGCCCGCGGCCAGACGCCCCGCGATCGCCGGTGAGGGCGCCGCGGACGCGAGCCGTACCGCATCCTGGTCCCGGTTCAACTCGGGCTCAGGCGGCTGAAGCCCGTGCCCGGGCGAGAGCGCCTCCGTGAGCATCCGGTGCGCCCGCGCCGCCGCGTCCGCGGCCAGGAACTCCAGCGCCGCGGGGTCGACACCTGCCGCCGGAGCGGTCTCGGTGTCCAGCGCGGGCGGCAGGCCGGGCTCGTCGGGCACCGATGGGGGAGCGGGCAGCGGCGGCAGGATGTCCCGCGCCGCGAACACCTCGTCGGCCCGCACACCCACAGGCCGCTCACTCTTGAGCTCCGGCGCCGCCGAGGCAGTCGCCCGAGCCACGCTCCGTATCTGCAACTCGTCCAGCAGCCTGCGCTCCCCGCGTCCGCGCATCAGCAGCAGCACGAACGGATCCTGGTCCAGGAGCCGCGCCACCTGGTAGCACAGGGCCGCCGTGTGCGGGCAGTGGTCCCACGCCTCGCACGCGCACTCGGGCTCCAAGTCGCCGATCCCCGGAAGGAGTTCGACCCCGGCAGCCGCCGCGTCCTCCACCAGGTGCGGCGGCATCTCCCGGTCCAGCAGCGCCGCGATGTGCCCCGCACGGTCGACCGCCATGTCCAGGAATCGGTCCCACTCGGCCTCGGTCAGCTCCTGCAGCAGCACATCGCTGCGCTGCGCGGTGCCGTCCCGGTCCCGTACGACGGCGGTGATCCGCCCGGGACGCACCGACACCGCACCGACCGCGCCCTCGCGCGCATGCCTGCGGCCCCGCTTCAGCTGCTCGCCGTCGAGCGCCGTGTCCTCCAGCGCCTTGAGCCAGGCCTGGCCCCACCATGTTTGCGCGAAGCCACGTCCGCGCGCCGGCGGCAACGCGCCGAACGTCCGCTCCATCTCGTCCCCGCCGCTCATCGCCCGCTCCCTCGCAGCTCCACCAGATCCGCCAGCTCGGCGTCGGTCAGTTCCGTCAGCGCGGCCTCGCCGGAGCCGAGTACCGCGTCCGCCAGCTCCCGTTTGCGCGCCAGCATGTCCGCGATCCGGTCCTCGATGGTCCCCTCGGCGATCAGCCGGTGGACCTGTACGGGGCGGTGCTGGCCGATGCGGTACGCGCGGTCGGTGGCCTGCGCCTCGACCGCCGGGTTCCACCAGCGGTCGTAGTGCACGACATGCTCGGCACGGGTGAGGTTCAGCCCGGTGCCCGCCGCCTTCAACGACAGCAGGAAGACGGGCACTTCACCGTCCTGGAAGCGGTTCACCATCGCCTCGCGCTCGGCGATCGGCGTGCCGCCGTGCAGGAACTGGGTACGCACCCCGCGCGCCGCCAGATGCTGTTCCAGCAGCCGCGCCATCTGCACGTACTGGGTGAAGACCAGCACGCTCGCCTCCTCGGCCAGGATCGTGTCGAGCAGCTCGTCCAGCAGCTCCAGTTTCCCGGAGCGGCCGGCGATCCGGGGCCGCACCTCCTTCAGGCTGTGCTCCTTCAGGCTGTGCTCCTTCAAGTACTGCGCCGGGTGATTGCAGATCTGCTTGAGCGCGGTGAGCAGCTTCACCACCAGGCCGCGCCGCTCCATGCCGCCGGACTCCGAGATCGCGGCGAGGGTCTCGCGTACCACCGCTTCGTACAGTCCTGTCTGCTCCTTGGTCAGTGACACGGCTCGGTCGGTCTCGGTCTTGGGCGGCAGTTCGGGGGCGATGCCCGGGTCGGACTTGCGCCGACGGAGCAGGAACGGCCGTACCAGCGCCGCCAGTCGCTGGGCGGCGGCGGGATCGTTGCCGCCCTCGACCGCCTGCGCATAGCGCGTACGGAAGGTGCCGAGCCGGCCGAGCAGCCCGGGTGTGGTCCAGTCGAGGATCGCCCACAGCTCGGACAGGTTGTTCTCCACGGGCGTGCCGCTGAGCGCGACGCGCGCCTTTGCGCCGATGGTGCGCAGCTGCTTGGCGGTGGCGGAGTACGGGTTCTTGACGTGCTGCGCCTCGTCGGCGACGACCATGCCCCAGGGCACTTTGGCGAGGACCGCGGCGTCCAGGCGCATCGTGCCGTACGTCGTAAGTACGAACTCGCCGTCCGCGAGCGCGTCGAGATCTCGCGAGGCGCCATGGAAGCGCCGTACCGGTGTGCCCGGGGCGAACCTCCCGATCTCGCGCTGCCAGTTGCCCATCAGAGACGTCGGGCAGACGACGAGCGTGGGGCCCGCAGCCGACGCGTCGGTCTGCCGGTGCAGATGGAGCGCGATGAGCGTGATGGTCTTGCCCAGGCCCATGTCGTCGGCGAGACAGCCGCCGAGGCCGAACGAGGTCATCCGGTTCAGCCAGTTGAGGCCGCGCAGCTGGTAGTCGCGCAGCGTCGCGGCGAGCGCGGCCGGCTGGCCGATCTCCTGCTGTCCGCCCTCGGGGTCGGCGAGCCGGTCGCGCAGCCGCGCCAGCCACCCGGATGCCGCTACGTCGACGCGGCGGCCGTCGACCTCGGTGGAGCCGGTCAGCGCGGCGCCGAGCGCGTCGACCGGAGTCAGCTTGCGGTCCTGGCTCTCGCGGGCGCGCCTGGCCTCCTCGGGGTCGATGAGCACCCACTGGTCGCGCAGGCGCACGATGGGCCTGCCGGCTTCGGCGAGGCGGTCCAGCTCGGCGCGGGTGAGCTGCTGATCGCCCAGCGCGAACCTCCAGTTGAAGGCCAGCAGAGCGTCGGCGGAGAGGAAGGAGGGCAGCCCGGAATCGTCCTTCCGCGGGCCCTTGGTCTCCGCTTCGGGCTCCGCTCCCGTCTCCGCTTCCCCGGGTGGGCCGATCACGGCACGCGCGGTGAGTTTGCGCGCCATCTCCTTGGGCCAGTGCACCTGCACGCCGGTCGTTGCCAGTGCCCTGGCCGCCTCGCCGAGGAGCTCGGTGACCTCCTCGTCGGCGAGTTCGACGGCGTCCGGCACGGCGGCGTGGAGCAGCGGGGTGAGCGGCGTCCATGCGCGGGCGGCGCGGTGCAGCGCCAGCAGGGCGTCCATCCGGGCGCGCGGACCGAAGGCCGTCCCCGAACGTCCTGACCAGACGTCGGCGGCGTCCATGACGACGGTCGGATCGCTGACACTGTGCATCTGCAGGACTGCACGGAAGACCGGGCCTTCGCCGGTGCCTTCGCCGTCCGCCTCGGCCTCTGCCAGCCCCGGCAGTTCGACGCGCAGGGAAAGCCGTACGCCCGCGTCGTGCCCAGCGGCAACGTCCGCAGCCCAGGCGCGCTGGTCGGGGAGGTGCTGCGGCTCGGGCGCAGCGAAGGCGGGGCTTCCGGCGGCGATCGGCGCGGCGGGGGTGCGCGGCAGACCGTCCGCGACCGCGTCCAGGAACGCCCGCAGCAGCCGCTCCGGTTCGGGCAGCAGCACGGGATCGGCCGCTTCGTCCAGCGGCACGGCGTGCGCGGCCGGCGGCATCGATGCCGCGAGCGTACGCACCCGCTCCAGGTCCTGTGGGGTGAGCGGGCCGACCCGCCAGGCGTCGTGATCGGCGGCGGTCAGCCCCGGCAACAGCAGCCCGCGTGCGGCGAGTTGAAGGGCGAGGACGGCCGCCGCGCCCCAGAAGGCGGCCGCGGGGGAGGCGTCCGCGCCGGCCCGTGCCCTGGTGAGGACAGGCAGCGCGTCCGGTACCGGCAGCAGCAGCGCTGGTACGGACTGCGGGCGGGCGTCGTCGCCGACCACGGTGAGTGGCTCGACGGGGTGCGAGCGTGGTCCGGGCGCGGCCGGGGGCTCGTTGCCATCGGGACGCCAGAAGGCGACGCGTCCGGTGCGGGACGGGTCGGCGGGCACGAAGACCGCGGAGCAGCGGGTGAGTTCGGCGACCGGGGAGGGCGTTGCCGCGGGGGGCATGTGCACAGCTATGACGCATTCCTCAAATTTGACTACTGCGGACCGAGCCGCCGAGGGTACTCCACACCGGACGCCGGACGGATGCGGCAAGGCCGTGACGTATCTCACGACGAGCCGGCGGGGATGTGCAGGACGGGGGTGTAGTCAGCACCCCCCTTGGCCCATGGGCTTTCCTCCGCCGAAGACCGGGTGCTGGCGTCATGGCCGCGAGGGGGCACGGGAACGTACGTTTGCTGAGGTCAACGCAGAAGCAAATCTTCGCACGGCCTACAGACCGGAGTCCCCTCATGCCCCAGGCCACCGCCACCCTCGCGCCCCCTGCCCCTGTCGAGGGAGCGCGGCGGAGCACCGGGAGCGACTTCGCGCCTCTCCTGCGGCAGGTCAAGGAGCAGGGCCTCCTGGAGCGCCGCACCGGCTGGTACACACGCGGCATCACCGTCAACCTGCTCGGCCTCGCCGCCGTGATCACCGGCATGACGCTGATCGGCGGCTCCTGGTGGGTGCTCCTGCTCGCGCCGCTGCTCGCAGTGGTGTCCGCCCGTACCGCCTTCTTCGGCCACGACGCCGGACACGCCCAGATCACCGGCGCCCGCCGGGGAAGCCGGGTCATCCAGCTCATCCACGCCAATGTGCTCCTCGGCATGAGCCAGGAATGGTGGAACGACAAGCACAACCGGCACCACGCCAACCCCAACCACACGGACAAGGACCCGGACGTCGCCGCCGAGGTCCTGGTCTTCACGCAGAAGCAGGCCGAGGGCCGCGCCGGGATCCGCGGCTGGCTCACCCGCCACCAGGCCTGGCTGTTCTTCCCGCTGACCACCCTCGAAGGCATCGCGCTCAAGGTCTACGGATTCCAGGCCGTCTTCTCCAAGGAGGCGGGCGCCCGCCAGCCCAGGCGCGAGCGCGCCCTCGAGGGCCTGCTGCTGCTCGCCCATGTCGGCGCCTACGTCACCCTGCTGCTGACCACCATGCCGCTCGGCCACGCCGTCGTCTTCGCGCTCGTTCACCAGATGCTGCTCGGCCTCCACCTGGGCATGGCCTTCGCGCCGAACCACAAGGGCATGGAGGTGCCCGACGAGCAGAGCGGCGAGCGCTGGGGCCATCTGCGCCGGCAGGTGCTCACCTCCCGCAACATCCGCGGCGGCCTGGTCACGGACTGGTTCCTGGGCGGCCTCAACTATCAGATCGAGCACCATCTCTTCCCGAGCATGCCGCGTCCCCACCTGAGGCTCGCCCAGCCGCTGGTTCGAGCCCACTGCCGCTCGCTCGCCGTCGTGTACACCGAGACGGGGCTCGTCGACTCCTACCGGCAGGCGCTGACCCACCTGCACAAGGTCGGCGAACCGCTGCGCGCGGACGCATAGTGGAACCGTGAGACGTGCGTGCACGTTCTCATGCCAGGAGCGGCCAAGGCCGCGAAGGAGGCGTCGAAGATGTCGACACGAACAAAGCTCGTCATCGGGGGAGTGGCCGTCGGCCTGCTCCTGATGCCGCTGATCGGATTCTGGTGGGCGCTGCTGGTGGTGCTCGGAGTGCCCGCGGCGGCGTATCTGATGCTGGACCCCAGCCAGCGCCGCAGGCTGCGCCGTGTCTCCCGCAAGGAGATCGGCCGCTGATCCGGAGCCCTCGGTCCACGCCTGTGCCAGGGCGGTAGCCGGGGGACTCGACATACGCGCGCCTGACCCCGCCGCTGGAAGCGGTGGGGTCACCCGCGTTTCTCGCTTCGCAGCTTCCCGACACCGTCAAGGCAGCCCCGTTGATCAGCACCGGATCGCAATCGCCAAGGGGCACAGCCGGCCGGGGGCTCAGGCCGGGCGCACGGCCATCTTGTCCAGCGCCTCCAGCAGCGCCGGCAGTTCCGGTCCGCGGCCCACCGGCAGTACCTCGCACGGCTCCTCGTCCAGCAGCACGAAAGCGATGTCGTCGGTCCTGGCGACCAGGGACCAGCCAGGACCGTCGGCGCGCAGCGTCCGCGCCCCGCCGGGTGCGAAGGTGGAGCGGACCCGCCCGGTCGGCGGGGGCGACGCCACATAGCCGTGGGCCTCCTTCAGCACCCGCCGTACACCTTCGTGCGACTGCTCCCGTTCGTCGTCGGGCGTGTCCGACGACGCCAGCACCTCGTCGTCGAGCTGCTGCCGCCACTCCGCCCACTGGAGCGCGATCTCGTCGGCCCCCAGCCGGCGCTGCGCGGGCCCCCACACGTCGGTGTCGGGCGGCGCCAACGGTGGCCGGTCGCCCTCCTCGGGCGCCGGATCGTGGGGCGCGGGCACGCCGGGCGCCGCGACCGCGACGGCCAGTGGCCAGCCCGGGAGTGCGGCGACCACCGTGCGCTCGCTGGGGGACAGGTCGTACTCCATCCCGCAGTCCCAGGACGCGATCGCGACGGCGACGAGCGACACATCGTCGACCACGACCGTCCACCGCGCGCCCTCGGCGTCCTGGCCGAGCACGAGTCCGTACCCCTCGGCGTACGGCTCGAGGCCCAGCGCCGCGCAGGCGGCCGGGAAGTCGTCGCCGAGCACGCTCGGGAACTGGGCCGGCGTCAGCAGGACCGCGGTCAGCACATACAGCGCGTCGTCGTCGACGGCGTCGTCCGTCCCGGCCACGTCACCCTCCCCCATCCGATCGTTCGTCGGCGCACCTTAACCAGTGGGTAACCCGGTAGTCGAGGGCCTGCGTGTCGAAAATGATTCGGCCTGTTCCGCGCCGGGGTCCTAGCATCTCCCCATGCCCGCAGCCCGTCACCAATTCGTCTGCCTGCCCTGCCGGGCCTCCTTCAAGAAGGCGCCGGACTACGCGAGGGTCCGTACGGACCTTTGCCCGCGATGTGGCGGCGTGTTGCTGAACGCGGGCTCGGCCCTCGCGGTGCCGCGTCGCCGTGACACCGCAGGCTGGCGCGCGCTCTCCGCCGTGCTGAGCGCGGGTCTGCGCTTCCGCCAGGGCTGCTGCGGCGGCCCCGGCTATCGGCCGCGTACCGTCCGCGAGGTCAAGGAACGCCTCGCCTACGCCGAGCGCACCGGACTGACCCCGGCCCAGGCGCTCGCCCGCTACGACCTGTCCCTGACCGACGTCACGCGGAGGGCAGGCCGAGGAGACTACGCGCCACCGTCTGCGGGGACTCGTCCCGCTCGCGGGCGAGGGCGATGACCGCGCGGCAGGCCAGCTCGTTGATCCCGAAGGAGAGCGCTTCGGGGGACACCCAGGTCACCGCCTCGTCTATCTGCTCCTGATCGTCCTCCGCGCACCCCGACACATAGACGGCCGCGGCCTCGAAGATGTTGTGCTGCCGCGGCGGGACCCGGCTTGCCGCCGTCCCCTCGGGGTCCTCGGGGCGGTACGTGAGGAACTTGCGGAGCCTGCGGAGTCTGTTGAACACCCGGACCACCTCTCCCCAGGGCGGCGCGTCCGCCGCCGATCTTCCAAGTCTGTCATTGCTGCGCGGACTTGGGCCTGCTACGTCAGTGTCGGCGTCCCGGGGCGATGGACTCGATCGTGGTACGCGGCCACTTCAGCTCCGCCGATCCGGAGGAGTTCGTAGGGGCCGTGGCGGTGGCTCAGTCCTGACGGACGGCCAGTGCGAGGAAACGGGCGTCCTCGTCGACGTACGAGATCATCCGCCAGCCCGAACCGGCCAGCAGCGGACGGAGGACGGGCTCGGCGCGCAGATCGGCGTCGGTGATCTGCCGGCCCTGGCGGGCAGCGAGGGCCGCGCGGCCGATGGGGTGGAAGAGCGCCAGCCTTCCGCCCGGCCGCACCACCCGGGCCAACTCTCGTAGATTCACGTCCGGTTGGGGCAGGTGTGCGATCAGGCCGGCGGCGAACACGGCGTCCAGTGACCCGGTGCGCAACGGCAGCCTGGCCACATCGGTGAGCAGCAGCTGTCCGCTGCTGCCTCGCCCGGCGCGCAGTGCCTCATCCAGCATCGCGGGTGTCAGATCCGCCCCGATGACCATGCCCTGCTGCCCCACGGCGGACCGCAGGGGCGGCAGCGCGCGGCCCGTGCCGCAGCCCGCGTCGAGCACCGCGTCTCCGGGGCGCAGCCCGAGCTCGGCGACGGCGGCGGCGTAGGCCGGGCCGTCGTCGGGGAAGCGCCTGTCCCAGTCCGCGGCGCGGGCGCCGAAGAACTCCTGCACATGTGTGTGGTCGTCGGCCATGAGGACATGATCCCCCAGCGGCTCACCCGACCGTACGGTGCACACGTTCGAGCGCTGCACGATCGTTCTGAAACATCTCTCTGTCATATTCCATCAGCTTTCGAAATGCGCCCCTTGCGTGCGCCCCCTGCGGGTCTAGCGTCCCTGAGCCATGGGACACCTGGACCACGCCGCCTTCGGCTTGCTGACTCCCGTGCTGTCGTACGCGATGGCCGTCATCGGCGCCGCCCTCGGGCTGCGCTGCACCGTACGCGCGCTCGACGCGAGCGGTCATTCCCGCCGCAACTGGCTGATCACCGCTGCATCGGCGATCGGCACCGGCATCTGGACGATGCATTTCGTCGCGATGCTCGGATTCGCAGTGCGCGGCACCGACATCCGTTACAACGTGCCGCTGACCATCCTCAGCCTGCTCGTCGCCATGCTGGTCGTCGGCGCCGGAGTGTTCTGCGTCGGCTTCGGCCGCGACCGTGCCAGGTCGCTCCTGGTCGGCGGGCTCACCACCGGGGTCGGCGTGGCCAGCATGCACTACCTGGGCATGGCCGCCCTCCGGCTGCACGGCACGGTGCACTACGACCCGCTGCTCATCGTGCTCTCGGTCGTCATCGCAGTGGTCGCCGCGACAGCGGCCCTATGGGCGGCGCTCAATATCAAGTCGCCGGTGGCGGTCGCGGTCGCCTCGCTGGTCATGGGGGCGGCGGTCAGCAGCATGCACTACACCGGAATGCTCGCGGTCAGCGTGCGGGCCGAGCCCTCCGGCACCCAACTGCCCGGGGCCACGGCGATGCAATTCATCTTCCCCCTCGCCGTCGGCCTCGGGTCGTACCTCTTCGTCACCTCCGCGTTCGTCGCGCTCTCCCCGACGGCACGCGAACGCGCCGCCTACACCTCGGCCGAGCGGCCGACCGAAGCCGCTCCCGCTGGGTCTCTGGCGAGCACCGAACCCGCCGCGAGCAGCACGGGCACCACGACCTCTGCCACCGCCTAGCCGGCCGGCTGCGGCACCCCCAGCCCTGTAACCGGAACGAGGAGGCCATGCGCACACCCCGCAGGACCCCGGGCGCCGACCCGACAGCGCCGTCGCCCCCACTGCCACCCGCGCCCGCGTCGGCAGCCCGCGGACGACGCGCGCACGCAGGGCCGCCCGCAGTCGAACACACCGGACAGGAGCCACCGGACAGTCCCCCGACCCCCGCTGTCACACGCGGACGATGGCTGCCGCGCCCCAGAACCGTACGAGCGAAGATCATCTCCCTGCTGATGGTGCCGGTCGTCTCGCTGCTTGCCCTGTGGGGGTTCGCCACGGTCAGCACCGCCCAAGAGGTGTCGCGGCTGAGCCGGTTGCAGCGCGTCGACGCCCAGATCCGCGAACCCGTCGCCGCCGCCGTCGCCGCCCTGCAGGACGAACGGCGCGCGGCAGTACGTCAGGTGGCGGCTCCCTCGGGCGAACGTGCCGCCGCAGTGCAGCAGGAGGCACGGCGCACCGACGACGCCGTGAGCAAACTGCGCCTCGACGACCGGACGACGGTCGCCGCGGGCGGCGGCATCCCGGCCGGCGTGGCGGGACGACTCGACCAGTTCGTCGCCCGTGCGGAGAAGCTCCGCACCCTCCGTACCGCCGTCGTCAGCGGCAAGGCCCGCTGGAACACCACGTACGAGCAGTACACCGCCACCGTCACCGCCGCGTTCGGCGTCTCCGGCGCACTCGCCGGCATCCAGGACGCCGGACCGGGCTCCGATGCCCGCGTGCTGCTGGAGTTCGCCCGGGCCGGCGAGATGCTCGCCCAGGAGGACGCGCTCCTCACCTCGGCGCAGCTCAGCAACTCCATGGCCACGGAACGCCTGCGGCGGTTCACCGGAGCCGTCTCGACCCGCAGAAGCCTCACCGAATCGACCGTCACCGACCTGCGCGGACCCGAGCGCGCCGCCTGGCTTGAACTCGCCAGGCAGAGCGCCTACCGGCAGTTGCAGACGGCCGAGGACAAGGTGGTCACCGCCCCCGCAGGCCGCGATGCGGCACAGATCGTCCCGGCCACGGCGTGGGACAACGCCCGTACCACCGTCGCGGACGGCATACGCGCCATCGAGACGGACGCCCGCGGCAGCGCCGCAGACAGGGCGGACCCCGTCACGGAAGGCATCCTCACCCCGGCAGGAGCGGCCGTGCTCCTCGGACTCGCCGCTGTCACCGCCTCGTTGATCATCTCCGTACGCACCGGCCGCGTCCTCGTCGTCGAACTGATCAGTCTGCGCAACGGCGCACTCAAGATCGCCCGGCACAGGCTGCCGCATGCCATGCGCCGACTGCGTACCGGCCAGGAGATCGACATCCAGGCCGAAGCCCCGCCGGGTCCGCCCGCCGAGGACGAGATCGGCCAGGTCGGCGAGGCGCTCGGCATCGTCCACCGGGCCGCGCTGAGCGCCGCGATCGAACGCGCCGAGCTCGCCGGCAGCATCTCCGGAGTCTTCGTCAACCTCGCCCGCCGCAGCCAGATCCTGGTCCACCGCCAGCTCACCCTGCTCGACACGATGGAGCGCCGCGCCGATGACCCGAACGAACTCGGCGATCTGTTCCGGCTCGACCACCTCACCACGCGTATGCGGCGGCACGCCGAGAGCCTGATCATCCTTTCCGGCGCCGCGCCCGGTCGCGCCTGGCGCATGCCCGTTCCGCTGACGAGCGTCGTACGGGCCGCCGTCTCGGAAATCGAGGACTACGCGCGCGTGGAGGTACGGCAACTCCCCGAGACCGCCGTAGTCGGCGCCGCTGTCGCCGACGTCACCCACCTGCTGGCCGAACTGGTCGAGAACGCCGCGCAGTTCTCCCCGCCCCACACCAAGGTGCGGGTCAGCGGCGAACCCGTCGGCAACGGCTATGTCCTGGAGATCGAGGACCGCGGCCTCGGCATGGGTAAGGACACTCTCGCCGAAGCCAACCGCCGCCTGGAGGAGTCCGAAGCCCTCGACCTGTTCGACAGCGACCGGCTCGGCCTGTTTGTCGTCAGCCGCCTCGCCCTCCGCCGCGACATCAAGGTCCATCTGCGCACCTCGCCGTACGGCGGCACAACCGCGGTCGTGCTGCTGCCGACCTCACTCCTGCAAAGCGCCGCCCCGGCGGGCTCCCGCGGCGCTCCGGACCCCGGCCACGAGGCACCGCCCGCGCCGCCGGAACAAGGACCGCGCAGGACCGGCCCACCCGTCCCGGCCCCGGCCCACCGCCCGGCGCTCGTAGCGCAGGCCGAGATTCCCACACCGCCCGGAGTCACCGCCCTGCGCCTGCGCGGCGCCCCGCCGCAGACCGAGAACGGCGAACTCCCGCGCCGGGTCAGGCAGGCGCACCTCGTCCCGCAGCTGCGCGAAGAGCCCCCGGCCCAGGAGCCGGAGGACCAGGCAACGGGCGCGGAGGAATCCCCGGAACGCACCCCCGAACAGGTACGGGACCGAATGACGGCATACCGCAACGGCTGGACCAGGGGCGGTGGCGCGGCTCCAGGCACGGCTGCGCCTCGCACGTCCGCGCCTCGCCCGCCCGCGCCTCGAACCGCCGCCCCCGGCACCGCCGCACCCGGCAGCGAAGGAGACAGACCATGACCGAGCACGAGACAGTCGAAGCCCGCCACACCTTGGGCGACCTCGACTGGCTGCTGGACGACCTCGTCCTGCGCGTCGGCGAAGTCCGCCACGCGGTCGTGCTGTCCAACGACGGCCTGCCGGTGGGCGCTTCGACCGCGCTGACCCGCGAGGACGCCGAGCATCTGGCAGCAGTCGCCTCCGGATTCCACAGCCTCGCAAAGGGAGCGGGACGCCACTTCCACGCCGGGGGCGTACGCCAGACGATGGTGGAGATGGATGACGGCTTCCTCTTCGTGGCGGCCGCGGGCGACGGGTCCTGCCTCGCCGTACTCACCTCCGTCGTCGCCGACATCGGCCTGATCGCCTATGAAATGGCGCGACTTGTCAAACGTGTCGGCGAGCATTTGCGCACCCCGCCGCGCATCATCGCGACGTGACCAACATGACCGACACATCAGACATGGCCGGCATTGTCGGCAGCCAGTGGTACGACGCCGAAGCCGGCCCGCTGGTACGCCCGTACGCGATGACCGGCGGGCGGACCAAGCCGGGCCCCAGCAACGTACGGTTCGACCTGATCGCACTCGTCGACATTGCGGCCGACGCGCCCGGCGCCGCCGAGGAGTCCCTCCTCGGCCCCGAACACCGCACACTGCTCACGCTGTGCCGCCTCGAGACCCAGTCCGTCGCGGAACTCGCCGCCGACGCCGATCTGCCGGTCGGTGTCGTACGGGTCCTTCTCGGCGATCTCCTCGAAGCGGGCTATGTCCGGGTCAGCCGTCCCGTACCGCCCGCTCAGCTGCCCGACGAGAAGATCCTCAGGGAGGTGATCGAGGGCTTGAGGGCTCTCTAGCGTGCACGCGCCCAGTCGGCCCTGGCCAGGGTGTACTCGACATCGCCCCCCTCGGAGCCTTCGATGGTCTCCGGCCACTCCTCGAAGAAGGTCCGGACATAGCTCAGGCCCGCTTTCTCCATCACACGCCGCGAACGGGCGTTGACCGACATCGTGTTCGCGGTCACCCGCTCCACGCCGAGCTCCGTGAACCCCTTGTGGATCAAGGCGATTGAACCTTCCGTCGCATACCCGCGTCCCCAGGCGCCCCTGCCCAGCCGGTAACCGAGTTCCACCACGGCGGCGCTGTGGTCGTCCCGGGGCCGGAATTCGAACCAGCCCAGAAACTCGCCGGTGGTCCGCTCCTCGGCCGCCCAGCAGCCGCGGTTGCCGATGCACGGATAGTGACGAAGGAACCGCGGCAGGGACTCGGCCTCGACCGCCTCGCGGGTGGTCGGCCGGCCTCCGTTGATGAAACGCATGACCTCGGGATCGTTGTCGAGGTCGAACAGATGGTCCACGTCGGCCTCGCTGAAAGGGCGAAGCGTCAGACGGTCGGTCGCAAGGAAGAAGGGCATGACCCGATCCTCGGCACACCCGGCGGCAGCCGCCAGCGAATATTCATCCTGCCTCGCCGGTCGAGCCCCTCCGGAGCATGGAATGGCAGCAGGAATGTCTGTGGAAGGACTGCGGAAAGGGCTGCAGAAATGGGCATCGAATGGGCCCGGAACAGTCACAACGCTCTAAAAGCGATCCCTTCCCTCCGGGGAGGGCCGCTCTTGCCATGCTGTCTGCGTACTCGAAGTACTGGCACTAATGGCAGTACTGGCATGCGCCAACCCTGAGAAATTGCTGATCCGAGAGAAGTGACCGATGGCCTCCGAGAGCTCTCACAGCACCGGTGGGGAGTCCACCGCCCTCGCGCTGAAAATACTGGTCGCCGGCGGCTTCGGCGTCGGCAAGACCACCCTGGTCGGCGCGGTAAGTGAAATACGGCCCTTGCGCACCGAGGAACACCTCAGCCAGGTGGGCCGTACAGTCGACGACACCGGGGGAGTCGACCAGAAGACCACGACGACCGTCGCCATGGATTTCGGACGCATCACCATCCGCTCCGGCCTGTCCCTCTACCTCTTCGGCACCCCGGGACAGGACCGCTTCTGGTTCCTGTGGGACGAACTGTCGCAGGGCGCCCTGGGAGCCGTCGTCCTCGCCGACACGCGGCGCCTCGTGGACTGCTTTCCCGCCGTCGACTACTTCGAGCACCGCCGTATCCCGTTCGTCGTCGCGGTCAACTGCTTCGCCGGAGCCCGCACTTACGGCGCGCACGAAGTCTCATGCGCCCTCGATCTCGATCGTGGGACACCTGTGGTGCTGTGCGACGCGCGTGACCGCGACTCCGGGAAAGAGGTGCTCGTACGACTGGTCGAATATGCCAGCCGTATGCACACGGCCCGACTGCTCGATTCGGTCGGCTAGCTGCACCTTGCCGTGTCGTCCCCCGTACGAAAGGCTTACGGACGACGCGCGGCCACGGGGAACGTATGAGCGGGGAGGACCAACCATGGCGTTGGACAAGGGCCTTGACTGGCTTCTGGACGACCTGACGAAGAGGATCGAGCACATACGTCACGCATTGGTGCTGTCGAACGACGGTCTGGTGACCGGAGCGAGCACGGGGCTGGCGCGGGAGGACGCGGAACATCTCGCCGCGGTCTCGTCCGGCCTGCACTCCCTGGCGCGCGGGTCCGGACGTCATTTCCGCGCGGGCAAGGCGCGGCAGACCATGGTCGAGTTCGACGAAGCGCTGCTCTTTGTCACGGCGGCCGGCGAGGGAAGCTGCCTCTGTGTACTCAGCGCGGCCGAGGCGGACGTCGGTCTGGTCGCGTACGAGATGACGCTGATGGTGAACCGGGTCGGCGAGCATCTGGGCGTCGAGGCCAGGCAGCCGGGCGGAACTGCCCGCTGAGTTGCGGGAATTCAGCTGGTCATGGCCCGGTTCGTGGAGTTGTCCACAGGGCGGGCGGGATGCGCCTCAGTCGGGCTACGGTCGTCACCGAGAGTATTCACACCTCACGGGGGAGACCGTCATGACGGTGAAGGAAGCATCGACGCGCAGTCTGGGACCGCACGCACCGGGCAGTCCGGCGGCGGGCGGCCCGGCGGTGGACAGTCTGGCACTGGGCCGGGCCGCTCATGAACTGAACCTGAAGCGGGGCGAGCTGGATCTCGCGGTCCAGCTGGGGCACATCCGCACCACTCCCGGTGCGAGCGGCGGCCCGCCGCGGATCGACCGGCAGGAGGTCGACCGGCTGCGCAGGTCGGAAGGATTCCCGGACGCCCTGCGGGAACGGGTGAGGACCGTGGGCACGGTCGAGGGCGCGCGGCTCATCTCGATCAGCCCGGCGCGGTTCACCCGTCTCGCCCGCACGGGCCATCTCATCCCGATCCGGTTCTATCTCAACCGCTACCGCGCGGTCGTCTGGCTCTATCTGGCCGAAGAACTCAGCGAATTCGCCCTCGCCCATCCCGCCCTCCTCAGCGGCAGGACCCCACCGGCGCTGCGGACGATGCTGGACATGGGCGAGGACCGGCGCTCACGGAACTGGCGGGGCCGACGGCTCGGACTGCTGCTGGGCAGGACCGAGGATCCCTGGGAGCGGGCCGCGGCGATCGCCTCGGTACTCGACCCGGTCGCCGTGGCGGAAGTGGTGCCCGATCCCTACGAACGCTCGCATCTGCGGGTTCTCCGGACCGAACTCGTCCCCGGCCGCCCGGAATCGCAGGCCGGGAGGGAGATGGTGGAGCGGCTGCTCCTGGCGGACCACCCGGACGAGATCCTCTGGCACCGAGTGAGCCTGGCCCAGGCACTCCGGGAGGCGCGCGAGCTGCGCCCGGCGCCCCAGCCCGCCGGGAAGACCGCCCCCGAGTTCAAGGGGGAGGCAGTTCCCGGGCGCCCCCGGCTGATGCCGGTGCGCCGAAGTCCGTACGGACGCGGCCTGCTCAGGCGACTGCGCATCAGAAAGGCGGGGTCTGTGGGCTGACGACTGCCGGATCACTGGGGCGGCCGGGCCCCGTCCGTACGGGACGCTGCTGACTTGCCGTTTCGGAAAACTGGACAAAGGGGCGCGTTCACGCCTGGTGCTTCACGCCGCCCGAAGCTTCATACTGCCCCTACGCCCGAAGCCCGCGCGGGAGGCGAAGGACACGGACGGGGCCCCTCGCCCGAGCGCGCGGCGTACGCTGATGTGGCCGACTGTCGAGGGAGGCACAAATGGGGACGTGGGCTGTGCCTTGAAGATCCTTGTGGTGGACGATCGCGAGGACAACCTCTTCGCGATAGAGAGCTTGTTACGCCCCGTGGGGCGTCCGGTGGTACGGGCACACAGCGGGGACGAAGCGCTGAAGACCGTCCTGCGCGGCGGCATAGGAGTGGTGATCCTCGACGTCGTGATGCCGCAGATGGACGGCTTGGAAGTGCTCGCCTACCTCAAACGCCTCGACCACACCCGCAATTTGCCTGTCGTGCTGATGACCGGCCTCGGCAGGGACGACGACCTGGCCGCCCGAGCCTACGATCTCGGGGTTTCCGACTTCCTGGTCAAGCCCGTCGACCCCTGGGTGGTGCGCACGAAAGTCAGGGCGCTCGCCGATCTGTACACCGAGAACCAGAGCCTGCGCGCCCAGGTCAGCGCGCTGACCGACCGACGGGCCGACGCCTCGGCCGCCGACCTCCCCAACCTGATGGACGCGCGGGTATCGCGCCAGAGCGGCGCCACCACGGGCCGCGCCCGCCGCATCCACGGCGTCGACTGACCGATGCGACGGCCGCCGGAGCCGAGCAGGCCGTACGCCCAGGGCGGCGCCCACGCGTCACCTGAAACCGGCCGCCCGCCGCCCGTCGAACGACCTGGTCTCGGCGCCCGCGGCGCCGCCGTGTCCCGCCCCGCCCCGCCGATCAGGAAGGCCAGAGTGTGCCTCTCGCCCTGCACCACCGCTCCATCGTCGCGGACGCCCACAACGACCTGCTGATGGCGGTCACCGCGCGTCCGCCGCACCGCTGGGCGGAGTTCTTCCGCGAGCGCTGGCTGCCCCAACTGCGCGACGGCGGCGTCGATGTGCAAGTGCTGCCGGTCTTCATCGGTGACCAGTTCCGCCCCGACGGGGCACTGCGCGAGACACTTCGGATGATCGAGTGCGCCCACACCCTCGCTGAGGGGAACGCGGACGCGGTACGACTCTGCCTGGACGGGGCCGATGTCGACGCGGCGCTGGCCGAGGACAAGATCGCGCTCGTACTCGCGCTGGAGAGCGCACCGGGTGTCGACGCGAACGTGGAACTCTTCGCCACGCTGCACCGGCTCGGCGTGCGGGTCGCATCCATCGCCCACTGGGGCCGTACGCCACTGGCCGACGGCAGTGGCGAGGACGCCACCGGCAGCCGCCTCACCGCCGCCGGTGTCGAAGCACTCGCCGAGATGGAGCGCCTCGGGATCCTCTTCGACGTCTCGCACTTGAGCGCGTCCGGTGTCGCCCATGTCCTGGAGCTGGCCACCCGGCCGGTCATGGCCACCCACTCCTCGGCCCGCGCCCTGCGTGACCACCACCGCAACCTCACCGACGACCAGATCCGCGGCATCGCTGCGACCGGCGGCACGGTGTGCGTGAACTTCCTGCCCGAATTCCTCGCCGCCGACCCCGCCGACTGCACGCTCGACCGGCTGGCCGATCACATCCTGCACATCACCGAGATCGCGGGATCCGACCACGTGGGCCTCGGCCCCGACTTCATCCAAGAGGTCGTCGAGGACATCACCCCGCCCTGCTGCGAGGACCGTTACGGCTTCGAGTGGGCGCTGCCCGGCCTCGAAGGCCCCCGCGGCCTGCCCCTGGTCACCGAGACGCTCCACCGTCGCGGACTGCCCAAGGACACCATCAGCAAGATCCTCGGCGGCAACGTCCTGGACCTCTTCCGCAAGGAACTGGGCCGCCCCGCCTGAGGACCCGAGTGGCTCCCGGACGCTGCACGACCGAGACCCGCGGCTGAACGAGTGGTCCGCGCCGGAGTTCGGTGAAGCCTTGCCTGGTGCGGCCCCCGTTCCCGTGCAACGTGTTGCTCGTGCCGTTCCCCCCGCCCCCCACCGGACCGGCATGAAGCTGCGCTGTTGGCCCGCTTAAGAAATCCTCGATGGACTCTGAAGTCACCGATGGGCAGATTGGTGCAGGTCCACCCGCCCTCGGTCACCCCCACCACGATGCTGGAGCCGCCCCGATGAAGGCACTTGTCAAGCAGCACGCCGAGCCAGGCCTCTGGCTCATGGACGTGCCGGAGCCGGAGGCCGGCCCCGCTGACGTGCTGATCAAGGTGCTGCGCACCGGGATCTGCGGCACCGACCTGCACATCAGGTCGTGGGACGGCTGGGCCCAGCAGGCCGTCAGCACGCCCCGCGTCCTCGGCCACGAGTTCGTCGGCGAAGTCGCCGCGATCGGCGCTGACGTCCAGGACATCGCGGTCGGTGACGTGGTGAGCGGCGAGGGCCATCTGGTCTGCGGCAAGTGCCGCAACTGTCTCGCCGGCCGCCGCCATCTGTGCCGCAGCACCATCGGCCTCGGCGTCGGCCGCGACGGTGCGTTTGCCGAGTACGTCGCGTTGCCCGCGTCCAATGTCTGGGTGCACCGCACGAAGGTCGACCTGGACATTGCCGCGATCTTCGACCCGTTCGGGAACGCCGTGCACACCGCGCTCTCGTTCCCGCTGGTCGGCGAGGACGTACTGATCACCGGCGCGGGCCCGATCGGCATCATGGCCGCGGCCGTCGCCCGGCACGCCGGCGCGCGCAATGTCGTCATCACCGATGTCAGCGAGCCCCGCCTGGAGCTGGCCCGCAAGGCGGGCGCCACCCTGGCGCTGAACGTCGCCCAGAGCGACATCGCCGAGGCGCAGCGGCAGCTCGGGCTCAAGGAGGGCTTCGACATCGGACTTGAGATGTCCGGCCGCCCCGAGGCCATGCGCGACATGGTCGCCAATATGACGCACGGCGGCCGCATCGCCATGCTGGGCCTGCCCGCGGACGAGTTCGCCGTCGACTGGTCGAAGATCGTCACCTCGATGATCACCATCAAGGGCATCTACGGCCGCGAGATGTTCGAGACCTGGTACGCGATGACGGTCCTGCTCGAAGGCGGCCTCGACCTCACCCCGGTGATCACCGGCAGCTATGGCTACCAGGACTTCGACGCCGCTTTCGACGAGGCCGCCACCGCCCGCAGCGGCAAGATCATCCTCGACTGGACCGTCTGAAGCTTTTCGTTAAGGAGTCCCACCATGTACGCGTCCGTCCGCGACGACCTCCGTACCACCCTCGACGAGATCCGCGCCGCCGGTCTCTACAAGCCGGAGCGGGTCATCGGCACCCCGCAGAGCGCCTCCGTGTCCGTCGCCTCGGGTGATGTGCTCAACTTCTGCGCCAACAACTACCTCGGTCTCGCCGACCACCCCGAGGTCGTCGCCGCCGCCAAGGAAGCGCTGGACCGCTGGGGCTACGGCATGGCCTCCGTCCGCTTCATCTGCGGCACCCAGGACGTGCACAAGGAGCTCGAGGCACGCCTGTCGGCGTTCCTCGGCCAGGAGGACACGATCCTCTACTCCTCCTGTTTCGACGCCAACGGCGGCGTCTTCGAGACCCTCCTCGGCCCCGAGGACGCGGTCATCTCCGACGCCCTGAACCACGCCAGCATCATCGACGGCATCCGGCTGTCCAAGGCCCGCCGCCACCGCTACGCCAACCGTGACCTCGCCGACCTCGAGCAGCAGCTCAAGGAGACCCAGGACGCCCGCCGCCGCCTGATCGTCACCGACGGCGTGTTCTCCATGGACGGCTATGTCGCCCCCCTCGCCGAGATCTGCGACCTCGCCGACCGCTACGACGCGATGGTCATGGTCGACGACTCGCACGCGGTCGGCTTCGTCGGTCCCGGCGGCCGGGGCACCCCCGAGCTGCACGGCGTGATGGACCGCGTCGACATCATCACCGGCACCCTCGGCAAGGCGCTCGGCGGCGCGTCCGGCGGCTATGTCGCGGCCCGCGCCGAGATCGTCGCCCTGCTGCGCCAGCGCTCCCGCCCGTACCTCTTCTCCAACTCCCTCGCCCCGGTGATCGCCGCCGCCTCCCTCAAGGTCCTCGACCTGCTGGAGTCTGCCGGTGACCTGCGCGAGCGGCTGAACGCGAACACCGCGCTCTTCCGTACGAAGATGACCGAGGCGGGCTTCAAGATCCTGCCCGGCGACCACGCCATCGCCCCCGTCATGATCGGCGACGCCGCCGAGGCCGGCCGGATGGCCGAACTCCTGCTGGAGCGCGGCGTGTACGTCATCGGCTTCTCGTACCCCGTCGTCCCGATGGGCCAGGCCCGGATCCGCGTCCAGCTCTCCGCGGCGCACTCCACCAAGGACGTCGAGCGGGCGGTGGCGGCCTTCGTCGACGCGCGGGCGACAATGGCTGGGTGATCGACCCCCGCCGGCTGCGTATCCTGCGTGCCGCGGCGGACCACCGAACGGTGACCGCCGCGGCCGCAGCGCTGTATCTGACCCCCTCCGCCGTCTCCCAGCAGCTCGCCGCGCTGGAACAGGAGACCGGCCACACCCTGCTGACCCGTAGCGGCAAAGGCGTACGGCTCACGGCTGCCGGAGAAATCCTGCTGGAGCACGCCAACGCGGTTCTGACCCAGCTGGAGCGGGCCGAGGCCGAGCTCGCGGCCTACGCGGGTGGCGCGGCCGGCGAGGTCACGGTCGCCGCGTTCGCCACCGGCATCGCCGAGGTCGTCGCCCCGGCCATCGGGCGTCTCGCCGCGGAGCACCCGGGCATCCGGGTACGCGTACGGGACGCCGAGGGTGACGAGAGCCTGCCGCTGGTGCTCGACGGCGAGGCGGATCTGGCCGTCGCGGTCGAGTACCGGGGAGCGCCCCGCGAGGACGACCGGCGCCTGGCCCGTGTGCCGCTGTACGCGGAGCCCTTCGACGCCGTGCTGCATGCCGGCCACCCCCTCGGCGCGGCCGAACGCGTCGCGCTCGCCGAGCTCGCGGACAGCGACTGGATCGGTCCGTATCCCGGCAACCCCTGCCACGACATGGTGCTGCTCGCCTGCGAACTCGCCGGTTTCCAGCCCCGCCTCATGCACTCCTCGGACGACTTCCGCGCCGTCGTGGCACTCGCCGGAGCGGGCGCCGGGGTGGCGCTGGTGCCCCGCTCGGCACTGCGCGGGATGGAGTTGAACGACACCGTCGTACGACCGGTGGCGGGCCCGGCCGCGACCCGCCGGGTCTTCGCCGCCGTACGCCGAGGCGCGGAAGCGCACCCGCTGTTCCGGCCGGTCCTCGACGCACTCGCCGATTCCGCGGCCGGACTCTCCACCGACTGAGCGCAGCCGACCGGTCAGTCCTTGGCCGGCGTCGCCTCCATCGCCTGCTTCAGGTTGTCCAGGGTGGTGCGGATATTGCGGCGCTGGAAGTCGGCGAACGTGTGCCCCCGGGTCGCCATTCTGTCGAAGGCATGGGCCAGTGCATCGGGCCAGGCACGCCGGTCGTCGGTCCAGGTCTCGGTCACCCGGGTGCCGCCATCGACGGCCTCGAAGCGGTACTCCCAGGTGGCGATGCGACCGGGCAGCAGAGGCCGGCGCCGCCCTATGGCACGCACCCGGAAGGCGAACCGCTCACCGGGATCCGCCGCGGTCACCGTGCACCGCGTGGTCCAGCGCATAGGCCCGCGCTTGTTGTAGCCGTTGAAGACCATGCCCACATACGCCCACTCGGCGCCGTCGAGTACCGTCGCGCCCCGGTTCTCCGGGCTCCAGCGGCCCATCAGCGCGGGGTTGCTGACCTGTGTGTAGATCGTCGAGGGTGCGGCGTCGATGACGATGCTGTCCGAGACCGAGAAGGTACGTGCCATGGGTATGACTCCGATCGTGGCTACGGGTGGACGAGTCAGTCGGTGATCAGCCCTTCGGCCGTGCGGCGTCGGCCAGGATGGAAGCCTCGACCGCGTCGTAGTCGTACTCCTCCTGGCGGCGCGTCCCCGGGCTGTGGCGGGCGAAGACAGTGCCGAGCCAGCCTGCGAGGAATCCCACGGGGACGGAGACAAGGCCCGTCGTGGTGTACGGGAACCAGGTGAAGTCGCTGTCGGGGAAGATCGCTTGGGCGGAACCCGAGACGAGGGTGGTCCCCGTGATGAGGATCAGAACGCTCGCCGTACCGCCGATGAGTGTGCTCAGCAGCCCGGTGCGGTTGTAGCGGCGCCAGAAGAGGCTGTAGATGAGCGCGGGCGCGATGGCGGAGGCGCCCAGGCAGAAGGACAGAGTGACCATCGCCTGCAGGTTCACATGCCGGGATGCCGCCGCGAGGAAGATCGCCGTAAGGCCGACCGCAGCGGCCGTCGCCCGGGCGATGGTCATCTCGGTGCTGTCACGCAGAGCCTGCTTGCGGCGCAGACCGTGCGTGATCAGGTCGTGGGCAAGGGTGTTGGCGCAGGCGAGCGTGATGCCGGCGACGGACGCCAGCAGTGTCAGGAAGATCGCCGTGGCCATGGCGGTGAACAGCAGCGTTTCAAAGGTGGAGACGTCGGTGCCCATGATCGCCTGGCTGACCAGCAGGATCGAGGTCTTGCCCTGTGGGTCGCCGGCGGTGATCTGCTCGTGGCCGACGATCGCGGCGGCGCCGAAGCCGATCACGGCGCAGAGCAGGCACACGACGACGACGGTCGAGACGGCCCAGGACATGGAGCGCCGCACGGCGGGTGCGCTGCGGGAGCTGAACATACGCATCGTGATGTGCGGGAGGCACGCCGCGCCGAGCACGACGGTCAGCTGGGCGCTGATCATGTCGAGCCCGTCGCCGCCGAACTGGAGCCCGGGCGCGAGATACGCATCGCCCGCACCGCTCCCGCGTGCCGCCGCGTCCAGCAGCGAGGGAATGCTGAAGTCGAAGCGGTTCAGGATGAGCGAGGCGATGGCGGTGGCCGCGGCGAGCAGCACCACAGTCTTCACGATCTGGATGAAGGCGGTGCCCTTCATACCGCCGATGGCCGCGTAGATGATCATCAGGAGGCCGAGCAGCACGATGGAGCCGGTCTTGAAGCCCGCGGCGTTGATACCGAGGACGAAGGCCAGCAGATCACCGGCGCCCGCCAGCTGGAAGATCAGCAGGGGGAAGAGGGCGATAAGGGTGACCAGGCACGCGGTGATGCGGACGGCGGAACTGGGGGCGCGCCGGGTGAGCACGTCGCCCATGGTGAACCGGCCCGCGTTGCGCAGGGGTTCGGCCAACAGGAACATCAGCAGCACCAGGGAGAGAGCGGTGCTGAGAGCGAGTACAAGACCGTCCTGGCCGAGCAGCGAGATGACTCCGATGGTGCCCAGCACACTCGCGGCGGAGATGTAGTCGCCGGCGATGGCAAGGCCGCTCTGCATGGGGGACAGGGAGCGGAAGCCGGTGTAGAACTCGTCCAGGTCGTCGCGGTCGGGCCCGGTCATCACACACAGCAGCAGGGTCACTGTGGTCACCGCGATGAAGGCGACGAACGACATGGTCTGGGCCTCGGAGCTGAATCCGGTCATCGGCGTGCTCCCTGGGTGGTCGGGGCGGCATCGAGGCGGACGGCCTCGGCGAGCGGGTCGACCCGGCGGCGCGCGGACTTCTCGTACGCGGCAACGGCGATCAGGGTCATGGGGAGCTGGATCAGGCCGAGCAGCAGAGCGATGTTGAGGCCGCCGGTGATCTTGCCCGTCATCAGCCCGGGCGCATAGGCGGAGAGTATGAGGAACAGTACGAAGTACCCGAGGGCAGTCACAGTCGCGACCCGGCGCAGCCGACGGTAGGCGGCACTCAACGCCCGTATGTCGTGGCGCGGATCGGCTGGTGGCTCGGCCGCCGGCGGCGCCTGCCAGGCCTGGTGGGGGTGGCCCGGCTGCTCGGGATATGAGGGCTGTGGGGGGTAGTACGACATCGCGATGGGTTCCTCGTATGCCTGTGCGGACGGCAGGGGCAGGGCATGCTGACGGAGCGGCCACGTTACCCGCGGGTAGCGGCAGCCGGTGCATTGTTGCATGACTGTCCGGTCGGTCAGTTGACTGTTCATGGACCGACCAGAGCCCTGTCTCCGGCCTCAGAAAGGGGCGGCCCTGGCCGCGACAGACCGTTCGGCGACTGTGATCACGGCGCCGCGGTCCGCGAAGCGACGACTGCTCCGCTCCCACCAGCGGCGATGCCGACGGCGTCCGCCTCTGCCACCGCGTCGGACCGACACCGGTGAGTACGACGACCACGCCCGCCACGACCCGGAAGGTGAGCGCTTCGTCGAGAACGATCGCCCCGAGTGCGATGGAGACCACAGGCAGCAGATAGCCGACGGTGGCCGCGCCCTCGTCCGCGATCAGCCGTTCCTCCCGCGCGGCCGGGCCGGACCCGACGGTTGTCGGGTCCGGCCCGGCCGGCGTACTGCGGGAAGAGCGCGTCAGGGATGGCTGACGAGATTGGCCACGTTCGTCGAGGAGTTGGACGGGCCGCCTCTGTCGTTGATGACATGGCGGATGGTTCCGGTGCCGCCGAGCGAGACGGTCACCATGTTCCGGAATCGCACATTCGGATTGTTGGGGACCTCGAAGGCGTGCTCGGCGGTCACGGACGGATTCGCATTGAAGAAGCAGTAGCTGCCGAGCCCGAACGCCTGATGGCTGGTGACCGAGTTGGCCACCTTGTACGCCGCGTAGCCCTGGGTCGAGCCGTTCATCCAGGCGGCCTGGTTGGGCGGGTCGTACGGCATCTCGTTCTGGTAGAAGTACGTGCGCCCGCCGTTGCCGTTCCAGATCGTCTGATGCTTCTGGTAGTGCTCCACGAACAGCCCGTACATCGTCACGTCATCGCCGTTGACGACGAGTCCCGTGTCCGCCGTATTGCTGTTCCAGCCGATGCCGCTGCCGTGGTCGCCGCGCCAGATCCACATGTGATCGCCGATGACGTTGTCGCTGTTGACCACCAGGCTGGTGGTCGCCTTGCCCACCGCGGCGCCGCCGACCCGGAAGTACACGTCGTGCAGGGACGTCGGGTTGGCGCTGTGACCGGCCGAGGAGCCTGCCGGGCCGACCTCCATCAGGGTCTGCGAGTTGGTCGTACCGGCGTCGAAGAGGATGCCCGCGACCTTGACGCCGTCGACATCGGCGACCGTCATGGCGGTGACGCCGCCGTCCGGGATGAACGTGGCGAGGCCGATCCCCAGGATCACGGTGTCGGGGCGAGTCACCCGCAGGGTCTGATTCAGGTGGTAGACCCCCGGAGTGACCAGCAGGTTCTTCCCCTCGGCCAGTGCGGCGTTGATTTGCGCGGCGGTCGTCCCGACCTTCACGACGAAGAACTGGTCCATGCCGAGCGAGGTGCCGGCGGCGTTGCCGCCCGCCCACGTGGTGCCCGACGAGTTGGCCCGCAGGGACGGTACGAACACCTTGTAGGCTCCGGTGCCGTCCACGTACAGGAACGGCTTCTCCCGGACCGTGGGGCTCTCGTTCACGGTCGTGTAGGGCGGGTTGGGGAAGGTGTTGCCCGGAACGCCCTGGCTGCCGACGAAGACCATGTTCCAGTTGGATCCTGTCCAGCTGCCGAGCTGGGAGTTGCGGGTCAGCCACTGCTGCTGCGAACCGGACCGCACTTGACCGTCGATCTTGCTGTCGGCCATGAATCCGCCGCTTGCCCAGCCGCCGTCGTCCAGCGCCAGGTTGCCACGGACATGCATGCGCCGGTACGGAGCCGCCTGGGACACCGCCCACCGGTCTGTGCCGCCGGCCGGGTTGACCGAGAGGTTCTCGGCGCCGCGCCAGAAGTTCTGAGTGGCGTTCTGCGGCGGGAACCAGTCGGCCTCGACGTGCACCGCGCCGTTGATCGTCACCGAGTCGGGCGACTGGCCGAGGCCCAGAACCTGGGTGTAGAAGCCGACATTGACGTCGTTGCTGTAGGTGCCCGGCTTGAACATGACCGCGTAGCGCTGGGCGCCGAACTGGTTGGTCTCCTGCTGCTGGAAGATCGAGTTGAGCCGGCTCTGGATGGTCGAGGACGGCATCGAGGGGTCGAAGACGACCACGTTCGGTCCGAGGTCCACGTCACCGGGCGCGCTGTTCACGGGCGCGACCTGGAACCGCTGGGCCGCCGTGCCGTTGCAGGTGTACTGCACAAGCTGGACGCTGTCGGCCGCCGAGGCGGAGGGGACGTCCAGGCACTTGCCGCTGTTGCGGTTGACGAAGTGGTAGGCGCCACCGCCCTCGTCGACGGCCTGCCACTGCTGGTTGTTGCCGCCGCCGTACGTCCACAGGTGCACCGCGGCGTTGTCGGCGGTGGACACGTCGCTCACGTCCACGACCTGGCTCGCGTCATTGCGGTTGTTGATCCGCACGAAGCCGTCGCTGGTGGCCGTGAAGCTCCACTGCTGGGCGGCGGAGTTGTTGCACGCGTACTGCTGGACGGCGGTGCCGTTCACGGTCGCGGCCGAGCGCGCGTCCAGGCACTTGCCGCTGCCGCTGTTCACCACGGTGGCCCAACTGGTCGGCAGAGCGGCGGCCCCGGCCGCCCCGGCGGTTCCTTGAGGGGTGGCCGCCTGGGTGGACGGGATGGCGGCGAGGGCCGAAAAGGCCGAGGCCACCACGACGAAGGCAGCCACAAGGGGCCTTGTGCGGCGGGCGGTTGTGAAGGCGTGACGGCCCGCTCTGGGCGTTCGCAGGGATCGGAGCACGGTTTCTCCTGTGCCGGCGGGCCGGCTCGGTGGGGGGTTGACGGATGGGGGAGAGGGACGGGGAAGGGGAAACGGCCGGTGTACTGGGCGAAGACGCGGGTGAAGTCCCACGGCTGCTGGGAGACGCCCGAGCAGGTGACGGCGCAGCCGCCGGTGCAGGGACGGACGCGGTTGACCGACCAGAAGGTCAGCCGCGCGAGGTGCCGCTGCCCAGCACGCCGCGCAACACGGCGGGTCTGCGAAGGAGTTGCCCGCTCATCGGCCGGTCACCGTCCATTTCTGGTTGGCGGCTCCGGTGCAGGTCCAGATCTGCAGGCGGGTGCCGTTGGCTGAGCTGTTGCCGGTGGCGTCCAGGCATTTGTCGGCCTGGGGGTTGACGATGTCGTGGGCGGCGGTGACGACCCACTGCTGGGCGGCAGTTCCGTTGCAGTCCCAGAGCTGGCCGGCGGTGCCGTTGGCCGTCCCGGCGGAGGTGACGTCCAGACACTTGCCCAACGCCCGGATCGTGCCGTCCGTGCCGACGTTCCACTGCTGGGCGCCGGTGCCGTTGCAGTCGTAGAGCTGTACGGGTGTGCCGTTGGCGCTGTTGGCACCCGCCACGTCCACGCACTTGCCGCCGAGACCCGTGATGGTGCCGCCGACGCCCGGGCTGTCGCTGGTGCTGACCCGCACATGGTCGACGACGAGTTGCTGGGGGAAGACGGTGCTGCCGTCGGGGTCGCCGGGCCAGTAACCGCCGACCGCGAGGTTGAGGATCAGGAAGAACGGCTTGTTGAACACCCAGGTACGGCCACCGAGATCGGCAGGCGTACGCCGCTGGTAGACGTTGCCGTCGACCGACCAGGTCACCGAATCGGGAGCCCAGTCGACGGCGAAGGTGTGGAAGGCGTCGGCGAAGGCCTGACCGCCGGGGAGGGTGTACGCGGCGCCGATGCCGCCCGAGCCGGAGTAGCCCGGGCCGTGGAGCGTGCCGTGGACGGTGGAGGGCTCGAAGCCGACGTTCTCCATCACGTCGATCTCGCCCGAGCCCGGCCAGCCGACCTGGCCGATGTCGTTGCCGAGCATCCAGAAGGCGGGCCACATGCCCTGGCCGCGCGGCACTTTGAGCCTGGCCTCGACATGTCCGTAGGTCTGGGTGAACTTGCCCGCGGTGTTCAGCCGGGCGGAGGTGTACTCACATCTGCCGTACCAGCACTGGTAGTTGGCAGGGTTCTCGCGGCGGGCGGTGAGGACCAGATGACCCTGGCCGTCGAGAGCGGCGTTGCGGTTGCCCGCCGTGTAGTACTGCCGCTCGTGGTTGTTGACGTTGTCGCCCGTCTCGATCTGCCATTTGCCGGCGTCGACGGCGGAGCCCGCGGGGCCGTCGAAGTCGTCGGAGAACGTCACTGCGGCAGGTGCCGCCGCAGCGACAGGCGGTGCGGGTTCGCCCTGTGCGATACCGCTGGTGAGAGTCGCAAGGGTCAGGACTGACAGAACGGACAGCAGCAAGCGCCGCGTCAAACGGGGGGAGTCCATGACTCTCCCTTCCGGGACATGAAGGAGGAAGGGGATGTGTCGTGCATATGACATGAGGCTTAGTTCACTACGTGATTTAAGAAGTGAACTAAGCCACTGTCAAGGGTTTGGTATGGACCACGACACCGTCGAGACTCACCAAATAGTGCGCGCTTGCAAGTAATGGCGTCTGCAATTATTGTGGGCGCTCGTAAGGCGCAGACGCAATCGTTCTGGAAGGTCCTCCCATGCCACTCGCGCTCCTCGCCCTCGCCATCGGGGCCTTCGGTATCGGCACCACCGAGTTCGTCATCATGGGGTTGCTGCCCGATGTCGCTTCGGACTTCGGCGTGTCGATCCCGATGGCTGGATTCCTGGTCACCGGCTATGCGCTCGGGGTGGTGCTCGGCGCCCCGCTGATGACCATCCTCGGTACGAAGGTGTCCCGGAAGCGGATGCTGATGCTGCTGATGGGCCTCTTCATCGCCGGGAACGTCCTCTCCGCCGTCGCACCCGTCTTCGGCGTGATGCTGGCCGGCCGAGTCGTCGCCTCGCTCGCCCACGGCGCCTTCTTCGGCATCGGCTCGGTCGTCGCGGCCGACCTCGTCGCTCCCGAAAAGAAGGCGGGCGCGATCGCGATGATGTTCACCGGTCTGACCGTCGCCAACGTCGTCGGCGTCCCGCTCGGCACCTACGTCGGCCAGAGCGCCGGCTGGCGCGCCACCTTCTTCATAGTCGCCGCCCTCGGCGTTCTCGGACTCTTCGGCGTGGCGAAGCTGGTGCCGGAGCAGTCCAAGCCCGAAGGCGTACGGCTGCGCCACGAGCTGGCGGCCTTCCGTAATGTGCAGGTCCTGCTGGCCATGGCCATGACGGTCCTCGGCTTCGGCGGAGTCTTCGCCGCGATCACCTACATCACGCCGATGATGACCGAGGTCGCCGGGTTCGCCGACTCGTCCGTCACCTGGCTGCTGGTCCTGTTCGGCCTCGGCATGGTCGGCGGGAACCTGATCGGCGGAAAGTTCGCCGACCGCGCCCTGATGGCGCTGCTGTACGTGTCGCTGGGCGCCCTCTCCCTCGTACTGGCGCTGTTCACCCTCACCGCGCACAACACGGTCACCGCGGCGATCACCATCGTCCTGATCGGCGCGCTGGGCTTCGCGACCGTACCGCCACTGCAGAAGCGGGTCCTGGACCAGGCCGTGGGCGCTCCCACCCTGGCCTCCGCTGTCAACATCGGCGCCTTCAACCTCGGCAACGCCCTCGCCGCCTGGCTCGGCGGCATGGTCATCGCGGCCGGACTCGGCTACACCGCACCCAACTGGGTCGGCGCCGCCCTCGCCGCCTCCGCGCTCGGCCTCGCCGTCGTCTCCCACCTGCTGGAGCGCCGCGCGGCGACCACCCACAGCCTGGTCGTCACCGCCTCCACCCCCGACGCGGCCGCAGTCTCCGCAGCCAACCACTGATCCACCGCACCAAGGAGCCACCTTCATGACTACCGTCACCGCCTTCGCCCCGCTGACCATCCAGGACGTGGAGACCCTCGTGGACACCGCCCGCCGCGCCGCCGAAGCCGCCGGGGTCAGCGCCGCCGTCACCGTCCTGGACGCGGGCGGTTGGCCTCTTCCACACCCTGCCGACCGCCCTCGACAAGCCGCTGCTCTTCATCGCCGGCGGCATCCCCCTCCACCGCGACGGCCGTCTCATCGGCGCGATCGGCGTCGGCGGCGGGGCCCCTGACCAGGATCGCGGCTTCGCCACCGCGGCCGTAGAAGCCCTTGTGTAGCTCGACGGTCCCTCATGCGGGCTGTGCATATTCCGGCTGTTGAGAGCCTGAGATTGATAGAGTCCGCATATGCCGATGACGCTGAGGGAGACGCTGCGGCTCACCGTCGCCGCCCTGATGCAGGCCACCGGGGACTCCCAGAACGACCTGGCAGGCCCCCTCGGCCTGACGCAGACGCAGATCTCCCGCCGCCAGTCCGGCCGTACGGCATGGACGCTGGACGACTGCGACCTGCTGGCCGCGCACTTCGGCCTTCCCGCCCTGGAACTGCTGGCCGGACCCACCCGCGCCTGCGAATTGCTGCCCGCCGCCCGCCTGCGCAGCGCGCGTACGGAAACGGCACGGGCTCCGAGGGCGGTGGGGCGGTGACGGATTTCGAGTCGGTCGATGCGCTGCTCGCATCCGTGCGCGTGGAGGCCGAACTGCCGTCCGCGGACGAACGCCGCGCGTTGCGCCTGGCCCTGAAGCTCTCCCAGGCGGACGTGGCGCGAGCTCTCGGGGTCAACCCGAAGACGGTCGGCGGCTGGGAGTCCGGCCGTGAGCCGACCGGGGAGGTGCGGGCCAGGTACGCCTACCTCCTCGAAGGGCTACGGGCGAAACTCGAGCCGGAGCCGGAGCCGGAGCCGGAGCCGGAGGCACCTGAGGCCACCGTGGCGGAGCCTGAGTCGGCGGCCACGACTCCCGCCGCGGAACCCGAAGGCGACGACGTCGAGCTTCTGGCCCAGCCGACGGCGTGTGTGCTGTGCGGCGGGCTCGCGACGCATCAGGTCGCGGGCTTCCCGCAGCACCTCGATCCGGCCGACTGCGCGACCGCGATCCCACAGGCTGCGCTCCCACAATCCGCGCCTTCGCCGGCGCCAGTCCCTGTCGCCGCCCGGCCCGAAAAACCTTCCACACGGCGGGCGTTCCAGAGCACCTCGGACATGCCCGACGTGATCGGCGACGCGGTCCGCGCGGCGCTGGAGAAGCACGGCGGCGATCTGGAGGCGGCCACGGCAGCCCTGGTGCGCCGTGCGATCCCGGACGCGATGAGCCTGCTGGACGCATGCCGCAAGGGCGCGCGTTACGACATCATCGGGCACCCCTGGATCCCCGACATCCTCCGCAAGAAGACCGCGAAGGGTGCCGACGAGATCTGGGAGGCCCGCCCCAAGTGGACGCGGCCCGAGCTACCGCCCGGACAGCACGAGATCACCGCTCTGGACATCAACGGCGCCTATCTGTCCGCTTTGAAGACACATTTGCCGCTCGGCGAGCTCGAGCATTCCTCCGGAAATCACCACGACCGGCGCCGCGCCGGAGTGCACCTGATCACCCCGCCCGACTGGGAGTACGAGGACGTGCTCCCGAATCCCATCGGCGCACGCGACGAGCCGGGCCCGCTGTGGGTGAGCGAGCCGACACTCCGCCTTCTGCTGCGCCTTTCGACGGCGAAGTACGGACTGTGCGAACCGCCCGTCATCCACGAGTCGTTCACGTCCGGGGCCACGGAGAACCTACTCGAGAAATTCCGCGGCGTGCTGCGTGACGCCCGTGAAAAGGCAATCGAGGAGAACGACGACGTAACGCTGGAATACGTAAAGGCGATGTACTCCAAGTTCGTGTCCACGATGGGGGAGTCGAACTACAACCGGGAGTTGTACCGGCCGGACTGGATGCACATCATCCGCTCCCAGGCGTTCGCCAACCTCTGGATGAAGGCGTACAAGGCGCACGACGAAGGCCTCGCGGTGGTCCGGGCCATGGGCACCGACGAATTGCATGTGCTCGGGGACTGGCGGAGTGTCTTCTCAGAAGGCCGCGGCGTTGCCGAGGTGAAGGTCAAGGACGTCTATGAGGCCGGTGCCGCCGTGGACGAGGATGCAGGGGAGGCGCGGTAAATGCCTGAGCGCACGCACGATTTCGGGCACTACGGCGCCCGCGGCATCAAGGGCTCGGAAGCCGCCGCGCGTCAGCTCGACCGCCTGGTCGAGGGCATCGCCTCGCCCGTGACGTCGAAGAGAGGCCTGCTGGCGCGCCTGCACTATCTGACGAAGACCGCCCATGCGCTCAGCGCGGCGCGCGAGGCGGGCCTGACCGCCACCGACCGCACCGTCAGGGCCTGGCTGTCCGGCAAGCGCAGTCCGTCCAGAGCGAACCTCGAACGTATCGACACGGCGTACTGGGCAGTCCGGCGCAGGAACGTCGCCCGCCACCTCCTCGGGCGCCTCAACTCGCGCGGCGGCACAAGGGTGGAGCTCCACCCGCTCAACCAGTCCCAGGTGGCTCGCCCGCACCAGCGGGTGCTGGGCTTCCGCACCCTCAATATCCGTCACTGGGACGCCATCGTCCGAGCATGGTCGGCGGGCGACTTCGAGGCCCTGGACGACGCGTGGATCGACCAGATCGCCGACCTCGGCTCCGACTGGGGGAAGTACGAGTACGTGACAAACCTCGGCTTCGCCGCCTGACGACCCCGGATGCTGGGGAAGCCGAGGAACACCTCGACACAGCGAGGGAGGCGAAGTGGCACAGCCACCACCGAGTCCTGACGACGGTGACTTTCCCGCGCGCAGCGCACCGCGCTGCTGGGAACTCGGCGAGTTGGACGCCCAGGTGGCCCAGTGCCGGGCCTGCCCCAGGCTGGTGGCCTGGCGGGAGGAGGTCGCCGAGACGAAACGCGCCGCCTTCCGGGACTGGGAGTACTGGGGAAGGCCGGTCCCCGGATTCGGCCCGCCGGACGCGGCGCTGGCCGTGGTCGGGCTCGCGCCCGCGGCGCACGGCGGCAACCGGACCGGCCGGATGTTCACCGGGGACGCGTCGGGCGACATCCTCTTCGCCGCGCTGCACGCCGTCGGCCTCGCTTCCCGGCCGGACTCCACGCACCGCGGCGACGGGCTGAAGCTGCGCGGAGTACGGGTCACGGCACCCGTCCACTGCGCTCCACCGCAGAACAAGCCGACCCCGGCCGAGCGGGACGCCTGTCGGCCGTGGCTGGCGAGGGAGCTGGAGCTGCTCAGCCCAACCCTGCGCGCGGTGGTCGTCCTCGGCTCCTTCGGCTGGCAGGCGCTGCTGCCCGTCCTCAGCGAGGCGGGGTGGCAACTGCCGCGACCCCGGCCCGTGTTCGCGCACGGCGCCCAGGTGACACTTCCCGGCCGCGGGGAGCGCCGGGAGCTGTACCTTCTCGGCTGCTATCACCCGAGCCAGCGCAACACATTCACCGGGCTGCTCACTTTCCCCATGCTCGTCGACGTGTTCCGCCACGCCGTCGATATCACGGGCTTGGATCAATGATGCTGTTCATCGCGGTTTCCGGCGTCGGCCCCGTCTAACGGCATCATCGTCGGCGTGGCTCGTCGCCAGTCCGTCGTGCCGCCGCCTCAGCCCGTGGCATCGGGCGTGGGCACGGGCTGCCCATCGTGCAGGCCCCGCTTGGTGTACCCGGACCAGATCATGGCGGGATAGCCGTCGCCGATGTTCTTGAGCGTGACCTGCTTGTGCGTCGTGGGGTCCTCGCCGAAGAGGCCGATCGCGGTGACGAGGTCGTTCGTGGAGCCGATGAACCACTCGGCCTTCCTGTCGTCGGTGCGACCCGATGTCGTGGTGACGGCCTGCTCGCTGACGCCGGGCGTCAAAGGGCCGTCGATCTCGCGTCGGCCGACGCCGCCGCTCAGATACGAATTGACCAGGTCGGCGGTCCTGGGGTCGATCGCCTGACCGCCGACCGCTCCCCGCAGATGTGTACTTTCTCCGTCGCGCTCGGCGGACTTCACGATCGAGGGGATGACCTTCCTGCCCTCGTGGTGGAAGGAGGCGTAGACACCGGCCAGTTCCAGCGGGCTGGC
The DNA here is from genome assembly GCF_055563295.1 of Streptomyces sp. NPDC002868. Taxonomy (NCBI): domain Bacteria; kingdom Bacillati; phylum Actinomycetota; class Actinomycetes; order Kitasatosporales; family Streptomycetaceae; genus Streptomyces; species Streptomyces sp. NPDC002868. The sequence continues at coordinate 145,012 of NZ_JBVHDR010000013.1, read as the reverse complement.
TCCCATCAGCCCCAGCGACGTCGCCTCTGGTGAGGCGAAGTCGTCCGTGTCCACATCCATTCCGAGCGCGGTGGAGATCTCTTCGATGTGCTCGGTGCCGTACTGATCCTTGTCTTGGGTTTTGACCTCCATGGATGCGGCCACGGCGACGGGTTCGAAGGTGGGGCCTGCCTGGTAGTCGGAGCGGGTGGCGTTGCTGAGGTAGTGGCGGGTGTAGTCGCGGCCTCCGTAGAGCGCGACGATACGGCCGGACCTCGGGTCCACCGAAACGGCTCCGGCCTGCCGATTGCCGTCGGCGGCCGCTTCCCCGGAGGCTTTGTCCGCATCCGCATCCGCATCCGCATCCGCATCCGCATCCGCGTCCGCACCTGCGTCCGCGCCTTCGCCGAGCCCCGCCGTGACAGCCTGCTCCAGGGCCCGCTGTTTGTCCGGATCGATGTTAAGCGTGATACGCCAGCCACCGCCCGCCAGCTCCTGCTCGCTGACCCCGGAGGCCATCAGCTCGCGCCGGGCGGCGTCCACGAGATAGCCCGACTGGCCGGACAGCCCGGCGCCCGGCGTGGGCGCCACCGGCTCGGGGAACTTCATCCGCTGCCGAGCGCCCCTGTCGAGCCAGCCCTCATCGACCATGTTGTCGAGTACGTAGTTCCAGCGCTCCGTGACCAGCCGTTTGCCCTCGGGGCCGGCGATGGCCCAGTCGTACTGGCTGGGAGCCTGCAGCAACGCGGCAAGATACGCGCCCTGTTCGACGCTCAGCTCCTCGACTTCCCGGTGGTAGTAGGCGCGGGCCGCGGCCTGGACCCCGTAGGCGAGTCGCCCGTAGTAACTGCTGTTCAGATACCCGGCGAGGATGTCGTCCTTGGAGTTCTGCCGGTCGACCTTGAGGGAGATGACCAGTTCTTTGACCTTGCGGGTGACGGTCTGCTCCTGGCTGAGGTAGTAGTTCTTGACGTACTGCTGGGTGATCGTCGAACCACCCTGTTTGCCCTTGCCGGTGAGTGTGCTCAGGATGCCGCGGGCGGTGCCGGACAGCGAGACGCCGGAGTCGCTGTAGAAGTCCTTGTTCTCCGCGGCGACGAAGGCGTGCTGGACGTCCTTGGGCACCCTGCCCAGCGGGACGGTCTCCCGGTTGATCTCCCCGGTGCGGGCGAGGCGGGTGCCGTCGCTGTACAGATAGATGTTGCTCTGCGCCTTGGCCAGTTCATTGGCCTGCGGGATGTCGATGGAGACGTAGAGGACGGTGAAGCCTCCGGCGAGCAGGACGATCAGGGTGACGACGCAGGCGAGTGCCTTCTTCCAGGTGAGGAAACGGCGGAAGCGGCCTGTCCCCGTCCGCTTCCCGGCCTTGCGCCGTGGCCGCCAGGCACGGGTCTCGCGGTGTGCCCCTCTCGCGCCTCTGGACGCACCTGCCTCGCTGCTGACCTCGCTCGCCTTCTGCCGCCCCGATGTCCGGTCCGGACTCCACCTGGTACGCATGGCGCCATCCTCAGCGCCGGAGATCTTTGTAAACGCAAAGGGAGACATCGGCTGTGCCTCGGAGATGTATCAGCCGTGTATCGGCGGCTCCGCGTCCGGGAGGCGCAGGGTTGCCTGCGCGCCGCCATCGGGCGCGTTGGCGAACTCCAGTGCCGCGCCGATGACTTGGGCCTGGCCGATGGCGATGGTCAGCCCGAGCCCATGGCCTGTGCCGCGTTCCCGGGCGCCGGTGCGGAAGCGCTGCGGACCGTCGCGCAGCACGCTGTCCGGGTAGCCGGTGCCGTGGTCGCGGACGGTCACGGTCCTGTCGTCGCCCGCCACCGTGACCGTGACGGGCGCGAGGCCGTGCCGGTGCGCGTTGACGATCAGGTTGGCGAGGATGCGTTCCAGCCGTCGTGAATCGGTCCACACCTCACCCCCTTTCCCCTCCTCCCGGTCCGCCCCGTCCTCCGCGTTCTTGACGACGAGTTGTATGGAAAGGCCGGTGCGGGCGGTGATGTCTTCGACCAGGTGACCGAGGTGGCTGGGGGAGAGGTCAGCCTCCTCTGCCCCGGCGTCGAGCCGGGAGATTTCGAGGAGGTCTTCGACGAGGGCGGCCAGGACGCGTACCCGGTTGCGCACATATCCGGCCGCCTCCCCCTCGGGGAGCAGTTCGGCGGCGGTGACCAGGCCCATGAGGGGGGTACGCAGTTCATGCGCAACGTCGGCGGTGAACCGCTGCTCGCTGCGCAGGCGTTGTTGCAGTGCGGCGGCCATGGTGTCGACAGCCGCGGAGATTTCGGCGATCTCGTCACGGGGACGCGGCGGGGCCTCGATCCGGGCATCGAGGTCCCCGCCGGCGATGCGCCGTGCGGTTCCCGCCGCACTGCGCAGTCGGCGGCTCATCCGCCCGGCGCTGAGCACGCCGAGCGGCAGCACGGCCGCAGTAGTGAGCGCTCCGGCCCAGGCGATGCTCGTGTCGAGAGCGCTGATGTCGCGCAGCGTGGTGGTCATGTCGATGCGTACGGACAGCACTTGCCCGCCCGCGGGTCGGGCGGCCCACATCGCAGGCCCGTCGGGATCGGTGGCGTACTCCGTTCCTTGATGGCCGCGGGCCGCGAGGCCGCGCAGCCCCGCGGGCACCCCGGGGGCGTCGAGACTGGCGCCGGTTCCCTGGACGGTGCCGGAGCGGGCATAGGTGACGGCGGCCCGGTCGAGCGTGGTACGGGCCGCCTCACGGGCCTGCGTCAGTTCCCGGTCGCGCGAGGCATGGTGGACGAGTAGGCCCACGGCGGCGACAACGGCGCAGATGGCCACGGCGACGAGGGCGGCGATGCGCCATCTCAGCGGCATGGTCAGCGCCGCAGCTTGTAGCCGAAACCGCGGACCGTTTCGATCCGTTCGGCGCCGATCTTCGCCCGCAGACGCTGCACATGCAGATCGACGACGCGGGTGTCGCCGTGCCATGCGTGGTCCCACACCCGGCTGAGCAGGGTCCGGCGCTCCAGTACGACGCCGGGCGATGCGGCGAATTCGAGCAGCATCCGCAGTTCGGTCGGGGTGAGGGCGACCGGCTGTCCGGCGCGGTGTACTTCCATGCCGCGGGTGTCGATGGTGAGGTCCCCGAAGGTGATGCGGGTGGCCGCATCGGCAGCGCCGCCCGAGGGCGAGGGGGTGAAAGAAGCGCGACGCAGCAGGGAGCGGATGCGGGCGACGAGTACCGCGCTCTCGCAGGGTTTGATGACGTAGTCGTCGGCGCCCGCCTCCAGCCCTGATACGACGTCGAGGGAGTCGCCGCGTGCGGACATCATCAGGATGGGTGCCAGGCTCAGTTCGCGGATACGGCGGCACAGTCCGATGCCGTCGAGCTCGGGGAGCATGACGTCGAGGAGCAGCAGGTCCGGGCGCCGCTCGCGGAAGAGCTCCAGACCGGACAGCCCGTCGGCGGCAGTGGAGACGGTGAAGCCGTAACGCTCGAGGAGCATACGGACGGTGTTACGGATGACCTCGTCGTCCTCGACGAGCAACAGATGAGCCTCGGTGACACTGCCGGGCATGGCTGGGGCACTGGTCATTGGTCCGTCCTGGTCCGGGGGCTCGGCAGCGGACTCGACCCGGCGACGGACGGAGCCCGGTCACCGGTCTGGTCCTGTGGGACGGCTGCGGTGAGTACGTTGCCGTCCCACCGGTAACGCGTCGTGAAGCGGCCGTCGTTGCCGGTCGACGCAAGGACCAGATCGTGTCCGAAGGTCTCACCGGTGAGTCCGAAGGGGCCCCAACTGATCAACACCGGCCGCACGGCGGTACCGAAGGCCCGGTACACCTGAATCAGCGTCAGGCCGGCCTTCGGCTCATCCAGCGCGACGATCAGCTCGTCCCGCCCGTCCCCGGTCAGATCCCGGTATACGGGCGCACGCAGACCGCACACAGGGCCGGGACAGTTCTGCATGGCTTCCCTTACGAGCTGGGGCACGTTCGGGTCCTTCTCCAGCAGCTCTTTCACGGGTATCTGCTTCAGCCCGCCCGCGCCCACCTGGACATCCTTGATGCTCAGATACCGGCGGTCGGGGGCGGTGGGCTCGTTCGCGGGCGGGGTGGGCGGGGCGTACTGCGGCCACAGCGGCGAAGAACGGACGGGCGGCGACACCCGCGGCGCGACGCCCCCGTCCCGCGCCCCGGTATCGGCGGCACACCCGACGGGGCCAACGGCGGCCGCGCCGACGGCGAGTGCGGCGAGGGCGATTTGGCGGGGCCGCCTGCGGTGGTGGGGGCGGGTGTGGGGGAGGTGGGGCATAGGCGTATCAGCCTACCGGCGGAGACGGGAGTGGTGCCCGGGGGCGGGGGCGACTGCGCGTGGATCACGGCACCGCGTCAGACCTGGCGGAGCTTGCCACCTTGCTGGTGGGCGAGTAGCCACTCGCCCCTTCAGGTGATCGCGGCCTGTCACTTCGTCAGTCGTCGACGGGGCTGGCCACGATGCCAGCGTGATCAACAAGAATCGCGGCACCGCACGGAGCCGTCCGACGATGCTGTTCGCCCTGGTGCTGACGCTGCTCGCCGCGCAGTCGGCCGCCGCCGACGCCGAAGCGGACGTGGCCCCGCCACCCGCCGTCGAGCGCCGCGTATCGGCGTACCTGGACAGCATCCGCGACCAACCGGAAACGCTGGCCTCCTTCTTCCGCGAGTTGCCCAAGGGCGGCGACCTGCACAGCCACCTCGCCGGTGCGGCATCGACCGAGCTGCTGATGAACCTGGCGACGGCGGATGGTCTGTGCATCGAGAACGGCACTCAGCGGGCCCTCCCGCCGCCGTGCCCGGCGAACAGCCGGCCCGCCGTCGAGATGCGCACCGACGCCGCGTTCCGACAGCAGGTACTGCGGGCCTGGTCGATGCAGGACTTCACGCCGGGCGAGGAGTCGGGACACGACCACTTCTTCGCCACCTTCGGCAAGTTCTCCCAGGTGGCCCAGCGCCACCCCGGGGAGATGATGGCCGAGGTGTCGAACACGGCTGCCCGGCAGAAGCAGTTCTACCAAGAACTGATGGTCACCCCCAACGGCCACGGGGCCAACGCGCTCGCCGACCGGGTCGGCTACGACGCGAACCTGCTCCGGATGCACCAGAAGCTGCTCGCCGACGGTGCCATGGACCAGGTGGTGCGCCAGGCACAGACCGAAGCCGACCAGGGCCTCGCGGCATTCCGCGCCACCGCCCACTGCGACAGCGCAACGCCGGACCAGGGCTGCGCCGTGCCCTTCCGGTTCATCTCGCACGTCTCGCGGAACAGCACCCCCGAACGGGTCTTCACCCAGATGGTGCTGGCCATGGAACTGGCCGAACGCGACCCGCGGTTCGCCGCGGTGAACCTGGTGCAGCCCGAGGACGGAGCCGTCTCCCTGCGGGACTACAGCCTCCACATGCGGATGCTCGCCCATCTGCACCGCGTCTACCCGCGGGCACACATCACCCTGCACGCCGGCGAACTGGCCCCCGGCCTGGTCAAGCCCGAGGACCTGCGCTTCCACATCCGCGAGGCGGTGAACGTCGCACACGCCGAGCGCATCGGCCATGGCGTCGACATCCGGCACGAGGACGCGGCGGACGAACTGCTGAGGACCATGGCCGAGCGCCGTATCGCCGTAGAGGTCCCGCTCAGCAGCAACGACCAGATCCTCGGCGTCTCCGGCCCCGAGCACCCCTTCCCGCTGTACCGGGAGCGCGGTGTGCCCGTCGTGCTCGCCACCGATGACGCGGGGGTCTCCCGGATCACCATCAGCGACGAGTACCGGCGCGCGGCCCAGACGTACGACCTGTCCTACCGGGACCTGAAGGACCTGGCCCGCGCCTCCCTCGAGTACGCCTTCCTGCCGGGCCGCAGTCTGTGGCGCACCGTGGACGGCTACCGGCCGGTGCGCGAGTGCCTTGCCGGGCGCCCCGGGCAGCGCGAACCGGAGCCCAGCTGCGCGGCGTTCCTCGCGGCCAGCCCGAAGGCGGCGGTGGAATGGCGGCAGGAGGCCGCGTTCACGGCCTTCGAGCGACGGGTGCTCGCGCCGGCCCGCAACTAGGACCGGGCCGGCCGACTCAGGTCACCGGCGGATTCCGCCGGGCGGCGCGATGGGCTGTTTCACCGCGGTCAGCGTCGCGTAGACCACGACGTTGCCCTTGTAGCCGGTGCGCTTGGAGTAGCCGCCGCCGCAGGTGATCACCCGCAGTTCGGGCCGGTCGGAGCTGCCGTAGACCTTGTCGTCCGGGAATTTCTTCTTGTCGTAGACCTCCACGGCGTCGACGGCGAACACGGCTGTGCGCTTGTCTGCCCGGCTGATCTCGATGGTGTCGCCCTTGGTCAGGGCTCCGAGGTCGTGGAAGACGCCGGGGCCGGTGGGCGTGTCCACGTGCCCTGCGGTGACGGCCGTCCCTACCGAGCCGGGAGCCGTGCCATCGCCGTACCAGCCGGCAAGCATGGGCTTGTCGGCGGGCGGCGGCCGCACCGCCCCCGCCGCGTCGAGGCCAAGCCTTGTCACGGGGGCGTTCACGCCGATGGCGGGGACCCGAAGCCTGACCGGATCCGACGGGGGCAGCGGCCGGACGGCGGGGGGTGTGGCTGAGGCGGTGCCGCTGGGAGCGGGGCGTGCAGAAGTGGAGAAGGCCTGGGCCGCCGAAGGCTGCGGTGGCTGCTCGTCGCGTGCCCCGCTGATCACCAGCACGGTACCGGCCATCAGTGCGCAGGCCAGAAACCTGACTGAAAGGGTGGACGACTGTGGGGAAGCCCTGGTCTTGTGCCCTGTTTCCATCGCGGTTGAGCCTCTGCTTTCGCAGCGGGTGGAGTGGGGCCCTCACGGCCCCCGGATCGATGCGGTGTCCGGGGGCCGGTGTGGCGGGAGGCGGGCGGTCAGGTTCGCGTGCCGCTCAGGCGGCGGCGCCTCCTGACCACACCCCCGGCGGCGGCTCCGGCGAGCAGCACACCGCCCAGGGCGAACTGCGTACCTCTGTCCGTGGCCGGGCCGAAGCCGGCGTCTACCGCGCCCCTCGGCTCGTGGTCGCTGACCTGGTACGTATCGATGATCTTGATCCGAGGTGGGCACTTCACGGTGACTTTGTCGCTGCCGGGCTCGGTCCCTTCGGGGACCTCGAACTCCCCGGTGAGCACACCTTTACTGTCACCCTCGAAGAGGTGGAACGCCCCTCCCGCCTCCGACTCGCCCTTGCCATAGGTCACGTCCGGGCCGCAGGCCTTGGTACTGACGGTGACCTTGGAGCCCGGTGAGACGTTCCCGGGGCGGATGTGGATGCCTGCGTCATCGGCGACGGCGGCCGGGGCCGACAGACAGAGGGCACCGAGAACCAGGCCGATACCTACACCAGCACGTGTGTTACGCATGATGATCCTCCAACGGAGCAGTGTCCGGCCTGTCTGCGCGGCGCCTCTGCTGTGCTCCGTTCATGAGGCAACCGACAGTCCGTCACCACCGCAACATGACATTCGACTTATGTGTCACCCGGGCAGGCGAAGCGGCTGGTCTCGCTTGATCATTTACGCAGGTCACCGGAGCGGAGACCGTCTCAGTGAAGGAATCACCGGAAGGACGGCGAATGGGCGAGGGGCGTTCATTCGGATCACCGCGCGGACCAGAGGCAACTGCTTCGGGTGGTTGATGCACCGTTAGATGCTGTTGCACCGTCAGGGGACGGATACGAGGGCCGCACGGTGCTCTCGCCGGAAGCGGCCGGGGGCGACTCCGAACGTGCGCTTGAAGGCATTGGCGAAGGCGAATTCCGAGGTGTAGCCGACCTGTTGGGCCACGGTGGCGAGGGGAGCGTCGCCGTCCCGCAGGATGCGTGCAGCGGTACTCAGCCGCCACCAGGCCAGGTAGGCCATCGGCGACTGCCCGACGAACGAGGTGAACCGTCTGGCGAAGGCCGTTCTGGACATCCCGACTTCGTTGCCCAGCTCCTGCACCGTCCAAGGCCGCGCGGGCTGCCGGTGGATGTGGTTGAGCGCGGCTGCGACGGCCGGATCGGTGAGCGCTGCGCACCAGCCGGAGCCGGACCGGCGAGAGGCCTCTTCGTCCAGCCATGCGCGCAGCAGGTAGACCAGGAGAAGGTCCAGCAGAGCGGGCAGGGCAGCGTCCGCTCCCGGTCGGGCGTCCGTGAGGTCGGCGCCCAGCAGGTCGACGGCTGCGCGAAGGGCGGGGTGGTGGCCCGGCCGGGCGGGGATGTGGATGACCTCGGGGAGCGCGCGCAGGAACGGGTGCACCTGCCCTCGGTCGAGCCGGTAGGCACCGCACAGCAGGAGCGCTTCACCGGGTGCGGACTCGTGCTCCCCGTCGCCGAGGAAGCTGTCCTGCCTGCGGGCTTCCGGCTCGGGCGGCAGTTCTGCGGGTACACGGTCCGGGCTGCTGCTCATGCCGTGCATCGCTCCATGTGGCAGGAACACCACATCACCTGCGGTGAGCAGCCTTGGCGAGCCGTCCGGCGAGAGCATCCAGCAGCTGCCCCTCAGCACGATGTGGAATCCCGCCCCGGGGTACGGGCCGAATCGGTTGCCCCACTGCCCGCCACGTCGCGAGTGGGTGAACTTCGCACGGCCGATCCGCATGGTGGCGATGACGTCGCTGAATACGTCCATGGCGCAGAACCTATCGTGAAGCCGTGCATCGGGACGATGGCGTATCTTCTCGCGACTTCCACGCATAGGAAAGCCCGCTGCACCCTCCGTACGGTCGATGACAACACACCGGCACGCACACATGGAGGAAACCGGCCATGACCGCTTACGTCGTCATCGACCTCAATATCGCCGACCCGGAGGGCTTCCAGGAGTACATCGACGGGGTGACACCTCTCATCGACAAGGCCGGCGGCCGAAACCTGCTGATCGACAGCAACGCCCTGGTTCTCGAAGGGGACTGGCACCCGGCCACGTTGGTCATCCACCAGTTCGAGTCCACGGCGGTGCTCCAGAGATTCTGGGACTCCGCGGAGTACCAGCCGCTGAAGGAGCTGCGGCGCAAGTATTCGACAGTCAAGGTGGTCGCGGGGGAAGCCTGACACCTTGGGCCGCGTGGCGGACGGTGACGGTTCGAGATGCGGCGCCGTCCTCGCGGCTCAGGCCGGCGGAGCCATGCCCTGGTCGACGGAGACCGGGGAGGCTCCCGCTCCGGCACGCACCGCCTCCACGATGGACTGGTGGAGGGTGCGGCTGGCCTCTTCGGAGGGGCACGGGACGGGGCTGCCGGCCATGGTGTACCAGTCCGAGGCGCCGCTGAACTGAACGGCGATCTGGGCCTGGCTGTCGGACCAGGTGGTGTGAACGGTCAGGTCACCGCTGATCACACCGACCTCTTCGGTGAGGACGCCACCGGCTCCTGCGTAGATTCCGGTGGTCGTCCACGATGCCCAGGTCATGACGCAGGCCCTCACTGACGGTGGCAGAAGCTGAGTGTCGGCTTGCCCCCCGATTGCCGTTCTTCGAGTCTGACACCTGCAGGACCGGTTCGCGCGGTGATGGCGCCGGAGTGGCGACGATGGGACCGTGCGGTTCATCGCCGGTGCGGACGCCGCCTTCGGGCATCCGGACGCGGCGGGCACTCCGGACGAGGGGTATCAGCGGCAAGCACGACTACGACATTCGATGAATGCCTCAAGTGGCGCACCGTCAACTTCCCAGGGCCAAGCCGTGACCGTGGTTCCTATTGACTGGAAGACCTCTTTCGCGTCCGTCAGCCGGTTGGCTTTCGTCAGCACGAACGCGAGCAGATTCAAATCCGCGAGAGCTGCTGCATGACGCAGGAATCCGGGACTCGGCCAGCTCGTCAGCGCGTGGTCGAGGAGGGAGCGCTCACGGTGCTCATCCCAGTGTCGGCGTGCGGTGAGCGCTATCACTCCGCCCATGTCCACGGTTCGTTGGTAGCGGGCCAGACTCGCAGCGAGCTCCAGAGAGGCTATGGGGGATCCGGGCGGCGCAGAGGCTACGACGGCGTCGACGAACTGGACGGTGAGGACGTTCGACCCGCACTCCTCGGGAGAGCAGTAGCGGAGCATCTGTAGGTGTGCTTCGCGGTTCCAGGGGTGCCGTGCCATGACCTCACGCCAGGCTGGTTGTGTTTGGTGCATGGATGTTCGCAGGATCCGGCAGCAGCCAAGGATGGCCACCCAGGGCGCTGGGTCCGCGGGGAGGAGGTCGGCGGCACGATGACTGATGCCGATGACGGCTTCCGCGTCCGGGAGTGATCCGTTTGCGCGTGCCGTGGCGAGCTGAGCCCAGGCGTGGAAGAGGATGGCGTCCCCGTTGCGGGGCTGGCGGGATCGCCATTGGTCGGCGAGGACGACGGCGTCCGGCATGTTGGCGAGGACGCCGAGTCTGTGGGTACGTCTGTCCCAGTCTTCTCCAGCTTCCCGTAGCACCTGCTCTATGGGGTAGGTGAGAGCGCCTCGGTCGTTGGACTCGGCCAGGTTGTCGCCCTGGGCCGCTATCTGGGCTTCCACGTGCGCGATGGCTCGTGCGAGCTCGGTGTCGTCGAGTTCCGGCTGGAGCCTGGGACGGGACTGTCGTGCCCTGGTGCGGAACCGCATCGAAGAATCACGTCCTCATGAGATCCGTGGCAGCGCCGCAAGCCTGTGCCACTGCTCTGTGCTTCCGGCCGGTTCGAAGGTGTCGAGAGCGTGGAGTGCGGCTCCGAAGAGTCCGGCACTCGCCCCTAGGGGGGATATGTGTACGGGGGGTGCTGAGCGCCAGGCAAGCCCGTCCTGCAGCGTGCGCCGCACTGGTTCCAGAAGGTGGTTGCCCGCTCCTGTCATTCCTCCGGCCAGCACGATGAGTTGGTGATCAAGCAGAACAGTCGAGGTGACCAGAGCGCGCCCCAGAGCGTTCATGCCTTCCGTCCAGATGCGGTCTGCCGCTTCGTGGCTGCCCAGTTGGGCGACCACATCGGCTGCGCCGTCCGCGGTTCCCCCGGCTTCTCGGTAGCGGCGCACCAGTGCGCAGGCAGCGGCATAGGCTTCGACGCAGCCCTGCTGCCCGCATGCGCATGGCTCGCCGTCGGCGAATACCGGGATGTGCCCGAATTCTCCCGCGATTCCTTGGGCGCCATGCACGATCTTTCCGGCGGTGACGATGCCGGCCGCGACGCCGGTGCCCAGTACGACAACGAGCACTTCATCGATCCCGGCCGCGTGGCCGAGACGGAGTTCCGCGAGACATGCGGCCCGTACGTCGTGCTGCAGGGTGACAGGGACCGTGAGTTGTTCCTGGACGGCGCGGGCGAGAGCAACATCACGAAAACCCAGATTCGGTGCGAAGTGCACGATGCCGGTAGTGCTGTTGACAAGGCCCGGGGCGCAGATTCCGACGGCTTTGGTGTCGACTCGTGTGAGTGCGCCGGCGGCGTCCGTGACGGCGTCAGTAACTGCCCGGGGACCTTGTCGAACGGGGGTGGGGAGCCTCAGGGTCTCCTCGACTCCCCCCTGTCGGTCGAGTCGGGCCGCCTTGATGGTGGTGCCGCCGAGATCGACGGCGACCACGCTCGCGTGCTGGTCCATCAGTACCTCTGTGATGCCGGCTCGTGCCGTGCGAAGGCGGGCAGGGAGCTGCGGCTGGTGGGTGCAGTCCGGGACGGCGGAGAAGTAGTCATGAGCCGTTCTTGATCATTCCGTGGAAGGTGTCCTGGACGGTGCCCTGGGCGGCTTCGGGGCTGTGGGCCCTGAGTGCGGCGGCGGCCATCTGCCGGCACTGCTCACGCGTGAGGCCGGCGATCTGGTCCCGTACGGGAGGGATGGAGCGGGCCGCCATGGAAAGGCTGGTCACGCCGAAGCCGGTCAGTACGGCTGCCAGAAGCGGATCGCTCGCGGCTTCTCCGCACACTCCGACGGGGCGATCGAGTTCGGCCGACGCGGTGCACACCTGCGCGATCAGATCGAGCAGGGCGGGCTGCCACGGATCAAGAAGCGTGGCGAGAGCGTGAGCGGTTCGGTCGGCGGCCAGTGTGTACTGAGCCAGATCGTTGGTGCCGATGCTGACGAAGTCGACGTGGCGCAGGAGGTCTCGTGCCCGCAGAGCTGCTGCGGGCACTTCGATCATCACGCCGACGCCGGTGACTCCGTGGCTGCGGGCCAGGCCGGCGAAGTGTTCGGCTTCCTGGGCGGTGGAGACCATCGGGGCCATGACCCGCATCTGCGCACCGACCTGCCGCTGGGCCAGTACCAGTGCCTTGAGCTGGGTTTCCAGCGTTACGGGAAGGCAGGCGGCGACACGCAGTCCGCGAATGCCCAGAGCCGGGTTTTCCTCCTGGGGCAGTCCGAGGAACGGCAGCGGTTTGTCCGAGCCGGCGTCGAGAGTGCGCACGGTGATGGTGCGCCCTGTGAAGGGAGCAAAGGCCTGGGTGTAGGCCTCGACCTGTTCGTCGAGGGTCGGTGCCTCGCGCCGGCCGAGGAACATGAACTCGGTGCGGAAGAGGCCCACTCCCTCACTGTCTTCGGCCGCTGCCTGCGTCGCGTCGGCGAGTGTGCCGATGTTGCTGAGGAGCGCGACGGGGTGGCCGTCTGCGGTCTTGCCCGGTCCGTTGGTACGCCATCGGCGCGCTGCCTGGGCCCGCATCCGGCCTTGCGCCTCGCGCCGTCGGGCGGATGCAGGATGTACTTCAACGGTGCCCGCGGAGCCGTCGAGTATGACGGGTGCGCCGTCGGGCAGCGTGGATGCTTCGGCGCAGCCCACCACGGCGGGCAGGCCCAGGCTCCTTGCGAGGATGGCGGTGTGACTGGTGGGTCCTCCCTTCTCGGTGAGCAGTCCTACGACGTCACTGGTGGCGAGGTTTGCCGTGTCCGCCGGCGAGAGATCCTCGGCGGTCAGGACGAAGGGGTGGCCCGGCTGTGGAATTCCGGGCATGGGCACCTCCAGCAGGACGGCCACCGCCCGGTTGCGGATGTCGCGCAGGTCGGCCACGCGCTCGGCCATGTAACCGCCGAGCGCTTCCAGTTGGCGGCAGTAGCCGTCGATGGCGAGAGTCACACTGTGCGCGGTGGGCACGCCCCGGGCGATGTGTCCGGCCGCGGCCTTGACGAGTTCGGGGTCCTGGGCCATGGCCGCGCCGGCTTCCATGATGGTGCCCGCAGTGCCGCCGGTGCCCGCGCGGGTCAGCTGGTCGGCGACTTCGGCCATGGCCTGCCGTACGCGCTGGACTTCGTGGTCGTGGTCAATGCCGGGCAGCTGGTCGGGATCCGTGGTCACTGGAAGTGTCATGCGCATCAGCGGGGCGCATGCCAGACCAGGGCTCACGCCGCAGCCCCTCGTGGTGGTCGTCACGGTCACGCGTCCAGCTCCGAGCTCAGCATCTCGGCCAGGTGGTCCAGTACGGACTCAGCGCCGTCGCCTTCCGCGGTGAGAGTGATCTGCTCCCCGAACTGCACTCCGAGCGTCAGGATGCCCAGGAGACTGTTCGCGGCGACCGGGCCCTTGCCGTGAGTCGCGAGAGTCACGGGCACAGCCGCTTGAGCCGCAGCTTTGGAGAAGGTCGCGGCAGGCCGGGCGTGCAGGCCGCTGCGGGAACCGAGGAAGACGACGCGCTGCGCCATGAAGAGAGTCCTTTCAAGGAGAGAGAACGGTGAGGGGGCTAGGCCGCGGCCCGGATCTGGCGCTCTTCCTGTGGCTCAGCAGGTTCGTCCTCCCGGCCGGGGGTGCGCAGGTTCCATCGGCGGATGACGAACCGGAACAGCAGGTAGTAGATGACGGCGTAGGCGAGGCCGATGGGAATGAGCAGCACGGGGTTGGTGGCCTTGCCCCAGTTGAGGACGTAGTCGATGAGGCCTGCGGAGAAGGTGAAGCCGTCATGGATGCCCAGGGCGTTGACCAGGGCCAGTGAAGTGCCGGTCAGGACCGCGTGGATGAGGAAGAGCGGCCAGGCGACGAAGAGGAAGGAGAATTCCAGCGGCTCGGTGATACCGGTCAGGAAGCTGGTGAGTGCGCCGGACAGCATGATGCCGCCCACGATCTTGCGCTTCTCCGGCCGGGCTTCGCGCCAGATGGCCAGGGCTGCGGCCGGAAGGGCGAACATCATGATGGGGAAGAACCCGGTCATGAAGATGCCGGCGTCGGGGTCGCCTGCGAAGAAGCGGTTGAGGTCGCCGTGGGCGTTGCCGTAGTCGCCGAGGATGAACCACACCAGCGAGTTCAGAATGTGGTGCAGGCCGAGAGGGATCAGCAGCCTGTTGGCGGCACCGTAGATGCCACCGCCGATGACGCTGTTCTCCGTGACGCCATTTCCGACCGAAGTGAGGCCGCTGTTGAACACCGGGTAGATCAGGCTCATCAGGACGCCGACAACGAGCGCGGCCACAGCGGTGAGAATCGGCACCAGCCTGCGGCCACTGAAGAAGCCGAGGTATGGCGGCAATGCGGTCCGGTAGAAGCGCTGCCACAGGAACGCCGAGAGCAGCCCCATCACGATGCCGCCGAGCACCCCGTAGTTGACCAGGGCCTGCGCTCCTGCCGCGTCTTTCTGCCCTTCCAGTACGAAGGGTGAAATGGCGGTGAACACGCCGTCGAGAACCAGGTAGCCCACGAGCGCGGCCACAGCTGTCGAGCCGTCCGCCTTCTTGGCGAAGCCGATGGCGATGCCCACAGCGAAGATCAGGGGCAGATGTGTGAAGAGAGCGCCGCCCGCGGCGGATATCACTTTCGCTGCTTCCTCCATGCCGGAGAAGCGGCCCAGCACGTCGTCCTGACCTAGCCGGAGGAGAAGCCCGGCGGCCGGGAGCGTGGCGATGGGCAGCATCAGACTGCGGCCCAGTCTTTGCAGTCCCGCCAGGCCAGTACGGCGGGCGGGAGCGGTGGAACTCGTACTCATGACGACCTCGATGTGCAGGAGGGACTGAGAGAGCGGGATGAGCGGCCGAAAGCGGCCGGAGCGGGAGATCCCCGAAGACCACTGGACAGTACCGGTACTATCTGGTCATGACCAGTTGAGTTGCAGCATGGCCCGGCATCAGGAGTTGTGTCAACCGTCACGGCAAAGTCACGGAGCGGACGCACTTGCAGGGCGGTAGGGCAGGGGGCGGTGCATACTGGTTACTACCAGTTGCAGAAGTGATGGCCGAGCGCCATCGGAGGATCAAGGGTGGGAATGGCATGGCCAAGCCGCAGCAGATCGCCTCGAATGCCATGTTGCCCAAGCATGCGCAGTTGCGCGCCATCTTGGTCGACATGTGCACGAATCAGCTGTCGCCCGGGGATGCCCTTCCCAGTGAGCGCCAGCTCTGCATCGATCACGGAGTGAGCCGCGTAACGGTGCGCGAAGCCCTCAGCCAGTTGGTGGCCGAAGGCCTCGCGGTGCGCGTGCACGGCCGGGGTACGTTCGTGGCGGAGCGGGCCTACCGCTCTGAGCTGCGTCTGGCGTCCTTCCATGAGGACATGCGCAGGCTGGGGCTCGAGCCGAGCACCGTGATCCTTTCCGTCGGACGGGACGCACCCGCGCCCGCCACGGTCACAGCCCTGGAGCTTGGTCCGAACAAGGATGCCTGGCATGTGCGACGACTCCGGCTGGCCAATGGCACGCCGATCTCGGTCGATGACGCCTGGTACGACGCCGAACTTCTGCCTGACCTGGACAGCGTCGACTTCACGTCTTCGATCTACGAGACGCTCGCCGTCCAGTACGGCTACCCGGTGGACCGCGCCGAACAGATCGTGGGGGCCGGCCGCGCGCCCGCGGAGATCTCCACACTGCTGGGCATGAGCAAGGGTGGTTCGGTCATGACCTTCGACCGCACCTCCTACAGCGGCAAGCAGCCGATCGAGCACACCTACTCCTGGTTCCGTGCCGACCGGTACCAGCTCCACATGACGCTCGCCGACCGCTAGAAAGTCCGCTGCGGTCGGTGTGCGACCGGGCTGATCAGCAGGTGTTGGCGTTCCGTGGGCGGGCCGCTCCGCATCCTTGCTTGGAACATTGATTGTCATGTACGCGACATGACTGCCTTGCGGCCTGGGTCCTCGCGTATTGCGCGGCCCCTCCCGCGGGAGGTACCTTCTGGTTATAACTGGTTATTACCAGCAAGCGAGGAGAACTCCCTTGTCGAAAGCACAGCAGATCGTCGATGGACTCGGCGGGGCCGAGAATCTGCTCGACGTAGAGGCATGCATTACACGGCTTCGCACTGAGGTCAGGGACGGCGACGCCGTGGATGTCGCAGCGCTGAAGGGGTGTGGCGCGCACGGTGTCCTCGTGTCGGGAAATGTGGTCCAGGTCGTAGTGGGGCCTGAGGCTGACACGCTCGCCGAGGACATCAAGGAACTCCTGTGACACTCACTGTCTACTCGCCCCTGGGCGGAGAGATCACTCCGCTCCTCCGGGTACCGGACGAAGTCTTCGCCTCCGAGCTCGTCGGGTCCGGCCTGGCCGTGGACCCGGTGGGCACGGGCGGGCCGTGCGTTGCGCAGGCTCCCATCAGCGGAAAGATCGTGAAGCTGCATCCCCACGCGTTCGTGGTGCAGGCCGAGGACGGGACCGCGGTCCTTGTGCACCTGGGCATCGACACGGTGCGCCTGGACGGTGAGGGCTTTCATGCACACGTCTGCGAAGGCGACAGCGTCGAAGCAGGTCAGCAGGTGATCACCTTTCACCCTGACGCTGTTCGCGAGAGGGGCCTGTCCGTGATGTGCCCCGTGGTCGTCCTGGGCTCTGAGCCAGGCTCGGCGAAGCCATGGGCAGAATCGGGGGTCGCAACAGCCGGCTCGATCCTGTTCACCTGGCCCACCTCATGACCGGCATCGACGCGAAGGCCGACAATGACGTCCTCGCCATGGCCGACGCCGTCCTGCTGGACATGGACGGAACCCTCGTACAGAGCGAAGCCGTGCACCGCCAGTGCTGGCAGCTCTTCTTCGACTCCTGGGGCGTTGACGTCGCAGACACGGAGTACGAGGAACTGTTCATGGGGCGCAGGCCCAGCGACGTGATCGTTGAGGTTGCCGGCCCGTGGTCCGGCTCGGATGTGGCCAGCGCTGTTGGGATCATGACCGAGCACGCGGTCCAGCTCGTGAGCACCGTGCCCGTCGTGCCGGGCGCCCGGGACCTGCTTCGCCGACTGCACGGCTTCGGCATCCCGATTGCTGTGGTGACCAGCGCGGGCGCTGTGTGGGCGGAGCGGATCCTGACGGACGTCCTGGGGGTGCGGCACCTGGTGGATGTCGTGATCTCCGCGGAGGCGGTCGCGGACGGAAAGCCGTCGCCCGAGGGATATCTCAAGGCGTGCAGCAGCCTGCGCGTCCCTCCCGAAAAGTGCGTGGCATTCGAGGACTCTCCCTCTGGCGTCCGCGCACTCATTGCCGCAGGTGTGCGGGACGTCGTCGGTGTGACGACCACGACCGCCGGAGCAGACCTCATGCGGGTCGGAGCTCGCTGGGCTTTGCCGGACCTCCTTCCCGACCGAGTCCTGTCCGCCCTCGGCCAGCAACAGCACCAGCTGCACACCGGCCACGACCAGGAGGTCGAAGCACCATGACACAGCTCGACGTTGCAGTAATCGGTGCCGGTTACATCGCACGCACCCACCTGCCCGCCTGGACCGGCCTGGGCGCCCGCGTCCGGATCTTCGCCATGGACGATCAAGCGGCCTCTCTGGCCGGTGAATTCGGCGCGACCCTGGCTCCTTCGCTGCAAGACGCCATCGCCGGCGCCGCAGTGGTCGACATCTGTACGCCTACCAACACTCACAGGAGCATCGCGCTGGAGGCTGCCGAGGCAGGGGCTCACATCCTGTGCGAAAAGCCCCTGGCCCTGTGCGCCGGCGACGCCCAGGACATCGCCGAGGCGGCCGCACGAGCCGGTGTTCGGCTGTACCCCGGTCACGTCGTACGGTTCTTCCCCGCCTATGTGCGGCTCCGTGAGGCAATCAGCGCAGGACAGTTGGGACAGGTAGCCGTTGCCCGGTTCACCCGCACCGGCCGGTATCCGACCTGGAGCCCATGGTTCGCCGACACGTCCCAGTCCGGCGGAATCCTGACGGACCAAATGCTTCACGACATGGACATCGCGCGCTGGCTCTTCGGCGACGTGGTCCGAATCCATGCCACGCAGCGAGGCCATCTCACCGCGCCGGCCCCGGAAGGAGCCGTAGCCACAGGCAGCGCCACCCTCACTCACGCCTCCGGCGTGATCTCACAGGTCTCCGGCGTTTGGGGGCCTGTGGCCACACCGTTCCGCTACACGTTCCACGTCGCGGGGTCGAACGGAACGATCTTCCACGACTCCCAGGCGCATCTCGGGTTGCGCGTAACCGGCGGGGGCGGCGGAGAAACAGCAGGTATCCCCACCGGTGACTTCGGCGAGGATCCCTTCGCCGTTGAGATCCGCGAGTTCGCTGCGGCATTCCAGGGCGGCCCGCCTCCGCGAGTGAACGCCCTGGACGGCGTCGCGGCTGTCCGCATGGCCGAAGCCGCCCGCCTGTCCGCGGTGACGGGCAAGGCCGTCCACATCGACGCTCCGGCCCTCCTGCTCACCGAAGGAGTCACGTCATGAAGGTCGCCGTACTGTCCTTCGCCCACGTGCATGCCACCGCCTACATTCAACTGCTGCGAGACCGGCAGGGCATCTTGCTGATCACCAGCGACCCCGACAGCCCGCCGGACGATCCCACCCGCGGCAGGACCCTCGCCAGTGAACTCGGGGTGGCCTACGCGGACAGTTACGACGACGTCTTCGCGCTCCGCCCCGACGCCGTCGTGATCACCAGTGAGAATGCCAAGCACCGGTACCTGGTCGAACGCGCTGCAGCCGCCGGTGCTCACATCCTGTGCGAGAAGCCGCTGGCCACAACCGAAGAAGACGCCCGGGCCATGATCGACGCCTGCACGCGCGCCGGCGTCAGCCTCATGACGGCCTACCCCGTACGGTTCAGCCCCGCCTTTGCCGCGCTTCGCCAGTCACTGGCCGACGGCTCCGTCGGCAACCTGCTCAGCGTGAGCGGGGTCAACAACTCCTCCGACCCTTCCCTGGAGCGTGCCTGGTTCGCTCGCCCCGGCCTCTCCGGCGGCGGAGCGGTGGCGGACCACACCGTGCACATCGCCGACCTCCTGGATGTGCTCCTCGAAGGTGAGCAGCCGGCCCGGGTGTACGCGCAGGCCAACAGGCTGCTTCAGTCGGACGGCGACACCGCGGGCGTCGAAAGTGCGGGGGTCGTCACCCTCGAATACCCCAGCGGAGTCGTCGCCACCGTGGACTGCAGCTGGAGCCATCCGCCCGAGCACCCCACATGGGGCGGCCTGACCATGACGTGCGTCGGCGACCGTGCCATCGTCGAGTTCGACGCTTTCCCCCAGCTCCTCGACGGATTCGATTCCGCACAGGCCCGCCCCCGCTGGGAGCCCGGAGGAGCAGACCTCAACCAAGCGATGCTCGAAGCCTTCCTCGAGGCCGCCCGCACCGGCCGACAGGCTCAACCTGACGGACAGTCCGGCCTGCGCACGCTCCAGATCGTTCTGGCCGCCTACCACTCGCTCGCGACCGGCCAACCTGTCGCCCTGCGATCGAACGAGTTGTGTACGTAGTCCGCTTACGCATATTCACGGATGCTGATGTGAACTCGCAGGCGCGAGGATCAGCATCCGATCTGAAGGGGGAGGGCGATGATTGCTTACTCGGGCCTGGGGTGTCTGCCCATCGCACTGCTGTCCGCCGTGTTGGCTGTCTGGTTCTGGATCATCGACGGGAGCGACGGCGACTGGGCTACCGCCTGCCTTGCCGCGGTTCCGATCGTCCTGGTGCTCGGTCTGATCAATCTGCTGACGGCCTCGTCCGTCAACCGCGCGGAGGTCCCGGGACGCGATTTCGCCGTGTGGACCTCCCGGCACCGGTCCGGCGGTACGCCTCTGCAGAGTTACTCGCCCTACTTCTTGGGGATGGCCGGTCTCTTCTTCGTCGGCTGGACGGCCCAGTGGGTGCATGTGCTGGTCGCGGTTGCCGAGTACGCCGCTCTGACCGCGGTCTACTACATCGTGCCGGAGCTCCTGCGGCGCCCCGCCAAGGCCGTCACCGTCGCGCAGCGCCGGCAGTTCGCGCAGGCTCGCGGCTGGGCGTTCAGAGACCGTCTGCCGGATCTCGCCGGGCGGTGGACGTCCGGCCCCATGCAACGCCTGTCCACCAACGCGGCCGAGCTCTTGAACAACCCGCCCCAGGCGAAACTCCGTGGCCACTTCGCCGTGATGTCCGGCACCCATCAACGCGTCACCTTCACGATCGCCGATGCCTTCGAGCCCGTGCCCTTCGCACCATTCCGGGCGTGGCAGCAGCTCCATGTGACCGTCTGCGCCGTGCACTTGGACATCGTCTTCCCGTCCATTCGGATCGCGCTGCGCGGCACGGGCACCCGACGCAATCGGCACACGGTCGAGGTCGACACCCTGCGGCCGGACTTCGCCGAGGCGCTGGTCACGGAGGAGACCACCGCGGCGATGCTGGCCGCAGGGGTGATGGAGTGGTCGATTCAGGGCAGGGACGTACTCGTCGTGCTGAGGGACCAGCCGGACGACACAGAGGACGGCGATAGGGAGGACGAGCCGGCCGACCACGATCTCGATGCGGTCCGTGCGGTCGAACGCCTCACCGCGGTCATCTCCCGGCTGCCCACCGACCTCGGCCCGTGGGCCGACGATGCCGTACCCGACCTGCCTCTGCCCGGCTAGGTCCTGTCCGCGGGAGGACGCGTTGCCCACAGAGGGTGCAGTTCCGCCCAGTGGGTGACCCCGCCGGCGTGGGCCACGGTGCCATGTTGAGTTGCGACGGCGGTGACGATGCAAATGCCGCGGCCGTGCTCATCGTGCAGCCCTTCGGTTCGCTGCTTATGCATCGGCCCGCCGTCGGTGACTTCGATTCGAAGGATGCCGCGTCGGCAGGTCACTCTCAGCACGGCGGGTGGCAGTGCATGGGTGACAGCATTGGTGACCAGTTCGGAGATGACCAGGAGAGCATCTTCGACTACGTCCGGTGACATGTTCCAACGGGCAAGGAGAGCGTCGACACGTCGGCGTGCACGCCCGACGTCCCGGGCGGCGTGGATATCGGGGCACATGAACTCGCGGTCATCGGTATCGACAGCCGGTGCGTTGATTGCCATGACGACCTCTATTT
The DNA here is from genome assembly GCF_055563295.1 of Streptomyces sp. NPDC002868. NCBI lineage: Bacteria > Bacillati > Actinomycetota > Actinomycetes > Kitasatosporales > Streptomycetaceae > Streptomyces > Streptomyces sp. NPDC002868. Next base: position 123,941 of record NZ_JBVHDR010000013.1, on the reverse strand, counting down.
CCCAGTAGCTGTGCGCGTCGCCGGGCCTTTTCTCCTTGGCGGCACTGGCACTACCGAACCTTCTGGTAATAACCAGTTATTACCAGACTGAGCTCGGTGTGGGGCGTTGTCAACAGCTGAATGGCAGGGGATTCGCCGAAGCCTGCCCGGGAGTCGTCCGACTGCGAAATGCTGGTCCCTGAGCTGAGCCGGGAAGCAGTGGGGAAGCGGGGGGAGACGTCCGTGGCCATCGGGGAGCGACCTGCCATCGAGGAGCCGCGCCTGGCCGTCCGGCGCCAGTCGTCGTCCTTATTGTCACGCCGCAGTCTTCTGGTCGTCTTCCTGCCCGTACTCGCCGCCGTTCTGACGGGTGTGGCCGTGCTGGCGGTTTCGGGAAACGTCCTGCTGCCCTTCGAGCGGGTCGTCACGCTCGAGGGCAAGATGGCGTCCAAGCGGGACTTCTTCGAGGACGAAGAGGTTCAGCGTCTCCTGTTGAAGCATCACATACGGATCCACATCACCAGCACAGGGTCACGCGAGGTGGCCATCCGGGACATCTCCTCGTACGACTTCGTCTTTCCCTCCGGGCAGCCGGCCGGGGATCTGATCACCAGCCAGCGTGCGGCGAAGAACCAATACGTCAAGGTGCACCGGCCGTTCGTCAGCCCCATCGTGCTCGCCACATATCGCGAGTACGCCGAGACCTTGCGGGCTGCCGGAATCGCCACCGCGCAACGCACCTCCGGGAAGGACCAACCGCTCTATTACGTCCTGGACATGCAGGAGTTCCTGGAGAGCATCGACAACAAAAAGCGGTGGAACGACATCGGGATCCGCGGGATCACCAACGCGAACAGGATCCTCGCTCAGAGCCCGGACGTCTGTGTGGCCAACTCGGCGGGAACCTACCTGGCGTTGGTCGCCTTCACCTGGCGCGGCAAGGGCGACGAGGTGCCGGACACCGACGAGGAAGCGGACCGCCGTGCCGTAGCGATCAAACACCTCCTGGAGCAGGGCCTGCCGGCCTCGGACGTGTTCCGTACATATCTCTCCCCGGAGGGAAAGGGAATTGCCCCTGTCGTGGTGGCATACGAGCACCAGTATCTGACCTACCAGGTGCAATACCAGGCCGAGTCGAAGCAGCTGGACTCCGAGCGGGTCCTTCTCTATCCGGACAGTCAGTTCGTGACCCAGCCCGAGTTCATCGCGCTTAACAAGGAGGGCGACCGGCTCGGTGAACTCATCACCCACGACCCTGAATTGCGGCAAAGGGCAATGGAGTTGGGCTTCCGGATTCTCGACCCGTCGGGGGAGGTCGCGGGCGACCAGCTTTCCCAATTCCTGCGCCAGCGCCACATCCCGGTCCCCTCGATGGAGGGCGACAACACCAGGTCGTGGATGCCGAGACTGCGGTTTCTGGAAAGGATGATCTCCATCGTGGGCGACTGCCCGGCGGCCGGATCCTCGGCCGGGCTGCCCGAATGAGGGCGCGCGGCCGCCTGACCGGCTTCATCGCCGTGTGCATGGCATGGCTGTGGCTCGGCGCTGCCTCGGGCTGTTCCTCGGGTGACCCCGGCCCGGTCACGCTGCGCGTGCTGGCCAGTTCGGAGCTCGCCGACATGCGGCCCCTGCTCGACGACCTCCGCCGCGACACCGGGATAAGGCTGGAGATGGACTACCGGGGCACCATTGACGCCAGCAACGCACTCGTTCCGGGTCACTACCGCCACGATCTCGCCTGGCTCTCCTCCGACCGCTATTTCCAGCTCAAGGTGAAGGCCGCCGGGCGCAACACCGAGAAGCCCCTGGCGACCAGCATCATGCGCTCTCCGGTCGTCATCGGTATGAGGCCCGCCACGGCGGACCGGCTCCGCCGCGCGACGCCCGGCGGGCAGATCTCCTGGGCCGATGTGGCAGACGCCGCGGCGGACGGGTCCCTGAAGTTCGCCATGGCCGACCCGCGGCACACCAACAGCGGCCTCGCCGCGCTCGTCGGAGTGGCGACCGCCGCCGCGGGTACGGGCGGAGCACTGCGTCCCGAGGACGTCTCCTGCGACCGGCTGCGCGGCTTCTTCGCCGGTCACGCACTGACCGAGGACTCCTCCGACCGCTTGGCGGACGGATTCGTACGCCGTCAGGACGACCTGGACGCTCTCATCACCTACGAGTCCGAACTGCTCTCTCTCAACAGCGGCGGGAAGCTGCGCAAGCCGCTGGAGATCGTCTATCCGAAGGACGGCATGGTGCTGTCCGACTACCCCCTGCTGCTGCTCGACCCCGCCAAGCGCGCCGCGTACGACAGGATGGTGGACTGGCTGAAGAGCAGACCGGTCCAGAAGAAGATCATGGAACGTACGCTGCGCCGGCCGATCGATCCCGCAGTGCCCCGGGCCCCCGTGCTCCGCGAGCCCGTCGGCAACGCCTTGTACTTCCCGGACCAGCAGAAGGTCGTCGACCGGCTCCTCACCAACTACGGCGATCCGCGACGGGACAAGCCGGCCCAGGTGATCTTTCTTCTCGACTTCTCCGGGTCCATGCGGGGCGAGCGCATCGCGAAAGTGCGCGCCACCTTCGACGGCCTCAGCGGCGCCGACGATTCGCGCTCCGGAAAGTTCGTCAGGTTCTACCGGGGCGAGTCGCTCACCGTGATGCGATTCGGCGGCCGCGTACTCGACGACCGGAGCCTGGCCTACGACGGGCAGCGGGACCTCGACCGCCTCCGCGGATTCGTGGCGTCCGACGACTTCGACACGAGCACAGCCATCTGGTCCACTCTCGACCGCGCCTACACGAAGGTGGCCGAGATCGTAGGGGACGACCCCGGCCGGCCCGTCTCCATCGTCCTCATGACGGACGGCGAGAACAACACCGGGATGAACCTCGACGCCTTCATCAGCCGTTACCAGGCACGCCCGCCGGCGGCCCGCGCGGTGCGCACCTACACCATTCGCTACGGCGAGGCCGACACCAAGGAACTCGATCGAGCGGCACGGGCGACCGGCGGACGGATGGTCGACGCCACAGCCCAGTCCCTCCTCAGTGCTTTCAAGGAGATACGTGGATGTGTTCAGTGAGGCGTGGTGGGGCGTCTGGTGGCACTGGATGCTTCTGTGGCTGATGACCGCGACCGGCGCCGTGGCGCTGCTCGCCGTGACGCTCTACTGGCTCACTCGTGGCAGACGTACCGGCGGCCAGAACCTCACCTACAGCATTTGCTTCTACCTTCATGACAGATCCGTCATGGACCACTACCAGATGCGCGGTTATGCGGCGGCCCTGCGCAAAGAGGTCGAGCAGAGGACCAGTGACAGCAGGGACGGGAACATCCGCGCCACGGTCTTCGGGATGAGTGCGGGCGGTGGCCGGCGCGACAACAGCGAGATCGTCAGCAAGTATCTCGAAGTGGCCGAGCCCATATCGGTGATCGGCATCATCATGGACGTTCTCGAGAAGAAGGACGTCATCGTCCACGTCGACCTCGCCAATCAGACCGTCAGACGCAACGAGGCACTGACCAGAGGGCTGGCAGCACTCCATGGTTCCGGGGGCTCGCAGCACACCGTCCGCCTCCGCGACATCGAGGACTTCGTGCTGATCAGAGGCCGGTTCCGGAAGATCAGCGAATCGGCGGAGTCCACGGTCTTCCTGGCGCCTTACGGGGACCCGGACGATCCCGCACGAGGTCCTCGCGTCCGTGTCACCTGTGCGACGGAGGGACTGCGCAACGAGGTCCCGGAAGGCACGTTCTCGGCACGGTGTCTGGGCAAGGTCCAGGACTGGAACGCCGACGACGCGGTCCTGGAAGTGCAGGCCATGGCGATCTTCCGGTAGCCGGAGCGAGCGCCGTTCCGCGTCCCGGAGGGCGATCAGACGAAGTTGACCTCGGCGCGGCGCAGCAGGGGATCGTCCACCAACTGCCACAGAGGCACGGCGTAGTTGCCGAAGCCGTAGCGGCCGCCGAAGTGCAGGCCGAGGACGCGGTGGTCGGTGAGGTCGAAGACGGGGGAACCGCTGTTGCCGCCCAGGGTGGAGCAGTCGTGCTTCATGACGTTCCGCTCCGGCACGAGCTCCGTGGTGGTCCCGGGCTGCAGGCGTTTGACGTTGTAGATGTCCATGAAGATCCTGCGCATCGACTCCGGTTCGTTGCGACGCCCGTCGTACGCCGGATAGCCGACGCAGTACACCGGGCGCCCTGGCAGGTCGCCGGGGGCGTCCGCGGCCACCGCGAGAGGGGCAGGCAGCGCGGTGGCGCCCGCGGCCGGCGAGACCCGTAGCAGGGCCATGTCGACGTCCTGATGGATGCCGAGCACCTCGGAGATCTCGTACGCCGGTCCGCCGCCCGCCGGGAGCGCGCCGTACTCCTCGGCCATGTCGATCCGGGCGCTCATGCTCTGCTGGAAGGTCCAGCCGATGCCGTCGGCGCGGGCGAACTCCAGGGCGACATGACGGTTCGTCATGATGGCGTCGGGACCGACGAGGAAGGCGGTGCCGACCCAGTCCAGGCTGGCGTGCCCGGAGACCTCGACCCGGCCGACGTGCGCGATCGACTCGCGGATCGCGGCCCGGTGGCCGTCGAGGACCGCCCAGTCGCCCTCCTGTGAGGGGAAGTCCTGGTGCTGGACGAGGATGGCGGGTCTGCCCTCGAGCAGGACGATGGCCTCCATGCCGAAGGACTCGTCGTCGCTGATCTCGTCCGCACGTCCCTCGGCGAGCTTCTCCAGACCGTTCGCGCCCGCGGCCAGAACACGGTCCCGCTCCTGCTGGGCGAACTGGGATATCTGCCCGGCGGGCAGCTCTTCCGCAGAGAGTTCCTCCGTCGATTCGGGGACCTCCCGAAACAGTTGGTCCCGTACCCGCTGTGCGACCTCCCGCAGATCGGTGAAGACCTGCTCGGGATCGGTAGCAACGGGTGACCTGCTCCGGCTGCCCATATCGCCCTCCTCGTCTCTTCGGTTGCTTGAGTTGCTTGAGTTGCTTGAGCCGATTCAGTCGCGTTGTGCCGTCTCGATCTCGGCATGGATGTCGGGGCTGTTCGCCTTCAAGTGCCGCATCACGATGCCCATCTGGGTGCCGACGTTGACGAAGGCCGTGGTCCTGCCCTGGAACATCACGTCCTCCACGCGCCGCGTCCCGCGGTGCAGCGCGACCACCTTCCAGTCGTCCGTGAAGACGGGGGATCCGGATGAACCGCCGCGGGTGTCCGTGAAGTAGCGGACATCGCTCTCGTCCGCTTCGTAGACGAGGTTGTTGCGCAGGGCCACGCGCTTCGGCTGTCCGCCGGGGTGCTGGATGATGTTGACGGCCACGAAGTCCCCCTTGGCGACAGCCAGCGATTCCTTCGCCAGCTTCAGTACGGGCCGGGCGGGCCCGGCGGTCAGGCGGAGGACCGCATAGTCGAGTTCCGGGTCCGCGGCGACGAGTTCGCTGACCGTGGCCTCCTCGGTCTCGACGTCGTCGGTGTCGTAGTCGAACCGGGCGCGCGCATGCAGTGCCTGGAGGCGCAGGTCGTCGGCCTCGGCCCGAGGCCGCCCCGCACCTGTGCCGGTGCGGGCGTTGACCACATGGTGGTTCGTGATGAGGAGGTTCGGGGCGATGAGCCATCCCGTGCCGGAGTGCGGGAATCCGTTCGGCTGGAGCGGGGCGCCCCCCTGGTAGGGGAGAACTTTGATACGGGCGACCGCCGTTCCGGCCAGCTCGCCGCCCCGAAGGAAGTCGAACGGGACGGTGTCGTCGCGGTGGACGATCTCTTCCTTGATCTCCGGGGCGGGCATCCCCGCCATGATGTCCGGCTCGCCTCCGGCGCTCCGGGCCACGTCGTCCAGGGCGCGCTGCAAGACGGCGAGCGCTGCGGCTTCGGTGCTCTGGGCGACGGCATTGCGCAGCCAGATCTCCAGCGGCACGGAGCCGTCCACGAGCCGCTCGACCCGGTTCATCGCGTTGAGGTCCGAGTGCACCTGCTGTCCCGGCGCCGGAAGCAGCGGCAGCGTGCCGCGGTACTTGGGCATGATGCCGTCGAACAGCAGCGGCCGTACCGAGGGGTCGGCGAGCCCGGTCTCCAGAGCGGTGTCCCGGACCCGGAGAATCTCGTCCGGCGAGAGGTACGCGTTCATGGCCGACCAGGCCGCGCGGGGCCGTTCTCTCCGCTTGAGCCGTTTCCCTCGGCCGGGCGGGCGGCGGATGCCCGTCTCTTCGTACGGCCATTGGCCCCCGCGCCCATGGCGGCGGCCACGCCGGCGACGATCTCGCCGCTCCTGTCGCGCACGGCCAGCAGTCGCCGGGCGAGTGCGTTGAGGGTGCCGCGGTCGCGGGCCAGGCGCAGGATCTCGGTGGTGTTGCTGGGGCCGGCTCCCTGGCTCGTTCCCGGGCGGGATCCGGGACCGTCTCCCTCCTGCGGCTGGGACGGGCCGGCGGCGTCGCCCAGGATGTCCATCAGGGTCCCGAGCAGCCCTGGTTGGCGGGACGCCGCACGGCCTATCGCCGTTCCGAGGGTCTCCAGTGCCTCGTCGTCCGTGGGCAGTCCTACGACCTTCAGTGTGTGGTCGAGCGCCCCGGGATCCTGTGCGTAGACCTGCGACGCGACGGCGCGTACGAGCGCGGGCTGGTCGGCGATGACGCCGTCGGGCAACAGCCGCAGCCGTTGGGCGAGTTGGGTGTCGGCCTCGGGATCCGGGGATTCGGCGCCCGCGGTGAGGCGGGCCCGGGCCAGCAGTGCGCCCATCGCTTCGAGGTCCTGCCCGAGGCCGACCGCGATGTCCTCGGCCACGCGCAGTTCGCGGTCGGCGTTCGCCAGGTCGCCCGCGTCCTCCGCGAGGCGGGCGGAGAGCAGCAGCAGCTCCAGTTGCTGCTCGGCGCATCCCGCGCTCTGTGCTGAGGCGATGGCGTCCGAGGCCGCCTTCCGGGCCTCGTCCCGCCGTCCGAGCCTGTTCAGCGTCTCGGCCAGCAGGGAGTGCAGTGGGCTGCAAGGCGTCCAGGGCCGGCGTTCCCCCAGCCGGACGAACGCTGCTTCGGCGAAGCCCTGCGCCAGCAGATCCTCGACTTCCCGGGCAGCGATCCGTTCCCAGTCCTCCTGGTCGGCGCCCGCCATCACGTTGTCGGGGGCTCCGCCTCCGAGCTTTGCGGTGAGCAGGCCCGCGGCCCTTGGGCTCATGTCCTGCTGCGCCCCGGTCAGGAACCGCTCGATGCCGGGCAGCCACCGCTCCTCCACCGACCGCGGGTTCTCGTTGAGCCGCAGCCGGTGGTAGATCTCCTCGGCGCGTGCCTCAATGCCGTCCCGCGCGGCGTAGTAGTCGACGGCGCGCCGCTCGACGGCGCGCATCACATCGGTGCGGTCACCGCCCGGCAGGCGCAGCATGATGGCGCGGACGTCCGCGCGGTGCCGCACGGCCTCGGGTCCGGCCGGTTCGACCAGGTCGAGTCGGGAGAGCTCGTCGAAGAGGAGGCGTGCGTCATCGAGGGTTTCCACTCGCAGCCCGCAGGGCTCGGCGAGGACGTTCTTGATGATCCCGGGGGTGATGATCCTGAGCACCAGGCCCGGATGGGCGAGACGGCGTACGTCGCGGTTCGCGATGTGGTTGAGGATACGGTCGTACAGAATGCCCTGGACGAGCATCTGGTCGACGCGGCGGAAGAACTGGCGGCGCCGGGCGGGCAGACTGCGGATCAGTTCACCCATCGAGTCGGCTCCGCTGCCGGCGAGGGTGGCGGCGCGGGCGGCCAGTTTCAGGCTGAGGGGGTGGCCGCCGACCCGGTCGGCCAACACCCGTGCCACGTCGGGGTCCTTGACACCGCAGGATGCCAGGACAGCGACGGCGGCCTGCGGATCGAGCTCGTCGAGTTCGATGTGCCGCGGCATCACGGCCCGCGCCGGATGGTCGACGTAGGCGCGCCCGGAGACAACGAAACGCATCCCCGGGTAGACGTTCTGGAACGCCTGGCAGATCGCCCACATCCTGCCCAGAACGGGTGAACCGCGGTACTGGGCCTCCTCGAACGAGTCGACGACCAGGACGAACGGCGCCTCCTCCTGGTCTGCGGCCGCCACCGCCCGGACCAGGACGTCGGCGACCCGCCGGACGATGTCGGTCTCGCGCTCGGTGGCCAGCAGCTGGAACTCCTGCGAGGAGCTGCGTCCCAGGACTGACCGGGTGGTGGCGAGCTGGTGCAGCTGTGTCACCCGGTCCTGGCCCTCCCGCTGGCTGTGGGCCGCCTGCTGGCACTCGTCCGCCAAGGCGGCCAGCTCCGCACGGTGAGGGGGGTACTGGATGCCGAGCTGCCGCGCGATCTCGGCGATGAGGGTGACAGGCTCGTGGATCGACAGCGTGGGCCGCTCGAAGTCGATGTACGCGAAGGGGAAGCCGGGGTTGTGGTCGGGGGCGCTGTCGAGGAGGAACTTGGCGAGAAGAGTGCTCTTCCCCATGCCGCCGGGCCCATGGATGACCAGCGGGGGCACGGGTACAGAGCGGGAGCCTGTCCCGGAGTCAGTCGCGGCCTCATTGCGGGGGCCGGCCGCGGACTCGGCGGGCGTGCCGGCGTAGTCGCGCAGTTCAGCGAGTTCGCGGGCGCGCCCCTGGAACGGTTCCCGTACGAGACGCTCGAGGGGCTGCAGAAGTCTGGCCCGCTCCAGAGTGTGCTGGAGTTCGTCCACGTCCGGCAGCCCGCTCATGCCCGGCACGCGCGAGAGCCACAGCACCGCCTGGAGGGTGTCGGTCAGTTCGCCGGGACTCTGGTCCGCCGGCCGTGGCCGGCTGCCGGACAGATACGCCAGACAGATGCGCTCCGGCCCGGGTTCGTCCTGGAACTGGTCGAGGTTGCCCTCCAGTGCGAGCCGGGCGGCCTCCGGTCCTGCGAGGCCTCGCAGCGCTTCGTCCCGGACATCGGCCTTGAGGTTCCACACAGCTCGGTCCTTCACGCCCATGGCCGTGCAGTCGTCGAGCAGTTCGAGGACCGCGCCGCCGGTGGCGCGGCTCTCGCCGGGCAGCCGGAGCAGCATGGGATCGAAGCGGGTGAGCAGACAGGCCGCTTCCCGGTAGGCTCCGCGGGCGTCCGACACGGCGTGGGAGCGGTCCCCGTCGGCGCGGAGCTCCTGGCGCAGCCGGTCGGTGAAGATCTTCCGCGTCTCAGAGGGTTTGGTAGACACGGATGGCCCCCTCTGCTGCCGTGCAGACCTTCCGCATGTAGCTCTCGCCGTTGCTGTTCTCCGCTTCGGCGGCTCGGAGCACTTCTTGAACGGCCACGTCGACGAGTTCGGCGATCGTGGATTCGTCGGGCTGCCCGGTACCGAGGAATCCGGGAGGGGATTCGTGGAAGTACTGGTCGAAGAGGCTGCGCAGATCGGCGGGCTCGGCGACCCGGGCCGTGTCCCGGCAGACGCTTCCCCGTAGGTCGTACGGCAGTTGGCGCATGGTCGGTCCGTAGCCGAGAAGCACCAGCCGGGGTGCCTGGTCGCCTCTGACGGCGGTGTGCTCGTAGATGGCGAGAGCCAGTTGACCGATGAAGTCCCACACGTCGGAGCTGGGGTCGAGTCTGTCGCACTCGTCGAGGACCAGCCAGAATCGGTCTTCGACGGCTGTCGCCCTGCCGACCACCCAGTGCACGGCGTCGTCGATCGACGGCAGCAGGTCGTTCAGTTCGGTGGGATCCAGGGGGGAGATTCCCGCACGGGGGTCGGCGACGAACTCCGCGAGCCGGCGGATTACTTTGTCCGCAGTGGAGGTGTGCGACAGGGTGACTCTCGCCGGACGGAATCCATGGTGCTGTCCGATGTGGCGAATGAGGTTGTACGTGTAGGACCTGCCGCTGTCCGGATCGCCGTCGACCAGAAGCACGGTCTTCTCGGGGTCCTCGACGAAGTGGCGCAGCGTTTCGCGCAGGTTCTGACGGTCGATGAAGACCTCGGTCCCGTTCTTGAGGACGCAGGTACGGAAATTGTCCTGAGAGGCATGGGCGCGGCAGTCCTCGCGCAGCCGGTCCTGGAATTCAAGGGCTTTGGAGACTGCTGGAAGCACGGACAGTCTGTCTGTCGCGGCGACGACCTCGACGAGTTTGAGCTGCCGCTGGATGTCTTTGCGTGAAGCTTCCACCAGTGCGCGGGCGTTCTCCGCGCTGACCGCGGTCAGCCGCAGGGCGGAGACGAATTCCACCGGGAATCCGTGCTGGGTGAGCTGAGTGTGCGGGTCGGTGGTGTCGAGGAGGTACTCCCGTACCCACATGGTGACGAGGTCCCATTCCGTTTCGGCCAACGGCATGCCGCACCTGCCCAGCCGCCCCTGAAGAGCAAAAGACTGACCAACTCCTACTTGTCATGTTTACACCCGGTATGCCCTCACGCAAGGCGGTTGAACATCCGCCGGCACGGCCTGACAGGCCCGTTCAGGCGGTTGGGGCCACCGCCGGGTTCAGAAGACGAAGAGTCACGGAACGCATCCAAGTGATGCACGTAGCCCAGGCGCAAGGAGCCCCCCATGGCCACTGGCCTCTCCCTTCATGTCGGACTCAACAAGGTCGACCCAGCGAAGTACGGCGGCTGGGACGGCGAGCTCGTCGCATGCGAGAACGACGCCAATGACATGGCCCGTCTGGCCCGCGAAGCCGGCTTCGACGACACAACCCTGCTCACCCCCGACGGCACCGTCGAGAACGTCACCGCCGAGCTGCGCAAGGCGGGCAAGAAGCTGAAGAGCGGAGACATCCTGCTGTTCACCTACTCGGGCCACGGCGGTCAGGTGCCGAACACCGTCGGCTCCGACGACGAGCTGGACGACTTCGACGAAACCCTCGTGCTCTACGACCGCGAGTTCCTCGACGACGAGCTGTACAGAGAGTTCGGACGCTTCGCCGAGGGCGTCCGGATCCTGGCGTTCCTCGACTCCTGCCACAGCGGGAGCGGCATCGAGGTACGCGAGGTTCTCACCCAGGAAGCCATGCAGGAGCAGTTCCAGACGCGCGACCCGAACCAGATCGAGAGCACCTCACGGCTCATGCCGGTCGCCAAGCAGTACGAGATCTACCAGCGGGACAAGGAGTTCTTCCAGGACATCCAGCGCGGAGTCGGCGCCGGCAACGGCAGTGAGGCGGAAGTCAGCGCGCTGCTCATCTCCGGCTGCCAGGACAACCAGCTCTCCTCCGACGGCCCGGTCAACGGCAAGTTCACCGGCACTCTGCTGGAGGTCTGGGACGACGGGGCATTCCGCGGCGGGTACCGCGCGTTCCACCGCGACATCCTGCGGAACATGCCGGCGACGCAGAGTCCGAACTTCTATGTGACCGGAAACCCCGGGGACGAGTTCCTTCAGCAGCGGCCCTTCACAGTGTGAGAAGTACGCCGGCCTGCGGTGTTGTCAGGACCAGGCACCCGCGAAGTCGATTTCCTCGGCCCACTCCGGGTGGTCGATGAGCGGGTTGCGATTGCCCTGTATCTCGGCTATCGCCGCATTGCGGTGTCGCTCGTACTCGCTCACCACCTGGTCCGCGTGCCAGGACAACAGCACGCCCAGGCGCTCCCGCTGGAGCTCCCGTGCCTCGTCGCCGACGAACCCGGGGTAGCGCAGCAGGAAGTACAGCGTCGCCCTGGCGACCGGCCCCTTGCCGGCCGACGGCTCGAACTTCAGCGGCTCGCGGCGCCCGCAGGCGTGCCGGACGGCTTCCTCGCTGTCCAGGAAGTCGAAGTACGGGATGTTCCCGCGGAAGCTGTTGCACGCCGACTCGCAGGCGAAGAGATGATGCAGATCCCCACGCATGGGCTCCTTCTTGGCGAACCAGGACTGGGGCACAACATGCTCGCAGTTGAACGGCAGCGCCGCCTCCAGGGCCTCGAACTCGGCCTCGAGCGCCTCAGGTCCTGGCGCGCTCTCGTGGAGCAGGAACTCCTGCCAGCGCCCGATCCGGGCGGCCTCCACCGCGGCGTCGGCCTGTATGAGCTCCTCGGGAGTGAAATCCTTGCCCGAGTAGATGCTGCGCAACTGCTCGTCCGGGTGCAGGTCGACCCACGGGTAGACCAGGCGCATGGGCTTGTACGCGGGCCGGCGCTCATGGGTGGAATCCAGCAGTTCGCTGAGCGCGTGGCGCAGACCGGCGGGGCTGTCGGAGCGGATGTCCGCGTAGTAGGAGTCGCGCGCGGTCCGGTCCGCCTCCGCGTCGTAGTACGGACGGGCTCTGGCGGCCGCGAGGTTGACCAGTGCGGCGGCCAGGTCGTTCTCGGCGGGCGACTGGCCGTCGATGTGTCCGACCCCGGAAACTGCGGGACCGGGGAGGGCAGTGGTGGGAAGGGACGTCGGCGACTCAGCCGTGGCCGGAGCTTGCGCCTGGGCCTGGAGGGTGGCCGGGTCGAGGGTGACGCTGATGTGCAGCGGTACGGTCCAGCGTACGGCCCCTGCGGTCGGCGCCTGCTGCGCGGCCCCGTCCTGCGCGAGACTCTGAAGTCCGACGTGGTTCGCTCCGGTCGACGGCGGCGGTGACGCCTCCACCGGGTGCAGGGCCGCTCCCGCTGCGAAAAGCTCCTCGCGGAGAGCGGCGGCGGCACCGGACAGGGGGAACTGCCGAAGTGCGCCCAGGACGCGGCTGATCCGCACCCCCTCATTGGCCTTCCAGTCCAGCCGGTGCTCACCCATGCCCGGGTGCCAGAGGGACCCGTCGAGGGCAAGAGGCTTGCCGTTCTCGTCGGTGCGCGGAACACCCGCGTGATGCAGCGCCACGACCTCCCACTGGTCGTTGAAGACCGGAGACCCCGATGAGCCGGGCGCCGTGTCGGTCTCGTAGTGCACAAACTTCTCCAGCAGGTCCACGACCTTGTTCTCACGCAGCGCGAGCTGCTTGGGCTCGCCGTTGGGGTGCTGGATGATGTTGACGATCTCGCCGAGGATGACCTTGCCCTCGGTTTCCCTCAGGGGCAGCCGGCCGAAGGGCGAGAGCGGTCGGCCGTCCTGGGAGCTCTGGGCCACGGCGACCACGCTGAAGTCGAGGGCGCGGTCGGTGACGAAGAGCGTCTGCGGCTCCAGCTTGAACACCACCGGAACGAGCATCTGTCCGTCCAGGCCTGCCTGGAAATTGAATTCGACAACGCCGCGGCCCGCTTCGTCCGCGGTGCGCAGCACATGGTTGTTGGTCATCAGGAGCGAGGGGGACACGAGGAATCCGGTGCCGTGGTGGATCCCGGCTCCTCCTCGGACGGTCACCCGCCCGATCGAGCGGGCCGCCAGAAAGCCGGCTTCGAGGAAACCGACTCCGATGAGGTCATTGCGCCCCATGAGCCGTTCCAGCCCCAGTACGTCGGCACCGACGGTGTCCGGATCCAGATCCAGACTGCTGCCCGTGGTGGCTACCGCCGGTGTCTGTTCGATGGCCGTGGCCATCGCCCAGTCTGCGCCCAGGCGTGCCAGTCTCTTGCTCACCCGTTCCGGAGCATCGGCGTACAGGATGCCGCTCCGGTCGAGCACCCGCTGGTTGCGAGCCCGCTCCGCGGCGCGTATCGCGTAGCGGTCGCGCGCTCCCTCCACTTGCGAAAGGTAATCCGCGTCGGCCTGGGACAACTGCTCCACCGTCATGTCGGCACGCCTCCTCGTGGCCTCGTCCGCGCCAGGATTTCGCTGTCTCTTCGCCCCTCTTCCAGTATGGGCATGGAATGCCCGGAGCCGCTCACCTGAATGGATCAGTGGTTTTCCCTTCAATACTCGACTACTGCACAATTGCGAATTGAATTTGGCTCGCACTGACCCGCCGCACGGCTCCGCCCGCAAGCCGTGCTCGGGGGGCTCGGGGGGCTGACGGGTGCTCAGGAGCGGGCCTTCGAGCAGGCCGCCGACCGCTGGGCGCGCGTGATCGTCCGGCCTTCTCAAGGACCCGCGGTCGCCCAATCCGAATTTCATCGCTGCCGCCGCCATGGACGAACACGCCCGACTCCTGGGCGGCGGGCCAGCCGTGCCGGTACCGGTCGAGAGCACCGGCGGCCCGGGCACCGCCGACAGCCAGGCGGGAGACCGTGTTCCACAACGAGCTCATGTCGGGCTTCGTCGGCTCGGCCGGGAACCCGCTCATCCCCGTCGTCCTGCCCGCCGACAACTCCGGCCGCCGGGCCGCCTGAGCCGGACGACCTCAGCGACCGAGGCCGGACGACCTCAGCTAGCGGGGCGCACTGCCCACCCATCGCAGGACGGCTGAGACCGTTGTGTCGTCCAGTGTGGAGAGGACGTTGATGGCGTCCATGTCACCGGGAAGCGGTGCGATACCCGCTGTGGTCAGCACAGCGTGCAAGTCCAGGCGGTGGCTGTCCTCGGCCGCCAGCGTGAACGGCAGTCGCTGCCGTGGATCCGGCGCGGGCAGGAAGTAGTCGCCGAGCTCATCGACAGCTCCCGCGATCTCGGGCTGGTCGAAGTCCCGCACACCGGGGAAGCGGTACGAATCGATCGCCGACTGCGGCGTCGTCAGCGGAGGTTCAGAAAACTGCCAGGCGTTCATCAAGGCCTCCTGGGTCGTCGTCACTGACCAACAAGAGCCCCGCTCGGACGCGTTCAGTTGCAGGTGATGCCGAACACCACCCGAACGTCCCCAATAGCATCTCTTCACAAGAACACGGCGCCACCCTCTGGCCGAGGATGACGCTTCGGCCGAGCCGATCGTGGTCGAGCGGGCCATGGCCGTCGGCGCGGTGGCCGGTGCCCTGGCCGCACCTTTCGCCGGGCCCCGCCGGGGCCCTGCTGTCGCGCCGGCCGCCGTGCCGAAAGGCCCGGCGGCCGGAAGGGAAGGCTTCGCCACGCGCCTGAGCCGGTCCCTGTCGCTGCGCGGCGTCTTGGTCATGGACCACGGCGGGCCAGACGCCCGGCATCGGCCAGTTCTTCGGCTGCACCCCGCTCGGTCCCGTGGCCTGGGACATCACGCTCGGCGCGGGCCTATGTACTGAGCAGACGGTTGAAGAACGAGCGGTAGTGCTGGAGTGCGACCCGCAGCTCCTCCGTCGCAACCTCCTCGCCGCGGTCCCACTGGACCTCCAGGCCCTGCTTGTGGGCGGAGAACGACCTGGCCAACGTCTGCATCACGTCAGCGACCAGCGCATCGGCCGAGCGCACCGCGTCCCGTGGATCATCGACGAAGGTGCTCTGGATGTCCCGCCACTTGCTGCGGTACTCATCCGTCTCCTCGGGGCCGAGCAGTGCCCGGTCCTCTTCATCGGCCTCCTGCACGACCCTGGATTCCTGCGGTGCCTCCTCAGGTTCGCCGGCACGGTCCTCGTCGACGGCATCCGGACCGTTCACCGGCTCCTGCTGCTGTCCCGTGGCACCGGTGGACTCTCCTGGGTAGACGGGGGCTCGCCGGTCCTGGGACTCCGCCCGGGGATCCTGGGGATTGGCGATGCTCTCGGTCGTGAGGCCTTCCTGGCCGGGCGGGCGACTCGTATCGCCCGGATCCCGTATGCCGTCTCGTTGCATGTCTCTCACCTCATCCGGGTCAGAAGCGGTCGTTCCGCGGGGCATTGCCCCGGTCGCTGAGCAGTTCCTCGAACAGTGCGCGGTAGTGCACCATCGCCCCTCTCAGCTCTTCGGTGGTGGCCTGCCCGTCACCGCTGCGCACGTTGATCTCGTGGGCGGTGCGGTAGTGCTCCAGAGTGCGGCCGTGCTCCACCGAGAGATCTGCCAGCTGCTGCTGGTATCCGTCGGTCGGATATCCGCGCTCGGTCATGAGCCGGGCCACGAGCCGGTCCGCCTCGGCGACCGCCTCGCTGGGGCGGTCCACGAAGCGTTCCTGAACGCTGCTCCAGTCGTCCGCGTACTGGCGTTGGACCTCGGCCGGCAGTTCCTTGATTTCCAGCTTGTCGTGGCGTTGTTCGCGGGCACGCAGCTCGCGCTCTGCAGCCGGTCGGCTGTCCTGCTCCTCGACAGTGCGGTCGTACTCCGGGCCGAAGCGCTCCCGCAGGTGCCGTCGGCGCGACAGAGTCCACAGCGTCACGGCGATGATGATCAACACCACTGCGACAGGGACGATTATGGCGACAAGAGTGCTGGCAGACATCTGTTCCTCCAAGGGCGTGGTCAGAGCTGGTCAGAACCTGACCTTGCCGGGTTGCGGCCCAGCTACCACCGGTACCAGCGGGACCTTCCGCCCCCGGCGGCCGTGCCGCGCATGAAGAAGCCCAGCAACCAGAGGACGAGAACCGCCAGTGCGATGTACCAAAGGACTTCTATGGCGAATCCGAACCCGAAAAGAATCAGGATCAGAAGGAGCACCAACAGGATCGGGACCATGTCGATCATCTCCGTGTCTTGACGTTGCGCACGTTCCGCTTTCAGGCTCGCGGGTTCCCAGGATGCGGAGAATTAGGCATCGCAGTTTGTCCCACTTCATTGCGGGCAGTCGAGAATCAAATGGGCGGGGGTGTGGTGTCAGCATGCTGACACCCTGGCTGCGAAGGCTTGGTTGTCCGATGAGAGCGCCCCTCGAAGAGCCGATCCGCGGTTTCAGTCAGCTCGAGTTGCTGAGCGTCACTCTGCAAGCTGAGGGGCGCGAAGGGCTCGACGTCCCGCTGCCCCCACCCGGGAAGGCAGAAACCACGCTGCTGGACTCTCCATTCGCGCTCAAAGAAGGCGCGGAAATCCGCATCACACTGGGCTTCCGCCTCCGGCAGGCCGTCGAAGGCCTCAAGTTCACAGTTGTGCGGAAACGGCAGGGAGCGGTGATCGGGACGACCGAGGTGATGCTCGGCAGTTACCGGCCGGGCGGCCCGTACGAGCTGGTGCTTCCGCCGGAGCGGCTGCCGACCGGTCGCTTGGCCCGCGACACCTACCAAGTGACCGGGACGTTCACCGACGCCGACGGAAACGAGCTGGGTCATGAAGCCCATTGCTTCGAGATCACGAAGGAATGGGAATGAGGACGGATCCGTGGCGGCGTGGTGACGTAAGCCGCTCAGTCCTCGCTGCCCCCGGCGAACTGGAAGACAAGTCCGAACACTCCCGCCGCCAGGACACCGAGCCCGATCAACACCAGCCATAGGCCGTACACGACGCCGACGGCCAGTGCCGCGCTGCCTGCGGCGGCCAGCACGGGATAAGCGCTTTGCGGCGGGAAGAACCCGAGAGGGCCCGCTCTGTCGAGGATCTCGGCCTCCTTGCGGTCCTCCGGGCGGAGGCCCTTCCTGCGGTATGTCGTGCCGAAGAAGAACGCGACCAGGGACGCCATGGCGAACGCCACGGTGAGCGCCGCGATGCCGGCAGGCTCCTTGGACCACACGGCATACACCACGTCGGTCGCGAGGAAGAACAGTGCGACCCCGGCGAACAGGTAGGCCTCGGTCTTCATGCGCTTCCCTCCCCGTCCGGATCCGGCGTCGGCCCGACTTGTCCAAGTTCGGCGGGGGGCCTCTCCATCGCCTCCGGATGGTTCATGTCGAAGGCCGGTGAGTCGGAACGTACGCGGGGCAGCGCATGGAAATTATGCCGGGGTGCTGGGCAAGGTGTCGCCCATTCCAGGGACCGGCCGAAGCCCCATGGATCGTCGACCGCGATTTTGGGCCCGTACAGAGTTGTGCGCCACACGTTGTAGAGAAATGGCAGAGTGGAAAGGCCCAGCAGGAACGAGCCAATGGTGGAAATTGTGTTCAGGAGTGTGAAGCCGTCCGTGGCGAGGTAGTCCGCGTAACGGCGGGGCATCCCCATTTCTCCGAGCCAGTGGTGGACCAGAAAAGTGGTCTGAAATCCAATGAATAGGGTCCAGAAGTGGATCCTGCCCAGTCGCTCGCTGAGCAGGCGTCCCGTCCATTTCGGCCACCAGAAGTAAAAGCCGCCGAACATGGCGAAGACGACAGTGCCGAAGAGTACGTAATGCAGATGGGCCACGATGAAGTAGCTGTCCGTGACGTGGAAGTCCAGTGGTGGGGAAGCGATCATCACCCCGCTGAGGCCGCCGAGCAGGAACGTGACCAGGAAGCCCAACGCCCAAAGCATCGGTGTCTCGAACGAGATACTCCCGTGCCACATCGTGCCGATCCAGTTGAAGAATTTGACCCCGGTCGGCACCGCGATGATGAACGACATCATTGCGAAGAAGGGCAGTAGTACAGCACCCGTCGTAAACATGTGATGTGCCCAGACCACCGCGGAGAGCATCGTGATGGCGATGGTGGCCCCGACCATTCCAACGTATCCGAAGATCGGCTTACGGCTGAAGACCGGAATGATTTCGGTCACTACACCGAAGAAGGGCAATGCGACGATGTAGACCTCGGGATGGCCGAAGAACCAGAACAGATGCTGCCACAGAAGCGCGCCGCCGTTGGTCGGGTCGAAGACATGGGCCCCGAACTGGCGATCCGCCTCGAGCGCCAGCAATGCCGCCGTCAGCACCGGAAAAGACACCAGCACGAGAATAGAGGTGAACAATACATTCCATGTGAAAATCGGCATGCGGAACATAGTCATTCCCGGAGCGCGCAGGCACACGATGGTGGCGATGAAATTGACCGATCCGAGGGTGGTGCTCACTCCGGCCAGCACCAGACCCATCGCCCACAGGTCACCTCCCTCGCCGGGGGAGTGCACCGGCCCGTTCAGCGGGGCATAGGCGAACCATCCGAAATCCGCTGCCCCGCCCGGGGTGAGGAAACCGGAGACGACGATCAGCGCACCGAAGAGGTACAGCCAGTAGGACAGGGCATTGAGCCGCGGAAAGGCGACGTCGGGTGCCCCGATCTGCAAGGGCATCACTGCGTTGGCGAATCCGGCGAACATCGGAGTCGCGAAGAGCAGCATCATGATCGTGCCGTGGATGGTGAACATCTGGTTGTACTGCTCACTGCTGACGATCTGCAGCCCGGGGCGGGCCAGTTCGGCCCGGATCACCATGGCCATCAAACCGGCCAGCAGGAAGAACCCGAACGCTGTGACCATGTAGAGATTGCCGATGACCTTGTGGTCAGTGGTCGTCAACCAGCCTCTGATCCGATTCCCGACCACGGTCCTTTCCTTTACGGCCACAGCCGTTGGCGTCACAAGGGGGCCGTGGACCATCCGTGGGTCCTCCGTTCGCCGGCGGTGGGAGGGGGACAGGCGGCCCGTCCCAGGGGTTCGCGACGGGCGCTGCATGCTATGACCGTTTCTCCCGCATTGCGGAGCGCCGCCACCCACTGTTCCAACCCGTGTCGGAGACTGCCCTCGTATGGGTGAGGGGGCGGCCCGATCCACCGCATCGCGGCCGAATCCGCTGGAGCACGTCAGGGGGCAGGAGCAGCTCATGATCTTCTTCCGGCGGGCACGACTGACCGCACGCGCCGTGAAACGCCGCACCCAGCTCGCCGCGGGACGGACTGCTGAAGGGCTGGACGCGCGGCTGCCGCTCGGCGAGGGCGGCGGTCTGCTGCGCAAGGCGTTCCCCAATCATTGGTCCTTTCTGCTGGGCGAGTTGGCGCTGTACAGCCTGATCGTGCTGCTGCTGACCGGTGTCTACCTCACGCTGTTCTTCAAGCCCGAGATGAGCGAGGTGGTGTACGACGGGTCGTACGCACCGCTCGACGGTGTCCGGATGTCGCAGGCGTTCGATTCCACGCTGAGCATCAGCTTCGATGTCCGCGGGGGGCTGCTGATCCGGCAGATGCACCACTGGGCGTCGGTCCTCTTCGTCGCCGCGATCGGTGTGCATCTGCTGCGGGTGTTCTTCACCGGCGCCTTCCGTAAGCCCCGTGAAGCGAACTGGATGATCGGTGTCACGCTCTTCGTGCTGGCGCTGGCGGAAGGGTTCGCCGGCTACTCGCTCCCGGACGACCTGCTCTCCGGCACCGGGATGCGGATCGCTCAGGGCATCATGCTGTCGATTCCGGTGGCCGGGACCTACATCAGCATGTTCGCGTTCGGTGCGGAGTTTCCGGGGGAGGACATGATCACCCGGCTGTACGGGTTGCACATCCTGCTCCTGCCGGGGCTGCTCCTCGCCCTGGTCACGGTCCATCTGATGCTGGTCTTCTACCTGAAGCACACCCAGTGGGCGGGCAGGGGCCGCACCAATCGCAACGCGGTCGGCAAGCCGTTCTTCCCCCACTTCATGGCCGCTTCGGGCGGACTGTTCTTCACCGTCCTCGGGGTGGTCGCGGCCCTTGGTGGGCTGGCACAGATCAACCCGGTCTGGGCGTACGGGCCTTACCGAACCGACCTGGTGTCGACGGGGTCGCAGCCGGACTGGTACGTCGGCTTCCTGGAAGGTGCGCTGCGACTGGTGCCGCCATGGGAGACGGTGGTGGCCGGGCACACGGTGATGTGGAACGTCCTGCTGCCCGCGCTGGTCCTGCCCGGCGTCCTGTTCGCCGTTCTGTACGCGTATCCATTCGCTGAGGCGTGGGTGACGCGCGACCGGCGCGAGCACCACTTGTGCGACCGGCCGCGCGACCGGCCGGTGCGCACTGGGCTCGGTGTCGCGGGTATCGCTTTCTACGGCGTGCTACTGCTGGCCGGCGGCAACGACGTGGTGGCCTTTACGTTCCGTATTTCACTCGACGAACTGACGTGGGCATTGCGTGTCGCTCTGGTCGTGCTGCCGATCGTCGCGTTCCTCGTGACCAAGCGGCTGTGTCTCGCGTTCCAGGAGGCCGAGTTCGAGCGACTGGCCTCCGGCGTGGAGACCGGTAACGTGCGCCAGACGGTCGAGGGCGGCTTCGAGCAGGAGCACCGGCCCCTCGATGTCGACAAGCGGTATCTGCTGGCGCACAGGAGCCTGCCCGCGCTCAAGGAGCCGCCATCGGGTTCCGGTGGGGAGGACCTGCGGGTCGAGCGGTTGCGGGAGACACTCGGCAACTGGTTCAACACCAGGTCAGCGGAGGAGATTCACGACACCGGCGAGGAGGGCGAGAGGGGAGGCGAAGCGCGGGACCAGCAGTCCGGGCACCGGTGATGAGCCCCTCGTCTTGGGCGCGCCGCGAACGGCCGCTCTCAGCCGCACCGGACCGCCGCACCGGACCGCCGCGCCGGAGGTCAGCGGCCAAGGGACCTTTTGAGTTCGGACTTGTTCATGGACGAGCGCCCCTGGATGTTGCGGCGCTGAGCCTCCGCGTACAGCTGGTCGTACGTCGGACCCTCGGATCCGCTGTGGGAACGCTGCCCGCCACGCTTCGAGGACGACATGTCCTGCGTGGAACTCTTGCTGGCCGTACGGGACTCACCAGAGCGTGCACGTTCCTTGTTGACCGTACGCGCGGCGATTTCCTTGGCCCGCTTCGTGCTCTCGCCGCGTTCCTCGGCGCTCTCCTTGATGTGTTCGTACTGTCGTTCTCGTTTGGAACCAGAGCCCCTCGGCATCGCTGTCGCTCCTCTCACAGAGCTGCATCGGATCGTGTGTGCCCCCTCCCTGACGGCTGAGGGCCGCGCCATCCACAGTGCGTCTCCGGTCCTCCCGCCGCAAATGGGGCACCGGTCCGGTCCCGCCCACCGCGCTGGAGGGCGAGACCGCGACCACCGACCGCATCGCCGCTCCGGCCCGAGATCGCGGCCCTGAAGGGCACGGTCGACACCGACGTGGCGACGGCCGTGTGGGAGGCGGCCCTGGCGGACCGCGACGTCTACCGCGAAGTGGCGTGGCCGGAGTCGAACGGCCGGCGACTCCTGTTGCCTCGGGCATCCACCGGCAGCTGGTAGATGGCGAACGCGCGGCCGATGACCGGCTGGGCGACATTGCGCACCCGCACCCCGCCGCTGGTCATGCCGTGTTCGGTGCCCATGTGCGCGTGGCCGTGGACAGCCAGGTCGGCCCCGGCCTCATCCATCGCCTCGGCCAGCAGGTAGCTGCCCAGGAAGGGAAAGATCTCCAGTGGCTCGCCCGCCAGGGTGTCCGGGACGGGTGCGAAGTGCGTCAACGCGATCCGAACGGCACAGCCGCGCTCCCTCAGCCCGTCCAGGGCATCGCGCAGGCCGTCCGCGCAGCGCCGGGTGTAGCGGATGAATGCCTTCATCTCCGGTTCGCCGAACTCGTCGCCGCTGCGTCCGGCGAATCCGCCGCCGAAGCCCTTGGTTCCGGCGACGCCGACCAGTACCCCGCCGATGTCCAGGATCGTTCCCTCGCCCTCGAGGACGGTCACCCCGGCCCCGGCCAGTACGTCCGTCACCTCGGCCTGCTGGTCACTGTGGTAGTCGTGGTTACCCAGGACCGCCACGACCGGCACGTCCAGTGCGGCCACCTCCCCGGCGACTACCCCGGCCTCGTCCGCCGTGCCGTGCCGCGTCAGATCACCGGCGAGCAGCAGCAAGTCCGCACATTCGCTCAGGGTCTCGAAGGCGGGCCGAAGCACCCCCGCGTTGTCCGGCCCCAGGTGGATGTCGCCGACCGCTGCTACACGGATCACGCCAGCTCCTCGGGATGGTCGGGGGCATCGGAGCAGACCACGAACAGGTCCTCACGGAGCGGGATTCCAGCCAGCTCCTCCTTGGCGATACGCAGGATCTCGTCCCGGGAGGCGGCGCTGCCGACGGCGCCGGAAAGCAGGACGCTGTCTCCCCGTACCTCGATCCGCACTCCCAGCTCGGCGATCGCCCCGCCTGCCAGGCGGTCCCGCAGGTGGGCAATGCGGTACTCGACGGTGTCCGAGCCGGTCATGGCATTGCCTCCCGTCGTTCGATGACGTCCAGACGCTCGAGGAGGTAGAGGAAGGCGTCGGGCATGGGCGAAGCCTGGTGTTCGCGGCGCAGGCGGTCCCAGTCGATCTTCTCCCGGAGTGTCTTGGCGATGGGCAGTACAGACCCGAAGTCGCAGTGGTGCTCCGAGAAGGCGTGGAGCAGGCTGCCCATCAGGTCGGTCGGGGACAGCACCGGCATGTGTACGGAGTCCACGGGCAGGGTCTCCGCCCGGTCGAGCAGCTCTCTGGTCACGGGCTGCTGCGCCAGTTCGAGGATGAGGTCGATCTCCTCACCGTGGCTCCTGGCCTTGATCAGCCAGTCCTCGGGGGCTATGCGCACCTCGATACCGTCGGCCTCCAGCGCCTCGGTCACGGCTTGGGCGTCCTCGCTCAGAATGCAGAAGTCGGTGTCGTGCTGGAGGCTGGCCGGCACACCGTGCGCGTAGGCGGCAACACTGCCGGCCAGGGCGAATGGATACCCGCCGCTCTTGAGTCTTCCGGCCACCTGCTTGGTGGCTTCCAGGATGCTCTGGGTGCGGTCCGGTGGCAGTCCCGGCGCCCCGCCACCAGGGGTGTCTTGTGCGTACGTCTTCACGGGTACCGTCCTCGTCATGGGCCGGGTGGGGATGATTCGGGTACCCGGCCCGAGGCGAGATGACCCGCCCCGAGGTCCGGCTATTTCCGCAGCGAGAAACGGGCAAGCTGTGCTGTTGGAGCCTTGAGATACCGCTCTGCCTGGAGGACGGCATCGCGTGCCGTTCGTTGCCCCATGAGGATGCACAGGGTGTACGCCACGTCTTCGAATCGAGCGCGGGTGTCGTTGTGCATCGGGTTGGCAAGCATTCGGCGCTCCAGTTCCCTGAACCGGATGAGGAGACTGCGAACACGGCCTTTGTCCGGCAGCAGCATCTCGAATCCTCCATCTGTGAAGGGCCCGCGCGCGGACTGGTCTCGAATTCCGCGCGTGGGTGCTCCCGTGAGGTGGCGGTAGAGGGTGGAGGTACGGGCGGCTCGGCCACGTCGACGCCGTAGATCCCGACGTCTCAATAGGTGGCGGCCCCCGTTGTCCGGGGCCGGTCGGCCCCGTGGAGGCCAGGTCCTTGCCCGATCAATTGATCGGGAGCGCTCAGCCTCAGCTGGGCATTCTCCGCCTCCGGAGTGAGGTTCTCCACTCAGCCCGTCCCTGCCAATGGGCAGCGGGCATCGGGTGCCGTCGGCGGTCGTTTCGCATGCGCAGTGGACGCGCATGGGGTGTACGGACCGGGGCCGGCCTCAGCCCGCCGGTCTGATCACTGACCGGGGACGGTGAGTTCGCCGCCGCGGTAGAAGCCTTCCCGCTCGTCGACGACGTACGGGGCCATGGCATCACGCCGTTGCTGCTCCCCGTCGGAGGTCCGCCAGGAGTCGCACGCTTCCCGGGAGTCCCAGAACGACACCCCTGTGATTTCCTGCCCGTCCTCGGACCAGTAGGCGTAGGCGCGGCGCAGGCCGTGCGGAGTCGAGCCCGGTCGCCATGCTCTCTCGAACTCCTCCAGAGTGCCCGGCTTGATGCGGCGCGTCGTGACCCAGACGAAGTAGTCCTCCATTGCGGCCTCCTGCGGAACGTCGGTTCGGAGATGGCGCTCCCCGGACCACGGTAGGTCGCCTCCGCGGCTTCCGCCTCCGCGGCGAAGCCCCAGGCCGCCGGGGCGGACGGCGAAGGGAAGGTTGTCAGGGCCATGGCGCTCATGGGGGTCCGGAGGACCGTCATCGCGGTTGTGCCGGGCCCGGTCAGGGCCGATTCTGGAGGTAATGAACCGGGCTGGTGTGGTGCCATGAGCGCGTGGAAGGCGGCCAAGAGCGCTGATTTCCGTGGTCCGCTCGACGTCACCAGGGCTGCCACGGTGGTTCTCGACGCCCAGGACACGGTCATCGGCTGGGGGCCCGCGGCCGAGGATCTCCTCGGCTATCCGCCGCACGAGATCATCGGGAAGCACCTGGACACGTTCCTGCCGCCCCGGCGGGACTCCGGATTCACAGCTGCGCAGGCAGCCGAGCCGGCCTTGGGCCCCCGGTTGAGCGGAAGCGACATCCGCGTCGCCCGGCACCGGGACGGTCACGAGCTGCTGCTCGCAACAGCGGTGTCCCCTCTGACCGGTAGCGGCACGGCGGCTCGCGTTCTCGTCGCGGCCGAGCTGGAGCATCTGCGGCTGTGGGAATCCGGGCTGGCTCTACTGGAGGGGCTCGCCACCCAGTCACCCCTCGGTCTGGCCATCTACGACACCGACCTGCGCCTGACGTGGTGCAACGCCGCGTACGAACGGGAGATCGGACAGCCGTTCGCCGAGTTCCGCGGTATGCGGGCCGATGAGCTGTACTCCTCGGGCAGGTTTTTGACCGAGGGGTACCCGGACACTCTCGATGCCGTAATGCACTACGTACTCGACACCGGCGAACCGATCCTCGACCTGCACTTCCGTGGCGAGCCACCCAGCGAACCCGGAACGGACCACCTCTGGTCATGCTCCTACTACCGGCTCCAGGACGCCGACGGGCACGTGTTCGGAGTGTGCGAGGACGCATTCGACATCACCGATCGCTACGAGGCCCAGAAGCGGCTGGCTCTGCTCGTCGAGGCCGGCCGCGGAATCGGCAACTCCCTGGACATGATCGTCACTGCCGAGGAGGTCACGGATGTGGCGGTGCCGGGATTCGCGAGCACTGTCACAGTCGACCTTGCGAAGGAGGTCCTGGAAGGCGAGGTGCTGGGCACCGGAGCCCCGGGAGGGACGGACCTCGTACGGGTCGCCTCCCGATCGGCCACGGCGAACGGCGCGGCGGGCGGTCCTGGGGAGTCGCGTCAGCCTTCTCCTGTCGATTACCCGCCAGGTTCACCCCAGTACCGCAGTCTCTCCTCGGGCGGACTCGTGCTCGTGGACGACACCCTGGTCGTGCCGTTGCGCGCCGGGGGCAACATGCTGGGACTCGTCACCTTCCATCGCGACGCCCCGTCAGCCACCTTCGACAGCGGCGAGGTCGCACTCGCCGACGAGCTGACCACTCGTACGGCGGTGTGCATCGACAACGCCCGGCGCTTCACCCGTGAACGCACCGCCTCACTCGCCCTGCAGCGCCAACTGTTGCCGCAGCACCTGCCGCAGCCGTCGGCGGTCGACCTGGCCCATCGCTACCTGCCCACGGACAATGTGACAGGAGTCGGCGGCGACTGGTTCGACGTCATCGCGCTCTCCGGTACCAGGGTCGGACTCGTCGTCGGTGACGTGGTCGGTCACGGCCTGCAGGCGGCGGCCACCATGGGACGGCTGCGCACGACCGTACGCGCGCTCGCCCAGCTGGACTTGGCCCCCGACGAGTTGCTCAAGCGACTCGACGATCTGGTGGGCCAGTCGGTGGAGGATCAGTCGGACGCCGCCGGCGCGGCCGCCGACCCGCACATGGACAACGCCACCGGGGCCACCTGTCTCTACGCGGTCTACGACCCGGTCTCGCGACGATGCACCATGGCCCGGGCAGGGCACCTGCCGCCGGCGATCGCGGACCCCGACGGCCGCCTGTCCTTCCCGGACCTGCCGGCCGGCCCGCCGCTGGGGCTCGGCGGCCTGCCGTTCGAGTCCAGGGAACTCGAGCTGCCGGTGGGCAGCCTGGTAGCCCTCTTCACCGATGGCCTGGTCGAAGCCCGCGACCGCGACATCGATCAGGGGCTGGACGTCCTGGGCCGAGTGCTCAGCGACCGCCGCGGGTCCCTGGAAGACGTCTGCGACCGGATTGTGTCGGAACTCCTGCCGGACGGCACGACAGCCGACGACACGGCACTGCTGCTCGTGCGTACCCGCGAACTCGACGCCGCACAGGTCGCCGCGTGGGAGCTGCCCGCCGAACCGGTCGCGGTGGGCCATGCCCGGGAGCTGGCTATCGGCAAGCTTCACGAGTGGGGCCTGGAAGAGATGTCGTTCTCGACCGAGCTCGTCGTCAGCGAGCTGGTCACCAACGCGGTCAGGCACGCCGACGGGCCGCTGCTCCTGCGCCTCATCCGTGATCGCACGCTCGTGTGCGAAGTCGCGGACACGGGCCACACCTCACCGCACCTCCGCCACAGTGCAGAGGACGACGAAGGCGGGCGCGGACTGTTCATCGTCGCTCAACTCGTTCACAGATGGGGAACGCGCTACACACAGTCCGGGAAGACCATCTGGACGGAACTGGCGTTCCCGTCGGCGTGATGATCTTACGAGTGACCCGGCCGGCCGCCGTGGCAGCTCCCGGGTGACGGTTCGGTTGCATGGCCGCGGGACTCCGTTCCCCTCCGCCGGTTTGCAGCGTTGGACCGGGTATGAACGTCTCCGGCAACGACCCGATCCCGCTTCCCGACGCCCGGCTGGTGGGCGCGTACTGGCTCGCCTCCGCGAAGCATGAAGACGACAGCTGCATGTGGTGTGCGCAGCTGCGCTCGGCTGATGCCCCGGCCCGTCGGGCACCCCCGGAGGGAAAACGTTCCCCCGCGGTTTGGATTGTGCCTCCGGGGCTGCCTCCCCGTCCACAGCCCGGCCGCTGATCGCGATGCGGGCGGCGCCAACGCCAGTCACTGGGTGCGGTGTTGTCACCCGGATCGAGGGCTGACTCATTGACTTCACCCTTCGGCTCTGATTCAGTGGCTCATCCACTGAGCCACTGAATCGCAAAGGAAGGACGGCATGGAGGCGCTGCCCCGCGAGACCATCGTCGATGTCCTGGAAACCCGGCTGCGCGAGGACATCCTCGCCGGGCGGCATCCGGCAGGCAGCTATCTGCCGCCGGAGCGCCGACTCGCCGACGGATACGGCGTCACCCGCACCACCCTCAAGCACGCCTTCGGCCGCCTCGTTCAGGCCGGACTGCTGGAGACGCGGCACGGAGTGGGCACCCGGGTGCGCGACTATGCGCGGCTCGGCGGGGCCGATCTGCTGCCCATGCTGGTAAGGCACAGCCCGGACTGGATGCGCGAGATCTTCGAAGTGCGGCGCAGCATCGGCGCGTTGATTGCCGAGCGGGCAGCCGCTCGCGCCACCGAGGAGCAGCGTGCCGAGCTGCGTGCCCTGCTGGCGGCGGTACGGGTGGCCGAGGGCGGGGACGCAGTGCAGCTGGCCGACATCGAGGTGCACCGGGCGCTGGCCCGTGCCACCGGGAATCGTGTCTACGTACTGCTGACCAACACACTCTTCAACGCCTACCTGCCGGTGCGGGCCGCCCTCGTGGGCCCGTTCAACAGTCCCGACGCCGCACACGCCAGGCTGGAACCGGTGGTCGAAGCCGTGGCGGCCGGCGACCAGGCAGGTGTGAGGCGGGCAGCCGAGGCGTATCTGACGGAAACGGAGCAGATCATGCTGGAGTGCCTCGCATGAGCAGGCGTACACCTGGATTCCTGGGCACCCGGGGCACCGCTTTCCGCGAGACCATGCTCGGCACGATCCGGCTCGACGGCGAGGACCGGGCCCGCCCGATCCGCCTCGGCCTGAGCGCCACGGCGGATCGCGTGCTGCGCCTGCGTGGCACGACCGACGCCCGGATCACCGGGCGGATACGCATCGCCGGATGGGCCGACGACCCTTGCGCCGAGGGCGAGTTGGAGATATCACCGCTGGCCAGGCGGCGTATCCGCTACCGGATCTCGTTCACGGCCGGCGATCGCCGTCTCACCCTCGACGGCTGGAAGTCCGTGACGCCGCGCCGGCCGCTGACGTCGATGACGGTGCTGCCGTTCACGCTGTACGAAGAGGGAGTGCCGGCCGGCGAAGGCACGCTGCGCTTCCCGGTGACGACGGGGCTCGCGCCCTTCCTCGCGAGCTTCCGTTTTCCGCGGCAGGAAGAGGCGGCTTCGCACATGGCGCCGCGCTGGAACGGCGAGCCGGGCCGCACCGAAGTCTGGTACACGACGGTGACCGACCCGGCGACCGGCACCGGACTGTGGCTGCACCACGAACTCACCGCGCCGGCCGATGGGTCCGAACCGTTCGCTCACGGCTGGGCCGCGGTGTTCCCCAAGGACGGTCCGGTACGGCACGCCCGCTTCGGCCCCGCCAAGTGGACCGGGGGCGGGGACGGCTTCACCGCTGACGGCGTCCTTGCCGGACCCGGCCGGCTGTCCGGCTCGGCGGGCGCACTGCGCTGGGACCTGGCCGAACAGGCCGACGGGGCACCGCTGTTCACCTTCCCTCGCTGGTCCTGGCGTCGCCCCCTGCTGCCCGCGGCGCAGATGCTGCCGGCCGCGCGGGCCATGTACGCCGGGACATTCGGGTACGAGAACACGACCCTGACGCCGTCCGGCGCGCCCGGAGCCTCCGCCCGGATCTACGGCCACGGCAACGCGCACCGCTGGGCCTGGCTGCACGCCGATCTGGGCGCGGGCGATGTGCTGGAACTCGTCGCCGCGGTCTCCACCCGGCCGGGGCTGCGCCGGCTGCCCCCACTGGTCTTCCTGCGGCTTCGCCGGGGCGGCCGCACCTGGCCGCGAAGGGCGGAGCGCACGGCGGTCGGCTGGGCGGGATTCGGCCGGTTCCGCGCCGCCGTCGGTCTGCCCACGTGGACGGTGACCGGGCGCGCGGGCCTGCGCCGTATCCGCGTCGAGGTCACCCAGCCCGAGGAGCGCACGCTCGCGCTCGACTACACCGACCCGGACGGCAGCCACGCGACCTGCCGCAACAGCGAACGTGCCGATGCGCATGTGCTGCTGGAACGGTGGTGGGGCGGCTGGCGCACCGAGGCCGAGTGGACCTTGGCCGGGACGGCGCACGCGGAGGTGGGCACGCGATGAGTCTCGACGGTCTGGTGGCCGCGCTCATCGCCGACGACGGCACCGCCGACTGGCCCGCCCGGGTCCCCGGCAGGCTGGAGACCGTCATCGGCTCGATGCCGTCCCCGGCGCGTGCCGGGGTGCGGGCGGCGGCGGGCGCCATCGACGCGTACGCCGTGGCCCGGACGGGGCGCAGGCTCGCCGCCCTCACCACCGCGAAGCGGGAGGCCGTGCTCGGCTCCCTCGGCGCGCGCCCCGCGCTCCTGCC
The DNA here is from genome assembly GCF_055563295.1 of Streptomyces sp. NPDC002868. Lineage (NCBI taxonomy): Bacteria > Bacillati > Actinomycetota > Actinomycetes > Kitasatosporales > Streptomycetaceae > Streptomyces > Streptomyces sp. NPDC002868. The sequence goes on along the minus strand of NZ_JBVHDR010000013.1, from coordinate 94,355 downwards.
GCTCCTCGACGTTCTCAAAGTGCCCGTCCTGCTTGCCGCCGGAACCGAGCGCATGCTCGAACACGGCGTACGTACACACGAGTTGACGCGGGAAGATCCCCCACTCGACTGCACGCAGTCCCGCGAGTGGCCGGCGCGCTCCACCGCGGACGCCGTGGTCATCGGCTCCGGCGCGGGGGGTGCCATGGCCGCGCGGACCCTGGCCCGGGGCGGTCTCCGCGTCGTCGTACTGGAGGAAGGGCAGCACCACTCCACGGCGTCGTTCGGGCGGCGCACCCCGCTCGACCGGTTTGCCGAGCTCTACCGGGACGGCGGGGCCACCGTCGCCGTGGGCAGTCCGCCGCTGCTGCTTCCGGTGGGCCGGGCTGTCGGCGGCACCACGGTCGTCAACTCCGGGACCTGCTACCGCACTCCGGACCATGTGCTGACCAGGTGGATCGGCGACTTCGGCTTCTCGCTCGCCGAGCGCTTCGGCCCGTACCTCGACGAGGTGGAACGCACGCTGCGGGTGGCCACCCAGCCGCTGGACGTCCTGGGGAACAACGGCCGTCTCGCGCTCGCCGGGGCCGAACGCCTCGGCTGGCGGGCCGCGCCCCTGCGCCGCAACGCGACCGGCTGCAAGGGGTCCTGCCAGTGCGTGGTGGGCTGTCCGACCGGCGCCAAGCAGAGCGTGCAGCTGTCGGTGCTGCCAGATGCCTGCGCCGCGGGAGCCCGCATCGTCACCGGCGCCAAGGCCCGGCGTGTTCTGGTGGACGCCGACCGCCCGGGCGGTCCGCGCGCGGCGGGAGTCCTCGTACGAAGGCAGGACGGCAGCGAATTCGAGATCCTCGCACCGCTGGTCGTCATCGCAGCGGGCGCCCTGCAGTCGCCGCCCCTGCTGCGCCGCTCCGGCCTGGGCAGGCACCCGCGGCTCGGCCGCAATCTCAGCGTCCATCCGGCGACCAGCGTCGCCGGCCGCTTCGCCGAGCCGGTCACCGCCTGGGAGGGAGTGCTGCAGAGCGTCGGCGTCGAGGAACTGCACCACGACGGTGTACTCATCGAGGCCACCGCGACCCCGCCGGGAATGGGTTCCTTCGTACTGCCGGGCCTGGGCAGCGAGTTGCGGCGCGAACTGGAGAGCGCCGACCGGCTTGCCACCCTCGGTGCGATGATCGCCGACCGTCCGTCCGGCCGTGTACTGGGCAGGGAGCGGACCCTGCTCCGCTACGACCTGGACCGGCGCGACGGGGGCCGATTGATGCGCGCCGTACGCGCCATGGGCCAAGTCCTCTTCGCGGCGGGTGCGGACGAGGTCCTCACCGGCATCCCCACCGCGCCCCGCGCCCGCTCGCTGACCGAACTGGACGAGACCCTCGCGCACGTGGGCCCGGGCCGGCTGCACCTGTCCGCGTACCACCCCACGGGCACGGTGGCCGCCGGCGCCGACGCGCAGCGCTTCCCGGCCGACCCCTTCGGGCGGCTGCGCGGCGTGCACGGAGTGCTGATCGCGGACGCATCGGTGCTGCCGGGCTGCCCCGAGGTCAATCCGCAGCTGAGCATCATGGCTGCGGCACTGGCGGTCGCCGAGGGCCACTTGGAGGCGGGTCGTAGGGTGCCGGCATGACGTCGTTACTTCGCCTGCTCGGCCACTCGCAGGTTCAGTCGACGGGCCAGGTGTGTGCCGGGGCGTTGAGGTGCATGTATTCGATGTACTGCTGTGTCGTCCGGCGCAGTGCTTCATGGGTGTCGACGTGGCTGGTGTCATTGATGTGGTGGAACATCTCCGACTGCCATACCGCGCCGTTGCGGCCGGTGACGCACCGCTGCTCGATGATGCCCAGCAGCGGCTCCCGCCATGCCGCGTCCATGCCCGAGAGCTCCAGCCCCCGGTGTGCCAGGGGCAGCAGGCGTCGTAGTACGAGTTCGGCGACCGGCACCTCGCCCATCCCGGGCCAGTACAGTCGCGCGTCGATTCCGTGCCGTGCCCCGGTGTGCAGATTGTCCTCGGCGGCCGAGAACGACATCCGTGACCAGACCGTCCGTTCCTCCTCGACCAGGGCGCGCGTCAGCCCGTAGTAGAAGGCGCCGTTGGCGAGGATGTCGGCCACTGTGGGACCGGCAGGCAACACCCGGTTCTCCACCCGCAGATGTGGTTTGCCGTGGGCGACGTCGTAGATCGGGCGGTTCCACCGGTAGATCGTGCCGTTGTGCAGGGTGAGTTCGGCCAGTGCGGGGACGCCGTCGTCGTCGAGCCTCTCCTGCGGATCCTCCTCGTCGCACAGCGGCAGCAGCGCGGGGTAGTAGCGCAGGTTCTCTTCGAAGAGGTCGAAGACGCTTGTGATCCACCGCTCGCCGAACCACACCCGGGGCCGCACGCCCTGCACCTTGATCTCCTCCGGGCGGGTGTCGGTGGCCTGCTCGAACAGGGGGATACGGGTCTCGCGCCAGAGCTCCTTGCCGAACAGGAAGGGCGAGTTCGCCGCCAGGGCCACTTGCACGCCTGCGATCGCCTGCGCCGCGTTCCAGTAGTTCGCGAACTCGTCCGGCGAGACCTGAAGATGGAACTGGGTGCTGGTGCACGCCGCCTCGGGGGTGATGGTGTCGGCGTAGGTCCGCAGCCTGTCCACCCCGTCCACCGAGATCCGCAGATCCTCACCCCGGGCCGCGAATATCTGCTCGTTCAGCAGCCGGTACCGCGGGTTCTCCGACAGTGCCGCCTCACTCACATCCGTCTGCTGCAGCGTCGGCAGGATCCCAACCATGATCAGATGCGCCCCCGCTGCCGCGGCCCGCTCCTCGGCATGGTTGAGCGCGTTCCTGATCTCCTTCTCCCACGCATCGGGACCACCAGCCGTCAGCCGTCGGGGTGGGATGTTGATCTCCAGGTTGAACCGGCCCAGCTCACTCGACCAGGCGGAGTCCGCGATCGCCTCGAGTATGTCGGTGCTCCGCATCGTCGGCTCTCCGGCCGCGTCCACCAGGTTGAGCTCGATCTCCAGACCCACCTGGGGCCGCTCCACTTCGAAACGTTCCTCTCGCAGCATCTGCGCGAACGCATCGAGGCAATCCTGCATCTTGTTCCGGTACTGGCGACGGTCATCACGGGTGAACACCAGTGCCGGGACATCTCGTCCCATCGACCCTCCCGAGTCTCCTCGGCGGACACCCCTCCATCAGAGTCCCACTCCACGGCCGCCCGGACCACCGCGGGCAGCGGCTTCACGGCGGTCACAGCGTGGGAAACTCCGGCGGCACCCGAGTGTGGGAGCGATTGCCCCCCAGATTGCGGCCTGAGTCCCGTCCAGACCGACCTTCGGGTCACCCAGCATCAGACGGATGCCGAACCCGTCGCACAGGGCGAGCAGCAGCGTGCTCGTGGCGTCGACGTCGCAGTCGGCGAATTCCCCGGAGTCGATGCCACGCTTGATCGCCTGGCCGACCCAGGTGTGAAGCTGGTCGTAGAGATCGATGGCGAGGTGCTGCGCGGTTCCGTCGCGCAGGGCCCGCACCCACAGCTCCTGCCAGAGCCTCCAGTCCTGCCGTAGCTCGGGGTCCGTCGGGAGGAGGCTGTTCAGGATGCGCGCCAGGACGAGCGAGGCGGGAACCGAGTCGGCATCCCGCTCGAGCTCGACGCCTGTCTGGGCGAAGGAGTACGTCATCGCTTCCGCGAAGAGCTTCTCGCGGTTCTCGAAGTGATAGTGGAGCAGTGCCGTCGAGACGCCGGCGTGCTCCGCGACCATGCGCATACGGATCTTCTCGAAGCCGACCTCGGCGATCACCTCGCACGCCGCGGCGAGAATCCGCTCACGTGTTTCGCGCGTGCGTTCTACCTTGGCCACGTCGGTGCTCCGGGGGTCGATTCGGTGTCACAGAGCGGTGGGCGGGCTGTCGGCCCGTCGCCGCGGCTTCCATCTTCGCGTATCGCCGCGGAGTCCGGATCCGGCTCGGTCGCCGCGGCGTACCGGGCGGCTACGGCACGGCATTCATCGGTACGTGTGAAAGCCCCTGCCCGACTTTCGGCCGAGCAGACCCGCATCGACCATCCGGGCCAGCAGCGGCGGCGGCGCGTACAGCGGCTCCCGGAACTCGTCGTACATCGACTCCGCGATGGCCTGCGTGGTGTCGAGCCCGATGAGGTCGGTCAGTGCGAGCGGCCCGAGCGGGTGGGCACAGCCCAGGACGATCCCCCGGTCGATGTCCTGGACCGACGCCGTGCCCGACTCGACCATCCGTACAGCCGCCAGCAGATACGGGACGAGCAGGGCGTTGACGATGAAGCCGGCCCGGTCCCGGGCGCGCACGACCTGCTTGCCCAGCACGCCGGAGGCGAACTCCTCCGCGCGCCCGGCGGTGCTCTCGCCGGTCAGCAGCGACGGCACCAGTTCGACCAGGGGAAGCACCGGAACGGGGTTGAAGAAGTGCAGGCCCACCACCTGCTCCGGGCGCGCGGTGGCCGCCGCGAGCCGGATGACGGGGATGGAGGAGGTGTTGGTCGCCAAAATCGCGTCCTGGCGCTGCACGGTCGCGTCGAGCCGGGCGAACACCGCCAGCTTCGCCGCCTCGTCCTCGGCCACGGCTTCCACGACCAGGTCCCGGTCGGCCATCAGGTCCATGTCCGTGGTTGTCGAGATTCGCGCCAGCGCCGCATCCTGCTCCTCGCCGGACAGCTTTCCCGCGGCGGTGGCACGGTCCAGCGAAGCGGTGATGCGTCCGCGTCCGGTGTCGGCTGCCGCACGGCTCGACTCGACCACGACGACCTCCCGTCCCGCCCGTGCGCACACCTCGGCAATGCCTGATCCCATCAGGCCGCAGCCGACGACTCCGATCCGTTCGATTCCGCCCATCGGTCCTCACTTCTCTCGGTCGTTGTGCGCCGGGAGGCCCGGCCCCGGTGGTCGGCCGGGGCCGGGCCTGCCGGTCTTCAGACGGACGGGATCTGCAGAACGCCCGTGCCCCGCTTGACCAGTTCGCCCGCGATGATGAGGCGCTGGATTTCGGAGGTGCCTTCCCAGATGCGGTCGACGCGCAGTTCTCGGTAGAGGCGTTCGACGGGGTAGGAGCGGTCGTAGCCGCGTCCGCCGAAGATCTGGACGCACCGGTCGATGACCCGGCCGGCCGCCTCGCTCGCCGACAGCTTGGCGATGGCGGCCTTGGCATGCAGTGTCTTGCGGTCGGCCAGTCCCGCGTCCACCTCCCAGGCGACCTGGTGGGTGTAGGCGCGGTTGACCGCGATGTCGACGGCGCAGTCGGCGAGCATGCCCTGGATGAGCTGGAAGTCGGCGATGGAGGAGCCGAACTGGCGACGCTCGAGGGCCCAGTCGCGGGCGAGTTCCAGGGCGCGTTCGGCGGCGCCCGTCGTCCGCGCCGCGATCATCAGCCGCTCCTCGGTGAACCAGGACCGGGTGATGTCGTATCCCTTCCCGATGCCGCCGAGCACGGCGTCCTCGGGGACATGGACATCGGTGAAGGTGAACTCGGGGTGCTCGTAGACGAAGGTGTGCATGAAACGGGGCACGCGCGTCATCTCGATGCCCGGCGTCTCCTTGTCGACGAGGAACAGAGTCGGCGCCCCCTCCTCACCGGCGGCGGCCAGCACGATCATGAAGTCGGCGTGATCGCCGACGGTGACGAACCACTTCTCGCCGTTCAGCACCCAGCCGTCCGCGGGCCCGCGATCACCGACACCTTCCGCTACTTCGCGGGAGCCGCGCGCAATCTGCCGGGCGCCGCCGCATCCGAGTACACGCAGGGACGCACCTCGCTGCTCCGCCGCGAACCGGTCGGTGTCTGCGCCCAGATCACCCCGTGGAACTACCCCCTGATGATGGCGGCGTGGAAGATCGCCCCGGCTCTGGCGGCAGGCAACACGACCGTGCTCAAACCGGCAGACACCACGCCCTCGTCATCCGCCCTGCTGGCCCGGATCGCCGCCGAACACCTGCCGCCGGGCGCACTGAACGTCGTCTGCGGCGACCGCGACACCGGCCGGGCCTCACCGCCCACCCGGTGACCCGGATGATCGCTGTCACCGGCAGCGTCCGGGCCGGGCGAGAGATCGCCGCCGCGGCGGCGGCGGAACTGAAGCGCGTCCATCTGGAACTCGGCGGCAACGCCCCAGTCATCGTCCACGATGACGTGGACATAGAGTCCACGGCGGCGGAGCTCGCCGCAGTCGCGTATTACAACGCGGGCCAGGACTGCACAGCCCCGACGCGACTCCTGGTCCACGCCCGCGTGCACGACGCGTTCGTTGCGGCATTCGCCGCCCACACGGAGAAACAGCGACCCGCCACCGACTTCGGCCCCCTCAACAGCGCTTCCCAACTCGCGTCAGTAGAAGGCATGTTGAGCAGGCTGCCGGACCACGCCGAGATCGTCACAGGCGGTTGCCGGATCCAGCGGCCCGGTTACTTCCACGGGGCCACCGTGGTCGCCGGTGTCCGCCAGGCCGACGAGATCGTGCAGGATGAGATCTTCGGCCCGGTCGTCACTGTGCAGCGGTTCGCCGACGAGGACGAGGCGCTCCGGCTGGCGAACGATGTGCGGTTCGGTCTCGCGGCCGGCGTATGGACCGCGGATCACGACTGCGCCATGCGGGCGACCAGGGCGCTGCACACCGGGATCGTCTGGGTGAACACCCACGGCACTACCGTGTCCGAGATGCCACACGGCGGAGTCAAGCACTCCGGCTACGGCAGCGACCTGTCCATGGCCGGTTTGCTGGACTACACCCAGGTCAAGCACGTAATGCTGTGACCCCGCCCGTCGGCGAAGACGGTTCGTCAGGGCCTTACGAGTCCGTCCCTCTGTCGGCGGCCGGGGGCTGCAGCGGATCCGGCTCGCGCGCCCGGCGCAGCGCCTGATGTGCCGACCAGAGGACCGACACCAGCGGTACGGCCACCACCGCTCCCAGTACTCCCGCCGCGATGGCCCCGCCGATGACCGAGAGCGCGACCACCACCGGGTGCAGCCGGACAGCCCAGCTCATCACGATCGGGTGCAGCACATGGCCCTCGATCTGTCCGATGATCACGATGAGGGCGACGACCATGGCCGCGATCAGCGGGCCTTTGGCCGCCAGGGCCACCACTGCGGCGATCGCGAGGGCGATGGGTGAGCCGATCAGCGGAATGAAGGCGGCAAAGAACTCCAGCATGGCCAGCGGAATGGCGAGCGGCACGCCGAGAGCGAAGAGAGCGACGCCGACCAGGATCGCGTTGGTCGCGGCCACAAGGACGATGCCGTGGGTGTAGCCGGTGAAGGTCCGCCAGGCCGCACGGCCCGCGGTCGACACCCGATCCCGGGCAGCCGGCGGAAGCTGGTCGCAGAACCAGCCCCACTGCCGGTCGCCGGAGTGGATGAAGAAGACCGAGCAGAAGAGGGCCAGGGCGAACACGGTCAGGACTTCGACGAGTCGGCCGGCGCCGCTGAGCGCCGTACTGATGAGGGTGGACCGGTGGCTGGACAGGAACTGCCCGATCCGGGACTGGATGTCGGTGAGCGCGTCGGGGTTGAGCCGGAACGGCGGCTCCTCGAGCCAGCGCTCGATCCTGCCGACGCCCGCCCCGAACTCCCGTTGCAGCCCGGCCCGCTCTCCCGCCACCGTCTCGCCGACCAGGCTCAGGATCCCGAGGACGAGGAAGATGCTGCCGAGCAGGGACACGGCGACGGCGAGCGGTCGGGGCAGGACGCGCCCGAGGAGGTCGGTCACCGGCCGGAGCATCGCGGTGATGACCATGCCGAGGAAGACCGCCACGGCGATCTCGTGGAACCGCCCCAGCACCGAGAAGACGGCGTATACGAGGGCGCCGACGACGAGAATCCGCCAGGCGTAGGCGGCAGCCGTCTGAAGGGTGGGGAGCACCCGCGGTTCGCCGCCGGGGCGGGAGGGCGGCTGCGGGCGCAGAGTGCCCGGGTTCCCGGCCGGACGCCGGGTGATGCTGCGCAGCGCCTGACGCGACGCCGTGCGGATCCGGTGCCGGCGCCCGGAGGACGGCGCGCCGGGGTCCGGGTTCCTGGGCTGCGGATCCGAGGGCCTGGACATCCACAAGCTCGTACCACCGGGAACCCTTCGTGCCACGCCACCGGCGCGATGTTCACCCGAAGGGGTAACGCTGTTTCAGCTGACCTGTGGGTGAAGGGGCAGCGTCGCCCATACGGTCTTGCCCCGCGGCGGTGTCAGTGACCACGACCAGGTGTCGCTCAGTGCGCTGATGAGTTTGAGGCCCCGGCCGCCGACTGCGCACGCGTCGGCGTCGCGCGGACGCGGCGGATCGGAGCTCGGGTCGGTGACCGCGCAGACAAGGTTGCCGGGGTGCAGGAAGATGCCGAGCCAGACGGGGTAGTCCCCGTCGTCGGGCGAAGCGGGGTCCAGCGCGTGCTGGACGGCGTTGGTGACAAGTTCGCTGACGACCACCGCGGCGTCAGGAACGAGAGGGTGCAGCGCCCACCCATTGAGGGTCGCGGCGACGAAGTGCCGTGCCTGGGGAGCGTTTCGAAGCTGTCCGTCCAGGCCGCATGCGGCGAATCCGACCGGGCTGTTGCCCTGGACCAGTTCCCATTCCGGCTCGCCTGAACCGGCTGATCCGGGCGGCAGTTCCGCGCCAGGCTCGGCACCGCAGAACCGGCCTCCGTGCCGGATGCTCGTGCTCATTGAGGCTGGCAGGTGGGTGGTCACTGGTCATGTCCCCCTGGGGGCTTGGGACTTAGACGCTGCGGCAGCCGCCGTGGAACGAGTATGGTCTAGCACCACCCGAGAATGCAATTGCATCTGGGATTGCATTCAATGGGGGGTGAGGCGAACGAACGTGCGAACGGTGAGGGGCTGTTGCAGTGGAGTCTTTCTTCAACGGCATGCAGGCAAGTGCGCTGAGCTCGGCGACGTGGACCAAGAGCAGTCACAGCAACGCGACGGGGAACTGTGTGGAGATAGCGGAGTTGCCTGGTGGGCATGTGGCGATTCGTAACTCCCGTGATCCGCAGGGGCCGGCGCTGATCTATACGCGGGATGAGATTGCGGCGTTCGTGGCGGGTGCCCGAGGTGGAGACTTCGACTCTGTCATTGGCTGAAAGAGGCCCATAGGAATGTCGAGTTCCGTAGTCGGGGAGTGGCTTTGGTGGATACTGGCGACTCCCTAGCGTCCGCAGGAGCGCCCGATGGCTGCAGCCGACCCGAATGCGTCGTTGTTCGTACGACCGCTAGGGGCGGTAGAGAACAACCCGACTGCGCTGAGGCTGATCCTCGGCGGCAAATTGCGCGAGCTGCGCGTTGCCGCCGGGCTCGACCCTGCGGACGTCGACGGTCGGCTCGGGTTCTCGCGGTCGAAAACCAGTCGAATGGAGCTGGGGCGGCACAGCTGCAAGCCTGCCGACGCCCTGGCCCTTCTGAGTCTCTACGGGGTGGACCGCGAAGAGCGCGTCGCCGAGTTCCTCCACCTGGTGGACCAGTCCCGCCGGACCGACTGGTGGCGCTCGTTCAGCGACGTCCTGTCCGACTTCTTCACCCCGCTGGTCGCTCTGGAAGGAGCGGCCGAACGCATCCGTACGTACGAGCCGTTCTACGTGCCCGGGCTGCTGCAGACCCCCGCGTACACCCGCGCTGTGATCCAAGCCGGACCCGGCCATCTCCTCTCACACGAGGTGATGCGCCGGGTCGATCTGCGGCAGGAACGGCAGCGGCAGCTGGACCAACCGGATGCGCCGCGACTGTGGGCGGTGATCGACGAGTCCGTACTGTTGCGGGCGGTCGGCGGTCCGGACGTCATGCGCGCGCAGCTCGAGCACCTCGTCAAGATGATGGATCGCCCCCGGGTCACCCTGCAGATCGCCCCGCTGGATGTGACAGCCGCGGTCGGAGTCGGCACCGGCGTGACCTGTCTGCGCTTCGCGTTGAGCGATCTCAAGGATGCCGTGTACGTCGAGCACCTGACAGATTCGACGTTCACTCAGAAGCCGCTGGTCGTAGAGGAGTACCGGAACATGCTGGACCGGCTGGGGGCATGTGCGCTGACGCCTGCGGAGTCACTCGCGGTGCTGCGCGAGCGTATTCTCACCCTCTGATGTGAAACGGCGGCGGCCAGGTACGGCGCGCCGAGGGCGCTGTACCCGGGCCGCACACGGCCGAAGGCGTGCGTTCGGGGTCACCCGACCCGAGCGAGGCCGCCCCACTCGATCCATTCGTCGGTCAGCTGGACGGGGGCCAGATCGCTGTCCGGTCGCCAGGTCGAAACCTCCACCAGGCCTGGCTCAAGAATCTCCAGGCCGGTGAAGTACTCGGTGACTTCGCGCTCCTCACGCACTCTGCCCCAGTTGCCGTCGGTGGCCTCGGCCATGAAATCGGTGACGAACTTCCGGATCTCCGGCCGGTCGCTGACGAGCTGGCACACGACGAGGAAACTGCCCGGCACCAGACGCTCCGCGACGCGCCGGACGAGGCCGGCCGGGTCGTCCTCGTCCGGGATGCAGTGCAGTACCGATACGAAGAGAGCCGCGACAGGTTGACTGAAATCAATCAGTCCCCTCGTCTCCTCATGGCCGAAGATGCCATCGGTGTCCCGCATGTCGGCCTGTATGGCCGCAGTGCGGTCGTTCTCGTCCAGCAGCGCTCGACCGTGGGCCAGCACGATGGGATCGCTGTCGACGTAGACCACCTTCGAGGCGGGATCGACGGCCTGGGCGACCTGGTGGACGTTGTCCTGGGTGGGAAGACCGGAGCCGTGGTCGATGAACTGCCGCACGCCGTATTCGCTGGCCAGCAGTCGCACCACACGCTGCAGGAACCGGCGGTTGTTGACCGCCAGCACCTTGGTACTGGGCACCTGCTTCAGCAGCTGCTCGCATGCGTCGCGGTCCGACTGGTAGTTGTCGTCGCCCCCGAGAAAGTAGTCATACATGCGTGCCACGCTCGGCACCGTCGTGTCGATGGCGCTTGGGCGCAACGGCTCCCCTTGCATCCAGTTCTCACCCGCGTCTGTCGAGATCAGGTTTTGTAGGACGACCATGCTAGGGAGAGGGCGTGACGTGGCATAGGCCACGCAAGGGGGGAACAAGGGCGCGCCATGCTTTTCAGCCATGCCGCTTTCGGGTGCGGCGGACCTCAGAACGTTGTCCATACGCGTACCGGGTCGGCCATAGGGTCCGGTCAGCCCTCGGTGAGCACGACCTCATCCTCACTGCCGGCGAGGCCGCCGAATTCGACACCCGCACACCCCACGGCTTCGCCAACGCAGGAGACCGGCCAGTCGAGTTCCTCTCCCTGTTCGGAGCGCAGGGCGAGCGGACGCACGTACGGGCACACCCCGCCACCACGTGACCCGCGCCGGCGGGTGGCAAGCCATCCGGGGGATCTCCCGTCTACGCCACGACGCGTTGCGCCGACAGCGGCGGGGCAACGATTACGTTCGCCGGGACGACGGCGCTGCGCGGGGTGACCAGCCACCCGGTGACCGCTGGTCCGGGAGGTGAATGGTGGGGCGCACGAACGGACAGGCCCACCCGGCACGGGCGCGCGGCGAGGCATCGCCGCGCCCCGCCGGTCGTGGCGCCACGCGGCGGCTCCGATGCCTCACCGTGCTGCCCCTGCTGGCCGGGCTGCTGTCCTGCGACTCCAGCGAACCCGACGGCCCGGTCAGCCTGAACTGGTACAACTTTCCCGACGACTCAGGTGCCCTGGCCGAAGCGGCGAGCAACTGCACCCGCGCCTCGGGCGGGCGGTACCGCATCGCGTACAACAAGCTTCCGCGCGGCGCGGACGGCCAGCGTCAGCAACTCGTCCGTCGGCTCGCCGCGCACGACGCCCTCGACATCCTGGGCCTCGATGTCACCTGGGCCGCGGAGTTCGCCGAGGCCAAATGGATCCTGCCGTGGACGGGCAGCAACCGGCGCAGCGCCACCGAGGGCACCCTCGAAGTGCCGCTGCAAACGGCCACATGGAAGGGCAAGTTGTACGCCGTCCCGTACAACACCAACACCCAGTTGCTGTGGTACCGAAGCGACCTCGTGCCCAAGCCCCCCAAGACCTGGGCCGAGATGCTGGACATGGCACGCGACCTCGCCAAGGAGGGCAAGCCTCACTACGTCGAGATCCAGGGCGCCCAGTACGAGGGGCTGACGGTCTGGTTCAACACGCTCGTGGAGAGCGCGGGCGGCTCCATCCTCAACGCCGCAGCCACAGCACCCTCGCTCGGGCCGCCCGCGGTCCAAGCGGCCACGATCATGCACGACTTGGCCACCTCACCCGCCGCAGACCCCTCCCTGTCCAACCAGATGGAGGACCAGAACCGGCTCGCCATGGAGTCGGGCACTGCCGCCTTCGAGCTGAACTACCCGTTCGTGTATCCGTCGATGAAGGCGAACAAGCCCGAGCTGTTCAAGAGTTTCCGCTGGGCGCCGTACCCCGGCGTGGCCCCGGGCCGGCCCTCGAGACCCACGATCGGCGGCATCGACCTCGCCATCGGCGCCTACTCGCGCCATCCCGGCCTCGCGTTCGAGGCCGCGCTGTGCCTGCGCAATCGCCAGAACCAGATGACCGCGGCGCTCAAGGGCGGACTGCCGCCCACGCTGCGCGCGCTCTACACCGACAAGGCACTCACCAAGAGCTACCCGTTCGCCTCCGAAGTGCTCTCGGCCCTGGAGAACGCCAGCGTCCGCCCCCAGACGCCCGCCTACCAGAATGTGTCCATCGCGATCTCGCACACGCTCTCCCCGCCCTCGGGGATCCAGCCCCGCAGCGACGTCGAGAACATCGGCAGCCAGATCGAGGACGCCCTCCAGTCCAAGGGGCTGATCCCGTGAACACCCCGACCCCCGCTACGTCGACGGCCCCGGCCCCGGCGCCCGGCAGGACCGAGGCACTGTCCGAGGGCGCGCGACAGGAGCGACGGCTGGGCCTGCTGCTGTGCGCGCCCGCGGTGGTCGTCATGCTCGCCGTCACGGCCTACCCCATCGGCTACGCGATCTATCTGTCCCTGCAGCGCTACGACCTGCGCTTCCCGAACCAGGCGCGTTTCGTGGGCCTGAGCAACTACGGGGCCGTGCTCTCCTCCGAATTCTGGTGGGAGGCGTTCTGGGTCACGCTGTTCATCACCGCCGTCTCCGTGGCCGTGGAACTCGTCCTCGGCTTCGCGCTGGCCCTGGTCATGCACCGTGCCATCTTCGGGCGGGGGACCGTGCGCACCGCGATCCTGATCCCCTACGGCATCGTCACCGTGGTCGCCGCCTACTCCTGGCAGTACGCCTGGACCCCGGACACCGGCTACCTCGCCGCACTCCTGCCGTCCGGTGACGCCCCGCTGACCGAGCAGTGGCCGGCCATCGGGCTGATCATCCTCGCCGAGGTCTGGAAGACCACCCCCTTCATGGCGCTTCTCCTGCTGGCCGGACTCGCCCTGGTGCCCGAGGAGACGCTGCGCGCAGCCATGGTCGACGGCGCGTCCGCCTGGCAGCGCTTCGCCCTGGTGACGGTGCCGCTGATGAAACCGGCAATCCTCGTGGCTCTGCTGTTCCGCACCCTGGACGCCTTCCGGATCTTCGACAACATCTACATCCTGACCTCGGGCGCTCATGGCACAGGCTCGGTGTCCATCCTCGGCTACGACAACCTGTTCACCGCGCTCAACCTCGGCATCGGATCGGCAATCTCCGTGCTCATCTTCCTTTGCGTGGGCCTGATCGCCTTCGCCTTCATCAAACTCTTCGGGGCTGCCGCCCCCGGCGCACAGGAGGCGGGACGCTGATGGCCAGCGCAGGCAAGCGGCACCTCACCGGCTGGGCCATCGCCAACACCGTAGTGATCGCCTATGCCCTGTTCCCGGTCTGGTGGATCGCGGCGCTGTCGTTCAAGGACCCCAGTACCCTCACCGACGGCAACTTCGTCCCGGAGAAGTGGACGCTGGAGAACTACCGCGGCATCTTCGAGACCTCGGAGTTCACCCGTGCCCTGATCAACTCGATCGGCATCGCCCTGATCGCCACCGTGATCGCCGTTGTGCTGGGCACCATGGCCGCCTACGCCGTGGCGAGGCTGCGCTTTCCCGGCAAGAAGCTGCTGATCGGCATGTCCCTGTTGATCGCGATGTTCCCGCCGATCTCCCTGGTGTCCCCGCTGTTCAACATCGAGCGCATCCTGGGCATCTTCGACACCTGGCCGGGGCTGATCATCCCGTACATGACCTTCTCCCTTCCGCTCGCGATCTACACCCTCTCGGCCTTCTTCCGGGAAATCCCGTGGGATCTGGAGAAGGCCGCCAAGGTCGACGGGGCCACGCCCGCCCAGGCCTTCCGGCTGGTGATCGCGCCTCTGGCCGCGCCGGGCGTGTTCACCACCGCGATCCTCGTCTTCATCTTCTGCTGGAACGACTTCCTGTTCGCGATCTCCCTGACCTCGACAACGAGGGCCCGCACCGTGCCGGCGGCGATCGCCTTCTTCACCGGGAGCAGTCAGTTCCAGCAGCCCACCGGTTCGATCGCCGCCGCCGCGGTAGTGATCACCATTCCGATCATCGTCTTCGTGCTGCTGTTCCAGCGGCGCATCGTCGCCGGACTGACGTCCGGGGCCGTCAAGGGCTGACCGGCAGCAGCCGATCGTCAGGACAAGGAGCACCGACCGTGGCCGAGATCGTTCTCGAGGGCATCACCAAGAGGTTTCCCGACGGCGCCCTGGCCGTGCGGGACGTCAACCTCACAGTCGGCGACGGGGAGTTCGTCATCCTGGTCGGGCCCTCCGGTTGCGGCAAATCCACCACGCTCAACATGATCGCCGGACTTGAGGACATCACCGACGGCACCCTCCGCATCGACGACCAGGTCGTCAACGACAAGGCGCCCAAGGACCGCGACATCGCCATGGTCTTCCAGAGTTACGCCCTCTATCCGCACATGACCGTGCGCGAAAACATGGGCTTCGCCCTGCGCCTGGCCAAGGTCGACAAGAACACCGTCAGAACCAAGGTGGAGGAAGCCGCCCGCATCCTCGATCTGACGGTTCATCTGGACCGTAAACCCGCGAACCTCTCGGGCGGCCAGCGCCAGCGCGTCGCCATGGGCCGCGCCATCGTCCGCAATCCCAAGGCGTTCCTGATGGACGAGCCGCTGTCCAACCTCGACGCCAAGCTCCGGGTACAGATGCGCACCCAGATCTCCCGCCTCCAGCAGCGGCTGGGCACGACCACCGTCTACGTCACCCATGACCAGACCGAGGCGATGACGCTCGGGGACCGCGTGGTCGTCATGCGCAGCGGCATCGTTCAACAGGTCGGCACCCCGCAGTACCTCTACGACGAGCCACGCAACCTCTTCGTCGCCGGGTTCATCGGCTCACCCGCCATGAACTTCCTCTACGCCACCCTGGAGGAGAACGTGCTGCGCACCATCGTCGGCGACATCCCCCTGTCCGACGAGGTACGCCGGAGCCTGGAGCGCCAGAACGCGCCCCGGGACCTCATCGTGGGCCTGCGGCCCGAAGCCTTCGAGGACGCCGCACTGATCGATCCGGGCCGGCCCGGGACCACCTTCACCACCACCGTGGACGTGGTGGAGTCCCTGGGTTCGGACGTCTACGCGTACTTCACCGAGGAGGACTGGCAGCCGACCGCCACCTCGGAACTGGAGGAGCTGGCCGCCGATTCAGGCCTCACAGAGACGGGAGGCAGCGGCCACCAGATCGTCGTCCGGCTCAACACCGCGACCCGGGTCCGCGAGGGAAGCCGGGCCGAGCTGTGGGTGGACACCTCGAGGATCCACGTCTTCGACCCACGCACCGGTGTGAACCTCACCCACCGTGAGAACAGCGGTGGATGAGTGGCGGGTTCAGAGTGTGGTGATGAGTCCGCCGTCGATGACGAAGTCCGAGCCGGTGATGTTGCCTGCGCGGTCGCTGGCCAGGAGCAGGACGAGGTCGGCTACTTCCTGCGGGCGGGTGAAGCGGCCGGTGACCGACTCGGTCGCCGCTTGTTGCGCGACGGCGTCAGGGGTGGTGCCGCTGTGCTGTGCGACTGTGACGGCGACGCCGTCGTTGCCGAGCCACAGGGCCGTTTCGACTGGTCCTGGGCTGACGGTGTTGACACGTACTCCGCGGGGTCCGACCTCTTTGGACAGGGCTTTGCAGTAGTTGGTCAGGGCCGCCTTGCTTGCGCAGTAGTCGATGATGGACGGGTTGGGCAGGAAGGCGTTGACCGAGCTGACGGTCACGATGGTGCCGGCGCCACGGTCGGTCAGATGGGGCAAGGCTGCTCGGGTGGTGCGGACGGCGGCGAGGAAATTGATCGTCAGGCTCCAGGACCAGTCGTCGTCGTTGACGGACAGGGAGCCGCCGAGACGCGGGCGTACGGCGCCGACGTTGTTGACGAGGATGTCCAGCCCGCCGAAGAGTGAGACTGCCTCGTCGACCAGCTGGGCGGGGCCGTCGGCGGTGGTGAGGTCTACGAGTACGGGGCGGACCTGGGAGCCCGCCGCGAGTTCGGCCAGCGGGGCGGTGAGGGTGCGGGCGCCCGCGGCTACGCTGACGCCTTCGGCGGCTAGCGCCTGCGTGATTGCCAGGCCGATTCCCTTGCTCGCGCCGGTGACGACGGCCGCCTTGCCTGCCAGGTGCAGCTCCATCAGGACTCCAGGGGGTGGGTGCCGGGCAACGCCGGATCGCGGACGGCCCGAGGCCAAGGATGCTGCCCCATCCAGGGGCGTTATCGGCACTTTTGCGGCGTGCGCCACGCCGCGGTACAGAAGAGTCCTGGCGCCCGGAAGGGCTCGGCCACCCGGACGCCATCACCGCGAACATCCTCTTCGACGCGGCGGCCGCTGTGCTGGTCTGACAGCCCTCAGGCCGGCTGAACGCAGTGGTGACACAGGTCACTTGGCCTTCCGGTGCACCCGATGGCTCGTTCTGGCGTCTATCTCGGTGTCAGGCAGGCGTCAGCGAGCCGCGAGCGGGTGTGTTCGCGGGGTTGGCCGCGTAGTTGGCCGCGTAGTTGTCCGAATCTGCCCTCTGCCTGACGCTCACAGTTTTCCGAATTATGACGGTATGTAATGAAACCATTACGTCGTTGATACGTACTGTTACTTACGTGGCATGAGTGGGGCTGTGGGCGGGCCCTGTAGGGGAGGGAGAGAAGCATGAGACCGTTTGTGTGGAACTATGCGCGTCCGGCTGAGCTGTCACCGGTGATCGACCAGTATGCGTACGACCCCATCCTTCAGCTGAACGTTCTGTCCGACGGGCGTCCGGCCATCATGGACAAGGCGTTGCTGGCGGCAGTTGGCACCACCACCTCGAAGGCCGGTTCCGCGACCCACTTCGACGACTGAGTGACCGTACGCGATGACGGTGCTGATCCTGACTTCCGAGCAGGATGTGACCGCGGACATGGTGGTGGCTCAGCTGCACGACCGAGGCGTTCCTCTGGTGCGGTTCGATCCCGGTGACCTTCCGGGTGAGGGGGCTCTGTCGGCGGAATATGTGCGGGGCGAGTTCCGCGGCTATCTGTCGGCGGGCGGGCGTGTGGTGAGTATGAGTGGACTGCGTTCGATATGGATACGCAGGCCCAACGAGCCGGCGGCGCACGCCGCGGAACCATCCGCGTGGCTGTCCGCGGAAAGCGGGCAGGCGCTGTACGGGATGCTGGACTGCACGACGGCACGCTGGATGAACGATCCCGGCGCTGCGGCGAAGGCGCGTAACAAGCCGTGGCAGCTTCGCCTTGCCCACCGGAGCGGGTTCCCGGTGCCGGCCACGATCATCACCACCTACCCGCAGATGGCGCGTCAGTTCGCGGAGCAGTACCGGCACGTAGTGGTGAAGTCCGTGTCGGGCAAGCCGCCCAACGATCCGCCGATGGCGCTGCCCACCACATTGGTGCCGCCGGATGCGGACTTCGCCGGTGTTGCCGCCGGTCCCACGCTGCTGCAGCGGTATATCCCCAAGCGCGCCGACATCCGGCTGACCAGCGTCGGTGACGAGCAGTTCGCCGCGCGGAAGGTCTCGGAGCCCGGGCAGGTGGACGGACGGTACGGGGACACCGGGCACAGCTGGGAACCCGTCGAGGTGCCCGCTCGCATCACGCGCGCCGTTGCCGCCTACAAGGATCTCGCCAAACTCGCCTACGGCGCCTTCGACTTCGCGGAGGACTCGGAGGGCACGTGGTGGTTCCTGGAGTGCAACCAGGGAGGTCAGTTCGGCTTCGTGGAGTTGGAGACCGGGCAGCCGATCGCCGAAGCGGTGGCCAGCTGGCTGAGTTCCACCGCCGCGTGATTCGAGCTTAGGGCGGAGCGTGCGGGTGCAGGCAGGGCCGCGCTACCGACCGGCCGCTTCGACTGACGGCCGCTTCGACTGACGGGGCGGTGGCGTCGACCGGGCCGCCGTCGGTCGACACGCCCTCCAGCCGTCTCCTGCCGCCGAGGGCCGCCCGGGTGACCTGCCCGGCTGCCACCGACCCCCACTCGGCGCCCGCCCTGAACACGCCCCCCGCCTCCAGGCCGCCGCGCCATTCACCGAGGGCCGTCCTCGTGCTGTACACCGACGGCCTGATCGAGCGCCGCCGGGAAGACATCGACACCGGCCTCGCGCGGCTCGCCGCCTCCCTGACCCGCCACCAGGCAGCCGACCCCGAAACCCTCGCCGACGCCCTGCTGGCCGACCTGCTCGCGCCCGGTGGTGCCACCGACGACACCGCCCTGGTCATCGTGCGCCTATGACTGAAGAGCCCCTGCCGGATTCCCCGGCAGGGGCTCTTCGTTGCCGTCTTGGGGCGTCAGGAGACGGTGCCCTTGCCCTGTGCCAGCAGCCATTCGCGGTGCAGGGCGCCCAGCGGGATGCGGTGCTCGAAGATTGGCGTGCCGAAGATGGACAACTGCAGCTGCAGCCACCCCGTCAGATCCACGCCGCCGTATATCTTCCAGGCCCCCACAACGGACTCGGGCGTGGCCTCGGCGCCGGCTTCGCCTCGTACGTACGGGGCGAGATCCGCGGTGAGGCCGACCGCGCCGTACAGCCCGACTGTGGCCTCGGCGCCGAGGGAGGCCTTCACCGTGCCCGCCGCCGCCACCTTCGCCTGTACCGGGGTGCTGGTCATGTCGGACGTGCTGACCGGCTTCCAGCCGTCCGATTTCGAGTAGCTGCCGCCGATCCGGAACCCGCCCTTGAGGTCTTGCTTGACGTCGACGCTGACGGTGCCGTTCGCGGCCACCTGGACGTACGCCGTGAGGTCGAGGTTCACCACGACCGGCACCGGCCCGACCTGGATCACGGGATCGGCGTGAAGTTTGGCGAAGGGAATCCGCACCGGCTTGCCGCCCGCTGCCGCCCTGCCCTTCAGCTCCCACTGTGACGTCCAGTCACCGGTGAGACCCAGGAACGCCGAGTCCGGCGTGAGAGCGGAGGACCCGTCGTACGAGAACTCGACCTCGGGGGCCAGCTGCACATAGCCCGCGACCGACGCCGACCCCGACACGGGAGCGCCCTCGGTGACCGGGAGCGGAACCGACCCCCCGACGTCGATCCGCAGGCTGCCCAGGGGCACCTTCGCGCCCTCGGGGCCCACATGGATGTTCCCGGCCTTGGCCCAGGAAACCTTCACGCCCTGGACCAACGGCTCGACGTCGACGCTCGCCGGGTCGACCGGTACGGTCCCGTCGGCCTTGTCGTCGCCGAGCAGCGCGCCGAGCGTCGCAGGCTCGGTTTTGACCTCGGTGCCCTTCCCGGTCTTTCCGGCCACGTCGGTGACCTTGGCGAGCAGCCCGTCAGGAGCCCCGGGCGCGGGCCCGCTGGCGATGACGTCCCCGACGGCGGGGACGTCATCGGCGGAGGCGGTCGCGGATGACGCCTTTTCCGTAACGGATATGACGGCCCGTCGGCTGCTGCGGTCGTAGGACGCGACCTTGAGCGGCGACTTCTTCGCCTTCCCGTCCTCGCCCGCACGGGCGACGGCGGTCGGCGCCCCCTTGGGCGTCCCGGCCACGGCGAGCTGCCGCGCGGGGTCGGGGGCGGGGCTCACGGTGCTGGTGGGACGCGGCGCATCGGCGCCGGCCGCGGCCGGGGACGAAGCCCCGGTCTCGGCCGAACACCCGGTGGTGAGCAGGGAAACGGTGGCCAGAGCCGCCAACAGGGCATGCCTGGCAGACAACTTACGCACGTGGGAAACCTCAGGGCGTGTGGTGGGGGGTACGCGCAACAGGAAGGAACTCGCGAATACCAGCGAGTAACAACTGGCCCTGACGATCCCACACGACCATGCCCACCGCGGAGACTCTCCACAACCTCGCCCATGACGTACGTCACACCAGCACCACGCTGTGAACGGGCAGTCAGGTGGCGCCGGTTGGGCATCGGCCGGGCAACTCGTCGAGAGCTGCCCGTCGCCTGGAGGACGCCGCCTCCGTCGTCTTGAGGGGCGGCGGAGGCGTTGTTTCGCTGAGGGCGGGCGTGGCTCGACCGAGCGAAGGAGCAGAGCGGTCGACTGTCCGGCCTGAGCTCCTCGGGGCGGCAGAGCCGTGGCGGACGCTCCGCGGTTCGAGGGGCGCAGCACGGCTGCCCCGGGGCTGCCGTTCTCCGGGACGAGCCGGCGTCGCAGCAGTGTGGCCGTTACCGATCCTCAAGGCCCAAGAGGCCCCCCGATGGTGTGACGTGAGGCGTCCGGAATCACCTCAGAGAAGGGCCCTTCGACTCTCACCCGTACGGGCTAGCAAACGCGGCGGAGCCCTTGTCTCCGTTGGGCTGTGCCCACGTCGGAGTTGCGTGGCCACGGGAGCCATGAGTCGGTTGGAGTCGTGTTCTGCCAGATCTCACCATCAGGAGGAGACATGAGCACTGCGCAGAAGGGCCAAACGGCCGAGAGGCTGTCCGTGGTGTACGCAGTCCACGTCATCGAGGGCGGCGAGCAAGGGTTTCGGGATGTGTACGAGCGGATACGCAAGTCCGTCGCCCGCGTACCTGGACACCTCGTCGACCGACTGGGAGAACCCCTCGACGACTCCCGGCAGTGGGTGATCACCAGCGAGTGGGAGACGCCCGAGCACTTCTTCGCATGGCAGCAGGGCGAGGACCACCGCGCACTGGTGGCTCCGCTGCGCGAGTGGGTCGACCAGACCCAGTCGCTGCGGTTCCGGGTCATTCAGGAGACCGTGGGAGGGAAGGCATGACGCGCCCCAGCGGCCCTGTCGCCGTCCTCGGTCTCGGCACGATGGGCACCGGCCTGGCCACCCGCCTTCTGGACCAGGGCATTCAGGTACGGGTCTGGAACCGCACCGCGGAGCGGACCGGTCCGCTCGCCAAGGCCGGCGCCTTCGCCGCAGCCCACCCGGCCGATGCCGTCGAGGGCACGAGCGCTGCCATCTGCACCGTGGCCGACGGCGAAGCCCTCGGCGCCGTCCTGCGGGGACCGGACGGGGTCCTGACCGGGGCCCCGTACCCCGGCGCCCTGGTCTGCGCCAGCACGGTCGCCCCCGAAGAGGTCGTCCGCCTCACCGGGAACACACACTCCGTTCTGGACGTCGGCATGCTGGGCAACCGGGAGCACGCCCGCACCGGCGAGCTGCGGCTGTTCGTCGGCGGCGAGGAGCGGGTCTTCACCGCGGGCCGGCCGCTGCTCGAACTGCTGGGCAAGGAGGTCGTCCACCTCGGCGAACTCGGTTCCGGCATGCGGATGAAGCTGCTCCTCAACCTGCTGATGGGGATTGAGGTGCAGGCTCTGGCCGAGGCCGTCGAGTTGGCGGCCGTCACCGGACTCGACCGGAAACTCGTCCTCAGCACGATCGCGGGCAGCGGCTTCGCCTCTCCGGTCATGGCGTTCAAGTCGAAGCGCCTGGCAGCCGGGCACTTCGACAAGCCCGACTTCCGGCTGCGCCTGATGGCCAAGGACCTCATGCTCGTCGCGGACCAGGCCGCCGCGGCCGGGCTGCGACTCCCGCTCGCAGTCGCAGCTGCGGAGACCCACATCCGCGCTACCGAGCAGGGATTCGGCGACGAGGACTGTGTCGCGGTCACCCATGCCCTCACACCGAACCCGGGAACTCACACATGATCATCGACATCCACGGCCATCTGTCCCCACCGGAGGCCGCCCGACGCTTCCCCATGCCCCCCAGCCTGACCGACGTCGACGGAATGCTCGCCGCCCGCGCTCAGGCCGGGATCGACCTCACCATCATCGGCAGTCCGGTCGGCGCCGGCGCGATGGCGCGAGTCCCCGGCGTCGACAACTACGCACAGCCACGGGACCGGCTGCGAGGCTTCCACGCCTGGATGTCGGGCCTGATCGCCTCGTTCCCTGACCAGTTGCGCGGGTACGTGTACGCCAACCCGTTCGGCGACGACGATCACCTGGAAGGAGTCCGGGAGACGCTGGCAGACCCTGCCTTCGTCGGCCTGATCACCACCTCCAGTGTCCACGGCGAACTGCTCGGCTCTCCGCGAGCCGACTCCTTCTTCGCACTGGCCGCCGAGATGGGAGTGCCGGTCCTGGTGCACGCCCCGGCCGAACCGATCGGCACCGAGCGGGTCGACGACTTCGGCTTCGTCGAGCAGATCGGCCGGTTCGGCGACATCACCATGGGCATGGCCATGATCGCGTTCGCGGGATGGCTGGACAAGTATCCCGGCCTGCGACTGATCGGT
This sequence comes from Streptomyces sp. NPDC002868, assembly GCF_055563295.1. Classification (NCBI taxonomy): domain Bacteria; kingdom Bacillati; phylum Actinomycetota; class Actinomycetes; order Kitasatosporales; family Streptomycetaceae; genus Streptomyces; species Streptomyces sp. NPDC002868. Next base: position 71,779 of record NZ_JBVHDR010000013.1, on the reverse strand, counting down.
GCCACCGGCGGCGGCGCCTTGGCACTGCTGCCGGAACGTCTGCAGACGGCGGCGCGTCCCCGGCACTGGGGCGGGGGCGCGCCGTCGGCGCCGCCCTCCGCCCCGCCGGCGGCCGACCCGGCCGCGGCGCTGCAGCGCATGTACGTCGACACCAGCACATTCAGCCCCGCGCACCTGGGCCTCAACGCGGAGGTACTGGGGCCGGAGCGGCTGCTCTTCGGCACCGACTCACCGCCGATGTCCGTGCCACTTGAGGAGTTCATGCGCATGATCGAGAAGCTGCCGATCGACAAGGCGTCCCGGCAGCTCATCCTCGGCGGCAACGCCGAGGCCCTCTTCGACCTCAGGAGCCGTCCGTGACCACCGTGGAAGACCCAGTCGCCGCAGCCGCGCGGTGCACCCCCGAGTTCAGACGGAACCCGCACCCCGTCTACGCGCACCTCAGGGATGAGGCGCCCGTCTGCCCCATGCGGCCGCCGCACGGGATCGACACGTACCTGATCACGCGGTACGAGGACGCGCGGGCCGCCCTGTCGGATCCACGGCTGAGCAAAGACATGTACGGCGCCATGGACGCCTACCGAAGGATCTTCGGTGACTCGTCCGTGGCTCTGGACGACAACATGCTCAACTCCGACCCGCCGAAGCACACCCGGCTGCGCAAGCTGGTGAACTCCGAGTTCACCCCGCGCCGCGTGGAGGCGCTGCGGCCCCGGATCCAGGACGTCGTCGAGACGCTGCTGGATGAATGCCCGACCCGGGAACCGGTCGACCTGCTGCCCGCGTTCGCGTTCCCGCTGCCGATCACCGTGATCTGCGAACTGCTCGGCGTGCCGCCGGACGAGCGGTCTCAGGTGCAGGGCTGGTCCACCACGGTGGCCAACACCGGGTTCGGCGAGGAATCCAAGAAGGCCCAGCAGAAGGCGGAAGAGAGCCTGCACGCGTACTTCGCGGATCTCCTCGCGCGTAAGCGCAGCAGCCCGGGTGAGGACCTGCTCAGCGCCCTCACCGTAGCCCGGGACAGTGACGGCGGGCTCACCGAGAGCGAGCTGATCTCGACAGCGTTTCTGCTGATGTTCGCGGGCCACAAGACGACGGCCTTGCTCATCGGCAACGCCGTCTACCACTTCCTCGCCAATCCTGGGCAGCTCCGCGCCGTTCAGGAGAACCCGGAGCTGGTCGGGCCGGCGGTGGAGGAGCTGGTGCGCTACGACGGCTCGGTGGAGACCGCGACGTTCCGTTACGCAACCGAGGATGTAGAGATCGCCGGGACGCGGATTCCGAAGGGCGCGCTGGTTCAGATCGCGCTCACTTCGGCCAACCGCGACCCGCTGAAGTTCGACTCCCCGGACCAGTTCGATGTGACGCGACCGCAGAATGCGCAAAGTGCCCATCTCGGGTTCGGGCACGGCAGTCACTACTGCCTGGGAGCGCCTCTGGCCAGACTGGAGATGCAACTCGCTCTCACCGGTCTGTTCAGCCGTTTTCCGAGGTTGGCCCTGGCCGACCCCGCGAGTGAGGCGCGCTGGATGGAGGTTCCGTTCCCCGCCTTCCGCGGTCTCGCGGAGCTGCCCGTCGTGCTCGATCCTGCTGTGCCGTGACCGACAGTGGGGGGATGTCGGGGTCCTACGCGGCCGCCCCGGGGCCCTGGGGCGGCCGCGACAGACTTCGGCTCCCATCAGGCTGTCGGAGTCGCAGGGGGCGGGTTGGACGCCGCAGGAGCGGAAGAGGCGCCAGCAGTACTCGAAGCGTCCGGACGCCTCGATCTTGAGGGAACCGTGGCCCCATTCCCAGGTTCTGGCGAAGGCCGCCAGCCCGGATTCCTCCCCCGAGGGGGCGGAGCCAAATCTGCCGAGCCACATTCGGGAGCCCCGGGAATCGGGCTCCGATTCGGACTTCGCATCACCCGCGCCGAGGAGAATGACGGTGCCGTTCCGTTCGGCCGCGCCGTACGGGTCGGAGACCGTGTGGAATCCGTTCTTCTTCGTCGGCGCCTTGCAATTCGGGCACCCGCTTGGCATGACTGCGCAATCCGGCGGCGCGCCCGAAACGATTTACAGCCTTACATGGCGTTTCGTGACGTGTGCTTGCGGCTACCCGCAATGTCATGGCAGGGATTCAGCGACGCTGGCGCGAGGATGCGCACCCCCAGGATGGCCGGCATGAGCCCGGAGCCGGGGGAGCGGGCGTCCGGACGGACGGGGATGTGGGGCCCGATCCGCAGGTGGAGCGGGACGCGCCGAGCGAACCGACCGACATGCCCAAGAAGTCGTGGTGGGCGGTGCTTCGGCGGACGGTGGCGGAGTTCAAGGACGACGAGCTGGCCGACCGGGCGGCCGCGCTGACCTACTACGGGGTGCTGGCACTCTTCCCCGCGCTGCTGGTGCTGGTCTCGCTGCTGGGGATCGCGGGTGAGTCGGCAACAAAGAGCATCCTCGACAACCTCAGGCAGCTCACCCCCGGCTCAGCCCGCGACATCATCACAGGCGCGGTCGAGCAGCTGCAGGCCAGCAGCGGCACCGGATCCATCCTGGCGATTGCCGGTCTGCTGATTGCGCTGTGGTCGGCGTCGGGGTACGTGGCCGCGTTCATACGCTCCTCCAACGTCGTCTACGACATCCCTGAGGGACGGCCGGTGTGGAAGGTCACCCCTCTGCGCCTGGCCCTGACGCTGGTGCTGATGATCATGGCGTGCGTCAGCGCGCTGCTCGTCGTGTTCACCGGCGGTCTTGCCAAGCAGGTGGGTACGGCGATCGGGATGGGGGACACGGCGCTGACGGTGTGGTCGATCGCCAAGTGGCCGGTCCTGGTCCTGCTGGTCACCATCATGATCGCGATCCTGTACTGGGCGTCGCCGAACGCGAGGGGCCGTGGCTTCAAGTGGGTCACCCCGGGCAGTTTCCTGGCCCTGGTGATCTGGATGATCGCCTCGGCCGGCTTCGCGTTGTACGTGGCGAACTTCGCCTCCTACAACAAGACCTACGGCACCCTGGCCGGGGTGATCGTCTTCCTGGTCTGGTTGTGGATCACGAATCTGGCGATCCTGCTGGGTCTGGAATTCGACGCGGAGTTGGCCCGTGAACGCGCGACCATCGGCGGCCACCCCGAGGGCGAGGAGCCCTACGTCCAGCCCCGCGACACCCGCAAATGGAGTGAGGAGGAGCGCAAGGAGATGGGCAGCGACTGAGCCGGGATGTGGATGCCGGTTGAGCAACGAAAGGCAGGTCACGACGATGAGCAGGTCGGTGGACCATCCGCCGCCGCGGCAGGGCACCGAGGCCTCGGTGAGCGATCTGGTCAAGCAGGCGTCTGAGCAGATCTCTCAGCTGATGCGGCAGGAGCTGCGGCTTGCGCAGGCGGAGATGAAGCAAAAGGGTAAGCGGTTCGGGATCGGCGGAGGTCTGTTCAGCGGAGCCGGAGTGATCGGCTTCATCGCCCTGCAGGCGCTTGCGGCCACCGCGATCGTGGCGCTGGACCTGGTCTGGCCGCTGTGGGTAGCGGCGCTTGTCGTAGCCGCCGTCCTGATTGCGGTGGCGGCCGTGCTTGCCGCCGTGGGCAAGAAGCAGGTGAGCCAGGCCGTCCCGCCCGCCCCCGAGCAGGCCATCGACAGTGTCAAGGCCGACGTGGCCGAGATCAAGGAGAGGGCACACCGATGACGGACAAGTCCCAGAACGACTCCACGCCCACCACTGAGGAACTGCGTGAGCAGGTGGAGGTCACCCGCGAGGAGCTCGGTCAGACGGTCGAAGCGCTGGCCGGCAAGGCGGATGTCAAAGCACAGGCACAGCAGAAGGCGGCGAAGGTGAAGAGCCAGGTGCACGACAAGGCCGCCCACGCCCTGCACAGGGCCCAGGACAAGACCCCCGAGCCGGTACGTGAGAAGGCCGCGCATGCCAAGCAGCAGTTGACCGAGACTGCCCACGTCCTGGGAGAGAAGATCGAGGACAGCACTCCGGAGCCGGTGCGAGCAAGGGCGGCTCGGGCAACCGAATTGGCGCGCGGTAACCGGATCCTGCTCATCACCGCCGGCGTGGCCGCGCTCGGCGTGATTGTCCTCATCCGACGCGGCAGGAGGAATTGATGCAAGCGTCGAAGGTTGCCTACAAGCCGGTCGGCTTTGCGCTGGGCGCCGTGAGCGGTGCGGTCGCCAGCGCGGTCTTCAAGCAAGTGTGGAAGGCCATCGGTCATGACGAAGATGCCCCGGACGCCACCGACCAGGACCGCAGCTGGCGGGAAGTTCTGATCGCCGCCACGCTGCAAGGCGCGATCTTCGCCGCGGTCAAGGCTGCGGTCGACCGCAGCGGTGCCGGCACCGTGCACCGCCTTACCGGAACCTGGCCCGGCTGACCAGGCCTGCTGGTGCGGCCGGGGGCTCAGCGCAGGCTCAGCCGCCCCCGCCCCCGCCCCGGCTGGCGCCTCCGCCGCCGTTCCCGCGTTGTGCCTGGCTGAGCTGGGCTGATGCGCTGTCCAGCAGCATCTCCAGCGCGGTGGGATACGCGCTCTGGTTCATCCGGGCGACCAGCAGGTGCGCGGTCGCTGCGATGTGCGGATGGGTCGCGGCGGGCAGCCTGGCGTATGTGGCCTGCCAGACCTCCTCGTCCGCCGCGCGTGCCGCCGCCGGCAGCGCCAGTGAGGCTGCGTCCAGCGCCGCGAATGCCAGGCTCTGGTCGATGAACGCCTGATAGATCCTGACCGCGTCGGGGTCCGCGAAGCCGGCTGTGCGCAGCAGCCCCAGGATCGTCTCGTCAGCCGCCACCTCCCAGCCCTTGCCGCTCACCCGGCTGGCGGTCAGCACAGCCGCCTGGGGATGTCCGAGATACGCGGTGTGGATGCGCAGCCCCAGCTCCCGCAGGTCGGTGCGCCAGTCGCCAGTGCCCTGCCACCCCGCCAGGGCACGCCCCACGAGCACGTTCCCGATGGCGAGCGTCAGGTCGTCGATGCCGCTGAAGTACCGGTACAGCGTGCTCGGGTCCGCCCCCAGGGCAGTGCCGAGGCGGCGGACGGTCAGGCCCGCGCTCCCGTGCTCCCGCAGCATGCGCAGCGCGGTCTCCACGATCAGCTGTTCCGAGAGCACCGCGCCGTTCTTCGTGGGTCGCCGCCGTCTCCGGGACTCCTCCGGTACCACGGGCTTGGGCACGGCACGCTCCTTCCACGACCATCGCCATGACCCCATCGACCTTATGCCAACAGCATTGACGTTAACAGTGGTGTGCGCGTTGGATCGGGTCCAACAGGCACGGCGCCCATCAGCAGCGCCCTGCACGCTGTGCCTGGAAATGGAGTTTGGCCATGCGTGTTCTTCTCGTGGGGGCCGGCGGCGTCGGTACCGCCATCACCCGGATCGCGGCCCGCCGGTCCTTCTTCGACCACGTGGTCGTTGCCGACTATGACCTCTCCCGCGCCGAAGCCGCCGTCGCGGCACTGGAGCCGGACGGCCGCTTCAGCGCCGAACGGATCGACGCGAGCGATGAGGCCGCCGTCACCTCCCTGCTGCACCGGCAGCGCTGCGACGTCCTGCTCAACGCCACCGACCCCCGCTTCGTGATGCCGCTGTTCCAGGCGGCCCTGGCCGCCGGGGCGCACTACCTGGACATGGCGATGTCGCTGTCCCGCCCGCACCCGGAGCGCCCCTACGAGCTCTGCGGCGTCAAGCTCGGCGACACCCAGTTCGAGCGCGCCGCGGACTGGGAGAAGGCCGGATCCCTCGCACTCGTCGGCATCGGTGTCGAGCCGGGACTGTCCGACGTCTTCGCCCGGCACGCCGCCGATGAACTCTTCGACGAGATCGAGGAGATCGGCATCCGCGACGGGGCGAACCTCACGGTCGACGGCTACGACTTCGCGCCCTCGTTCAGCATCTGGACCACCATCGAGGAATGCCTCAATGCGCCCGTTGTCTACGAGGCCGGCCGTGGCTGGTTCACCACCGCCCCCTTCAGCGAGCCCGAGGTCTTCGACTTCCCCGAGGGGATCGGACCCGTCGAGTGCGTCAACGTCGAGCACGAGGAGGTCCTGCTCGTGCCGCGCTGGGTGGACGCGGGACGCGTCACCTTCAAGTACGGCCTCGGCGAGGACTTCATCCGTACGCTGCAGACGCTGCACCTGCTGGGCCTCGATCGCACAGATCCGGTGCCGGTGCCCGCGGCGGACGGATCGGGCACGGTCCACGTCTCCCCGCGTGACGTGGTCGCCGCCTGCCTGCCGGACCCGGCAGCCCTCGGAGAGCGCATGCACGGCAAGACCTGCGCGGGCACTTGGGTCAAGGGCACCAAGGGCGGCCGCCCGCGCGAGGTTTACCTGTATCACGTGGTCGACAACCAGTGGTCCATGCGCGAGTACGGCTGCCAGGCGGTCGTGTGGCAGACCGCCATCAACCCCGTCGTGGCCCTGGAACTGATCGCCTCCGGCACCTGGTCCGGCAGCGGCGTCCTCGGCCCCGAGGCCCTCCCCGCCCGGCCCTTCCTGGATCTCCTGACGGAGTACGGCTCACCCTGGGGCATGCGCGAGCAGTGAACCCTGAGATCAGCACACTTCAGCGGCCCTGCAGAGCCTTGACGTTGTTCCCGAACGTCCATCCCTTCGACCCGTCCCAATTGATCGACCAGGTCATCAGTCCCTTCAACCCGTTGTTGTAGTTGTTCCAGGCCTGCGACACCAGGTTCGGCGACATGTAGCCGCCTCCGGCGCCTGGTTGTGCCGGCAAACCGGGAACCTGCTTGTCGTAGGGGACCCTGATCGTGGTCCCCTGGACGACCAGTCCCTTGTTCAGGCAGTCCGTCTGCGCGGTGAAACCCTGGACCGTGCCGGCGGAGTACGAGTCGCCGGAGCACCCGTACATGCTGCCGTTGTAGTACTGCATGTTCAGCCACCAGAGCCGGCCGTTGTCCGCGTACTTCTTCACAATTGGCAGGTACGCGCCCCAGATCGAGCCGTATGCCACGCTGCCGCCGGTGACGTAGGCCGTCTCGGGCGCCATCGTCAGGCCGAAGTTGGGGGGCATCTGGGCGAGCACACCGTCGATGATGCGAATGAGGTTGGCCTGCGATGTCGACAGCTGGTTGATGTTGCCGCTGCCAATGAGGCCTGTCTCGAGGTCGATGTCGATGCCGTCGAAGTTGTACGCCTTCAGGATCGGCACCACCGTCTGGACGAACCGGTCGGCGACGGTGCTGGAGCTGAGGTCGATACCGGCCGTCGCACCGCCGATGGACATCAGGATGGTGAGACCGCCCGCCTTGGCCTGGCACATTTCGGCCGGGGTTGCGACCTTCACCGTCGTGTCCATCCCGTCCTCCCACAGGACAGTGCCGTCCGAGCGAATGACCGGGAATGCCGCGTTGACGACGTTGTAGCCGTGATCACGGATGCGGGTGTCGGTGATCGGTGTCCATCCGAACGGCGGGTGAACGCCGTTCGCCGCACCATCCCAGTTCTCCCAGTACCCCTGGAGCACCTTGCCCGAGGGCTTCGACTTGACCGCGCATGTGTCAGCCCGCGGTGCACTCGGCGCCGCGGCGACCAGCATCTGCACGACGCAGGCCACCCCCAGGCCGACCGCCGGCAGACGTAACCAACGACCGATCATGTTGTGCTCCCTCCCCGCGATGTCTGGCTGTCACCGAGTCGGCAAAGGTTCGGGATCGATCCCGCTGGTCCGTCGTTTCGGCACCCGGCACCGGGCACCGTAAAGTGGTCCAGACCTGCCGTCAATAAGTCTGGACCAATGCGGTCGTGGATATACGGCTGCACTCTGCCCGTTCGGCTACCGTTTGTTCCTGAAATGTGCGTTTTGGGTACATGACTTCACGGCGGAAGGGTGCACGCATGACTCCGGACCCGGAGCCGCGACCGGTCGCCCCCAAGCCGCAGGCCACCGCCGCCCGCGCCGGCGACACCGCGGCCGCGCGACTCAAGGAACGGATCTACGCGACCATCACCCTCACCGCTGTCGTGGTCACCCTCGCCGAGGCGGAAGCGACCGACCACGTCGAAGCGGCGCTCACGGTGGCTGTGACAGCGCTCGGGGTCTGGCTGGCCACGATCGTCGCGGACGAGCAGGCGCACCGGGCCATGAGCGGACGCGGCGCGAACCGGGCGGAAATCCGGACGGCGATGCATGTCTCCAGCCCTTTGCTGCTGAGCGCCGTGGGGCCACTGGTGCTGATCGGCATGTCGGCACTGGGCGTGATGGTGCTGGTCACCGCGCTGCTGATCAGCGCCGGGGTCGAAGTGGCGGGCCTGTTCCTGTTGGGCTGGCGGACCGGCCTGCGGATGGGCAACGGGCCGCTGAGCGCACTCACCTCAGGCCTTCTGGACACCGCGATCGGCGCAGGGGTCGTGGCCGTGAAGCTGCTCGCGGGTCACTGAGCTACGTCAACGCATCATCGCCATGAGGACGATGACGCACTTGCCCGCTGCGAACGGGGGCGGTGCGGCGCACCGTCCGGTGTGCCGCGCGACGTGCGGGTTTGGTCGTGGCGGAGATCCCATCACCTGCAGTCCGGCAGCGCGAGGGTGCATCGCCGGGCGGCCGGAGCTGAGGAATCGCCAAATGTGCTGCTATGCAGGTGAGTTCACCGTGGACTCGCTGTCTGGGTGGAATCGCACGGGAGATATGCTGCGGGCGCTCCTGCTGGCCTCTGACGCACAGGCGCTGCTGTTGATCACGAAGTCGATTGGGGCAGCAGGTCACACTCCATCGCCGTACCAACCAAGCGTTGCTTCTCGGAGGCCTCGTGACCACCCCGTACTCAGACCCGACCGGCACCTCCGGCAACTCGTCCGCGCCCGTCCCACCTCCCGGGTGCCCCGCGCATGCTCAAGGGCCCAGTGGGCTTCGGCGGTTGTACGGGCCGGAGGCAGAGGGCTTGCCGCAGGCGCTGTACGAGAAGCTGCGCCAGGAGCACGGCCCGGTGGCGCCAGTGCTGCTCCCTGGTGATGTGCCGGCCTGGCTGGTCCTGGGGCACCGCGAAAACCTGGAGGTAATGCGCACCCCCTCGCTGTTCTCCTGCGACTCCCACAACTGGAACGTCAAACTGCAGGCGGACTCCCCCCTGCTCCCGATCACCGCGTGGCAGCCGCTCGTGGCTTTCACCGACGGCGAGGAGCACGCCCGGCTGCGGAGCGCGATAACCGACAGCCTGGACCGCTTCAGCCGCCACGGAATCCGCCGCTACGTCGTGCGGTACGCGAACCAGCTGATCGACGACTTCGCCGCAACAGGCCAGGCCGACCTGGTGGCCGGCTTCGCCGAGAAGCTTCCGGTTCTGGTCCTGGCCGTGCAGTTCGGCATACCCGAGAAGGACGCGCTGCCGCTGGGCGAGGCCGTGCGTGACATGGTCAAGGGCACCCAGACGGCTCTCCAGAGCAACCAGTTCGTCGTGGACACCATGTGGGAGCTGGTCAAGCGCAAGCAGGAAAAGCCTGGCGAGGACTTCGCCAGCTCGCTGCTCCGCCACGAGTCGGATCTCACTGACACCGAAGTGATGGAGCATCTGCGGCATGCGATCGTCGCTGCGGTTGAGAATACGGTCAACCTGATCGCCAACACGCTGCGGATGGTGCTGACCGACCGTCGCTTCCGCGGGAGTCTGTCCGGCGGCCAGATGACGCTGCCGGACGGGCTGGACCAGGTGTTCTGGGACGCCCCACCCCTCGGGGTGGTGCCCACCCGTTGGGCGACCGGCGACAGGGTGCTGGGCGGCCAGCAGATCAGGGCCGGCGACATGGTGATGCTGGGACTGGCTGCAGGCAACGTCGACCCCGAGATCCGGCCCGATCTGAACGCGCCGGTGCGGCAACCGTTCACACCTCGCCTTCGGCGCCGGACCGCACGAGTGCCCCGGCCAGGACATCGGACGGGCCATCGCGGACACCGGCATCGACACGCTGCTGATGCGGCTGCCCGACGTGCAGCTCTCGGTGCCCGAGACCGAGTTGCACGTGACTGCTTCCTTGGTTTCCGGCCGCCTGGACAGCCTGCCCGTGCGGTTCACTCCGCGGCGCCCGGGGAGGGAGGGCGAAGCCACCGCGGCCGCGACCGCCGCCGCGCGTGCGGCTTCGCTGGGGCAGCCGCTGCCGGCGGCCGAGCCGACGGCTGAGCCCTCGTACGCGTCCGCGGGCACCGTAGCCCGAGGGCCCTGGTGGCGCAGGCTCATCGGGCGGCGGAGCTCGCGCTAGCGCATGGCAGAGGCCCGGACCACGATGCGATGCGGTCCGGGCCTCTGTCTCGGTTCCCAGGCGGAGATGAGGAACGCATCCCCTCGGTCAGGGGCATCAGCCCGGTTCGTGAACCGGCTCGGCCCGGGCGGCGGCAGCCGCCTCAGAGGGTCAGGTTCGCTCGCCGGCGTGGAGGTGGACCGGCAGAGCCTCAAAGCCCTGTAGTGGGATGGAAGAGATGCGGTCGGGGTCGGAGGCCAGTGTGACGCCGGGGTAGCGGCTGAACAGGGCGGCCAGTGCGATCTCGGTCTCGAGCTTGGCCAATCGAGCGCCCAGGCAGTAGTGGGCGCCAAAGCCGAATGCGACGTGCTCGCGGCTCGTGGGGCGGGTGACGTCGAAGCCATCGGCGTTCTCGTGCCGGCTCGGGTCGCGGCCGGCGGCGACCAGGCTGGCGATGACGGGATCCCCCTTGGCCACCCGGACGTCCGCAATCTCGGTGTCCTTGACGGCGTACCTCATGAGCGCGTGCCGCACCGGCGAGGAGAAACGAAGCCCTTCCTCGACCACGGCGGCCCACGTCTGGGCGTCGTCGGCGTCACGGGCGATCGCGCGACCAGCTCCTGCTCGCTCAGCCGGTCGCCGTCGTCGCGGGCCCGAATCAGCGCGGTGGTCAGATCGTCCCCGGGATCCGTGCGTTTGATCGCGATCAGCGCCGAGAGGGAGCGGTGAATGTCCGCCACGACTACGCGGATGTCCGCCTCGCCGGTGGCTTCCTGAGGCATCACCAGTCGGTCGAAGCGATGGCGCAGTTCGGACACGACGGTGTCGGGTACGCCGAGGACCTCGCAGATGACCCGCACCGGAAGCGGATAGGCGAAGAGCTCACGCAGGTCGACCGGCTCACCCGGATCCAGGGAGTCCAGACCGTCCAGCAACTCGTTGGCGATCTCTTCAATGCGCGGCCGGAGCGCTTCGATGGGCGCACGGTTGAAAGCGGAGATCACCAGCTGCCGCAGCCGGCGGTGATCGTCGCCGCCCTCGTGGAGCATCGCCGCTCCGCGGACGAGGGCGATCAGCTCCCAGTCGTCCGGTATCCGGCCCGCCTTCAGTGCAGGCCAGTGCTCAGGGTCCTTGGTCAGATCCTCATGGCCTAGAACCGCCTTCGCGGTGGCGAGGTCCGTGGCTGCCCAGGCTGCTACACCCCCGGGCAACTCCACCGGAACCAGGGGGCCCTGAGCGCGAAGCCGTCTCGCTTCGTCACCGGGGTCAGTGTTGGGATCGAGCGAGAAGAGCTTGCGGTGGGTCAGGTCCACGAACACTCCATCGGTAGGACAGCGGACTCAGAAAGTGCGCCATTCGTAAGGCAGTTCTGATCCAGAGTCTGCCAACTCGCCATGGGACCAAACGGCCAGGCCCTCTGGTGTGGCGCGGAACGCCGCGAAAACTCCGCGCAACATCCCTCCCCGTATCCCTTGATACGGCGGGACGGCGCGAGGCCGCCCGCCGGACAATAGGAGCCATGAATGCTGATGCTTACGGCGCGGAGAAACCGGTGGCGCAGCGCCCGCCGGATGCTGGTCGTCTCCGGGGTGGCAACGGCGGCGGTCGTGTCGCTGGCAGCGTGCGGCCGTAGCGACGGCGAAGGCGGGGACGAGGCCGCCGACAGCGGCAAGGACAAGAGCCTTCAGTACGCGAAGTGCCTACGGGACCAGGGTGTTGACGTTGCGGACCCCAAGCCCGGGGAACAGGTGAACCAGTTCCCCGCAGACCTTCCACGGGCCAAGGTGGAAGCCGCGCAGGATGCATGCAAGAAGTACGCCCCTCAGGCGCACACCGAAGAGGAGATGGCCGATTTCCAGAAGGAGGCTCTGGAACTGGCCAAATGCTTCCGGAAGAACGGCGTCGAGGTCGACGACCCGGTGAATGGCGCCTTCATCCCACCACAGGGCGAGGCGGCCCAGAGCACGCCGACTTTCAAGAAGGCGATGGAGGCATGCAAGCAGTACATGAAGGGCGAGGAGCGGGACGTGAGCGGCCAGTGAGCCGGAAGCGATGGCCGAAGACCGTGCTGGTCACGGGTGTGGTGGTGCTGGCCGGGGGCGGGGTGTCCGTTGCCGCACTTGGACTGGGCGGCGGTGCCGACACGACGGCCGCGACACATTCCGCCCAACTGCCGTCCGCCACCGGTGAGATCAGCCGCAGCGATCTGGCCGCCTCAAAGCTGGTCGCGGGCGAACTGGGCTACGGGGATCCGGTCACGGTGAGCGGCCGACTGCCTGGCACGGTCACCTGGCTACCGGAGCCGGGGTCGACGGTGGGGCGCGGGGATACGCTCTACAAGGTCGACAACCAGCCCGTGACGCTGATGTACGGCACCGTCCCGATGTACCGGGACCTGGTGCCCGGCACCGAGGGGCCGGATGTCGAGCAGCTCAACGACAACCTGCGGGCGCTGGGTTACGACGCCCCCGACGGGGACGACTACACCGCCCGTACAGCTGCCGCACTCCGCGCGTTCCAGAAGAAGCGGGGCGTGAAGACGACCGGCGAGCTCAAGAATGGGCAGGCCGCCTTCGCCTCCGGACTGATCCGTGTCGCCGCACTGGAGGCCGCCGTGGGCGATCCGGCGAACGGCAGGATCCTGAGGCACACGAGCCGGGAGAAGCGCGTCAGCGCCGAACTGGACGTCGGTGACCAGGGGTTGGCCAAGAAGGGCGCGTCTGTGGGTGTGGTCCTGCCCGATGGCACCACCGTCACGGGGAAGGTCAGCACCGTACGGACGGTGTCACCGCCCAAGGACGACGTCGCACAGCAGGGCGGCGGCGGTGAAAAGCCGCAGACCAAGGTCGAGGTGGAGATCGAGATCCCCGATCAGAAGAAGCTGAAGGGCCTGGACGCGGCCACGGTGGATGTGAAGTTCATCAGCGCCACCGCGCAGAAGGCCATGTCCGTGCCCGTCACCGCACTGGTGGCGCTGCCTGACGACGGTGGGTACGCAGTGCAGGTCGTCGAGGGCGGCGGCCGGACCCGTACCGTGCCCGTCACGCTCGGGCTCTTCGCCCAGGGCCGGGTCGAGATCACCGGCAAGGGGCTGCGCGAGGGCATGAGGGTGGGGGTGCCCAAGTGACCGCACTCCCCTCTGCCGCCGGCTCATCCGTCGTCGTACTGGAGGAGGTGACCCGTACGTACGCCGGGGGAGTCGCCGCGCTCGTCGGCGTCAGCCTGACCGTTCACCGCGGTGAAATGGCCGCGATCGTCGGGCCTTCCGGGTCTGGGAAATCCACCATGCTGAACGTGATTGGGACATTGGACCGGCCCACCTCGGGCCGCGTCGTCATCGACGGCCATGACGTGGCCGCCCTCTCCGACCGGCAGCTCTCGGCCCTGCGCGCGCAGAGCATCGCCTTCGTCTTCCAGCAGTTCCACCTCCCGGCCGGAGTCTCCGCGCTCGACAGCGTCGCGTACGGACTCCTCTACAGCGGCACCGGACAGCGCGCGCGCCGCGAGCGGGCGGCGGCCGCCCTGGAACGGGTGGGGCTCGGCCATCGCCTCGACCACCGCCCGCACGAGCTGTCCGGCGGTGAGAAGCAGCGCGTCGCGATCGCCCGTGCGGTGGTCGGTGAACCGGCCGTCCTGCTCGCCGACGAGCCCACCGGAGCGCTCGACTCCAAGGCGGGTGCGGCGGTGATGGAGCTGCTGCACGAGCTGCACGAATTGGGAACCACCATCCTCGTCATCACCCACGACCGCTCCATCGCGGACTCGCTGCCCCGCCAGGTGGCCATGCTCGACGGACGCGTGCAGTCCGACTCCGCCACAGCCACAGCCACAGCCACAGCGACCGCCACCGCGACCGATTCCGCCGCGCTGGGGGCCACATGCTGACCCCGGCCCGTCTCAGCCCCGCCGACTGTGTACGTGTCGGAGGGTTCGGCCTGCGCAGCCGTCCCGTACGCGTCCTGCTGTCCGCGCTCGGCATCGCCATCGGCATCGCGGCCATGGTCTCGGTCGTCGGTATCTCCAGCTCCAGCCGGGCCGAGCTGGACCGCACCCTCGCCCGGCTCGGCACGAATCTGCTGACAGCCACGCCCGGGCAGTCCCTCGACGGCGGCACGGCAAAGCTGCCCGAGGAAGCCATGGACATGATTGGCCGGATCGAGGGTGCGGAGTCGGCCACCGCGATCGGGACGATCGACGGCGTGAAGACCTACCGGACGGACAAGATCCCCAAGGCGCAGTCCAACGGGATCACCGCCGCGGGTGCCTGGCAGGATCTGCTGAAGTCGGTGGGCGCCACCATGGCGCGCGGCAACTGGCTCAACGAGGCCACCGGCGAGTATCCGGTCACCGTCCTCGGTGCCACCACCGCGCAGCTGCTGGGCGTCACCGAACCCGGGCCGGACACCAGGGTCTGGCTCGGCGGCCAGTGGTTCACCGTCGCAGGCATCCTCGCCCCGGTGCCGCTCGCCCCCGAGCTGGACACCGCCGCCCTGGTCGGCTGGGACGCGGCCAGGAAATACCTCGGCTTCGACGGTCACCCGACCCTCGTCTACACCCGGGCCGCCGAGAAGTCCGTCGGCAGGGTACGGGAGTTGATCGGCCCGACCGCGAACCCGGCCGACCCCACCACCGTGAAGGTCTCCCGCCCCTCCGACGCACTCGTCGCCCAGCAGGCCGGCGACAAGGCCTTCACCGGGCTGCTGCTGGGGCTGGGCGGCGTGGCGCTGCTGGTCGGTGGGATCGGTGTCGCCAACACCATGGTCATCTCGGTTCTGGAGCGCCGCGGCGAAGTGGGCCTCAGACGCTCCTTGGGCGCCACCCGGAGCCAGGTGTGCATGCAGTTCCTCACCGAGTCGCTGCTGCTGTCCGCGCTCGGCGGCGGGGCGGGCGTGGTGATCGGCTCGGCGGTCACCGCCACGTACGCCGCTACGCAGGGCTGGCCGGTGGTGGTGCCGCCGTGGGTGATGGGAGGTGGGGTCGGCTCGACTCTGTTGATCGGCGGCGTGGCCGGTCTCTATCCGGCGGTACGCGCCGCCGGGCTAGCCCCCACGGTGGCGCTCGCCGCGACCTGACCACCCTGATCGGCCACCGTTGAATCACATCCTGAGCAAGTAAGGGAGAACGACGTGCGGGTACTTGTCGCCGAGGACGACGCGCTGATCGCCGAGATGGTCACCCTCGGGCTGCGCCGCCACGGATTCGCGGTGGACACCGTCCACGACGGAGCCGAGGCGGCACACAGCCTCCAGGTCAACGACTACGACGTCGTGGTCCTGGACCGGGACCTGCCCGGGGTGCACGGGGATGTTGTCGCCGCCGACCTGGTCGGCTCGGGGGCGAGGACCCGCATCCTGATGCTCACCGCGGCCGGCGGTCTGCACGACCGGGTCCAGGGCCTCAACCTGGGGGCCGACGACTATCTCGCCAAGCCCTTCGAGTACGACGAACTCATCGCCAGGGTCCACGCGTTGTGCCGCCGCAGCGCACCGCCCCTGCCGCCGGTACTGAAGAAGTCGGGCGTGGTGCTCAACACCGCGCAGCGCACCGCCTCACGGGACGGCCGGCTGCTCGATCTCACGCCGAAGGAGTTTGCCGTACTGCATCTGCTGCTGGCGGCCGACGGGGCCCCGGTCGGCGCGGAGGAGCTCCTTGAGCGTGCCTGGGACGAGCACGCCGACCCGTTCACCTCAGCGGTCCGCGTCACCGTGAGCAAGCTGCGCGGCAAACTCGGCGAACCGCCCCTGATCCGGACCGTACAGGGCGTGGGGTACGCACTGTGAGGGCCTTGGCGGCACGTGCGGTGCGGGGGCGGGGCGGGGGGCGGGCGCGCGCGCACCGGGCCACAGTCCGTACCCGCATCGCTGCCGTCTACGGCCTGGTGTTCGTCCTGCTCGGCGGCATCCTGCTGGCCCTCGTCTACTTCCTGTCCCGGGCGGACGCCATGGCCAAGGCCAACGAGCTGATGGACCGCAGGCCACGGATGGTGCCGCAGGGGAACCCGCCGTCCGATGCCGGAACGGTCAGCCTCGAGCTCGCCCACTTCGCCTCCCGGCAGGTCCTGCTCTGGTCGGGCGCGGCTCTGCTCGTGATGGCGGTGTTCGCCGTCGGCGTCGGCTGGTGGATCACCGGACGGGTGCTGCGGCCCGTGCACTCCATGACGTCCACGGCCCGTCGGATCTCCCAGGAGAACCTGCACGAACGCATTGCTCTCGACGGCCCGCGGGACGAACTCAAGGAACTCGCCGACACCTTCGACGCGCTCCTCGCCCGCCTTGAAACCTCCTTCGACAGCCAGCGCCGCTTCATCGCCAACGCCTCCCACGAACTGCGTACCCCGCTCGCCGCGCAGCGCGCAGCCCTCCAGATCGGCCTGGAGAACCCGACGCCCAAGGAACTGGCCCGGGTGCGACAGTCCCTCTTGGACGCCAATCGGCGCAACGGGCAGCTCATCGATGGGCTGTTGCTCCTGGCACAGAGCGAGCGGGGCATCGAGACCCACAAGACCGTGGATCTTTCGGACGTGGTCGCCGAGGAAGTCGCCTCCTGCGGGGCTGTTGCCGCCGAGGCGGGCGTCGTGGTCACTGTCGAGGCCGAGCCGTCGCCGGCGCCCGTACCGGGAGACCGGGTTCTGCTCGGCCAGTTGACGGCGAACCTGCTGCGCAACGCCATCGCTTACAACCAACCGGGCGGACGCGTGGAGGTGGCCGTCTCCCGTGGCCGCCTGACCGTGACCAACACCGGACCCGAGGTGGAGCCCGACACCGTCGAGACGCTCTTCGAACCGTTCCGCCGGGGCCACGGCCGGGACCGCACCGGCGCGGGAGCGGACCGTGGCCATGGCCTGGGCCTGTCCATCGTGCGCTCCATCGCCATCGCCCACGGCGGCACCGCCACCGCCACTGCCCAACCCGGGCCCGGGGGCGGTCTACGCGTCGAGGTTCGGCTGCCCTGAAGTCCGCCCAGGGCGATGGCGGCCCGCCGTCCACCGCCATGCAAATCACAGCGGCGTGACGGCGTTTCAGGTCCGGGTCGGTCCGCCCCGTCAGCGACGCGACCGGGAACGGCAGGTCGGTTGGTATGGAACCGACGGGAGATAGGTCGCCCACTCCTGCCGGGTGAGACTGCGGCCGGCGGCAGCGCAGAGGCGATCCTTGACGTCATGCAGGTCCAGGGGCCATCGGATGAGCCTGCCGTCCTCCCCGCCGGAGACCAGGGCGCCGTCAGGGGTGAAGGCGAGTCCGCGGATTCTGGCGCTGTGCCCGTTCAGGGTGGCGAGGGAGCGCCGGGCGACGATGTCCCACACGATGATCGAGTGGTCGTCACCGGCGGAGGCTAGGGTGCGGCCGTCCCGACTGAACGCGATGACCTGCACGGGGGCGGTGTGTCCGCTGAGCACGGCGAGCTCCCGGTGGTCCGTGGCACTCCAGAGCTTGACCGTCCGGCTGTCACCGGCGGTGGCGAGCAGCTTGCCGTCAGGGCTGACGGCGACGTCCTGCACGGCGCCCTGGCCGGTTTTGTCCCTGGCGAGGAGTTCACCCGTTGCGACGTCCCACGCGTTGAGGAAGCCCCCCGTGCTGGCTGCCACAAGGCGACGGCCGTCGGGGGTGAAGACGAGCGAGGTGGCCAGGCGGGGCTGATACTTCGACGTCTTCAGGGGCGGCGACGTCAGGTCGTGGACGTCCCAGACGAACAGTCCGAGTGTGGCGGCAGCGAGGAGGCGCCGGCCACGGGGAGCGAAGGCGATGTCGGTGGAGGCGCCGACTCCCAGGGTAGGGACCGGTTCCGCCGCGTGCCGCCGGCGCCGGACGTCCCAGATCGTGACGATGTTGTTCCGCGTCACCGAGGCCAGCCGGCGTCCATCGGAGCTGAACGCGACGGCCTGGACCTGGTCGGGGTGCCCGCTCAGGGTGGTGAGTTGCTTCCCCCGGGTGTCCCAGAGACGGACGGTCCTGTCGCTGCCGGCAGTGGCGATCACGGTTCCGTCCGGGCTGACCTTGATGTCTTTGATCTGTGCGTCGAATCCGCTGAACGGGGCGTTGCGCAGATCGTGCAGCACAATTGTCCCGTTGAATCCGGCGGAGGCGAGCATCGCACCGTCGCGGCTGAGGGCAACCGAGACCGTCTCGGTGCGGCCTCTGTCCTGGTAGGTGTGCACGGGCGCGCGACGCCGCAGGTCCCATATCGTGACTGTGCCGTTCTCGTCGGCCACGGCCAGCCGGCCCCCGACGGGAGCGGAGATGGCCCATCCGAAGGAATCAGGCAGGGGCAGTCGCGGCAGAGCGGCTGGCTGCTCCCGGTCGAGGTTCCACAGGTAGACCCCCCGGTCGTCGGCGGCGGCCGCGAGCATGCGTCCGGAAGAGGCGAAGGCGACCTGGGCGACGTGTTCGGAGGGCAGCGAGGCAATCGGTCTGCCGGTCTTGACGGCCCAGACGACCGGGTCCCGCGTTCCGTCTGCGGAAACCAGGAGCTCGCCGTCGTGGCTGAAGCTCAGCGACCCGACCGCGGGACCGTGTCCCTGTCCGCGGAGAAGACGGCGAGACCCGGTGGACAGGTCGTGCAGGGCGATGTCGCCGTCTCCGACTCCGATCGCCATCTTCGTACCGTCCGTACTGAGGGCCATGCCCGGGCCGATCCGATCCTCGGCGAGCCTGGTCATGGGCCGGCGCGTCCGGACGTCCCAGACGATGAGCGAGCCGGAGGTGCCGTCGGCTGCGGTGGAGGCGAGACGTTTCCCGTCGCCGCTGAAGGCCACCTTCATGGGCCGCCCGGTGTGTCCTCGCAGAAACGCGATCCGGGTGCCGCGCACCGGGTCCCACAGACCGATCGTGCCGTCGCCGTTCGAGGAGGCGAGCAGCGTATGGTCCGGGCTGAAAGCGACGGTGTACACGGCGGGGCCGCTGATGTTGAGTTCGGTGCGCCGCGGCGCCGCCGCGGCGCTCAGGATGCTTCCCCGGGTCGCGGCGTTCGGGTGCAAGTGGTCCGCTTCGACGGCCAGCAGGCCTGCCAGGTCCGGATCGGTGGCCAGGAGCGACCGCGCTTGCAGGGACAACTCGCCCGAGAGGGCGTCCAGTTGCAGTCGGCGTGCGTCCTGCCGCTGCCAGGCGGCCACGCCCCCGCCCAGTACCGCGAGCACGAGGAGTACGGAGATGCCCGCGATGAGGCGCTTGAGAAGTCGGGCATGACGCCGGGCGCTGTCCTGCTCGGCGGTTTCCTGAGCGCTGCTGGTGCGCAGGAAGGTGTCCTCGAGCTGGTTCAGCTCCCGGGGATGGTCCCTGGCCCAGTCGCACGCGGCGAGCAACTGAGCGCCCCGGTACAGGGCCCCGGCGTCCTGGTCCAGCGACTTCCAGGCGTGGGCGGCCTCAGTGAGCCGTCGGTGGATGATGAGGTTCGCCCGGTCGTCGGTGAGCCATCGATGCAGCCGGGGCCAGGCCCGGATCAGCGCCTCATGGGCCATCTCCACCGTGTCCCGGCCGATGACGACGAGGCGCGCTTCGGCCAGGCGGCCCAGGATCTCGTCGGCACCCGCCTCCTCGACGACACCGTCGAGTTCGGCGCGGGCAATGGGCCGCCGGGAGTCCCCGGTACCGTCACCCAGCGCGGAGAGTCTGAGGAAGATCCTTCGAGCGGCCTGCTGCTGCTCTGCGGTGAGCTCGCTGTAGAGGCGGTCGGCGGTCTGGGCGATTGCTCCGCGCACGCCGCCGCTGGCCTGGTACGCGGACAGGGTGAGGGTCGCTCCTTTGCGCCGGTGCCAGGTTTCCAGCAACGCGTGCGAAACCAGCGGCAGGGCGCCCGGCTCCTCGGCCGCGTCAGCGAGCACGGTGGCGAGCATGTCCGGTTCCACGCCCCACCCCGCCTGGGCGGCAGGCCGGATGACGATTTCTCGCAGCTCGGTGGTGGACACCGGCCCCACGAGCAGTTTCGCTTCCTCCCCCAACGCGTCCAGCAGATCCGGATGCTGGGCGAACTGCGCGAGGAAGTCGGCACGCATGCCGAGTACTACTGTGGTGCGGCGGTCCGGGCCGTGGGCGGCATCCAGCAGCGCGGCGACGAACCGGCGGCGTTCACTCTGGTCGGCGCAGAGGGTGAACAGCTCCTCGAACTGGTCCACGACCAGCAGTGCCCTGGTCTCAGGCGGGCCGGCGACCAGGGCGCCGCGGATCGCGATGTCCAGCGCGGCCGGATCGCTGCGCAGCTCCTCCCGCATACGATGGACATCCTGGCCGGACAACTTCGCCACCTGGTCGCACAGTGCGTCAAGCGGATGCTCGGTGGGGGTCAACAGCATGGTCCGCCACCGTCCTTCCGGTTGGCGGCCCTCGGCGATAGTCCCCAGCAGCCCGGCGCGCAGGAGTGAGGACTTCCCGCTCCCTGAAGCCCCGAAGACTCCGACGAGTGGCAGCCGCTCGACCCGCTCCAGCAGTCGGCCGACCAGCCGGGAACGGCCGAAGAACCACTCCGCCTGCTCACTCTGGAACGGCGTCAGCCCCTGATAGGGGCAGCGCGCCTCGTCCGGTGTCGGCTCGGCCGCGGCCGCCGTATCCACCTCGGCGGCCACTGCCTCCCACCGGGCCCGCCATTCGGCCCGATCGCCGCCGCACGCCTCGACGTAGGCCAGGGTGACCGCCAGTGAGGCAAGCCGGTCACCCTTGGCGGCCTCCGCCAGCGTGCTCGCCGAATAGTGCGCCCGGTGAGCCAGGGCCCGATAGCTCGGACTGCCGGCCCTCTCCCGCAACCGGCGTAGCTGCCACGCAAGGCGCTGGACGGAACCGGCTTCCGGGTCAAGGGGTTTTTCCGGACGCCCCACACGAACCTCCACGCATAGTCGTACCTGGCGATGGGGCCGGACGGCACTGGATGCGTTCGCCAGAGCCCGGCCTGTGACCCCGGATGCCGGACAGCGATCAAGGAGGGCAGCGGTCATGTTAGGGCCAACACCCGTATTCAGTACACAAGTTCGACAAGTCGGCAGAGGGCGGCGGCGGTGACGCGCAGCGATAGATGGCCGCTCGCAGACAGTCCCGGAAAAACTCCGGTGGTGCTGTCGATCCCGCCCTCTCCCATTCGACGCAAGGGTGAGAGGCAACGAATGCCTCCGGCTCCACAGAGTCTTCGACGGCGGATGACCGCCCCCGTTTCAGGAGGACGCATGACCCCCATCTCGACCGCTCCTGCCACAGTCCGGGCCCTCAAGGTCCCTGGCGCGCGTCTGCATTACGAGGTGCGCGGCGAGGGTCCCCTTGTGGTGCTGGTCGGCGCCCCGATGGACGCCAGGGCCTTCGCGCCGCTGGCCGATCTGCTGGCCGTAGACCACACCGTGCTCACCACCGACCCACGGGGCATCAACCGCAGCCCGGTCGACGACCCCGACCAGGACTCGACCCCGCAGCTGCGGGCCGACGACCTCTCCCGGCTCCTGAGCCACCTCGACGCCGGCCCGGCCGTGGTCCTGGGCTCCAGCGGCGGCGCCGTCACCGCGCTCGCTCTCGTACAGACCCACCCCGAGCAGGTGCACACCGCCGTCGCCCACGAGCCTCCGGTGGAGGAGCTGCTCGAGGACCGCGAGCAGAGCCACGCCCAGACTGAGGACATCATCGCCACCTACCTCTCCGGCGACGTGACGGGGGCCTGGGCGAAGTTCTTTGCCCAGGCCAGCATCACTCTGCCCGAGGATGCATGCGAGGCGATGTTCGGAGGGGAACGGGATCCGCAGCAGGTCGCAGACGAGCGCCGCTGGTTCGAGCACGAGCTGCGCGCGACCGTCCGCTGGCAGCCCGACCTCGCCGCCCTGCGCTCGGCGAGTACCCGCATCGTGGTCGGCATCGGCGACGACTCGGACGGGCAGCTCTGCGACCGGACGTCGAAGGCGCTCGCGGCAGCACTCGGCATCGAGCCGACCATGTTCCCCGGCGACCACACCGGCTTCGCCGAGGACCCGGACCGGTTCGCCACCCAACTGCGCACAGTCCTGCGCGCGAACTAAGTCCGAATGGCCGGCTGTCGCTGCGACTCACAGCGGTTCGGATCAGCGCCCGGTCATCGTGCTGCCGTCGCGGACGCCGGTTTTTTGTCCGGGGTTGTTTGTCCGACGCCGCCACGCCTTCCAGGCAAGCCGTCTCCGGCACACGGTGGAGCCGGTGAAGAACCGATCGACACTCCGGGCGACCGCTCGAAGTGAATCAGGGGAGGACTCAATGCAGAACCGTCCACCGACCGTCAAGCGTGTGTTTTCGATCCGAGGGCCTCTGCAGCACCGCGAACCATCTCGGCTCTCCGGGCCTCTTGTTGGTTGTGAAGGGCGCGAGCTGTCCCGGGCTAAGATCGTCGCCGTCTCCGCCCTGACACTGGCCGCGACGCTCACCGGGGCCGCGGTCGCGCCGACCGCGGCCGTCGCCGACGACGGCGACCGTAGGCAGACCGTCGGCTGCGAATCCCTGTGGGTCAACGACGCAGCGGGAGTGACCCATGCCAGGCTGCGGGATTGCACCGTCACCTGGGGGAAGAACATCTTCGACGGCTCCTACTGGCAGACGGTGAAGTTCCAGCTGCTTGACTCCCGCACTGACGGTGTGTGCGCTCGGGCACGAGTCATAGCGTCCGAGACCGGGGCAAGCGCGTCGTCCAGCGAGTGCAACGGCGTCTGGACGACGAAGACGGCGAACTTCAGGGGCCGGACCACGAACATCTTCATCAGGGTCGCTTACGGCACCAACTCCACGTACGGCAAGATCAGCACGAACGTCACGCCGCCGTCCGGTTTCTGAGAGTTGAGGGGGAAAGCAAATGTCTGAACGTCTGCAGAAGACGTCTCTGAGGGGCGTTGCGGCCTCCGCACTGACGGCCGTCGGAATCGGCGGGGTCCTGCTGCTGCCGGCCGCGGCGGTTGCCGATGACGGTGACCGTACGCAGACCGTCAGCTGCGGCACTCTGGAGAGCAAGGACTCCAGCGGAGTGGTCCATGCGAAGATCCGGAACTGCACCGTCGTCTGGGGGAAGAACATCTTCGACGGCTCCTACTGGCAGACGGTGAAGTTCCAGCTGCTCGACTCCCGCACCGACGGTGTCTGCGCCCGGGCGAGAGTCGCAGGGGAGCATGGCAGCAAGGACTTCAGCGAGTGCAACGGTGTCTGGACGACGAAGACGGCGAACTTCAGCGGCCGGACCTCGGACATCTTCATCTCCATCGGGTACGGACGCAATGCGTGGGACCTGACGCACTACAAGGCCGTGCTCGCGCCGTCCGGTTTCTGAGCTTGTCCTTTGTCCTCGGGATCCTTGACGTGCGATGAGGCTGGGTTCGCGTTTGACGGTCTTACCCACGTCGTAGCGGGGTGCGGGCCGCCCCGTTCTCCAAGCCGGGCGGCCCGCTCAGAGGACCGGCTCTCCGACACCCAGCATGTTCCCCTCGCTGTCGCGGAACCAGGCTCCGCGTTCACCCCTTGCGCCCTTGCTCGGGTAGTTCCCGTCGATCTCGGCGATCCCATCCCTGGTCCGCAGCCCGGGCAGGTCGACCTCCTCGAACACCACGCCGCGCCGTTTGAGTTCCGACACGGCCGCCTCGATGTCGTCGACCTCCCACCCCATCTGAGTGAAGGTGCCGGGTGACTCTCCCGCCGATTGGAACAGTGCGAAGTCCACGCCTCCGCAGCGATACAACAGCCCACCGGGCCGCTCGTCCACCGGCTCGAGACCGAGCTGTTCGGAGTAGAACCGCCGCGCTCGCTCCAGGTCCTGGGCGGGCAGCCTGGTCGCGACGCGTGCGCTGTCCAGGATGCTCCTGTCGTCTGTGTTCATACCCCCACTGTGAGCAATGGCGAGGGCTCGCGCGCGGCAGGCGTCAGGTCGGCGGGCGTCAGGTCGGCGTCGTCTCCCCGGTCACGGCACTGGGGCGCGCTCGGGCGATGAGCAGGGCCACGTCGTCGTGGTCTCCGGGCTGTCGCAAGGCATGCAGGAGCACGTCGCACGTCTCCTCGAGGGATCGCTGGGGCTTTGCGAGGAGGGCAAGGAGAGCGTCCAGGCGTTCATCGATGGCCTGGTCGCGTGTCTCGACGAGGCCATCGGTGTAGAGGACCAGTTCGTCGCCGGGGTGCAGTGCGACTGTCGTGGTGTGGAAGGCGACCTCGCCCACGCCTAGCGGGGCGCCGGTCGGCAGGTCGAGCAGTTCGGGGGGACGGCCGGGGCGCACCAGGGCGGGCGGGAGGTGTCCGGCGCTGGAGATGAGGCACTGGCCCTGGTGCGGGTCGTAGACGGCGTAGATGCAGGTGGTGATGGTCTGCCCCATGCGGTCGGTGATGCGGTCGAGGTGGCGCTGCACTTCGGCAGGGTCGAGGTCGAGTTCGGCCAGGGTGCGGGTCGCGGTGCGGAGTTGACCCATCGTGGCGGCCGCGCTGATGCCGCTGCCCATGACGTCGCCGACGACGAGTGCGGTCTTGTCGCCCGTCAGGGGGATGACGTCGAACCAGTCGCCGCCGACCTCAATCGCGGCCTCGGCGGGCTGGTAGCGGTAGGCGATCTCCAGGCCGGGCTGGTCCGGTGGCTGCTGCGGGAGAAGGCTTTGCTGGAGGGTGAGGGCGGTGTTGCGCACCTGCCGGTACCAGCGGGCGTTGTCGATGCACACGGCAGCCCGAGCGGCGAGCTCGCCGGCCAGGACCTCGTCGTCAGCGTTGAACGGCTCCGGATTGCGGGTGCGCTTCAGGTCCAGGGCGCCAAGGACTTCGCCGCGAGCGATCAGCGGCACGGCCAGGTAAGAGTGCACACCGGCGTCGGCCAGCAACGCGGCGGCTTCGGGGCTGCTGGCGATACGCGACAGATCATCGCCCTGCACCCGGGACACGCGGACCGGGCGACCGGTATTCACGCAGTGGGTGACCAGCCGGTCGGCCTCGTACCGGGCAACCTCACCGGGCTGATCAGCCGCGCGTACGGCATCGGTGGGGTACGAGGCGGCCACGGCGAGCGCGCGGAATACCGCGGGACCTTCGTGCATCACGACGGCCGAGCGGCCGTTCAGGACGCTGTCGAGCACATCCACCGCGGCTACGTCGGCCAGCTCGGGTACCGACACCGCGGCGAGTTCACGGGCAGTCTGGTCAAGGTCGAGCGTGGTGCCGATACGTATGGATGCGTCGGCGACGAGCGAGAGGCGCTGCCGAGCCTGGGCAGCCTCGGACGTGGCGCGGTGCCGCTCGGTGACGTCGACGACTGATTTGGCCAGCCCAAGTACTCTCCCGTTGGAGGACTCCAGCCGGTAGAACGAGACTGACCAGGCGTGCTCTCGGTCCGGGTCGGCCGGGGTGCGCGCAACGAACTCCCGGTCAAGGATCGGAATGCCGGTGGCGAGGACCTCGCGCATTGCGGACTCGATGGCCTCGGTGTCCAAGAACGGCACAGCCTCACGGACATGTCGGCCAACATGCTCGGCAGCGGGCAGACCGTTGATGCGCTCAAGCGCCGGGTTGACCATGACGTACCGCAGATCTGTGTCCACGACCGCCAACCCGATCGGGGACTGAGAGATCAGCCGAGTGGACAGCGCCAGGTCTCGCTCCACGCTCCGCAGCGTCGTCTGCTCGGTGGCCAGGCCCAGGGCGTAGAGGTCTTTCTGGTCGTCCTCCAGCCGCATGTTGCGGAACTCCACCAGCAGCGTGCTGCCGTCCTTGTGGCGGACGGGAAAGACACCTGCCCAGCCCCCATGGCCTCCCATGACCTCGGCGAACAGGTGGCGCACCAGTTCCAGGTGCTGCTCATGCACCAGCAGGCGGCCTGCGTACCGGCCGAGTGCCTCGTCGGCGGTGTACCCGAACAACTCCTCGGCCTGTGGGCTCCACAGCACGATCCGGCCGTCCGCATCCAGCACCGCGGCGGCGACGTTCAGTACATCCAACAGGCCGCCCGGCTCGGATGTGCTTCCCCCTTCCCGGGCGGGGTCGCCCGGGAAGGATTCGATCGCACACATCCCAGGCCCTCCGTCCGTCTGCAGCCATCATTGCCCAGTCCCGGGCTCCGCCCCGGGCGACGCCCGGGGCTGCCGATCCTTCCCAACGTCTCCAGTGTCCTCGCCGAGGCAAGCAGCGGTGCCGCCTCCGTACCTCCCGCGTGCCCGCCCGGGGCGAAAATATGGCTCAGTAACGCCGCTGCCACGGACCGGGCTCCTCTCCGCCATCCTGGCGGCGCTGCTCCTCAGCGCGGCTCGGTGCCCGCCCGGGGTGCCCGGTGCGCCCGCTCTTGAGCGAGTTCGGCCTCGAGCTCGACCACTCGTGCCTGTAGCTCGATCACCCGGCGGACACCGGCCAGGGTCAGCCCCTCACCCATCAGGGCCCGCACCTCGGCCACCTGATCGATCTGGTGGCGGCTGTACCGGCGCTGCCGGCCTTGGGATCGCGCCGGGCGCACGACATCCTGCTGATCGAGGCGCCGCAGGAATGCCTGCTCGACGCTGAGCATGTCCGACACCTGCCCGATGGTGAACAAGGGGGCATGTGCGTCGTCGATCGTGAGTTTCACAGGGCTGCCTCGCTGTTTCGCGGAAACCGGGCTCTGAGGCGACATAGAACATGTATCTCATGGTGTATAGAACTTGCAACTCTGGCGACAGGTTTTCTAATATGGATGTGCAAGACCAGCTCGGCGGTGCACCGAGGTACCGCCGGTGACGCACCCGTGTGACGAGGAGGGAGTGCCAGCCATGATGCTGTTGGAGAATCTGAACCTGGACCCGTTCTTCGCCGACTTCGACCGGCTCAGCCGACGGCTGCTCGACAAGGCGGACGGAGCTCGCGGCACGGTGAGCACCTCGATGCTGATGGACGTCCTGCGCCGGGACGGAGAGCTGGTGATCGGGCTCGACCTGCCCGGTGTTCAGCCGGAGGACCTGGACGTCACCGTTGACGGGCGCACCCTGACGATCGAGGCGACCCGCCGGGCGGACGAGCGGGACGGCGACACGGTGTACGTGCGAGGTCGCATCCACGGAACCCAGCGCCGACGGCTCACGCTGCCTGACGACCTCGACGTCGACCGGGTCGACGCGAGCTACGACAACGGTGTCCTCACCGTCCGGATCCCGGTCCTGGAGCACGCCAAGCCCCGCCGGGTCGAGATCCAGCGGAGCGAGGCAGCCGGCGCCAAGCAGCTCACCACCAGCGCCGACTGATCCAGCCCATCCCGGCTCATCCCGGGCCGGACACCCCGCGTGGGGTGTCCGGCCCGCACCGCGTACCCCGAAGTCGTATGCCTCTCTATGATGTTCGGACCGTGGCGCGGGCAGTCGCTCAACCGGACACGACCGGCCTGCGGGCGTGAGAAAGAGGAAAAGGGAACCCGAATGCCCGCTGCCCATTCCAGTCATGAGTTGGTCCCCGCCGACGGCCACACGGTGATCCAGGTCCGTGGAGCCCGCGAGAACAACCTCAGGAACGTCGACATCGATCTGCCCAAGCGGCGCCTCACGGTCTTCACCGGAGTCTCCGGATCCGGCAAGTCGAGCCTCGTCTTCGGCACCATCGCCGCCGAGTCGCAGCGCCTGATCAACGAGACGTACACGGCCTTCATCCAGTCGTTCATGCCAAGCCTCGGCCGTCCGGACGTCGACGGGCTCCACAATCTGAGTGCGGCGATCGTCGTCGACCAGGAACGGATGGGTGCCAACTCCCGCTCCACGGTGGGCACCGCCACCGACGCGTACACAATGCTGCGGATCATCTTCAGTCGCCTCGGCACCCCGCACATCGGCACCTCCGGCGCCTTCAGCTTCAACATGCCCGAGGGCATGTGCCCCAGGTGCGAGGGGCTCGGCCAGGTGTCGGACATCGACGTGGACCAACTGGTGGACCGCGAGAAGTCATTGAACGAGGGCGCGATCACCGTCCCCGGCTACGCCGTGGATTCCTGGCCCTGGTCGATCATGGTCGCGTCAGGCTTCTACGACCCGGACAAGAAGCTCGGGGACTTCACCGACCAGGAGTGGGAGGATTTCCTTCGCAAAACGGCCGTCAAGGTCAAGGTCGGGTCCAACAACTTCACCTATGAAGGTCTCCTCACCAAGATCCAGCGGAGCTGGCTCGTCAAGGACCGTGAGGCGCTGCAGCCCCACATCCGGGCCTTCGTCGACCGGGCCGTGGTCTTCACCCAGTGCCCGCAGTGCGGCGGCACGCGGCTCACACAGGCCGCCCTGTCCTCGAAGATCGATGGCGTGAGCATCGCCGAGTGCTCGGCGATGCAGATCAGCGATCTGGCCGCGTTCATACGCTCCATCGACGACCCCGGCGTCGGCCCGCTGCTCGGCAATCTGCGCCATCTCCTGGAGTCCCTGGCCGAGATCGGGCTCGGCTATCTGAGCCTCGACCGCCCCGCCTCCACACTCTCGGGCGGTGAGGCACAGCGCGTGAAGATGGTGCGGCACCTCGGCTCCAGCCTCACGGACGTCACATACGTCTTCGACGAGCCGACCATCGGCCTGCACCCGCACGACATCCAGCGCATGAACGAACTGCTGCTGCTCCTGCGTGACAAGGGAAACACCGTGCTCGTGGTCGAGCACAAGCCCGAAGTGATCGCGATAGCCGACCATGTGGTGGACCTCGGCCCCGGTGCGGGCGAGGCCGGCGGTGAGGTCTGCTTCAGCGGGGACGTCGCCGGGCTGCGCGCCTCCGGCACCCTCACCGGGCGGCACTTGGAACACCGGGCCCACCTGCGCGAGGCCGTCCGCACATCGCGGGGACAGCTGTCCATCAAGGGCGCCGATCTGCACAACCTGAAGGACGTCAGCGTCGACATCCCGCTCGGTGTGCTCACCGTCGTCACCGGAGTCGCAGGCTCCGGCAAGAGCTCGCTGATCCACGGCTATCTCGCCGGTCGCGAGGGCGTGGTCGTCGCCGACCAGTCGCCGATCCGTGGTTCGCGCCGCTCGAATCCGGCAACGTACACCGGGCTCCTGAACCCGATCCGAACCGCCTTTGCCAAGGCCAACGGCGTCAAGGCCGCGCTGTTCAGCGCCAATTCGGAGGGCGCATGCCCCAACTGCAACGGACTCGGGCTCATCTACACCGACCTCGCGATGATGGCCGGCGTGGCCTCGGTGTGCGAGGAGTGCGAGGGCAAGCGGTTCACGCCGGAGGTGCTCACGTACCAGCTGCACGGCAAGAACATCAGTGAGGTGCTCACGATGTCGGTCGCGGAGGCGCACGCGTTCTTCCCCTCCGGGCCGGCACACACGATTCTCGGGCGGCTCGCCGACGTCGGCCTGAGCTATCTGCGCCTCGGCCAGCCGCTGAACACGCTCTCCGGTGGTGAGAGGCAGCGGCTCAAGCTGGCCATTCACATGGCCGAGAAGTCCTCGACGTACATCCTCGACGAGCCGACCACAGGCCTGCACCTGGCCGATGTGGACAAGCTGCTCGCCCTGCTGGACCGGCTGGTCGACGAGGGCAACACGGTCGTCGTCATCGAGCACCATCAGGCCGTGATGGCGCACGCAGACTGGCTGATCGACCTCGGTCCGGGCGGTGGCCACGACGGTGGGCGTGTGGTCTTCACCGGTACGCCCGCCGATCTCGTGGCCTCGTCGGACACCCTGACGGCACAGCACCTGCGCCAGTATGTGGGTGCCCAGCCAGTCCGCGGGTGGGGTCAGTAGTCGGTGTCCTTGCCGATGTACAACTCGGCGAAGGCGGCCGCGGCGGCGGGCGATCCGAGGATCCGCCGCAGCCGGGCGGCCGCGGAGCCCGCCCGGAAGGGGTCGCCCGACGAGGCCCCGTGCAGCACCTCGGAGAGCCACTGCGAGAACTCCTGGTACTGCCACACGCGCCGCAGGCAGGCCGTTGAGTAGCCGCGCAGACCGCTGTCGTCGCCCTTGCCGCAGTACGCGACGAGCGCGTCGCCGAGCAGCAGCGCATCGTGCAGCGCGAGGTTCATGCCCTTCGCGGCGATCGGCGCCGCAAGGTGGGCCGAGTCGCCCGCCAGATACAGCCGTCCGTATGCCATCGGCTCGACAACGTAGTTGTGCATGTCCAGTACCCGCTTCTCGATGAGCCGTCCCTCGGCGAGCGGCCGGGCCCCGTCCACCGACAGCCGGGCGTGGAGCTCGGACCACACCCGCTCGTGCGGCCAGTTGTCCGGGTCGTCGCCGGGCGAGCACTCGAGGTAGAAGCGGGTGACCTGGGGGCTTCGGGCCATATGGGCGGCGAAGCCACGCGGATGGACGCCGAAGACGACGCAGTCGGAGGACGGCGGTGCCTCGGCGAGGAGAGTCAGCCAGCCGATGCCGTAGTCGTGCCGGGCGACGGTGATGTGCTCCGGCGGCAGGCAGGCGCGCGTCACGCCGCGTGCGCCGTCGCAGCCCGCGATGACATCGCAGTCGATGCGTCGGCGCTCGCCCGTCTCCGGGTCCGTATAGGACACCGAGGGCCGCTCCGTGTCGATGGCGTGCAGTTCGACATCGCGTACGCCGAAGCGGATGTCGCCACCCGAGTCGTCCGCGTACTTGCGCACCAGATCTGTCACCAACAGCGGCTGTGGATAGACGAAGTGACGGTTCCCCGACAGCTCGCTGTACCGGAATCTGTGGCGCTCACCCGCGAATCGGAATTCGCACTCGCTGTGCGCCTGCGCATGTTCCAGCAGTCGGTCGGCCAGCCCGCGCCGTTCGAGGGCGCGTACCGCCCACTCCTCGATGAAGCCCGCGCGGGGCCGCTGTTCGATGAACTCTCTGCTCTCCGTTTCCAGCACTACGCAGTCGACGGAGGCGGCACGCAGGATGTTGGCGACTGTGAGACCGGCGGGGCCTGCGCCCACGATGACGACGCGAACGCGCTGTGCCGAGGCCGAGGAGGAAGGGGAGGAGGCGACAGTCATCCGAGCAGTATGGCGGTGAACCGTCTTGCCCCGTAACGGTCACCGCCGTGACCTCCAGTGGTACGGGCAGGACGGGAGAGGTCATCGCACGGGCGAGATCTGCGGCCTCTCGTTTCGTGACAACGCCGGATGGCAGGCACTTCATTCGCGGCTGTGCCTACCACAACCGAGCGTCCACGGGGTGGAAATGGCGCTGGGACGGCTTGATCCGCGATCCGCGATCTGTTTCCGGACAACGATCAGGAACTTGCGAGTCGGCAGGCAACCCGTGGAGGTTTCCCCCGATCTCACAGGCCGGCCCACGATTCCGCACAGCACCCGTCGGACCGTAGCCGGTCGATGGTCTGCCCGTGCGCCGCCTGTTCAGCCTCATGTCCAAGTGGCACTCGCAAGCGAGGAACTGATGACCAGACAGCACCGCAATCGTTTATGGCGTTCGGCGCTCGCCGCCACCGCAGCGTTCACCGTGGTCGCAGGGGTGGCGGGCGCCGCGCCCGTCGGCAAGGCGGCGGAGTCCTCACCCAAGCTGCGTCTGATCGCCGCGTCCACCTCGGTGACCCTAGACCGGTGGGAAGGCGAATCGGGGGTGTACCTGGACCTTGGTACGTACATCACCGCCGATGGCGGTCCCCTTGAGTTCAACGTGACGCGTAAGTCCTACAAGGACCCCGTCGTCGCCAAGCAGATCATCCGGGAGGGGAAGAAGACCAGGACCAGGACGCTTCCGGCGGGTCTGGTGAAGGACTTCTCCGGCCTGCCGGGCTTCGTCCAGGTCACCCTCACCGACGCGCGCGGCAAGGTGGTGGCGAAGCGGACGGAGACCTTCTGTCCCAACAATGCGTCCGGCCGGATCCGCCCCGACGCCCCGGCCAACTCGAAATATCCCGAAAGCTGTCCCACGAACCCCTTCACACTGGGCTCGGTGTGGGGTGTGGAGAAGGGCTGGGCGTCCAACACCTATGCGGGTTACTACTCCAGCCCGGTAGACGTGCCGGCCGGGGTGTACACCGCCAAGGTGTCCGTGACGAAACGCTACCGCAACCTGTTCAAACTGCCGGACGAGCCCAAGACGCTCAAGGTGACCGTACGCGAACGCAAGCCTGAGGAGTCAGGCGCAGGCGCATCGGCCGGGGGCTCGCACGATTCCAAGGCGTCCGGACACTCCGGCCACGGAGCGGGGTCACCCGGGCAGGCGACGAACGGGTCAGGTCACGCCTACCACGAGGGCCGGGGTGCCGACGCCCCCGCGCTGCCCGCACTGCCATACGCGCTCAAGTCCGGCCGCACGATGCCGCATCTGGGCGACGGCCCCGGGCACACCGACGGCTCCCGGATCGCGCCCGCGCTGAAGGCGAACGCGAAGCGCCCCACCGGCCGGGCGAGCGTGCCGAACGTACCCAAGCCCGACCTCCGTTCGCTGCCCGCCTGGGACATCGGCATCTCTGACGGAGAGGACGGTGACGTCCCGGGCAAGGACTACATGGTCTTCAGTGCCAATGTGTGGAACGCGGGCCCGGCACCGCTGGTCGTGGACGGCTTCCGCAGCCCGGGCAAGGACCTGATGGACGCGTATCAGTACTTCTACGACGCCGCCGGAAAGCAGGTCGGCTACTCGCCCACAGGCACCATGGAGTGGGACCCGCGCGTGGGCCACGAGCACTGGCACTTCACCGACTTCGCCAGCTACCGCCTGCTCCGCGCCGACCAGAAGGAGATCGTGCGCAGCGGCAAGGAAGCCTTCTGCCTCGCCAACACCGATGCCGTCGACTACACGGTGAAGAACGCCAACTGGCACCCGGACAACACGGACCTGTCCACCGCCTGCGGCCAGCAGAGCTCGCTTTCCGTGCGGGAAGTGCTTGACGTCGGCTCCGGCGACACGTACACGCAGTACCGTCCCGGCCAGTCCTTCGACGTCACCGATCTGCCGAACGGCACGTACTACATCCAGGTGATCGCCAACCCCGAAAAGCGGCTCTACGAGAGCAACCTGAACAACAACGTAGCGCTCCGCAAGGTCGTACTGAGCGGCACGAAGGGCGCCCGTAAGGTGACCGTCCCTCCGCATGAGCTGATCAACGCCCCCTGACATCCCGGTGGTCAGGGTGACGTGAGGTCACGGGCCCGGTCGCGCTCTGGCGTGACCGGGCCCGCGACATGTGACCCGCTGCGGGGACAGGGCGCGCGTCTCAGGATCAGGGGGAGTCTCAGGGTGACGCGTGCAGCGGCGGTGCGTAGGCGGGCAGGGACTGGAGCCAGTCGACCAGGAGCCGGTTGACCTCGTCGGCCCGTTCCTGTTGCACCCAGTGCCCGCAGCCTTCAAGGATGTGCGAGGAGACCAGACCGGGGAGGGTCGTCGGGTAGGCCTTGATGGCGTCGGCCATCCAGGTGGTGGGGGCGTCGAGGTCTCCGCCGATGAACAGCGAGGGCTGGGTGATCGGTGCCCCGTCCCATGCGGCGAGGTCCTCCCAGTCCCGGTCGACGTTGCGGTAGCGGTTGAGCGGCCCCGTCAGTCCGGTCCGCTCGAACTCGGCTGCGTAGAAGTCGAGGTCGGCCTCTGTGAGCCAGGAGGGCAGGGTGTCGCTGACGAAGCGGTCGGAGAGCTTTGCGTCTTTGGGGACGAAGAAGAGACTGCCTTCGCCGGCCGGTGGCATCGTGTCGGCGGAGAGCCCGGCGTAGAACCCCGCCAGCCAGGCGCGGACATCGAGCTCGATCTCCGTCTCGGCCTGTCCGGGCGCCTGGAAGTAACTGATGTAGAACTCCTCGCTCCCGCCGATCCGGGCGAACGTCTCGGTGGGCCGGAGCCCGTCCCGCGGCGCGTAAGGAACGCTCAGCAGTCCGACGGCGGTGAAGATGTCGGGCCGTAGCAGCGCCGAGTTGGCGGCGATCGGTGAACCCCAGTCGTGGCCCACGACCACCGCCGTCTGTGCGCCGAGCGCGTTCACGACTCCGACGTTGTCGGCGACGTGGGCCAGCATCCGGTACGCCTCCACCTCGCGAGGCTTCGATGAGCGGCCGTAACCGCGGACGTCGATGGCGACCGCGTGGAAGCCTGCCGCGGCGAGAGCCGGGAGCTGGTGGCGCCACGAATACCACGACTCCGGAAATCCATGGACCAGGAGGACCAGAGGGCCGCTGCCCTGCTCCACCAGATGGATACGACCACCGGGGACCTCCAGCAATCGGTGCTTTGCCTCCGGCACCGGGGCAGAAGCCGAAGGGGCGGGCTGCGACATGTGTCCTCCTGGAAGCTTTGGTGACGTCGTGCGGGCCATGGAGGGGCACCCTCGTCGCCGGGACCTGTGTCGTGCCCTCCACCACGATCATGAGTGTGCGCCGTGGCGGTCGCGAGAAACGTTGCCGGTTCGGCAAACCGGGCCGAGACGGGACTGGTGCGCCCGGCCGGATACTGAGCCGCCGGGTCAGTCCTGCCCTTCTTCCGCCGCCGCGGATTCCGCTGCGGCGGCGGCCGATTCGGCGGCATCCACGAGTTTCTTCATTTCGGTGACATCCGACGGTCCGGTGGTCACGGTGCCGTCCACCGTTCCGCTGCCCTTGCCGGTCCGGTCCTGCCCGCAGCCGGTGAGGGCCGTGAGGAGCAGAAGGGCGGTCGCGACGGCCGTAGCCATACGTCGGCGGGGCATCACTTCTCGCTCCCGTTGTTGTTCGCCTTGCACCAGGTCTTGACTGCGGTCAGGTCCTTCTGGCGCTTCTCGAGGGTGGGAACGAGGGAGCGGCGGAAGGTGAGTTTGTCGTTGAGGAAAGTCTCGATCTCGGTGTGACCGGCTGCCTTGGCGTTCTCGACCCGCTTCGCCAGCCGGGCGATGGAGCCGCGCTGCGTCGCATCCCCTTCGAGGCGGTCCAGTGCCCGCTCAAGGCGCTTCTCGATCTTTGGTACCCGCTTGCACAGGGCCTGCGCGCCATCACCGGTGGGCGCGGTGTCCGGCGACGGTGTGCCCCCGCCGGCGGAGGCTGTGCCTGCCGCGGCGGTGAGCAGTGCTGTGACGCTGGTCAGAGCCAGGGCAGCGGTCCTTGCGATCCTCATGACGGTGTCTCCTCCGGGAACGGGAACGGCAACGGGAACGAACGGGGCGAGGCCCCGGTTGCCTGCGCGTGCCCAGAAGTTAGGGGCTGTCCTTGTGGAAACCTTGTGGGTGCTCTGCAGTTCCGATCAGCCAGTCCCGCTCGGCCGGCAAGGGGATCTCGGTCTGCCTGCTCTCTCGGAGGGGGAGCCGGACCTCGATCCGCGCGCCACTGCCGCCGGGCCGGTCCTGGACCTGGACACGGCCTGCGTGCAGGGCGGTCTGCTGCGCGACGAGGGTGAGGCCGAGCCCTGAGCCGGGGCTGTCGGGCCTGCGCTCGAAGCGATGGAACACCGCGTCACGGCGTGACGGCGGGATGCCGGGCCCGCGGTCGTCCACCGTCAGCACCGCGACCGACCCCGTGGGATGTCCGCCCGCTCGCAGACCCAGCTCTATCCGGGCCCGTCCATCGCTGTCCCGCCCGTGAACCAGGGCATTGGTCAGCAGGTTGTCGATGATCGTCCGTACTCCCGGCGCCCAGCCATGCACGCTCAGGCGTGGCATGACCGGCACAGTGATCTCCACCGCGGAATGCCGGCGCCGGGCGTCGGCGACCGACGCGTCGATCACCTCCGCGAGGTCCACCGGGCCGAACGCGTCGGCCTCGATCAGGTCGCCCCGCCCGAGTTCCCTCAGCATAACCAGCAGGCCAAGCAGCCGGGAGTGCTCACTGTGCAGATCGTCCAGCACCTCGGCCCGGTCCGCCGGTCCGAGGTCGGGGTGCTCGGTGAGGATCTCCAGGTTGGTCTGCATGCTCATCAGCGGGGTGCGCAGTTCATGCGCCGCGGCGGCCGCGAACGACCGGGCGGTGGCCAGAGCACCCGTGGTCCGGGCGGCCTGTTCGTCGTAGCGGGCAAGCACCGTCTGCAGCGTCCGGGCGAGGTCGTCGACCTCGGTGACCCCGGTCCTTGTGTGGTCGAGCCTCGCCGTATCCGCCCTCGGGTCAAGACCGTTCGTGCGTTGCTGCAGCCGGCGCAGCGGGCGGCTCGCCCGTGAGGCGACGGCCAGAGCCAGCAGGCCGGAAACCGGAGCGGCCAGCAGCGCCACCATCACCACGCGCCGACGTACGAGAGCCAACTGGTCCTCGCTCGCGGTATCGGGGGAGAACAGCCACAGCGTGCCATCGACACCAGGACGCGAGCCCTGCACGCGGACCACTAGCACCCGCCAGTTCCTGGCCCCGTCCTCGACGGTGACCGGCCCCCGCGTGCTGTCCGGGAGGGGCACGGAAGCATCGGGCTGCGGTCCGCCCGAGACGGTGCCCTGCGGTCCGGTCAGCCGGATGCCGACATCCAGGCCTGAGGCGTACAACTGCCGCTCACGCGCCTGCTCGACCACCGCAGGACGGTCGGCGGCGGTGGCCCGCAGCAGCCGCCGGGCATCCTTGGCCACCACGACCGCGCGCTCGCGCAGATGCGCGTCCTGCTCGGCATGAAGATCACGGGCGACCAGCTGGAGCAGCAACCATCCCGCCGCCAGCACCATGACGGGCACGGTGACGCCAACGGCGAGAGCGATACGCGTGGACAGCTTCACGTGCTCCGGCCCCCGTTGTCCGAGCGATCGTTGTCCGAGTGGTCGTTGTCCGAGCGCAGGACGAAGCCGACTCCCCGCACGGTATGGATCATGCGTGCCCTGCCGCCGCTCTCCAGCTTGCGCCGCAAGTAGCTGACGAAGGTGTCGACGGCATCCGTGCGCACGTCGAAGTCGTACCCCCAGACCCGCTCCAGCAACTGGCTCCGGGTGAGCACGATGCCTGCATTGCGTGCCAGAACCCCCAGCAGCTCGAACTCCCGCCGGGTCAGCGTCAGCAACTCACCGCCCAGCCGCGCCTCGCGCGCCGCGGGATCCAGCACCAGATGGCCGATGCGCACCACGTCCGTGGCCCTAGGCGGCCGCCGACGCAACAGGGCTTCCAGCCGCAGCACCAACTCCTGCAACGCGAACGGCTTGACCAGATAGTCGTCGCCACCCGCCTGCAGCCCGGCAATCCGGTCCGTAGTCTCATCCAGCGCCGAAAGCATCAGCACAGGCACGTCGTTACCGTCGTCGCGCAGCGCCCGACACACCTGAATTCCGCTGAGATCTGGCATGGAAATGTCCAGCACGACCACATCCGTCGGCTCCCGGCGCGCATGGACGAGGGCGAGCCGCCCTCCCTCTGCCAGGGCCACCGTGAAACCGGCCAACCGCAGTCCACGCGCCAGCGAACGCCGGATCGCCGGATCGTCATCCACCACCAACACCCGTCCCCGACCAACGTCACCAGCCATCCGCCCCTCCCGCCCTCTCAGTACTCTGCGCCACGCCGGTACCCGCCCCATCCTGCGTTACCCGGGACGACGCGCGGGCCTGCACCGTTGTAGGCGTACAGGATGGCAAGCATCGAACTGTGGCCGGCCCCGGGTCAGCGAGGCGCGTACACGATCCAGATCTGTCCCGAGACGAAGGCCATGGACCTGCCGTCAGGCGTCGTGAATGCTGTCCCGGACTCGGCGGTGCCCCGTTCCCACTCGGCCTCGTGTGCTTTGCCGTTGCGCAGGACGAGCGCGGTGCCGGAGCCCACGGTCTCGGTGTACGGAGACGTGTTCCCCCCTCGGTCCTTGAAGCGCGACGGGCGCACGGCCACGTACTGCACGACCACGGTGGCCGCACCCAACTGCCGCCCTGCCGGTGTGCGGGAGGGGGTCCCGTCCATCGCCACCAGCCACTGTTGCCGGGCTGCCGACCACGTGAAGCCGAAGTGTGCGGCGGGATAGCGGACGCTGTACTCGGTCACCGGTCTGCCGCCCGGCGGCGGGGGACCGAAGCCGAAGCCGGCGTACTTGGCGGCGTTGACGCCGGGCGGGTCGCGCAGGGCGCGCTCGGGCCGTAGATAGAGGTTGTGCGGGGCGGCTCTGTCCCGGCTGCGGAAGTACGCGTCCGGTGCTTTCTCCGGTGGGAGTGCGTCCACGGGGGCTGCCTCGATGAGCGGCAGGAGCTTGGTCTGTGCCCCGGAGAAGGCGAGGGTCGGCCGGTCGAACTGACCAAGCAGCTCCAGGTCGCTTTCACGGGCGCTGCGCACCGGGCCGACGACGGGCGGCAGCTGGGAGGAGTAGACGGCGAGTATCCGGCTGAGCCCCGCCTCGACTTGCTCGACGTAGACGATGTCCGCCATTTCGAGTCCTGTCTGCGGCCGGGCCGGCACGACGTTGTCGATTTTGACCGCGAGGATGTGGGAGCCGGGCGCGGATTCGCCGGTGGACGGGGAGCGGCCGTCGGGCGTCTGCGTACCCTCACCGCCCTGGCACCCCGACACGGCAAGGGTGAGTGCGGCCGTCAGCATCGCGAGTGTGGCTGTGGCTGATCTCTTCTTCGTTTTCGCGGGCATGGCTGACGCCCTCGGGGAGCACTACGAATGGGTGGCACCTTCATACACCCTCGAACGCCCATCCGAACAGGTGTTGCGAGGCGGCAGGGGCGGGCAGCGGGCTTCTACGGCGCGGCGTCGCCCGGCTGAGGAGGCAGCGTCACCCGGACGGCCAGGTGCGGCAGCTCATGGACGATCAGAAAGGCCGATCAGAAAGGCTGCCCACCAGTGCCGCGGTCATGGCCGACAGCCGGATCAGAACCGCCCATGTCCAGCCTGAAGGGCGGGTACGCGTCGGTCATGAGGCCCGCGTAGGCAGCAACCCGCAGCACCCAGCGGTTGAGCCCGATGATGAGGTCGAACAGGTCCTTGGGATACTTCTCGGTGAAGGCGAGGATGACGGCGGCGATGATGGCCAGCACGAAGACAAGCCCACCGCCGCACGAGCCGGAACCGTACCCGCCGACGAAGAAGCCGATCACGATGTAGTGCGGGATGGCGAGCAGCCACCACTTCACCAGGACAAGGCCGCGCGACAGCCGCTCCGGGTAGGCGATGTCCAGCCGGGCCGGGTAGTCGGGCTCCGCGCCGAGACTGAACGGCGGGTAGCGGTCGGTGGCCAGTGCTCCGTACCCGTAGTAAGAGACCCACCAGGTCCAGCGCAGCACCCCGACATTGAAGTCGAACAGCGGCCGCGGATAGCGCTCCGTGATCAGGATGGCGAAGAACGCGACCACGCTGACCAGCATGAAGGCGATCCACAGGAAGATCAGCACAACGTAGTGGGGGATCAGGAGCAGCCATTTCACCAGCCACAACCAGCGCGACAGCGGTGCTTCCAGCGCCGCATCCACTCTCACCGGGTCGTATGCCGCTGGAGTCGTCGTCATGGCTGTCAGCTCCTTCGTGCACGAGGCCTCGTAGATCGAGGGGCTGATTCCAGATTGGGCCGGATCCGGGTCCGGCGCGAGCTCTGGACGGGCACATGGTGTTAGCCGTTCCAAGTCGAAGGTGGTGTTGAGGAATTCTCGTAGTCGTCGATATCGGACGTATCGCGGTGACTGTGTAACGCGTCATCCGCTTGCGACGCAGTTCCAAATAGGGAAGCGGACAGCGACCCCTTATGCGGCCACGGCCGGGATTTCTCCTGCGGGGGAGGTGACGCCGTGCGGTGGTCGCTCTTCCGTGCCGTCGAGGCGGTGTACGCGTGAGATTGGGACTCCAGTGAGTAATACCGAACCCCTGCCGGAAAACCAGCGATACGACGTCAACCAGGGCGCCAGCCACCGCTACGCGCGCGACGGGGACGGCTCCGCCGCGCGGCGGGCAGCCCTGGTCATCCACACAATCGCGGACATCGCCGCCGTGTTCCTGGGCATGTGGATCCTGCTCTACCTGCTCGAAGCCAACCAAGCGAACGTCTTTGTCGAGTTTGTGGAGGGAATGGCGGGCTGGTTGGCCTGGTGGTCACAGGACATTTTCACAATGGACACAGATGGCCTTCGCGTCCTCCTTAATTACGGCCTGCCCGCCGTGATTTACCTGCTGGTCGGACACGGAATCGCCGCACGGCTACGCCGCCTCTGACTGTCAGCCGCGGGCCGGAATCAGGCCGTGTTCCGCGAAGCCGGGCGTCCACCAGACGCGGACGTCCGCGGTGACCGCGAACGCCTCGATGCCGTCGAGCGACTGGATCCATCCGCGGGCGTCGTGGCCCATCGCGAACGCGGCGGTGGCCATGGCGTCCACCTCGGTGAGGTGCCGTCCGACCAGGGTGATCGAGACCAGCCCGGTCGCAGGCCGTCCGCTGTGCGGGTCCACGATGTGGTGGCCCCGCTCGGCGGTGCCGGATGTTGCGACCGCCAGGTCACGGCCGCGAACCACGGTGGTGAGATCGCCGGGGTGCAGAGGATGGGCGACACCGACACTCCAGGGGCGACCGGGCACGGCCTCACCTCTTGCCTGGATGTCGCCACCGCCGTTGACGCAGTGGTGCCGGGCGCCCGCCTCGTAGAGGATCCGCGAGGCCCGCTCCACCGCCCAGCCCTTGACCATGCCGGACGGGTCGAGGCGCCCGCCGGGCGTCGCGGTGAACCGTCCGCCGCTGGTGCGGTCGGCGGCCCGGCACAGATCGAGCACCTCGGCCACCTCCTGGTCGCACTGACCGACGGTCAGCTCACCCCGCCCGAGGCGGCTGATCTGGCTGTCAGGGCGATAGGGGGAGAACACCGCGTCGACCCGGTGCAGCCAGGCCACCGCGTCGGCCAGCGCCCGGGTGACTGCGCGGGTCCGCTCGCTCCGGACGGCGAACGAGAACACGGTGCCCATCGCGTGCTCCACATGGCGCAGGACCTGGTCCTCACCCACGGGCCCGGTCCAGCGCACTTTGCAGGGAGGAGATGTAGCCCTCGCTGGTGAAGGTGGCGCTCGACACGGCGTCGATCTGTGCGTTCTGCGCGGCCAGCGCCTGCTGGGTCAGCCGCGGCACGGCGTCCGCGCTGGGGCCACGCTCGTGCACTCCCTGCAGGACGTCCACCGCGGTCAGCCTGCCCTGGTCCATGGTGATCCTGACCTGCACCGGTCCCTGGGCGGTGGTGACGGTGTCCCCGGTGAAAGCGCCCGACAGCCGGCCGGGGTCCCGGGTGGCCGAGGGGCTGCCGCCCGTCGGCCCGCCGTTGGGCGCGCCGGTGGTGGACGGTGAGACCGGGGGTGTGACCGGCGCCGCGGAGGCGGCGGTCGGACTCTGGTGCGGTTTCAGTGACAGCATCAGCACCACGCCGGCGACTGTCGCCGTGGTTGCCAGTACGGCTCGGCTCACAGCGGTACCTCCTCAGAACTCGAACGACTCGTGGTGGATATGGCGACCCGGCACCCCGGCGTCCCGCAGGGCGCCCTTGGCGGCCGCGGTCATCCCCGGCGGCCCGCACAGGTAGACCTCGTGGTCCGCCAGGTCCCCGATCGCGTCGCGCAACGCGTCCGCCGTCAGCGGCAGGGAATGCCCCGCGCCTTCACCGATCGCGTAGAGCACCCGGGCACCGCGCACGGCGGCTATCTCGTCCAGCTCCCTGCGCAGCGCCAGATCCTCCTCGCGGCGTGCGTAGTAGAGCAGGGTCATCTCGCCGGGCAGAGTCTCGAACAGCGCGCGCAGCGGGGTGATGCCGACGCCGCCGGCGAGCAGCAGCACCTTGGACCGGCTGCGGCGGGCGGCGGTGAAACCTCCGTACGGCCCTTCGGCCCACACCCGGGTGCCGGGCCGCAGGCGGGCCACCGCACGGCTGTGTCCGCCGGCCTCCTTGACGGTGATCCGCAGATAGCGGGGGTCGGCCGGAGCGGACAGCGAGTACGGGTTGGCGGTCCACCACATTCCCGGGGCGAGGAAGCGCCAGCGGAGGAACTGGCCGGGCTCCGCGCCGAGGCGGTCCAGCTTCTCGCCGGTGAGGTACACGGACACCACTCCGGGCGCTTCGGGGTGGACCTCGGCCACTCGCAGTCGGTGGCGCAGCGCCCGCAGCAGCGGGCTGAGGAAGCGGTACCGCAGCAGCAGCGCCGCAACTGTGAGGTACAGCGTGTACCAGGCCAGCCGCGCAGGACGGTCCGCCATGAAGTCAGCACCGTTCGACAACTGGTGGAAGAAGGCCAGATAGACCGCGAGATAGGTGCAGAAGTGCAGGTAGTGCCAGGTCTCGTAGCTGAGGCGGCGACGCGCGGCCCTGGCCGACACAGCGCCGACCATGACAAACAGCAGCATGCCGATGGTGCCCTTCAGCATGTCCGGGTATCGCAGCACCAGAGTCGTGGTCATGTCCACGACGCTGGTGCTGGAGGTGATGGAGTACCCCCAGATGATCAGCAGCGTATGAGCGAGCGCGAGGGAGACGGTGTACCGCCCGCCGATCGCATGCCAGCGGGCGAGCCGGTCACTGCCCACGCCCCGGTCGAGCGCCGGGATCCGCGCCATCAGCGCGAGCAGAACGGCGCAGGCGTAGCCGGCCAGGAGTCCGGTGATGCGGCCGGCGCCCGTCAGCCAGCCGTCGATGCCGACGACCGAGGACGTGTTCCGCCACCACAGAGCCAGTACCGCCGCCGCACCGGCGTGGATCACCACCAGTACCGCCGCGGCAGGCAGCCGCCACGGCCGTCGTTTCGGCGGCGACGCGTGTCGTGGCACGGACGTGGCCGCGCCGGTGTGCTGGACGGTGGTCATCGAGGCTCCCCTTCAGCTGGACTCCAGGTGCCGGCCTGGGATTCCGTGGGCGCCAGGCCCCCCGAACCGGCCGGTGGCTCACCCTGACAGCGGAATTTCTGGGTTTCCTCTGAAGACGGGCCCTCGGCGGGGTCGACCGGTGGACTCAGAGGAAACACAGAGGTTGGGGCGGGATACTGCGAGGACCATGGACACGCACGCCACCTCCGCGACCGACGACGTCTCCGCAGCGTCCGCGCCCGCCCTCACCGACAGGCCCGTGACCGACGCCTCTGCCGCCGCACCGGCCGCTCTGCGTCGTCCCGACGGCACACCGGCGCGAGTGCTTGTGGTGGACGACGAACCCGACCTGGCCGGCATCCTCTGCGACGTTCTGCGTTCCGAGGGCTGGGAGGTCAAAGCAGTCGGCACCGGCGAGGACGCGCTGGCCACCGCCTCGCAGTTCCATCCCGATGCGGTGGTGCTGGACGTGATGCTGCCCGACA
Source organism: Streptomyces sp. NPDC002868 (assembly GCF_055563295.1). Lineage (NCBI taxonomy): Bacteria > Bacillati > Actinomycetota > Actinomycetes > Kitasatosporales > Streptomycetaceae > Streptomyces > Streptomyces sp. NPDC002868. The sequence continues at coordinate 28,654 of NZ_JBVHDR010000013.1, read as the reverse complement.
TCAACGGTCTGGAGGTCCTGCGCAGGCTGCGCGCCGCGGCGCCGGGGGTGTGCGTGCTGTTTCTGACGGCGCGGGACGCCGTGGAGGACCGCATCGCCGGGATCACCGCAGGCGGCGACGACTACGTCACCAAACCGTTCAGCCTGGAGGAGGTACTCGCCCGGCTGCGCGGGCTGCTGCGCCGGGCGGGAATGACGCGTACGCCGGACACCGGCAGACTGCTGGCCGTCGGCGACCTGGTGATGGACGAGGACGCCCGCGAGGTGTCGCGCGCCGGACAGGTGGTGGATCTGACGCCCACCGAGTTCGAACTGCTGCGTTTCCTGATACGCAACCCGCGGCGGGTGCTCAGCAAGGCACAGATCCTGGACCGCGTGTGGAGCTACGACTTCGGCGGCCAGGCCCATGTGGTCGAGCTCTACATCAGTTACCTGCGCAAGAAGATCGACGCCGGACGCACCCCCTTGATCCACACGGTGCGCGGAGTCGGCTACGTACTCAAGCCGGACGTGCGATGAAACGTCTCTCGATACCGTCCGCCCGCAGCCTCAGAGTGCGGCTCACCCTCGGCCTGGTGGTGCTGCTGGCTCTGAGCTGCCTGGCGGTCGGCGTTGCCACGACCGCTGCTCTGGAAGGCTTTCTCGTCCGTCGGCTCGACCAGCAACTGACGGCGGTCGGCGGCCATTTCCCGGCCAGCCTGGATCCTGCCAAGGCGTCAAAGGCGTCCGCGTCCGGCCCCGACACCCGCGGGCAGTCCACGGGCACCTTCGGCGCCTGCGTTCTGGACGGGGCGGTGACCCAGGCCGCCGTGGTCCGCGACCGGACCGAGATCTCGGTGCCGCTGAGCGCGTCCGACCGCGAGAACCTGGTGCGGGTGCCCGCCGACGGCCAGGGCCGCAGCGTCCACCTCTCCGCGCTGGACGAGTACCGAGTGATGGGAATCCGCGGCCCGGCGGGCGATGTGCTGATCACCGGATTGCCGCTGCGACCGGTGGAGGAGACCGTACGCCGGCTGCAACTGGTCGAGGCAGTGGTCTTCGGCGGGGCTCTGCTCGCTGCCGGTGTCGCCGGCGCGCTCTGGGTGCGGCTGTCGCTGCGCCCGCTGCGGCGGGTGGCCGCGACCGCCTCCCGGGTTGCCCAGCTCCCACTCGGTGGCGGCGAAGTGGCCATGCCGCAACGGGTGCCGGACACCGATCCGCGGACCGAGGTGGGCCGGGTCGGCAGTGCGTTCAACCGGATGCTGCAGCACGTCGAGGATTCGCTGGCGCGCAGGCATGCCAGCGAGCAGCGGCTGCGCCGCTTCGCCGCCGACGCCAGCCATGAACTGCGCACGCCGGTGGCTTCGATTCGCGGCCACGCGGAGCTCGCGCTGCGCAGCCAGGCGCCGATCCCGGACGAGGTACGGCAGAGGCTCGGCCGGGTCCAGTGCGAGTCGGTGCGGATGGGCGAGCTGGTGGACGACCTGCTGCTGCTGGCCAGGCTGGACGCCGGCCGCCCGCTGGCCGGCGAACCGGTGGACCTGACCCGGCTGGTGCTCGACGCGGTCAGTGACGCCCGCGCCGCCGGACGGGACCACCGCTGGATCATGGAACTGCCGGAGGAACCGGTGGTGCTGCGGGGCGACGAGCGGGGACTGCAGCAGGTGCTCACCAACCTGCTCGCAAACGCCCGTACGCACACACCGGCGGGTACCCAGGTCACCGTCCGCCTCGTGGAGCGGGAGGACGAGGTGGAAATCCTCGTCCAGGACGACGGGCCAGGTGTGCCCGAGGGGCTGCAGTCCGCGGTCTTCGACCGGTTCGTACGGACCGATGACGGCCGGGCGAGAAGCGCCGGCGGTACGGGCCTGGGGCTGGCGATCACCCACGCGGTGGCCACCGCGCACGGCGGGCGGGTCGATCTGACCAGCCGCCCCAGCCACACGGCCTTCCGGGTGTGCCTTCCGCGACTGGTGGAACCGTAGCGCCGCAGCGCAGATCTGGGCCGCCGTGCCCCGCTCGGCCAGCGGTCAGTGCTTGTCCTGGCGCGGACTACCGCTGCTACGCATGCGCGTCCTCCTCACCGCAGCGCCTGGCCGGGACCACCTTCCGTCACCCTCGCACCGCAACAGCCTTCGCCCTCACGGAAGTTGTGCCTGACATGAGAAAATGACCACGGCGCTCCTGGCCACACCGACGTCGGTGTGGCCAGGAGCGCCGGCTGTCTGACGGAGGAGGAACGCATGGACATGAACGCCGGTTACCGGCTGGCCGGGTCGCTGGTCGAGCAGGGCCGCGTCGAGGAGGCCATCACCGTTCTTCGTACACACCCAGGCGGGGCCGCCGCACGGAATCTGCTGGTCCGCCTGCTTATCAAGCAGGGCCACATCGAGGAGGCCATGGCCGTCGCGCAGGCCCGCGCCGACGCCGGTGACCAGGATGCGGCTGCCTGGGTAGTCCGGCTACGGTCCGTCGAAGGTCTCGACGACTGAGATCGGCCACCGCAACCGATCCCCGGTGTTCCAGCCGGTGGGATCGAAGCGCAGATGAAGGACTTCTGCCTCGACCACCACCTCGACCTGCGGGCCTTCTACCAGCGCGCGGCTTCAGCAGGTCACGGTCCAAGGAGAACAGGCACGTGTGCGGCTCGTCGATCGCTCATGTTCGCCCCTCCTTCAGCACCAGCAGGAGCCGTCGGCCCTGACGGTCCGTCAACGGCGTCCGGCGACGGCCGAGCGCACCGTCTATGCCTGGACCAGTTCGGCCGACGGGTTGGCGCCGGCGGACACGGCCTCGCCGAGCGCGTGGCGCAGTACCCGTTCCCGCTCCCGCGGATCGGTGGCGGCGAGCAGTGCGGTGAGCACTGCGATCCGAGCCTGGCCGGCCCGCAGCGTGCCGGTCGGCACCGCACCCGCGGCCACGAGGTCGACCGCGCCGCCGTGGGTGTAGATCTCGGTGACCGGCCCGGCCTGGACCCGGGTGGTCAGGGCGACGAGCACACCGCGGGAGGTGGCGGCGGAGACGGCGTCGACGATCTCGGGGGTGGCGTTGCCGGCGCCGGTGGCCACCAGGACGATTCCCTGGGCCCCCGCGTGCACGGCCGCGTTCAGCAGCAGCGGGTCGGCGTCGGCGTGGTGCATCACCATGTCGACGCGGGGCAGGGTGTCCGGGATGACGGGCAGGCCCAGCGCGGCCGGGCGCTGGGGGTGGCGCAGTACGGAGATCCGGCCGAATCCGACGTTTCCGATGCGGGGGCCGGACGGGTCGCCGAAGGCGTCGGCGGCGAGCGTCTGCGTCTTGACGGTGCCGCGGGCTGAGTGCACCTTGCCGTCGAAGGCGACCAGTACCCCGAGACTGCGCGTCGTCGCGGCGGTCAGCAGCGCGTCGTGGAGGTTGCCGGGTCCGTCGCCGTCGGCCGCGTCGAGCGGAAGCTGGGCGCCGGTGAAGACGACCGGGCGCGGGTCGTCGTGGTGGAGGTCGACCAGGAACGCCGACTCCTCCAGGGTGTCGGTGCCGTGGGTGACGACGATGCCTTGCACGCCGGGGTCGGCGAGCACCTCGTGCACCGTGTGGAGCAGGGTGAGTTGGTGAGCGGTGGTGAGACGCGGACTGTTCACGCTGAACAGATCGACGACCTCGACGGTGACGCCCTCGGGCAACGGGGCGGTCGCCATGACCTCTTGGCCACCCGCGTCGGCGGCGAACCCTGAACCTTGCCAGCGGCTGGCTATCGTCCCGCCGGTGCTGATGACGACGACCCGTCCCACAGCGCCTCATTCCCTGTTCGTGCCGCAGGTGTGGCGGCGAATTTTGGCGAGGCACGCTGCCCGGCCTCGCTCGTGGCCCTGGCCGGGCTGCGCCCCATGGCTGACCCGGGGATGCCGGAGCAGTCGAGCGCAATGATAGGAGCCTTGCCCCGCAATATGATCGCTCATTTTGGCTTCGTTGCAACATGAGCTGGTGGATAATTGCGCCATGGATGGAATTGACCGAGATATCTTGCGTGAGCTTCAGAATGATGGACGGCTGAGCAATCAGGAGCTGGCACAGCGGGTGGGTCTGACCCCCTCGCCGTGCATGCGCCGTGTCCGGCAACTGGAGCAGGACGGGGTGATCCAGGGCTATCGCGCGGTGATCGACCCGGAGGCGGTCGGCCGGAGCTTCGAAGTCCTCGTCTCCATCGAGGTGAAGCGCGACCGCGAGGTGGTCGAGGCCTTCGAGGCCGGCCTCCAGGACATCCCCGACGTCATCGAGGCGTACCGGCTTTTCGGGAGCCCGGGATGCCTGCTGCGTATCGCGGTCGCGGATCTGCGCGCGTACGAGCGGCTGTGGATCGAGCAGCTGACCGCGTTGTCCGGCGTCACCGAGGTCAACTCGCAGATCGTCATGAAGCGGATCAAGGAGCCTCGCGGTCTGCCGGTGGACGGCTGACGCCTCGCGCTCCGGTCCGCCGGTTCCGATGGGGGCGAGACCACGTCATGCCGTCCCGGCGCCGGCCCGCGGTTCGGGAACGCGGCTGTCGCCTGTGGGAACACGCGGGCCGGCACTGCGGAGCAAGCGCTCGAGCGGGTGCTCCACCCAGTGATAGGCACATGCGGAAAGGGCCAGACTGGCCAGGATCACCACCAACCACACCTGGGCCGTGTCGAGTACGTCCTCCGGGCGTCCGTACCTCCCCAACCACACCCGGATGACGACCTCGTGGATGAGGTACCAGGCGAACGACCAATGCCCCAGCCGCACTGCCCACGCTCCGCCGAGACCGGTCCTCCGGCCGTCCTGGTCCGCGCGGGCGGCCGCTGCCACAAGTAGCGCGAAGACGGGCGCGGAAAGCAGTTGCGAGGCCTGGTACGGGCTGTACCAGAGGGTGTCGGGAACGGCCTGCGACCAGGGCACCAGCGCGAGGTGCCAGCCGATGGTCAGCACCACGGCCGGCCACAGACCGATGGGCGGCCGCCGGCCGCGGGCCACCGCGAGGCCGGCCACGACACCGAGGAGGAACTGCAGCGTGCGGGTCAACGGCAGATAGTCGAGGGCCCAGACCCGCAGGCTCGGGTCGCCGATCAGGGATCCGCTCAGCCACACGAGGAGGGTGCCCACACAGACCATGACCCAGATCCGGCGGCGGCCGCGGCCCGAACGCAGGGCCGGGAGCGCCATCAGCAAAGGGAAGATCAGGTAGAACCATGCCTCGTCGCTGAGTGACCATGCGGCGGGATTTCCACCCTTCAGCACGGTGTTGTCCGGTATCCAGGCATGGACGAGGAGCAGCGACGCGACCACGGCCTTGGCCGACACCGCCTTGCCCAGCGCGACCCAAGCCCCGACGGACAGCACAGTCGTGGCCGCGAGGAGCGGCCAGATACGGGCGAAGCGCCGCCAGAGAAAGACCCGCGTGGGTACCTGCTTGCCGTCGTACGTCCATGCCAGGACGAATCCGGACAGTACAAAGAAGAAGGTCACTCCGCTGCGGCCGTACCAGACGGCCTCGCTGGCGCCGGGTATCTGGCCGACCTGCCGGGACAGGTGGTACAGCACCACCAGCAGAGCCGCCCAGAAACGCAGCCCGGTCAGGGAGGCCAGCCTGTCCCTGCCGGACAGGTCGGCGGAGGATCGGCGGGGGCGGGGCCTGTGTCGCATCGAGTGATTATCGCCAGCGATCAGGGCCTTCTTCACGCAGGCCTGCCCGCGCTCGCCTTGTCGGGCGACCTGCCCGCGCTCGCCTTGTCGGGCGACCTCCCCGGTCTCGCCGCACGGGCCCGTAGCGTGTCCCGATTTTTCAACTCCCGCCACAGACGGGCTGGATAGTCCTACTATTGGCGCCTTGCCGGGCCCAATTTGGGGGGTTCCCGGCCTGACCCCGAGGGACGTTCATGCTCCGTACCCGCTCCATAGCCGCTGCCTCGACCATCGTGGCCTTCGCCGGCCTCATCGCCCTGCCTTCGCCTGCGCAGGCGGCCGGCTCGGTCCATCTGTACAAGATCTACTACGACAGCCCCGGCTCGGACCGCGGCGCCAACTCGAGCCTGAACGCGGAGTACGTGCAGATCCGCAACACCACCGGCGGTGCGGTCAGCCTGAAGGGCTGGGTGCTGGTCGATGCGAAGAACCACAAGTACACCTTCGGCACCTTCACGCTCGCCAAGGGCAAGACGGTTACGGTGCGCACCGGCAAGGGCACCAACACTGCGGCCAACCGCTACCAGGGCCGCGCGTGGTACGTGTGGAACAACGACAAAGACACCGCCACCCTGAAGAGGGCGAACGGGACCAAGGTCGACACCTGCTCCTACAACTCGACCCGGGTCGACTACAAGATGTGCTGACCGGCGGCTGGGTGCCGCGGCGGCCGACGGGCCCCGCCCGGGGAAGCCGTCGGCCGCAGTCGGGCGGCGTGGCCCGTCAGGGCGTCAAGGTCGCTGATTCAGGCTCGCCCGCGTCCTTCGGCGCCTGCAGCCGCGAGTGGTGGCGGCTGTACAGCACATACACCGCCAGGGCCACAGCAATCCAGCAGGCGAACATGGCGTACGCCGGCAGCGGCAGTCCGTAGAGCAGGTAGCCGCAGAAGGCGATGGACAGCACCGGCACCACCGGGTAGCCGGGGACCTTGAAGCCGCGGTCGAGATGGGGCGCCCTGCGGCGCAGGATGATCACGCCCGCCGAGACGACGGCGAAGGCCACCAGCGTGCCCAGGCTTGTCAGGTCCGCCAAGATGTCCAGCGGGAACACCGCGGCCAGCAGGGCCACGAACGCACCCACGATGACCGTGCCCAGCACCGGGGTGCCGGTGCGGCGGTCGACCCGGTGGAAGGCGGCGGGGAGCATGCCGTCGCGGCCCATGGAGTACAGGATGCGGGTCTGCCCGTACAGCACCACGAGCGTGACGCTGACGATGGAGAGCACCGCGCCCGCCGAGAGCACCACCCCTGGCCAGCCGGCCCCGGTGACCTTCGCCAGGATCGACGAGAGGCCCGCTTCCTGGCCCGCGAACGCCGTCCACGGCTGGGCGCCGACGCCCACCAGGGCCACCAGCACGTACACCGTGGTGACCACGAGGAGTGCGCAGATGATCGCAAGTGGAAGCGTGCGGCGGGGGTTGCGTACCTCTTCGCCGGCCGTGGAGACGGCGTCGAGACCGATGAAGGAGAAGAAGACCGTGGAGGCCGCGGCGCCGATACCCGCCATGCCCATCGGGGCGAAGGGGTGCAGGTTCGCCGAGTCGAAGCCGGTGACACCCAGCACCACGAAGAGCGCCAGCACCGCCAGCTTGAGCAGCACCATCACGGTGTTGACGATCGCCGACTCCTTGGCACCGCGCACCAGCAGTACGCAGCACAGCAACACCAGTACTGCGCCGGGCAGATTGAGGTAGCCGCCGTCGCCGGGTGGTGCGGATATGGCTGCCGGCATCTGCACGCCGAAGAGGCGCTGGGTCAGGTCGTTGAGGTACTGGCCCCAGCTCACCGCGATGGCCGCGCCGGAGACGGCGTACTCCAGCAGCAGGCACCAGCCGACCGCGTAGGCCGCGAACTCGCCGAGCGTGGCGTAGGCGTACGAGTACGACGACCCGGAGACCGGTACGGCGGAGGCGAGTTCGGCGTAGCACAGGGCGGTGAGGGCCGCCGTGACCGCGCCGATGGCGAAGGAGAGGATGACCGCGGGACCGGCCTCGGGGACAGCCGCGTTGAGGGCGAAGAAGATGCCGGTGCCTATCGTGGCGCCGATGCCGATCATCGTGAGCTGGAATACGCCCACGGTGCGGCGCAGGCCGCCGTCGGCTGCTTCGGCGTCCGCGAGGAACGCCTCCACCGGCTTGCGTCGCAGGAGTTGGTGGCGCAGTGTCACATCGAGTCTCAAGGCAGCCTCATTCCAGGGAGCGGGTGGCGGGCGAGTCGTCGTCAGGGGAGGTCGCGGCGCATCAGGTCTGCGTGGGTCTCCCGGCGCACCACCGCGCGGGACTGCCCGTCGCGGCAGAAGACCACCGGCGGCCGGCAGGAGCCGTTGTAGTTGTTGGAGAGGGAGTAGGTGTAGGCGCCCGTGACCGGTACGGCGATCAGGTCGCCCGGGCGCGGGTCGTCCAGCAGTACGCCGGCGCTCAGCGTGTCGCCGGATTCGCAGTGCCTGCCGACGAGCCGGCACGTTTCACCGCCGCCGACCCGGGTGGCGACCGTGGCCTCGAACCGCTGCCCGTACAGGGACACTTCGAGGTTGTCGCCCATGCCGCCGTCCACGGCGACGAAAGTCTCGCCACCGCCACGTTTGACCGTGACGACGCGGTAGAGCGAGACTCCCGCCTCGGCCACCATCGACCGGCCGGGCTCGACGATGACGCGGGCACTGGCGGGCAGCAGTGCGTCGGCCGCGGCCGTGAGGGTGTCCAGGTAGTCCTCGACGCTCGGCGGCCGGTCTTGGTACGTGTAGCGGGAGCCGAGGCCGCCGCCGAGGTCGTACACGTCGAAGTCGCCCAGCTCCGCCACCGCCTCCACGGCCTGGAGGAACGGCTCGGTGTCGAGGATCTGCGAGCCGACGTGCACATGCAGCCCGTCCAGCCGCAGCCGGTCGCTGCCGCGCAGCCGGGCGATCGCCTCGCGGGCCTGGGGCAGCAGCAGACCGAACTTCGACCCGCGCTGGCCGGTGGAGATCGCCTCGTGGGTGTCGGGGCGGACGTCGGGTGTGACTCGGACCAGGACGGGCTGCTCGCGGCCGGGGGTGTCGGCGAGGATGCGTTCCAGGCGGTCGATGTCGTCGAAGTTGTCGATGACGACCAGGCCCGCGCCGGTCTCGACGGCCGTGCGGAGGTAGTCGTCGGTCTTGGCGTTGCCGTGCACGATCACCTTCGCCGGGTCGGTGCCTCCGGCCAGGGCGAGGGCCAGCTCGCCGTCGCTCGCGACGTCGATGGAGAGGCCCTCCTCGGAGAGCAGCCGGTAGACCGCCGTGCAGGGAAAGGCCTTGGAGGCGAAGGCCACCGCCGAGTTCGGCCGACGGGCGGTCAGCCCGTCGGCGTAGCGGCGGGCGCGGGTGCGCAGCGCGCCCTCGTCGATGAGCAGGGCGGGGGTGCCGTAGAGCTCCGCCAGCGCGGCCACATGGCACCCGCCGATGCGTAGGCCCCCGTCTGGTGCGGTGACGGTGCCGGGCGGGAAGAGTCCGAGCAGATCGTTGTACGAGGGTTCGTCGTACGGGAGGCGGACGGGCGTCGCGGTCCCGGGGACCATGGGCCTTCTCCTTGCTAGGTGTTGCTGCGTGCCATCGGGCCGCCGCGTGCCGGCTCCCGGACGGGGAGCGGTTCCGCACCATGCTGAGGCCGACGCCGGTCCGCGTCGTTGGCGCGATCGCCTAAGGTCTGGCCATGGAGATGACGGATTCGCCAAATGTGCCGAGCCTCGGCGGCACCAGCGAGGAGCTGTTCGCTCTGGCCAACGCCGTCGCCGCGGTCATCGGCGGTTCCGTGGCGATTGAGGACCTCGACCACCGGGTGCTCGCGTACTCGTCGATCCCGGGCCAGCGGATCGACGACCTGCGCCGGCGCGGCATCCTGGAGCGGCGCGTCCCCGACGATCCCGAGCAGGTGCGCCAGTACCGGGAGGTCCTGGCCGCGCCCGGAGCCGTACGGCTGCCGGTCATCGCGCCCGACGAACTGCCGCGTGCCGCCGCCGCCATCCGGGCGGGGGACCTGCCGCTGGGCACCATCTGGGCGATCGAGGGGGTGTCCCCGCTCGACGCGGCGGGCAACCGGGCGCTGCTGGATGGCGCGAGACTCGCGGCGTTGCACATGCTGCGCCGCCGCAGCTCGGCCGAGCTCGACCTGCGGGCGCGCGAGGACGCACTGCGTGCCGCGTTGCGAGGCGACCAGACCGAGCAGGAGATCCGCTTCCACCTCGGTCTGCCCGAGCGACCGCAGCTGATGCTCCTTGGTTTCGCACCGGCCGCGTACGGAACCGACCGCACGGGCCCGGCGGTCGTCCGGCTGGGCGCCGCGGCCGCCCGGCACTGGGCCGCCGTGCACGACGAGGCGGCGGTGGCCACCGTCGGCCGTACCGTCTACACCCTGCTGCCGCAGACCCGTCCCGCCGAGGCCCGCCGCCTTGCGGAGCAGGCCATCGCCGCACTTGGCCGCATCCTGGAGATACCGCTGCGCGCAGCCGTCAGCCGCGCTGCGGGCGGACCGGCCGAACTGCCGGAGCTGCGTGCCGAGGTGGACGACATCCTCCGAGTGACCACCGCGTCGCCGGACACGCCGGCCGTCGCGGGACTCGCCGAGACGCACGCCCAGGTGCTGCTGCTCCACTTCGCCGACGAGCTCGCCCGCAGGCCGCGGCTCCGCCATCCCGGCATCGATGCCATGCTCGAGCACGACCGTCTCCGGGACACGGATTACGCCGCGTCGGTCGCCGCCTGGCTGGACGCGGTCGGCCACGTGGGCGAGGCCGCGAAACGGCTGACCATCCACCCCAACACCCTCAAATACCGGCTCCGCCGCGCCCGCGAGCTGTTCGGGATCGACCTCGACCACCCCGACGTCCGGCTCTCCTGCTGGCTGCAACTGCGGCTGACAGGGGCCGACGCGGGTGCCCGGTCTGGCCCGTCCTGACCTGGTGATACGGCGACGGGCGCCCGCGCCGGGGCGGCCGGTCGAAGACCCCCGCCCGCCACCGCTCCAGGCGGCGCCGGCAGGTCTGTCCGGAGCCGAACCCCGGCTCGGGCGGCAGCGGTTGCCAGGCGATGTCGTTGTGCAGGACGTACAGGATGCCCTGAAGACAGAGCCGGTCCGGCACCGGCCGGGGTGTAAGCGGCGGCGTGCCGCCGCTTCGCGAGGAGGTTGTCCGACCACAGCGGACGATGAAGGGAAAGGGGAGTACCCACTCCTTTCCACTCTCAACATATAGCGCATGGGGGGCCTTGCGGCAAGACCCGGGTCATACCGCAGAATCGTCGGCCGAGGCCAGAACCTACGGAAATGGGAGAGTCACGAAGTGCGTGTGTTGTTGTCTACGTACGGGTCGCGCGGGGACGTCGAACCGATGGTGGGACTCGCGGTGCAGTTGCGGGCACTCGGCGCGGAGGTGCGGGTGTGCGCGCCGCAGGACGAGGAGTTCGCGGCGCGGCTGGCCGCTGTCGGCGTGGAGATGGTGCCGGTCGGCTCGCCGGTGCGCGCGATGGTGACCGCGGCGCCGCAGCCGGCGGCGGGCCTGCCCCAGCGCGCGGCCGCGTTGGTCGCCGCGCAGTTCGACGCGGTCGCCGCGGTGGCCGAGGGGTGTGATGCGGTGGTGGCGACCGGCTTGATTCCGGCCGCGGCCGCCGCGCGGTCGGTGGCCGAGAAGCTGGGCATCCCCTACGTGTTCGCGGCCTTCTTTCCGTCCTACCTGCCGTCGCCGCACCACCCGCCGCTCGCTTGGCCGGGCCGGCCGCTCCCACCGGACGTGACCGACAACCGGGAGCTGTGGGACCTGAACACCGAGAACATGAACGCGTTGTTCGGCGAGGCGATCAACACCCACCGGGCGTCGATCGGCCTGCCACCGGTGGACAACGTCCGCGACCACGTCTTCACCGACCAGCCGTGGCTGGCGGCGGACCCGACCCTGGGTCCGTGGCTGGAGCCGGCGGACCTCGACGTGGTGCAGACCGGCGCGTGGATCCGGCCGGACGAACGCCCGCTCCCGGCCGAGTTGGTGGCGTTCCTGGACGCCGGCACACCACCGGTGTACGTGGGCTTCGGCAGCATGCCCATGCGTGACTCGGAGGACGTCGACCGGGTGGTCATCGAGGCGGTACGCGCGCAGGGCCGCCGCGCACTCGTCTCCCGCGGCTGGGCCGACCTGGCCCTGATCGACGACCAGGACGACTGCTTCGCCGTCGGCGAGGTCAACCAGCAGGCACTGTTCCGTCGGGTGGCTGCCGTCGTGCACCACGGCGGCGCGGGTACGACGACGACGGCCGCCCGGGCCGGCGCGCCCCAGGTGGTGGTACCCCAGATGGCGGACCAGCCGTACTGGGCCGGCCGGGTGGCCGACCTGGGCATCGGCGCGGCACACGAGGGTCCGACTCCGACCTTCGAGTCCCTGTCGGCCGCGCTCAGGACTGCCCTGGCCCCCGAGACCCGCGCACGAGCGACCGCCGTGGCCGGCACGATCCGCACCGACGGGACGACGGTGGCCGCGACGATGCTGCTCGACGCGATCAGCCGAGAAAGGCCGCCCATGTCCGCGTGAACCACACGGGATCGTCGAGCCAGGACCCAGAACACGAGAACCTGCAAACCCTGGCGACCTGAACCGACAACGGCCACGGGGTCCACGACAGGCGGAGCGTTGCTCGTCATGGCCACCAGGTTCGTCACGCCGGTCCAGGCGCCTTGCTGCGCGCAATGGTTGCAAGCGGCCGCAGATCGGAGCTTATGAAGTGAACCCCCTGACTACCAGCGCGTTCGACCTTCCCGACCACCTCTCTCCCAAGGCCGACCCGACGCTGATCGCCGGCGATGAGCAGCACTTCGCGGCCATCGCGGAGTGCCTCGAGCAGTCGATCGCCGATCTGTCCGACCGCCTCGATGCCGAGCTCAAGGCGCCCGGCGGCGTAGGCCGGCAGGCGATGGACCGGGACATGGAGATCCACCGGCTGACCGCTCGCCTGCGCGCACTGCGTCGCTTCGGTTTGGACCTGTGCCTCGGACACATGGTCAGCGCAGACAACCCCGAGCCCGTGTACGTCGGACGGCTTGGCCTCAAGGACAGCGCGGGTCGTCGGCTGCTGCTCGACTGGCGTTCCCCCGCGGCTGAGCCGTTCTTCGGAGCCACCCACGCCAACCCGATGGGTCTGGCAAGCCGTCGCAGGTATCGCTGGACCCGCGGCCGGACCAGCGACTACTGGGACGAGGTGTTCACCCCGGACGGGTTCGTCGGGCACGCCGCGCTCGACGACCAGTCCGCCTTCATCGCCAGCCTGGGCAGCAACCGGTCGCCACGGATGCGAGACGTGCTCGGCACCATCCAGGCCGACCAGGACGCCATCATCCGCGCGGGATCCCGCGGCGCTCTCGTCGTCGACGGCGGTCCGGGTACGGGGAAGACCGTCGTCGCTCTGCACCGCTCCGCCTACCTCCTCTACTCCGACCCTCGCCTCGGTCACCGCCGGGGCGGCGTGCTGTTCGTCGGTCCGCACCAGCCCTACCTGGGCTACGTCGCCGACGTCCTTCCCAGCCTCGGAGAGGAGGGCGTGCAGACCTGCACGCTGCGGGACCTCGTCGCCGAGGGAGCCGGAGCAGCGATCGAGGCCGACCCGAACGTGGCCCTCCTGAAGTCGTCCGCGAACCTGATGAAGGCGATCGAGCCGGCCGTCAGGTTCTACGAGGAGCCGCCCACCAAGGGGATGACGGTCACGACCCACTGGTCCGACATCTGGCTGAGCGCCGACGATTGGGCCGCGGCGTTCGAAGCAGCAGACCCTGGTACTCCGCACAACGAGGCGCGCGACCAGATCTGGGAGGAGCTGGTCACGATCCTGGTGGACAAGCACGACGGCGACGCCCCGGCCGACCTGCTCCGCAAGTCGCTGCTGCAGAACAGGGAGCTGCTCACGACCTTCAACCGCGCATGGCCGCTGCTCGAAGCGGCTGACCTCGTCGGAGACCTGTGGTCGGTACCCGCCTACCTGCGGAAGTGCGCTCCCTGGCTCAGCCCCGATGACGTTCAGCAGCTGCAGCGCGGGGATGCCCAGGCCTGGACGGTGTCCGACCTGCCGCTCCTGGACGCAGCACGGCAGCGGCTCGGCGACCCGGAGGCGTCACGACGTAAGCGTCGGCACAACGCCTCTGTCGCCGCCGAACGCGATCACATGGCCAACGTCATCGACGCCCTGCTCGAGGCCGATGCCGACGGTGAAGGTGCGGTGACGATGCTGCGCGGACAGGACCTGCAGGACACCCTGGTCGACGAGAGCGCATCGCCCGGCACCGAACCGGACCTGCTCGCCGGCCCGTTCGCGCACATCGTCGTGGACGAGGCTCAGGAACTGACCGACGCAGAGTGGCAGATGTTGCTGCTCCGGTGCCCGTCCCGGAGCTTCACCATCGTCGGGGATCGCGCCCAGGCCAGGCACGGGTTCACGGAGTCGTGGCAGGAACGGCTCGAGCGGATCGGGCTCGACCGGATCAACCTGGCCTCCCTGAGCATCAACTACCGGACGCCGGAAGAAATCATGGCGGAAGCCGAACCGGTCATCCGGGCCGTGCTCCCGGACGCCAACGTGCCGACCTCCATCCGCAGCAACGACGTCCCCGTCGTACACGGATCTGCTTCGGATCTGAGCTCGATCCTCGACACCTGGCTCGCCGCACATGCCGACGGGATCGCCTGCGTCATCGGCGATCCCACATTCAGGACGACGTCCCGCGTCCGGTCGCTGACCCCGGAGCTGTCGAAGGGGCTCGAGTTCGACCTGGTCGTCCTCATCGACCCAGAGGCGTTCGGCAAGGGCATCGAAGGAGCGGTCGACCGCTATGTCGCGATGACCCGAGCGACCCAGCAACTCGTCATCCTCACGAGCTCCTGAGTTCGCGCAGCAATTCCTCGGCGATCCTCAGGTGCCGGTGGCCCGGCTCCAGGATGCGGCGCGCGTCCTCGGCGACGCGTTCCAGCTCATGGCCGGCTTGCTCCGGCCGGCCCGCTGCCGCCAGGGCCCGGGCCAGGTCGAGTCGGGTGTGGAGGACGTGCGGATGGTCGGCTCCGAGGAGCGTGGTGCGGTCGGCTGCCAGCTGGGCGAAGCCGGCACATGCCTCCTCGGTCCGGCCGGCACGGGCCGCGAACGAGGCCAGGCTGCTCCGGACGGCCAGCGTGTGAGGGTCCGTGGGACCGAGGCTGCGCAGCGCGTCGGTCAGCAGGTCGTGCATCTCCCGCTCGGCCCGTGCGAGGTCACCGTGTACTCCTGTGAACCAGATGAGGCTGCGCCGGGTGGCGAGCGTCTGCGTGTGGACCGGTCCATGGACACGTAATCGGTCGTCGAGCAACGCGCGCAGCTGCCGCACCGCCTGGTCGGGGGCCTCGTCCTCGCCGGTGTTGTAGGCGAGTTGGTGCCGGGCCGCGAGGGTGTCGGGGTGGTCGGGTCCCAGCTCCCGCGTGGTGTCGTCGACCAGTGCCCGGAACAGGGCGGCAGCCAGCCGGGGGTTCTCCGTTTCGCCCATGAAGAAGGCGAGTTGGTGCCGGGCGGCCAGGGTGTCGGGGTGGCCCGGCCCCAGGGCGGCGCTCCGCTGCCGGGTAATGCGCTCCAGTGCCGCGACCGCCCGGCGCGGCTGCCCGGCGTCCCCGACGGCGATGGCGAGCGAGAACTCCGCACCCGGGACACCTGCCCGTCGGGCGCGCTCCAGCGCGACGGTCGCCCGGGTGAGCCGTGCCTCCTGATGCGCGACGAGGCCCAGGTCGTAGGCGTCGGCGGGGGTGACCCGGAGGAGGAGCGCGTCCCAGAGGTGGTCGGGCACCGGGGGCAGGTCGGGTGCGTTCATCAGGTAGTCGAAGGCGAGATACCCCTGGCTGTAGTTGCCGATCAGCAATCCGCTGGTGGCGTAGGCGGCCTGGCAGGCCCAGCGCATCGCGTCGTCGAAGTCCTCGGGCTGCAGGTCGCCGCCGCCCCGTCCGTCCAGGTACGGCGTGTGCAGGTCGCGCAGCCAGTCCCGGGTCACCGGGCGTCGCAGACCGGCTCGACGGCAGTCGACCGCAGTCGCCACCACGGCCGCGCCGCGCGGGTTCGCCCCCGGCGCCCAGGCGTTCTGCCAGGAGGCCAGCAACTCCGGCCCGGCCGCGATGATCTCGGCAATGCCGAAGCGGTCGCACCCATTCAGGGCCTGCCCGATCCGTGGATCGTCGCGATAGGGCTCCGCCCGACGGCATTCGGCGGCGGACCACCGCCGTGCGAGGCGGATGGTGACCGCCAGGCGCAGCACCTCGCGCTGGACGCGCCAGGCGTCGCGGTCGGAGCCGGTCAGCCGGCTCTCCTCACGGGCGTCGTAGCGGCGGTGCTCCTCCGACCGCATGGTCGCCAGTACGACGACCCGTCCGGGGCGCGCGTCGAGCAGTCCGGCGAGCGCGGCAACGGTCAGCCCCGAGGCGCCCAGATGGTCCTCGATGTCGTCCAGCCACAGGACGGCCCGGCGTCGGCGCCGGGCCGTCCGGAACGCCTGCGGGAGTGCCGCGCGGGTCATGGGACGGACGAAGGCGTGGGCGGGGAAGCAGGACCGGGCGACCTCGTAGGCGAGCCTGGTCTTGCCCGCCGTTGACTCCCCGACGACGAGCACGAAGGGCGCCCGCGCCAGCGCCCGGCGCAACTCCGGTTCGAGATCGCGCTCTATATAGGGCGGCGGGCCGATCCCGTCCGTTGCCGGGTCCGGTTCGGCGGCGTGCACCCCCGCGAGTTCCGGACGGTTCACGTGCCGGACCCGCGGTATCCGGCCCGACCTGGAGCGCAGCAGCTCGCCACTGTCGTGCTGCCCCCGCTGTGGGCGCAGCAAGTCGGCCATCAGGCTGTACACCGTGGTGACCGCCGCGCCGATGCCGGTGGCGAGCGGTCCGGACGTCCAGATGGCGGCGAGCATCAGCGCGAGCGCGCCGGCCGCGACCGCGGCCAGATAGCGAAGCCAGCCCTGTCCGCGACCGCTCCCTCGCCACAGATACGCCGACATGGCGCCCCCTCACGTCCGTCCGCGTGCCTCCATTCTCGTGGCGGGGGGCGCGGTGTCGAGGGGCCGTGGCACAGCACCCTCGGCAGTTCGCGGAACTGTCGTGGAAGTGTGCTGAGTTGGCGTAGCGAGTTGAGGTCTTCTCGTCTGCGCCGAAGCGGAGGCTGGACGGCACTTCCGCCCCCGTTGGCAGGTCAGCCAGTTCCACGGTGTTCTGCAAGAGCGACAGGTGTGGGTAGCATCCGCCCCCAACAGTTGTACAAGGAAGGTGAGCTGTCATGCCCGAGGGCAATCCCACTCTGCAGTTCCAATACGCCAAGCAGGTCGATGCCGATCTGGAGCGCAACAGCAGAGAACAAGAACACATCAGGTCCGAGGCTGCCGCACTGCAGGCCCGGCTTGAAGCACTCCAGAAAGACCACGAGCTGCTGGTGAGTTTGCAGGCGACCCTGGGCACTCCACCCGTGAAGCAGGCCAAGGCGGCCAAGACGGCGACGGTTCCCGGGGCACGGCGCACAAAGACAAGCACCGACACCGACAAGCGCCCCAGCAAGACGGCAAAGCCGAAGACCGAAGCGAAGGCGAACAAGAGCGCGCCTCCACTGCGGGAACTTGTCGTCGCCGTCCTTGCCGGGCACCAGGAGCCAAGGTCGGCAGCCGAAGTCGCCCAAGAGCTGGCACAGACACACCCCGAACGCACGCTGAGCGTCACTGTAGTTCGCAACGCCCTCGAGGCATCAGTGGCCAAGAACCAAAGCGAGCGGACCAAGCAGCAGAAGTCCGTCTACTACAGCACCGTCAAGAAGGAGTCCGCAGCGGAAGAGCCGGCTGCTGCGCGGAGCACAGTGGACGCGTAGCCCACCGGTGTGCCCCCGGCGGTTACCGCCTTGGCGGGGACGGGCTGGGGCCGGGCTGCGGGCCGTAGGCGGTCAGGAAGCGGTCGCGGAAGGTGTCCATCCGCCAGACCGGGGCCTTCGGGCCGGGCTTCAGGCCGTCCTGCCAGCCCCAGCCGGAAATCTGGTTCATGACGGCCGGATCATGGGCGACGATCGCGATCGGTACGTCCCGGCCGGCGTCCTCGCCGGTGACTATCGGGGCGGGCTGGTGGTCGCCGAGGAAGACGAGGACGGTGTCGTCGTCGCCGTACTTCTCCACGTAGGAGATGAGGCTGTTCAGTGAGTACTCGATGGAACGCCGGTACTCGGTGCGCACCTTTTTGGGGTCCCTCCACACCTCTTTGGGGTCCTTGCCCGCCTTGTTGATGGCGTCGTAGACCGAGCCGTCACCGACCTCGTCCCAGCCGATCATCTTGGGGATGGGCGCCCAGGGGTTGTGGCTGGAGACGAGGATGATCTCCGCCATCATCGGCTCGCGGCCTGGCTTGCCGTGCTCCAGGCGTTCGAAGGCGGACAGGCTGTACTGGTCGGGTACGGGTGCCCAGCTGAAGTTCGGGCCTTTGTAGCCGAGGTACCGGGAGTCGTAGATGCTGTCGAGGCCGTAGAACTGCCCCTCCGGCCAGGCCCGGGTGACGCCCGGCATGATCCCGACCGTCCGCCAGGCGCCTGCGCGCTGGAAGGCGCCGGTGAGGGCCATGCGGTCGCTTGAGGTGACGCTGTCGTAGCGCTTCTGGTTCTTGATCCACAGGCCGGACATGAACGTGGAGTGGGCCAGCCAGCTGCCGCCGCCCGCTGTCGGCGAGGTGAGGAAGGCGCTTTGGGAAGAGAACCCGGCCGCGCGCAGCCGACTGGTCCCGTCCGCCAGCAACGCGCCGACCTGCGACGCCATCCGCGGGTCCTCGACCGCGCTGCGGCCGTAGCTCTCGATGAAGGCGAAGATGACGTCCTTGCCGCGCAGCCCGGTCAGCAGCTGGTCGGCCGGGGTGTCGCGGAAGTCGTCGGCGGCGGCCTCCTTGGCGAACTCCCGCTCGTCCTTCAGGCCCGCACTCACCTGGCGCGCACGGTCGTGGACGAGCTCGGCCGTGCTTCTGGAAGCGAGCGGTGCGCCGGCTATCTGCACGCCGAGCGCCGCGCAGGTTATCCAGACGGTCCCGAGTACCAGGAGGGTACGGGTCGCAGCGGCTCTGAGCCGGACCATGAGGTGGCTCAGCCGGACAACCGCCAGCGTCATGAGGACGAGCAAGGCGAGGACGAGGACCACGAGCCCGATGACGGCACCGATCGCGCCGGCCCGGCCGACCGAGTCCCTGAGGAACGCCTCGGCGTCGTCGAACAGGATCCAGTCGAGCATCGGGTCGAAAGGCCGGTCGAGAGCCGAGTAGAAGCCGATGTCGAGGAACTTCAGGATGGTCAACAGTCCGAGTCCCACCCCGGCGAGCACAGCCACCACCTTTTTCGCCTTCGGGGGCAGGACGAGCAGCAACGCGGCACCGAAGATCCCCTCCACCGGGATGCGCGCGAACGCGCTGGGCGTGAGGCGGGTGGGCTCGTTCGGCAGGAGGAGGGCGAAGAGCACAAGCACGGCGGCCAGGGCAGTGGTCACCCAGGTTATGGTCCGAGCCGCGGTCGGGTGCTTGCCCCGCCAACCGCCGCCTGCGACAGCCTCGTCCGCGTCATCCGCGTCATCCGCGTCGTCACTGACGGCGTCACCTGCGGTGGCGTCCTCACCAGCGCCGGTGCCGTCACTCGCGGCGGCGTCCTGACCAGCGGCGGTGTCCCCCGGCGGCAGGCCCTCCTCCGTGGGTGTCTTGTCCGTGTTCGGCAGCTGACGAGAGCGCGTGAAGAGCGACAACCCGAAGGTCCTTCCGTGCGAAGCCCGGTGGTGGCACGACGGACCAGGCTCGGGAGGTCGGGGCCGCCGTTATCAGTACGGCTTGCAGGCGGCTTCAGTTCAATCACCAGGGTCGCCCGCGCGGGGAGCGTACGCCGGTGAGGGTGAACCCGGCCACCGGCGAGTGCTCCGCGACCGCGAGGTGGCGGGCCGCGGTCGACACCGACGACGAGTGCCCCGATCTGCCCCCCGACGAGCAATTCGGCAGGCTGGACATGCGACGGGGGACTGGGCGCCGACGGCACTGCACTCGTGCCGGCCGGGCAGTACGAGACTGACCAGCTACTTCACCGTTCTATAAACGCGGTAAGTGTGGGTAGCATCCGGCATCAACACACCCACGAGGAAAGAGAGCTGTCGTGCCGGAGGACAACCCCACCCTGAAATCCCAATACGCGAAGCAAGTCGCTGCCGACATCGAGGCCAACGCGAGGGAACAAGAACGCCTCAAGTCCGAGGCTGCCGCACTGCAGAACCAACTCGACGCGCTGCAGCAGGATCACGAGCTGCTGGTGAGCATGCAGGCGGCCCTGCGGACCGTCCCCGCAAAGGAGACCACGGCGGCAACGACCTCAGTGGTTCCCGGCGCGCGGCGCGCCAACACGGTTGCCGGCAAGGGCAAGCGCCCCAAGAATGTGCCAAAGCCGAAGGCACATGCGAAGGCAGATGCGAAGGCACAACCTGCCGGGCCGCCGCTGCGTGAACTCGTCGTCGCCCTGCTCGCCGAGCACCAGGAACCGCGGTCAGCGGCCGAGGTCACCAAAGAGCTGGCGCAGGCACACCCGAAGCGCACGGTGAACGTCACACTGGTGCGCAACGCCCTGGAAGCGTCGGTCGCAAAGAACCAAAGCGAGCGCACCAAACAGCAAAAGTCCGTCTATTACAGCGCTCTCACCGGCAATCCCTCCGCGGAACAACCGGCTCCTTCGGCTGGGTGAGACCTGGGTTGCGTGTTGGGCTTGTGGTCCGGTCGGAGTTCGCAGACACGGGCCTGCGTCGCGGCAGCCGTGCGGTGCGGCATGCTCCGAGCGGACACGTTCACGGGCCTGTGGTGCCCGGGGTTTTCGTGCTGCGGGTGTGGTAAGTCGCCAGCCCCCACTGGTGATCGACCGCCGCGTGGTCTGGGTTTGCGTCGCTTATGCCTTCGTCCTGGGCTCGGTCGTGTTGCATCCGGCGCTCGTCGCCTCTGCGGGGCGCTGCCGGGCACCGGCCATCACGGCCCAACGGCACGGAGCCGTACGCCAGACCTGCGCGTACGGCTCCGTGTGTGTTGCCTGTTGCGCGCGCGGGGTTACGTGTCGTCCCAGCTGAAGAAGCGCCAGGCGATCGCGGTCATTACGGCACCGAAGAGCAGCATGCCGCCCATCGTCGGCAGTACGTCCATGACTCCGCCGCCACGACTGAGCACGGATTCGCTGCCCGTCACCAGGTACCGCAGGGGCATCACGGAAGCGATCCCCTGCAACCAGCCCGGGGAGTCGTCGAGCGAGAAGAACGAGCCGGACAGAAACGACATCGGCAGCACCAGCAGCTGCGCGAGGCCGCCGGCCGACTCCTCGGTCTTCGTGACCGCGCCGACCAACAGGCCCATCGACATGAGGGAAAGGGTGGCGCAGGCGATCAGTGGCAGGATGAGCCACCAGTTGCCGGTGAGCTGGAGCCCGAAGAAAGGCAGCGTGGACACGCCGAGGAAGAGCGCCGTCTGGCTGAAGGCGATGAACATGGTCACGCCGACCCGGGAAGCCACGACCGATCCCGCGCTGATCGGGGACAGTCTCATCCGTCGTAGCACCTGCTTGCGGCGCAGGGACACCAGCGTCAGTGCCGTGCTGAACACCGCGCCCGAAGCGATCGCCCAGCCCAGCAGCCCCGGGGTGATGTACTGGATGGGCTTGAGGGACTCGTCCTCGACCTTCTGACTGCTCAGGGTGTACGTCGGCGGCTTGCCGGTGGCGGCCACATTGGCCCGCTCCAGCAGCGTGTTGACGGCTCCCCGGACCGTACCCGCCTTGACCTGGTCGGTGGCGCTGTAGTGGAGCACGACCGTGCCACCGGGGCCCTGTTTGATCAGTGCGTCGTAGTCGCCCTTCTTGACCTTGGCCAGCGCTTTTGCCTCGTCCGTCACGCGAGTAATGCTGAGCACCTTGTCCAGCTCTGCGCGGTCCTTGCCCCGCACGGCGTCCAGCACCTGCACGCTGCCGACTTCCGCGACCTTGGCGTGCCCGGTCGTTTCTCCTCTGAAGAGGGTGCCGAAGAGCAGCAGGAACAGCACAGGAAAGACGATCAGGAAGAAGACGGCTCCCTTGTCCCGGGCGAAGACCAGGTACATCACGCGGGACAGCTCGCGGAAGGCGCTGAGCCGCTCGGCCTTCTTCCGGTCCGACCCCGATCCCCGCCCCGGCGCCGTACGCCTCTCCGGCGCCAGGTCCGCCTGCCCCTGCGTTCCCTCGGCCGTCGCCTCCTCGGTGTGATCGATGCTCACGTGCGCAACTCCCGTCCGGTCAGCTGGAGGAAGACGTCCTCCAAGGTTGCGCCGCGTACCTGCAGGCCCCGCAGCGCGCCCTGGGCGGCCAGGACCGACAGCACCGGCCCGGGCACCCGGGTGGACAGCGTCAGTGACACGCCGTCGTCTTCGACCGCCGAGATCTCGGCGTTGCCCGCGGCGAGGAGCTCACGCACGGCATCGGTGGAGACCAGCCCGGACTCCACGCTCACCCGCACCGTGTCGTCCAGCTCCCGGACCAGGGCGGCCGGGGGGCCGGTCCTGAGCACCTTGCCGTGGTCCATCACCGACACCCGGTCGCAGAGGATCTCTGCCTCATCCATGTAGTGCGTGGTGAGGACCACGGTGCGGCCCTCCCGGTTGATGTCGCGCAGGAGATCCCACAGGTTTCGGCGGGACTGGGGGTCCAGGCCGGCGGTGGGCTCGTCGAGGAAGACGAGTTCCGGGTTGTGCACCAGACCGCAGGCGATGGACAGCCGCTGAGCCTGCCCGCCGGAGAGTTTCTCGGCGTGGATCCCGGCGAACTCCGAGAGCCCCACCCGCTCCAGCCACATGTCGGCCTCGCGGGCGCTGATGCGGTAGAAGGAGGCGAAGAGGCGGATGGTCTCGCGTGTGGTGAGCCGCTCGTAGAACGACGAGGCCTGGAACTGCACACCGATGCGCGGCAGCAGCTTGGTGTTGCGGGGCCAGGGGCTGAGACCGAAGAGCTCGATACGGCCCTCGTCGGGTTCGCGGACGCCTTCGAGTATCTCCAGGGTGGTGGTCTTGCCCGCGCCGTTGGGGCCGAGAAGGCCGTAGAACTCACCGGTCTCGATCGTCAGCGACACCCCGTCGACGGCCTGGATGTGCTCGTAGCGTTTCTTGAGATCTTCCGCCTTGATTGCCGCTTTGATCGCGGCTGTCATGACACGCCGACCGGGACGGGGCAGGCGTGCTCCGCAGGACGGTCCGAGAGTTTCTGCAGGTCCATCACTCGACGTCGCTCTCTTCGTGGTCGGTGGGGTTCGGGTGCCGGCGAACCGGGGCATCCGTCCGAGTGCCGGCTTCCGGTGGGCCAAGCCGAGGCGAGGAGCCGATCGGCGGTGGGACGGCCCCAGCCCAGCACGGTTCGCGGAACTCCGGCCAGCGGCAGCCCCGAACTCTAGGGAATTGCTGGAACGCCGCCGGCCCGTCGAACCGGGCCGGGCCGCCCCGGCATCCGTCAGCTCATCAGGCCCGGCGCGGTTCTCACGTCGACCTCGGCCGGGGGCGCCCGAGGGCGCGATGGAGTCACCGCCGGGCGCGATGTAGCCACTGCCGGCGCTTCGTTGCCCGGATTTCCCTAGACAACCTCGGACGGCATACGCCACGTCAGGACGGCGGTGCTAGCGTCCGAACCCGTTCGGCCGCGCGAATCTCCGATTCCCGGTCGTGGCTGCCAGACCTGTGTCTTTCCGCATGCCCGTCCCGGCGCATCGAGGGCCGCCCCGGTCTGCCTCCGTCAACATCAGGAGACACCTGTGACTGATGTCCAGCCCGCTCCCGACATTCCCGCTGCCACAGAGCCGGTTCCTATCGGCAAAGTGAGGCTCAGGGACTTGCGCAGAATGACGGCTCATGTACCGCGCTTCCTCACCGGTTTGCGTGAGGAGTACGGTCCGATCATGCGCATCCCGTTCGGGAATCAGTACGCTTTCGTAGTCAGCGACCCCGACGTGGTCCAGGACGTGATCGTCGCGTCCAGCCGTAAGTTCGACAAGGATGCCCAGAAGGTCGGGCCGGGTCCCGACGACTGGGGATCGACCCTGGAGAGGGTCCTGGGCAAGGGATTGGTCACCAGCGCGGGCGACTATCACCGCAAGCAGCGCCGGCTCATTCAGCCGGTTTTCCATCGGCAGCGGATCGCGGGGTACGGCGAATCGTTTGCCAAAGTTGCTTCGGAGGCCGCCGACAAGTTCTCCGACGGAAAGCAACTGGACTTTCAGGAGGCGATGTACGAGCTGGCTCTGGGCATGGTGACCAGGACCCTCTTCGATGTTTCACTCGACAGCAATGTCGCATCGACCATCCGCACGGCGTTCCCCCGCAAAGGCGGGCCCCTGCGGTGGGAGATGAGCCCCATCTGGAAGTTCCTGCTGTACCTGCCACTGCCGGCGAACCGTCAGTTCAAGCGCGGCCTGAGCAACGTCGACGCCATCCTCTACGAAATGATCGAGGAACGTCGCCGAGGATCCGGCGAGGGCGAGGATCTGCTGTCGGTGCTCCTCACCGTGCAGGATGCCGACACCGGCGAAAAGCTGGACGACAAGGAGCTGCGCGACGAGGCGATGACCCTGCTGATGGCCGGGCACGAGACCTCGTCCGGAGCCCTCACCTGGGCCTACTACCTGCTGGGCACCAATCCCGAAGCGAGGGAGCGGCTGCACGCGGAACTGGACGAGGTGCTCGGAGACCGGCTGCCCGAGGTCTCCGACCTGCCACGTCTGAAGTGGACCGATGCGGTGTTCACGGAGGCGCTGCGGTTGTATCCCCCCGCCTGGATCCTTGTCAGGCGCGCGGTGACCGAGTTCACCGCTCACGGATACCAGATTCCGAAGAACAGCGTGATCATAGTGAGTCCCTACATCGTGCACCGCGACCCGCAATGGTGGCCGGAGGCCGAGCGCTTCGCCCCGCAGCGGTGGGTCGACTCCGATGACGGTGACCCGCTGAGCGGCCACGCGACAGCTCCTGGACGGCCCAGAATGAGCTACCTGCCCTACGGTGCCGGACCCCGGCAGTGCATCGGCAACTCCTTCGCGCAAATGGAAGGTGTCATGGCGCTGGCCACGCTCAGCAGGAAGTGGGAATTCGAGCCGGTCGGCCCGCCCCCCACCCGCGTGACGAGCGACATCACCCTCCAACCCCGGGGCGGCCTGCAGATGATCCCGCGGAGCCGGCGCTGATCGAAAGCCGTCCGGCCACGTCAAACAGTAGGGGTACCCCTAGATGCCCCGGGGCCTGCGGGACGAAGGCCGCAATCAAGCTCCAGTATGGAAAAGATCAGAGCATCGATCGTTTCGCAGCCGCGCGGCAGTCGGACCCGGCCGGAATGCGCAGTCGGCGGTGAGTCGGATCCGTCCGTAAGGTGGAGGCTGTGGCCGTGTTGCCAGAATGCGGAATTTCTTCGGAAGAAGCCGTGGCGGTTGTCGGAATCTCCTGCCGGCTTCCCCAAGCGCCCGATCCTGCTACGTTCTGGCAGCTGCTCCGGCATGGCGAAAGCGCCGTGACGGAGACACCGGGAAACCGGGCCGTGACGGAGACACCCGGAAACCGGTGGGACACGGACTCACTCGACGATCCGGCCGTTTCGACGGTGGACCATACGCACACGCCACGGGGCGGGTTCCTCGACCGCGTCGATCGATTCGATCCCGGCTTCTTCGGCATATCGCCCCGCGAGGCCATGGTGATGGACCCTCAGCAGCGGCTGATTCTGGAACTCGGCTGGGAGGCACTGGAAGAGGGCGGAATTGTTCCCCGAAGGCTCCGGGGAAGCAGGACCGGCGTATTCGTCGGAGCGATCTGGGACGACTACGCCACGTTGGCGCGCAGGCTCGGACTGGAGGCCATCGGCCAGTACACCCTCACAGGGCTCAACCGTGGCATCATCGCCAACCGGCTGTCGTACCTCCTGGGTCTGCGCGGTCCCAGCCTCACACTGGACACCGGTCAGTCCTCTTCGCTGGTCGCCGTCCACATGGCATGCGAGAGCCTGCGCCGAGGCGAGTCCGACCTCGCGCTCGCGGGCGGCGTCAACCTGACTTTCGCACCCGACAGCATGGTCGCCTCGGCCAGGTTCGGCGGGCTTTCCCCGGACGGCCGCTGTCACACATTCGACGCCCGCGCGAACGGCTACGTCCGCGGTGAGGGCGGCGGCCTCGTCGTCCTCAAGACACTCTCTCGCGCCGTCGCCGACGGTGACCTGATCCACTGCGTGATCCGCGGCACCGCGATGAACAACGACGGTGGTGGTGAAGGCCTGACCGCGCCTGACCGCGCCGCTCAGGAGGACGTCCTGCGGGAGGCCTACCGCAGGGCCGGTGTGAACCCCACCGATGTGCAGTACGTGGAACTGCACGGCACCGGGACGAAGTTGGGCGACCCCATCGAAGCGGCGGCCCTCGGTGCGGTGCTCGGCCATGCCCGGCCCGCGGACTCCCCGTTGCTCGTCGGATCCGTCAAGACCAACCTGGGGCACCTGGAGGGCGCGGCCGGTATCGCCGGACTCATCAAGGCGATCCTGTCGGTCAGCAGGAGAGAGATCCCGCCCAGCCTGAATTTCCGGACGCCCAACCCGGCCATCCCGCTCGACAGCCTGAACCTGCGGGTCGGCACTTCGCTGAGCCCATGGCCGCGGGCGGACGAATCCCTGCTGGCCGGGGTCAGTTCGTTCGGTATGGGCGGCACCAACTGCCATGTGGTGCTGTCGGACTGGACCACCCCGCAACCGGCCGTCGGCCTCGACGCTGCCGCCGACGACGGGGCGGAAACCGGGGGGCTGCTCGCCCGCCGACCCGGGGCGGCCGACGCCCCGAAGATGCTGTGGGCGCTGTCGGGCCGCAACGAACCTGCCCTGCGGGCCCAGGCCGGTCGGCTGCTGGCCCATGTGAAGGCGGATCCGGGTCTGTTGCCCGCCGACGTGGGTTTCTCGCTGGCCACGAGCAGGACCGCCTTCGAGCATCGCGGCATCGTGCTGGGCCGGAACCGCGACGAACTCCTGCACGGCCTGGAAGCCCTGGCTGAGGGCGCGGGCGCCCCCGGCCTCGTGGAGGGACGCCCTGGCGCCGACGTCACCCAGAGCGATGACGCCCGTGGTCCGGTGTTCGTCTTCCCGGGACAGGGGGCGCAATGGGCCGGAATGGGACGGGAGTTGCTCGACTCCTCGCCGGTCTTCGCCGCCTCGATGCAGGCATGCGCGGAGGCGCTGGATCCATTCGTGGAGTGGTCTCTGCTGGATGTGGTGCGGGGCGTTTCCGGCGCGCCTTCCCTGGACCGCGTCGACGTGGTCCAGCCGGTGTCCTGGGCCGTGATGGTGTCGCTGGCGGCCGTATGGCAGGCATGCGGAGTGGTGCCGTCCGCGGTGGTGGGGCATTCGCAGGGTGAGATCGCGGCAGCGTGCGTGGCCGGTGGGCTGTCGTTGGAGGACGGCGCCCGGGTGATGGCGCTGCGCAGCCGCGCGCTGACGGCGGTTGCGGGCCAGGGCGGAATGGTGTCGGTGGCATTGCCTGCGGCGGAGGCGGAGCGCGAACTCACCGAGCGATGGCCGGACCGTGTATCGGTGGCGGCGGTGAACGGCCCCGGGGCGGTTGTGGTGTCCGGCGACACGGACGCCCTGGAGGAACTGCTGGCCTGGTGCGAGCAGCGCGGGGCCCGGTCGCGGCGGGTGCCGGTGGACTACGCGTCGCACTCGGCACACGTGGAGGCGATCGAGAGCGAGCTCGTCGACGTACTGGCCGCAGTGGCGCCGCAGTCCGGGCAGGTCCCGTTCTTTTCCACGGTGGAGGCGGCTGTCGTGGACACCGCCACGCTCGATGCCGGCTACTGGTATCGCAATCTGCGCCAGCCGGTCCGCTTCGACGAAGCGGTCCGTGGGCTGCTGGAAGACGGCCACAGCGTCTTTGTCGAGGTCAGTCCTCACCCCGTACTGACCGGCGCGCTCATGGAGACCGCCGATGGCGCAGGCACCGACGCCGTGGCGATCGGATCGCTACGCCGGGACGAGGGTGGCAGCGATCGACTGCTCACCTCGCTTGCCGAGGCGCACGCCTCCGGTGTCGCACTGGACTGGTCGGCGCTGTTCGCCGGAACCGGTGCGCGACGGGTGGACTTGCCTACCTACGCCTTCCAACGCCGTCGGTACTGGCTGGAGGGTGCTTCCGGTGACATCGTCCCGGAAGCGCCTCTGCCTCTGTCCACGGCGGAGGACGACCTGCCCGAAGCTGAGGACACCGATCGCCTCGACGAGCAGCCGCAACTGCTGAGCCGTCTGGCCGACGCCTCGGACAGCGAGCGGCGTAGCGCGATGCTCCATGAGATTCGTACGCACGCCGCGGCCATCCTGAGTCACGCGTCCCCGGATCAGGTCGAGCCGCGATGGACGTTCAAGGGCCTCGGGTTCGACTCTTTGACCTCCGTGGACCTCCGCAACCGCCTCAAGACGGCGACCGGACTGAGCCTGCCGACTTCACTGCTCTTCGACTACCCGACCCCGACAGCGCTGGCCGGCTACCTGGCCGACGAGGCGGTGGGCCGCGAGCAGGATGAATCCGGATCCGTACTGTCCGCCATGTCCCGGGTGGACGACGATCGGGTGGTGATCGTGGGGATGGCGTGCCGGTTCCCGGGCGGCGTGGAGTCTCCTGAGGATCTGTGGCAGCTGGTCGTGGACGGCGGTGAGGGAATCGGCGGGTTCCCGGCGGATCGTGGGTGGGATCTGGAAGGGGTGTTCGACCCGGATCCGGGGAAGCTCGGCAAGACCTACGTACAGAAGGGTGGGTTCCTCTACGCCGCGGGATCGTTCGATGCGGGGGTGTTCGGGATTTCGCCGCGTGAGGCGTTGGCGATGGATCCGCAGCAGCGGCTGTTGCTGGAGACATCCTGGGAGGCGTTCGAGCGGGCCGGGATCGGTCTGGAGTCGCTGCGGGGGAGTCGGACCGGTGTCTTCGCGGGGGCGATGGGGCAGGACTACGGGTCGTGTCTGCG
>NZ_JBVHDR010000012.1:0-325968 GCF_055563295.1 Streptomyces sp. NPDC002868 | reverse complement strand
CCGGGTCTGGCTGCTGTTCTGGTCGGGGGTGGCGGGGGGGGGGGCCGGCTCGGCGCTCCGGGAGTGGGGGGGGGGGGGGGGGGGGGGGGGGTGGGGGGGGGGGGGGTGGGGGGGGGTGGGGGGGGGGGGGGGGGGGGGGGGGGGGGGCCCCCCCCCACGCCGCCCTTTTGCATTGGCTTTTTTCACGCCTTGAACTCTGAGTCTTGACGTGCCCATGGGATGCCTTTAGCTTCCTGACACACTGCGGGGTTCACTCCCACGCCCAACGTTCATATGAGTGAACCCAGTTGGAGAGCAACCCCCCACCGGAAGGCCCCCCATGCGTACCGGATCACGCGCCCTGCGCAGACCAAAAGCGCTCCTGCTCGCCCCTGCCACGGCCCTGGCCACAGTGCTGGCCGCGGTGCTCATAGCCCCGGCCTCGGCGGTGAAGGACACCGCCCAACAGGCCGCCGCACCCGCGAACTTCACCCACCCCGGCGTGCTCGTCAGCCGCCCCCAGCTCGACTTTGTGAAGGCCAAGGTCAACGCGGGTGCCCAGCCCTGGAAGTCCGCCTACGACCAGATGCTCGCGAGCAAGTACGGCTCACTGTCGCGCACCGCCAAGCCGCGCGCCGTCGTCGAGTGCGGTTCGTACTCCAACCCCAACTACGGCTGCACGGACGAGCGTGAGGACGCAATCGCCGCGTACACCCTGGCACTTGCCTGGTACATCGGCGGAGACAGCCGCTACGCCAAGAAGTCGATCGAGATCATGGACGCCTGGTCCGCGGTGATCAAGGACCACACCAACAGCAACGCCCCGCTGCAGACCGGCTGGGCGGGCTCCTCCTGGCCGCGGGCCGCCGAGATAGTCAGGTACACATACAGCTCCTGGCCCAACTCCGGCCGCTTCGGCACGATGCTGCGCAACGTGTACCTCCCCAAGGTGATCAACGGCTCGCACTCCAACGGCAATTGGGAGCTGAGCATGATGGAGGCGGCGATCGGCATCGCGGTCTTCCTGGAGGACCGCGGGGCGTACGACAAGGCCGTGGCCAAGGTCCGCGGCCGGGTCCCCGCGTACATCTATCTCACCTCGGACGGCTCTCTGCCGAAGACCGCGCCCGGCTCGGGCCTCGACACCCGCGAGGAGATCATCAAGTACTGGCAGGGCCAGTCGACCTTCATGAACGGGCTCAGCCAGGAGACCTGCCGCGACCTCACCCACACCGGATACGGACTCTCCGCCATCTCACACATCGCCGAGACCAGCCGAATCCAGGGCCAGGACCTCTACCCGGAGATCGCCGACCGGCTGCGCCACGCGCTGGGCCTGCACGCCAAGTACCAGCTGGGCGAGCCCGTGCCCGGGAACCTCTGCAACGGCAGCCTCAAGGACAAGCTCGGCCCGGTCACCGAGGTCGGATTCAACGCGCTGCACAACCGCATGGGCTTCGGCATGAGCAACACCCAGCGCCTCACGGAGCAGCAGCGGCCGGCGGGCTCCAACAACCTGTTCGTGGCATGGGAGACGCTGACGCACGCGAACAACCCCGCTTGACGCGGAACTGCCCGGGGGGCTCGGCCCCCGGGCAGCTCCTTGCGACAAGGCTCAGAAGGTGAG
This sequence comes from Streptomyces sp. NPDC002868, assembly GCF_055563295.1. NCBI lineage: Bacteria > Bacillati > Actinomycetota > Actinomycetes > Kitasatosporales > Streptomycetaceae > Streptomyces > Streptomyces sp. NPDC002868. Next base: position 324,362 of record NZ_JBVHDR010000012.1, on the reverse strand, counting down.
CTTGACGCTGTTGATGTAGCCGGTGTCGTACGCCGCCTTGTCCTGGACGCGCAGCTTCCAGGCGCCGTTGGCGACCTCGGAGGAGGCATTGACCGTGTAGGTCGCCTGGACGTTGTCCGCCGAGTCGGAGGAGCTGAACGGCTTCAGGTTGTACACCGTTCCGTCCGGGGCGAGCAGGTCGACGACCAGGTCGCCGCGCCAGGTGTGGATGATGTCCACGCCGACCTTGAGGGCGGCCGGGGCGTTGCCCGTGCGGCCCGTGACGCTGACCGACGAGGTGACCGCGGCGCCGTTGTCCGGGATGGAGACGTCAGCGGTGTTCTCGAAGACGGTGCCCGGGTCGGGGTCGCCGCCGCCGGGGCGGGCACCGACGTTGATGCCGGCCCACGCGTCGGTCACGGCCTTGACCTCGGCGCTGGTTGCTCCGTACAGCTCCGTCGCGACCGCGATGGTGCCGGTGCGGGCAGCCGCGTAGTTCGTCGTCGAGTTGAACTTCGTGGTGAGCGCCTTGAACCAGATCAGCGAGGCCTTGTCCCGGCCGATGCCGGTCACGGGCAGACCGTCGGAGGTCGGCGAGTCGTAGTTGACGCCGTTGATGGTCTTGGCGCCGCTGCCCTCGGAGAGCAGGTAGTACCAGTGGTTCGCCGGGCCCGAGGAGTAGTGGACGTCGATATTGCCGATGCCCGAGTACCAGGCGTCCTTGGACGCGCCGTCCTTGCTCGGCTTGTCCATGTAGCGCAGCGGGGTGCCGTCGCCGTTGATGTCGATCTTCTCGCCGACCAGGTAGTCACCCTTGTCCTGGGCGTTGTTGGCGTAGAACTCGACCGCGGCGGCGAAGATGTCGGAGGTCGCCTCGTTGAGACCGCCGGACTCGCCGCTGTAGACGAGCTTCGCGGTGGCGGAGGTGACGCCGTGGGTCATCTCGTGCGCCGCCACGTCGATCGAGGTGAGCGGCTTGGCGTTGCCCGAGCCATCGCCGTACGTCATGCAGAAGCAGCTGTCCTGCCAGAACGCGTTGACGTAGTTGTTGCCGTAGTGCACGCGGGAGTACGCGCCGACGCCGTCGCCGCGGATGCCGGAGCGGCCGTGCACGTTCTTGTAGTAGTCCCAGGTGATCCCGGCGCCGTACGCGGCATCGGCACCCGCGGTCTCCAGGTCGGAGGCCTGGCCGTTGCCCCAGACGTCGTCCGGACCCGAGAACAGGGTGCCGGTGCCCGAGGTGCCGCGGTTGAGGTTGTACGTCTTGGTGTTGCCACGGCCGCCGTCGGTCAGGTTGTACGTCGATCCCGACTGCGTGGAGCCGAGCGTCACCTGGCCGCTGTACTGCGTGTTGCCGGTGCCGTTCTCGACGGCCTGCCACTCGAAGAGCTTCTTGCCCGTCGTCGCGTCGGTGACGACGTGCAGCTCGTTCGGGGTGCCGTCGTGCTGGATGCCGCCGACGACCGTCTCGTACGCGAGAGTCGGCGCGCCCTGCGCCAGCCAGACCACCTTGCGCGGTGCGCGGTCGGCCTTGGTCTTCGCCGAGCCCTCCGCCCTGGCCGCGCCCAGCGCCTGCTTCTCGGCGGTGGCCGGGGCGATGTCGGCGCTGGTGTCGACGTTCTTGAGGGCCGACCTGGACGCCTTGGTGACCGACTCGGTCGCGCCCGCCTTGGTCTCGGCGACCACCAAGTCGCCGCCCAGCACCGGGAGTCCGGCGTAGGTGCGCTCGTAGCGGGTGTGCGTGGTGCCGTCGCGGTCCTGGGTGACGTCCCGGACGACGAGCTTCTCCTGGGCGGTCAGACCCAGTTCCTTGGCGGTGGCCGCCGTGGTGGCGCTCTGCTTGCGGATCAGCTCGGCGCGCTGGGCGGGGGTCAGGTTCAGCGGCAGGGCGCCGGGGTCGGCCTTCCCCGCTTTCGCCGCCGCCTGCGCGGCGGCCCGCGCCGGGTCGGCTGAGGAGGTGCCTGTCTGGAATCCGACCGCGAGGAGGGCAGCGGTGGCTATAAGAGCTCCGGTCGCGGTGGTGCGCCGGCGATGCGTGGGTCTCACGCGAACTCCTTCTGCGAGGGGGGTACCGGGCGACTGGGTGAGGTCGGCCGGGCAGAGCATGCGGAGCGTGTCGGGCGTGTGGAGCGTGGATCGGAGGAAGAGTGACAGCCCTGAACGGCTTATGTCAGGGGCGCGTCAAGAAGTTGGCCGGAAATCGTTCGCTGCCCGATTGGTCATGTTCGTTAAGCGGACGTTTCGTCGATCATTGCCGCGATGCCGACGAGGGTTCACCGGAGCCCGAAATAGAACGGGTTTCAAGGTGCGCTCGAACTCGGCTGTGTGAAAAGGGTGTTGAACAGGGGACGGATCCCGGTCGCGGCGATCACATCGAACTGTGGCTAGTTCCGTGCCATCCGTCGAGGGCGTACCGGCGTCCTCGCGCGTGCGTGTCGGGATGCGTCAGGCCGCGGGCCTCGGGTCCAGCCACAGGGCCTCGGCCACGGCGCACAACTCGCCGTCGGCCGTTGCCAGTGCCACGCCCAGTGTGTGCTTGCGGCCCGACTCGGCAAGGACCCACGCGTACGAGATGTGCGGTGCCGCGGCGGCGACCGGGCGCAGGAGCGTGGCCGTGAGGGACGCTGTCACCGCGCCCGGGCGCTGGGTGCCGAGCAGCCGGCCCGCCCAGTTGCCCGGGCAGTCCAGTGCGCCCCAGGCCAGCTCGGGCGGGAGCAGGCCGTCCGGGTCCGCGAGCGCCGGATCCGGGGTCCAGCCGCAGGCCACCACGTCCCGTCCTGGTACCGGGGTGCAGTGCTGGCGCAGTCCGCGGTCGGGCGTACGGTCCAGGCCGCAGCCGAAGCAGTCGACGAGACCGGCGGGCGGCGCGGCCCGGAACGCCTCGGCAGCGGCGACCGACTCGTCCCAGCTCGGCGCTGCCGGAGCGTCGAGGTCCAGTTCGGCAGGGGCAGCCATCGCGAGCGGCCGCCCGGTGTCGCCCAACTCGCAGCCACCGTCCGCCGTTCCGGCGATCCGCACGGGCACCCCGACCGGCACGGGGCCGCGGAAGTCCACTCGTACGGTCTTCGCCCCGGACCGCTCAGCCAGCACGCCCGCGACAAAGCCGCCGAAAGCCACCTCGGGGTAGCCGGCATACAGCTCCGGCACCAGGATCACGTCGGGCGTCGAGTCGGTCATGAAGTCCACGGTAAGCGGCCGCGGCCGGCGCTCGTGGCGTCAGGAGCCCATCATCTCGCGTACCAGCGGTGCCACCTTGGTGCCGAACAGCTCGATGTTGGTCATGAGTGCGCTGTGAGGCATTCCGTTCATCCCGTACTTCAGATCGAAGCGGGTCGCGTTGAGGTCCTTGAGCGTCGCCGTGATCTTGCGGGCCACGGTTTCGGGCGATCCGACGTGCAGCGCGCCGCCGGGGCCGACATCGCGCATGAGGCTCTCGCGGGTGGGGGTGCGGAAGCCGCGCTGCTTGGACACGCTTCGTATCACGGCTTCGAAGGCGGGCAGGAACTGCTCCACCGCCTGTTCGTCGGTGGCGGCGACATGGCCGGGCGCATGGACGCCGACGGGCCGCCGGGGTTGTCCGAACTTCTCCAGCGCCTGCTGGAACAGCTGTGAGAACGGTGCGAAGCGGGCTGTCTCGCCTCCGATGATCGCGAGCATCAGCGAGAACCCGTACCGGGCGGTCCGGATGACCGACTCGGGGCTGCCGCCGACGCCGATCCAGGTCGGGATGGATCCCGACTCGCTGTGCGGGTAGACGGAGAGACCGTCGAGGGACGCGCGGGTGTTGCCGGACCAGGTGAAACGGGCTTCTCCCGGAGAAGCTCGGCGAAGAGGCTGACCTTCTCCTCGAACAGTTCCTCGTAGTCGCTCAGGTCATAGCCGAAGATCGGGAAGGACTCGGTGCTCGATCCCCTGCCGAGGATCACCTCGGCGCGCCCCCCGGAGACGGCGTCGAGAGTGGCGTAGCGCTGGAAGACGCGGACGGGATCGTCGGAGCTGATCACCGTCACTGCCGAACCGAGGCGTATGCGCGATGTGCGCGACGCGATGGCCGCGAGCACGACGTCGGCAGCCGAGAGCGGCATCGAATCGGTGTGGTGCTCGCCGATGCCGAAGTGGTCCAGGCCGACCCGGTCGGCAAGGACGCCTTCCTCGACCAGATGGCGGATGGTCTGGCCGTGCGACAGCGGCTTGCCTTCGGCGTCGTTCGTCACATCACCGAACGTGTCCAGCCCCAGCGTGATGTCTGCCCCACCGGTTTGACCGATCGACGGGTTGTTCATGACGTACTCCTCGGGCGCGCATCACCAGGTGTGTCAGTCGCGATGCGCCTCAGTGCGCGGATGAGCTGGGTCAGGTCGGTGCCTTCGACGTGGTCGAGGACGTGGCGCCGGACGCTGGCGAGGTGGGCGGGCCATGCCTGTTGCAGCCGGGCGAGGCCCGCATCGGTGAGGACGGCGTTCCATCCGCGGGCGTCCTCGTCGCACCTGACCCGTTCGATCAGTCCCTGGTTCTCCAGGCGGGTGACGATGCGGGTCATCCCGCTCAGTGAGAGGTTGCAGACGGCGGCGAGCTCGCTCATGCGCATCAGCCGGTGCGGGGCCTCGGACAGATACATGAGTGTCGTGTACTCGGAGAGCGGCAGGTGCTGCTCGCGCATCATGTCGGCGTCGACCACGCGGGGCAGGACGATCATCACCCGGCCGAGCTCGCGCACCAGCGCTTCCTCGTCCGCGTTCATGGGTTGCAGTGGCTGCTCGGCGGTGGACATGCGTCCATCTTAGTTGCTTGACGCAGCAAGCTCCACATGATTAGTTGACGGAGCAATCACATTCGCGTATCGGTCAGCAGAAAGTCATAGAGGGACACTCATGACCAAGATCGGGATCATCCTTGGCAGCACCCGCCCCGGACGCAACGGGGAGGCCGTCGCCCGCTGGGTGCACGAGGTCGCCGCGCAGCGCACCGACGCGGAGTTCGAGCTTGTCGACCTGCTCGACTACAAGCTCCCCCACCTCGACGAGGCGTACCCGCCGTCGATGGGCCAGTACACCCAGCCGCACACCCTGCGCTGGGCCAACAAGATCGCCTCGTTCGACGGCTACGTGATAGTGACGCCGGAGTACAACCACTCCACCTCCGGCGCGCTGAAGAACGCCATCGACTACCTCTACGCCGAGTGGAACAACAAGGCCGTCGGGTTCGTCAGCTACGGCTCGGCCGGCGGCACCCGCGCCGTGGAGCACCTGCGTCTGATCGCCGGCGAACTCCAGATGGCCGACGTGCGTGCCCAGGTTGCGCTGTCGCTGTTCACCGACTTCGAGAACTTCAGCGTGTTCAAGCCCGGCGACTTCCAGCGCGAGTCGCTCACCGCCACGCTCGACCAGGTCGTGTCGTGGAGCCTGGCGCTGGCCCCGCTGCGCGCCGGCTGAGACCACGCTCAGGGATTTCTTCGGCAAGGTCGCTCCGCGGGACAGGAGATAGCCGCCGATCTTGCCGAAGCCCCGGTCCCGAGTAACGTCATGCCAGGTCAGACCCTGTGATGTCATTCTGGAGCGCCACTGGGCTGCGATGGCATCCGCGGCCGTGGAGATCTAGTATCACGTGTACGCACTATGCGCCCTGCGGTCGTAGGGAGGCCGATATGGCGAACGCCGGATTCGGACGAGAGGGCCTCTCGCCCTATCTGCCGATCGCTGAGCACGGCCTTATCGGCGATCTTCACACCGCGGCACTCGTGGGCACCAACGGCACCATCGATTGGTACTGCTGCCCGCGCTTTGACTCGCCGAGCGTGTTCGCCTCCATTCTGGACACGAACCGGGGCGGATCGTTCGAGCTGGCCGCCGAAGTGCCCACGCGAACCCGGCAGTTCTACTTTCCCGACACCAACGTTCTCATCACCCGGTTCTTCGCCTCCGACGGGGTGGCGGAGATCCAGGACTTCATGCCGGTCAAGGACGACTCAGGCGCGGCCGCCCGGCACCGGCTGATCCGGCGGGTGATCTGCGTTCGGGGATCGCTTCCGTTCACAGCGCGGGTGGCTCCCCGCTTCGGCTACGGGGCCGAACCGCATTCCGCGCAGCTGCAGGGCAACTATGCAATGTTCCGGTCCGAGAGTCTGTCGTTGGGGCTGACCGCCACCGCGCCGCTGGAGTGCGACGGCCTGGACGTGCGGTCGCGCTTCAAGCTCCTCGAAGGCGAGTCCGCGGTGTTCGCCCTCGACCAGATCAGTGATGACGTCATCCCGCGGGCATGTCCCGAGGCCGAGGCGGAGGAGCAGTTCGAGACGACAGTCAGGTTCTGGCGCAACTGGCTGGCCGGCTCGCGCTACCAGGGACGGTGGCGGGAGATGGTGCACCGCTCCGCGCTCGTGCTGAAGCTGCTCACCTATGCGCCGACGGGTGCGATCGTGGCTGCCCCGACGACCAGCCTGCCCGAGCTGGTCGGTGGCGAGCGCAACTGGGACTACCGGTTCGTGTGGGTCCGTGACGCCGCCTTCTGTGTCTACGCCATGCTCAGGCTGGGCTTCACCGGAGAGGCCGAGGCGTTCATGCGCTTCCTGTCCGAGCGGGGCATTATGCGTGGCAGCGGTCCCGCGGGTCCGCTGCAGATCATGTACGGAATCGACGGGCGCGGCGAGCTGCCCGAGCGTGAGCTGCCCCACCTCGAGGGCTACCTGGGGTCCGCCCCGGTGCGGGTGGGAAATGCCGCCACCGGCCAGCTCCAGCTGGACATCTACGGAGCGCTCATCGACTCCGTGTATCTGTACGACAAGTGGGGACAACCCATCAGCAGCGATCGGTGGGAGGAGATCGGTGTACTGGTGGACTGGCTCTGCGACCACTGGGACCAACCCGACGACGGCGTGTGGGAAACGCGCGGGGGACGCAGGAACTATCTGTATTCGCGGCTGATGAGCTGGGTGGCGATAGAACGAGCCATCCGGATGGCGAACCGGCGCGGCCTGCCCGCGGACCTCCCCCGGTGGCGGCAGAGCCGCGATGCGATCTACCGGCAAATCATGCAACGCGGCTGGAGCCCTGAACGAGGGGCGTTCGTTCAGCACCTCGACGCCCGCGTACTCGACGCCTCTGTGCTGATGATGCCGATGGCCAAATTCATCTCACCCACCGACCCCAAATGGCTCGCGACGCTGGACGCGCTCACCGCGGACCTGGTCTCTGACTCGCTGGTCTACCGCTACGACTCCCAAGCCAGCCCGGACGGCCTCCGGGGGGCCGAGGGCACCTTCTCGATCTGCTCCTTCTGGTACGTCGAGGCGCTCGCCCGCGCCGGACGGCTGGAGGAGGCCCGGCTGGCCTTCGAGAAGATGCTTACCTACGCCAACCACGTCGGCCTGTACGCCGAGGAAATCGGACTGACCGGCGAACAGCTCGGCAACTTCCCACAGGCGTTCACCCACCTCTCACTGATCAGCGCCGCGTTCAACCTCGACCGCGCCCTTGGCTGACAGGCCACGTCAGACCAGGCTGTCCCGCCATGCCCGGTGCAGATCCGCGAACCGCCCCTCCCCGCCGATGAGTTCGGCCGGTGACCCGTCCTCCACGATCCGCCCGTGCTCCATCACCAGCACCCGGTCCGCGATCTCCACCGTCGACAGCCGGTGCGCGATCACGACAGCCGTACGCCCGTGCAGCACCGTGTCCATCGCCCGCTGCACCGCCCGTTCGCCCGGAATGTCGAGCGAGCTCGTCGCTTCGTCGAGGATCAGCACCGCCGGGTCGGCGAGCAGCGCGCGGGCGAATGCGACCAGTTGGCGCTGGCCGGCCGAGATCCGGCCGCCCCGTTTGCGTACGTCGGTGTCGTAGCCGTCCGGCAGGCCGCTGATGAAATCGTGCGCGCCGATGGCCTTCGCGGCACGCTCGATCTCAGCACGCGAAGCGTCCGGCCGTCCGATCGCGATGTTCTCCGCGACCGTCCCGGAGAACAGGAACGCCTCCTGCGTCACCATCACGACCCCGCGCCGCAGTTCGGGCGTGGCCAGATCGCGCAGCTCGACGCCGTCGAGGAGGACCCGGCCCTCGGTGGGGTCGTAGAAGCGGGCCAGCAGCTTGGCCAGCGTGGACTTGCCCGCGCCGGTCGAGCCGACGACGGCGACCGTCTGGCCGGCCGGGATCGTCAGGCCGAAGCGGGGCAGCACCTCGCCGCCGGTGCGGTAGGCGAAGGTGACGCCTTCGAAGGCGACCTCGCGGCCCGGGTGGTCACCGTGGGGTGCGGGCAGGTTCTTGGGGTCCCGGGCCTCTGGTACGGACGGCGTCTGGGCCAGCAGACCAGCGATCTTCTCGAGCGAGGCGGCCGCGGACTGATAGGAGTTGAGGAACATCCCGAGTCGGTCGATCGGGTCGTACAGCCGCCGCAGATACAGCACGGCGGCGGCCAGCACGCCGAGCGCGAGGGTGCCGGAGGCGACGCGGTACGCGCCCCAGAGGACGATCCCGGCGACGGCGGTGTTGGCGACGAGCCGGGAGCCGATGACATAGCGCGCCATCTCCAGCAGGCCGTCGCCGTTGCTGCGCTCATGGCGGTGGTTGAGGCGCCGGAACTCCACATCGTTGGCGCGCTCGCGCCGGAACGCGCGCACCGGGCGGATGCCGTTCATCGTCTCCGCGAACTTCACGATGACCGCCGCGATCAGGGTGGAGCGGGTGCGGAAGACGACGGCGACGCGGCGCCGGTAGCGGCGTACCAGCAGATACAGCGGTACGAAGGAGAGCACGGCGAGCGCGCCGAGCCCGAGGTCCAGCCAGAGCAGCATGGCCGAGATGTAGACGAAGGCGAGGACGACCGTGATCAGCTCCTGGAGCCCTTCGCTGAGCAGCTCCCGCAGGGACTCCACGTCGGTGGTCGAGCGGGAGATCAGCCGGCCGGAGGTGTAGCGCTCGTGGAAGTCGACGCTCAGGGCCTGGGCGTGGCGGAAGATCCGGCCGCGCAGGTCGACGAGAACGTCCTGGTTGACGCGGGCGGAGGTCCGGATGAAGGAGTACTGGAGCAGGCCGGCGCCGAGCGCGCACACGGCGTACCCGGTGGCGACGGCGATGAGCGGCCCGTAGTCGTGCCGCTGGAAGGCAGGTACGCCGCGGTCGATGGCGTACGCGACGAGGAGGGGCCCGGCCTGGACGGCGGCCTGCTGGAGCAGCAGGAGGAGCGCGGCCAGGACGACGTGTGCGCGTCGGGCTGCGAGGAGAGACCGCAGCAGCGCACCGGTCGCTCCTTGAGGCGCGGGCAGGGCATCCCGGTCGAAGGGATCGTCCCCGCCTTGGACGCCACCGGGGGCGGTCGAGGTGGTGGTCGTGGTCATCGGGGACTCCCTTCGGCGTGGCCGGACGAGGTGGCCGGGGGGAGTTGGGCAGCACCATGGGAGGGCACGTCCCGGGGCCCCCGGCCACCGAGCACGTCGGCCACGTCCGGACCGGCCAGGGCTGCGGCTTCGCCGCACGCCGGCCCGGCGGCAGCGTCCTCCCCGGTGGCAGCCGCTGCCGCCAGGACTGCCGTCCCGCCGCTCTCGGGCGCGGGCCGGCCGGCCTCGGCGCCCGTCGACCCACCGGCCCCCACCTCGGGTCCGGCCTCGCGCCGCCGCGACTCCGCTCCCGACATCAGCCACGCGTACTCCGCATTCGTACGCAGCAGTTCCCGATGCGTGCCCACCGCCGAGATCCGGCCCCCCGACAGCAGCGCCACCCGGTCCGCCAGCATCACCGTCGACGGGCGGTGCGCCACCACCAGGGCCGTCGTGTCTTCCAGCACTCTGCGCAGGGCCGCCTCCACCCGGGCCTCCGTGTGCACGTCCAGCGCCGACAGCGGGTCGTCGAGGACCAGGAAGCGCGGGCGGCCGACCACCGCCCGGGCCAGGGCGAGGCGTTGGCGCTGGCCGCCGGAGAGACTGAGGCCCTGTTCGCCGACCTGGGTGTCCGCGCCGTACGGCAGCGCACGCACGAAACCGGCCTGCGCGACGTCCAGCGCCCGGCCCAACTCCCGCTCGCCCGCGCCCTCCGCGCCCATCAGGACGTTCTCGCCGACGGTGGCCGAGAAGAGCGTCGGTTCCTCGAACGCCACCGACACCAGCCGCCGCAGCCGCTCCAGTGGCATCGCGGCGATGTCCTCCCCGTCCAGTGTGATCCGCCCGGCACTCACTTCGTGCAGCCGCGGTACGAGCGCGGTGAGTGTCGTCTTCCCGGAGCCCGTGCCCCCGACCAGGGCCATGGTCTCCCCGGGCCGCACCCGTAGATCGATACGGGCGAGCACGGGCGGGGCCTCCGCCGGCGCGTCCGGGTAGCGGAATTCAACGGCCTCGAACCGCAGCCCGTCCTCACCCCCGGCCGCCGCCTCGGCCGGGAGTGCCGCGTCCGACTCCTCCGCCGCGTCCATCACCTCGAAGTACCGTTCCGTAGCGGTCGCCGCCTCCTGGCTCATCGCCAGCAGAAAGCCGATCGACTCCACCGGCCACCGCAGCGCCAGCGCCGTCGACAGGAACGCCACCAGCGTGCCCGCCGACAGGCCGCCGTCCGCTACCTGGACCGTGCCGAGCACCAGAGCCGCGCCGATCGTCATCTCGGGGATCGTCGTGATCAGCGCCCAGATCCCCGCCAGCAGCCGCGCCTTGCCCAGCTCCGTGCCGCGCAGCCGTTCCGACAGCTCGCGGAAGGCCAGCGCCTGGCTGCGGTGGCGGCCGAAGCCCTTGATGATGCGGATGCCGAGCACGCTCTCCTCGACGACCGTCGTCAGATCGCCGACCTGGTCCTGCGCCCGCCGTGCGACGACCGCGTACCGCGACTCGAACAGCGAGCAGAGAATCACCAGCGGCACGATCGGCGCGAGCAGCACCAGACCCAGCGTCCACTCCTGGCCGAGCAGAATCACAAACCCGACCAGAATCGTCACCGCGTTGACCAGCAGAAAGGTCAGCGGGAACGCCAGGAACATCCGCAACAGCATCAGATCCGTCGTGCCGCGCGACAGTAACTGGCCCGACGGCCACCGGTCGTGGAAGGCCACCGGCAGCCGTTGCAGATGCCGGTAGAGGTCCGCCCGCATCGCCGCCTCGACCCCCGCCAGCGGCCGGGCCACCAGCCATCGCCTCAATCCGAAGAGCCCCGCCTCGGCAACCCCCAGCAACAGCAGGGCCAGTGCTCCGAACCAGACCCCGCCGGGGTCCCGGCCGGCCACCGGGCCGTCCACGATCCACTTCAGTACGAGGGGGATGACCAGGCCCAGACAGGAGGCCACGATGGCGACAAATGCCGCACTGAACAGGCGAGTTCGGACGGGGCGTACATACGGCCACAGTCGTAGCAGCGAACGTACGGTGGACCGGTCCTTGGCAGCTGCATGTGATTCGGGCATCAGGCCCGAGCCTACGGTTCACCACTGACAGCGCTCATCCGATTTTGGCCGCACCGCAGCCACCGCACCGCAGCCGCCGCGCCGAGCCCGCCGGTGACAGGCCTACGTCCTGACCCGCAGCAGCAGCACCGACCGCGCCGGCACCGTCACCGTCTCCCCGCCCGTGTGCACCGTCCCCGGCGCCGTCTCCTGGTCCTCCCGCGAGGTGTCGACCACCAGCTCGTACGACTGCGCCCACGGCGGGCCCGGCAGCTGGAAGCTCGTCGGCCGGTCCGCCGCGTGCAGGACCGTCAGGAAGCTGTCGTCCGTCACCTCCGCTCCACGCGCGTCACGTCCCGGGATGTCGCGGCCCGAGAGATAGAGGGCCAGCGTCGACGCCGGGGCGTACCAGTCCCGTTCCGTCATCTCCGTGCCGTGCGGGGTGAACCAGGCGAGGTCCCTCAGTCCGTCCGCCGCCCGGGCGCGGCCCGAGAAGAAGGCGCGGCGGCGCAGCACCGGGTGGGTGTGGCGCAGGGCCAGCAGCCGGGTGGTCAGCTCCAGCAGGCCACGCGGCCCTGGGGTCTCCAGCAGCGACCAGTCCAGCCAGCCGACCTCGTTGTCCTGGCAGTAGGCGTTGTTGTTGCCGCCCTGCGTACGGCCCATCTCGTCGCCCGCGACCAGCATCGGCACACCCGTCGACACCAGCAGGGTGGTCAGCAGATTCCGCAGCTGGCGCCGCCGCAGCGCGTTGATGCGCGGATCGTCACTCGCGCCTTCCGCGCCGCAGTTCCAGGACCGGTTGCCGTTCGTGCCGTCCCGATTGCCCTCCCCGTTGGCCTCGTTGTGCTTCTGCTCGTAACTGACCAGGTCACGCAGGGTGTACCCGTCGTGCGCGGTGACGAAGTTGATGGAGGCGTACGGCCGCCGCCCGCCCCACGCGTACAGATCGCTGGACCCGGAAAGCCGGTATCCCAGATCTCGTACGTCGGGCAGCGCGCCGCGCCAGAAGTCCCGTACGGCGTCGCGGTACCGGTCGTTCCACTCGGTCCACAGCGGCGGGAACGCGCCCACCTGGTAGCCGCCGTTGCCGACGTCCCACGGCTCGGCGATCAGCTTCACCCGCCGCAGCACCGGGTCCTGGGCGATCACCGCGAGGAAGGGGGAGAGCATGTCGACGTCGTGCATGGAGCGCGCCAGCGCCGCCGCCAGGTCGAAGCGGAACCCGTCGACGCCCATCTCGGTCACCCAGTAGCGCAGCGAATCGGTGATCAGCCGCAGCACATGTGGCTGCACCACATGCAACGTATTGCCGCACCCGGTGTAGTCGGCGTACGTCCGGGCGTCCGACTGGAGGCGGTAGTAGCCGCGGTTGTCGATCCCGCGCAGCGACAGCGTCGGACCCAGCTCACCCGCCTCCGCGGTGTGGTTGTAGACCACATCGAGGATGACCTCGATGCCTGCGGCGTGCAGCGCGCGCACCATCCGTTTGAACTCGCCGACCTGCTCACCCCGCGTCCCGCTCGCCGAGTACCCGGCATGCGGCGCGAAGTAGCCGATGGAGTTGTAGCCCCAGTAGTTGCGCAGCCCTCGCTTCAGCAGATGGTCCTCGTGCGCGTACTGGTGCACCGGCAGCAGCTCGACCGCCGTCACCCCGAGCCGCACCAGATGCTCGATCGCCGCCGGATGCGCGAGCCCCGCGTAGGTGCCCCGCAGCTCTTCGGGGATCCCCGGATGGAGCTTGGTGAAGCCACGCACATGAAGTTCGTATATGACCGAGTCCGCCCACGGGGTCTTGGGCCTGCGGTCGTCCGCCCAGTCGTCGTCATCGTGGACGACGACGCCCTTGGGCACATGGGGCGCCGAGTCCCGGTCGTCGCGCACGGTGTCCGCGACATGCTGCTGCGGCCAGTCCCGTACGTGTCCGTACACCTCCGCGGGCAGGTCGAAGTCCCCGTCCACCGCCCGTGCGTACGGATCGAGCAGCAGCTTCGCCGGATTCCAGCGGGCACCCGTCCACGGGTCCCAGCGGCCGTGCACCCGGTAGCCGTACCGCTGACCCGGCCGGATCCCGGGCACGAAGCCGTGCCAGATCTCATGCGTCAGCTCGGTCAGCGGCAGCCGCGTCTCCGTGGCCGAATCGCTCCCGTCGTCGAAGAGGCACAGCTCGACCGCCTCCGCACCGCCCGCCCAGAGCGCGAAGTTGGTCCCCGCCACCCCGTCCGGACCGACCCGGAAACGGGCCCCGAGAGGCGTCGGCGCCCCCGGCCACACCGATGGCCTGCGGGCTCCGGGCTCCCGGTGGCGGCCGTTGACCCCGGCCGCCGGAAATGGGCCGGGCAGGTCGTCCCGCACCCCCTCCTGCACTGTCTCCTGCTCGGCTGCGCTCGACACCTGCCGGCCTCCCGCGGCTCGTCGGGCCCCGCTGGGGGTACCTCCCCAGGCGCCGGAGGGCTCTGGGGGAGTACGGCTGCTTACGGCGTCCCGGCCGCGGCAGCCCACGCGTGGCCTCCCACCTGTTCTGCCCGCGCTGCTCTTGTCCCAACATGGCCCTGCTCTCACGTTTCCCCTGGAGGGGCGTGGTCGTTGGGCGGTACGTGAGACACGTAATGAAGCGGGCAGGGCAGGGCGTGGCCGTCGCCCTGACATGGGCAGGACTCATGGCCGGGCTGACCGGTTGCACCAGCGAGAAGCTGGACATCGGCAGCAAGCCCCGGTCTATCGAGGACACGATCCGAGTTGTTCCCGAGGACGGCGCGAAGGGGGTCGGCCCCGAAGGCCCCCTCGAGGTGCGGTTGCCCAGCGGGCGGCTCGAGCGGGTCAAGGTGACGCAGGTCGAGGATGCCCAGCCCACCGAGATCCAGGGCGAGATCTCCGAGGACGGTCTGAGCTGGAAGCCGGACGAGGGCACCCGCCTCGACCTGTCCGCCAAGTACAGCGTCGACGTGGTCGCGCTGGACGGGCACGGCCGCCGTTCGGCGCGCCATACGACCTTCACCACGCAGGTCCCCGAGCGCCGCTTCATCGGCTACTTCAAGCCCGAGAACCGCTCGACCGTCGGCACCGGCATGATCGTCTCCTTCGACTTCAACCGGGAGATCGAGGATCGCGAGGCCGTCGAGCGCGCCATCCGCATCAGCTCGGACCCGCCGGTCGAGATCGCGGGCCACTGGTTCGGTAACGAGCGCCTCGACTTCCGTCCGCGCGACTTCTGGAAGCCGGGCACCAAGGTCACCGTCGAGTTGCGGCTGCGCGACGTCGAGGGCGCGCCGGGGGTGTACGGCATCCAGCAGAAGACCGTCGCCTTCACCATCGGCCGTTCGCAGGTCTCGCTCGTCGACGCGGCGAAGCACACCATGGTGGTACGGCGCGACGGCGGGGTTCTGGCGACTCTCCCGATCACGGCCGGAGCGCCGAAGTCGACGACGTACAACGGAAAGATGGTGGTCATGGAGATGTTCGACGTGACCCGGATGAACGGTGCGACGGTCGGCTTCAAGAGGCGGAACGGCAGGGGCGAGTACGACATCAAGGATGTGCCGCACGCGCTGCGGCTGACCAAATCCGGCACCTTCCTGCACGGAAACTACTGGGCCGCGCCGGAGACGTTCGGCTCGGCGAATGTGTCCCACGGCTGTGTCGGACTGCGTGATGTGAAGGGCGGCAGCGGGGACACTCCGGCCGGCTGGTTCTTCGACCGGACGCTGATCGGTGATGTGGTCGAGGTCTTCAATTCGCGTGACAAGAAGGTCGATCCCAGCAACGGCCTCGGCGGCTGGAACCTGGACTGGAAGACGTGGAAGGCCGGTTCCGCGCTGGGCTGACCCTCGCTGACCTGCAGGGCCCGCACCGTTCAGATGAGCCCACCGGACAAGTTGGGACTGAACGGTGACATTCGCGGGGAGGATCAACTACCCGCGGTGTGATTATCTATCGCCGTGCGTGCGTGAGGCGCGCGGGGGTGCGGGCTTTGGCGGGGCCAGGCCGTGCGAGGGGAGAGACCATTTTGAACGGGCAGCCGATATCGGGGGCGTCGGCCGGGGCGGGACGCGGACGCGGGCGTGGGGGCGCCCCGCTGCGGGCTCTGGTGCTGGGGGCATTGCTGGTGCTGGTCACGGCCTGCGGGGGCGGGGACTCCGACAAGGACAGCGACGGCAAGGACAAGAAGGACGGCGGGAAGGTCGGGAACGCGGCCTCCCAGGCGGTGGTGACCATAGCGCCCAAGGACGGCGCCGACTCGGTCGCCACCAGTGGCGCGCTGAAGGTCACCGCGGCCAAGGGCAAGCTGACCACGGTCACGGTCCAGGACGACAAGGGCGCCCCGGTCGAGGGCAAGCTCGCCGCGGACGGCGCCAGTTGGCAGCCGCTGCAGCATCTGGCCGGCTCCACCAAGTACAAGGTGCACGCCATCGCCAAGGACGCGGACGGCCGTGAGTCGGCGAAGGACACCAGCTTCACCACGCTCGTCCCGAAGAACACCTTCATCGGGCACTACAGCCCCGAGGACGGTTCGACGGTCGGCGTCGGCATGCCGGTCTCGATCAACTTCACCCGTGGCATCACCGACCCCGCCGCCGTCGAGCGGGCCGTCAAGGTGACGGCCGAGCCGTCGGTGCCGATCGAGGGCCACTGGTTCGGCAACGACCGCCTCGACTTCCGCCCGGAGAAGTACTGGGCCGCGGGCACCAAGGTGACCGTGAAGCTGAACCTGGACGGCGTCGAGGGCCGCCCGGGTGTGTACGGCAAGCAGTCCAAGACGGTGAAGTTCACCATCGGCCGCAGCCAGGTCTCCACCGTGGACGCCAAGGCGCATCGGATGAAGGTCGTACGCGACGGCAAGCAGATCAAGAACATCCCGATCACCGCGGGCGCGCCGTCGACCACGACGTACAACGGCCAGATGGTCATCAGCGAGAAGTACAAGGTGACCCGGATGAACGGCGCCACCGTCGGCTTCGGCGGTGAGTACGACATCAAGGACGTGCCGCACGCGATGCGCCTGTCCAACTCGGGCACCTTCGTCCACGGCAACTACTGGGCCTCGTCCGGGACCTTCGGATCGGCGAACGTCAGCCACGGCTGCGTGGGCCTGCGCGACGCCCGTGGCGCCGGTGACGGCTCCACTCCGGCGGCCTGGTTCTTCGACAGCTCGATCATCGGCGACGTGGTGATCGTGAAGAACTCCAAGGACAAGCAGATATCCCCGGAGAACGGCCTGAACGGCTGGAACATGTCCTGGGCGGAGTGGACCAAGTAGTTCCTGTATGACGTAGTTCCTGTACGACGAGAACGGACCCGGTGCTGTGACGGAGAGCACCGGGTCCGTTGCCGTTAACGCGGGCTAACCTCGGTCCATGACAGTCAACCTTGAGGTCTCCGAAGGCGTCGGCACCATCCGTCTCGACCGCCCGCCGATGAACGCGCTGGACATCGCAGTCCAGGACCGGCTGCGCGAGCTCGCCGATGAGGCGGCCCGCCGGGACGACGTACGGGCGGTGATCCTGTACGGCGGCGAGAAGGTGTTCGCGGCCGGCGCGGACATCAAGGAGAT
Organism: Streptomyces sp. NPDC002868; assembly: GCF_055563295.1. Classification (NCBI taxonomy): domain Bacteria; kingdom Bacillati; phylum Actinomycetota; class Actinomycetes; order Kitasatosporales; family Streptomycetaceae; genus Streptomyces; species Streptomyces sp. NPDC002868. Next base: position 307,492 of record NZ_JBVHDR010000012.1, on the reverse strand, counting down.
GCAGGCGATGGACCACACGGCGATGGTCGTGCGGTCCCGGGCGCTCCAGGACTCCTTCACCGCCGTCGCCCGCATCCCCAAGCCCGTCGTCGCGGCCGTCACCGGCTATGCGCTGGGTGGTGGCTGCGAGCTGGCGCTCTGCGCCGACTTCCGGATCGCCGCGGACAACGCCAAGCTCGGTCAGCCGGAGATCCTGCTGGGCCTGATCCCGGGCGCCGGCGGCACCCAGCGGCTGTCGCGGCTGATCGGCCCGTCCAAGGCCAAGGACCTGATCTTCACCGGCCGCATGGTGAAGGCGGACGAGGCGCTCCAACTGGGCCTGGTGGACCGTGTCGTACCGGCCGCCGAGGTGTACGAGCAGGCCCATGCCTGGGCCGCGAGGCTTGCCCAGGGACCCGCGCTGGCACTGCGCGCCGCCAAGGAGTCCATCGACGCGGGTCTTGAGACGGACATCGAGACGGGCCTCGCCATTGAACGCAACTGGTTCGCGGGCCTGTTCGCGACAGAGGACCGCGAGCGCGGGATGCGCAGCTTTGTGGAAGAGGGCCCGGGCAAGGCCAAGTTCCTCTGAATTCAAGTCAGTTGGACACATCGGCTGTCCGCGTCAACCCTGTGTGCAGCTTAGCTGAGTCTTAAAGCAGCCTTAAGTCCTATCGGGCCCGCAGCACTTGGCGATCATTTATGTGCGAGGCGTCAGGGCAGCTCAGGGTGGGCGCGAGAGCCTGCATGCGGCCATAGTCATATGCCGTCAGATCCCCCCGGAGCAGCCGATTCCGGGGGCTCTATTCCGCCGGAACGGCCCCGGAATTCGCTCGTTGCGGCCATGATGGGGTCCATGGCGGGCCTCGAAGGTGTGGAACAGCCGCGGCAGCGCGGCAACGCGGCCGCGGCGCGGTGGTTGCCTGCCGTCGAGGACGAACAGACGCTCAGGGCGCTGGAGTTGTTCGGCGATCCCACGGACGAGGAAATAAAGCTCCCCTCCCGCCCCGAGTCGGCCGCCACCGCGCGCCGGCTGACTCAGTGCGTCGTGCTGCGCCAGTGGGCACTCTCCCCGCAGACCGCCGAGCATGCGGTGTTACTGGTCTCGGAGCTCGTCGGCAATGCCGTACGGCACACCGGGGCACGGGTCTTCGGGCTGCGGATGCTGCGCCGCCGCGGCTGGATCAGGATCGAGGTCCGCGATCCCTCGCGAGGTCTGCCCTGTCTGATGCCGGTCCAGGAGATGGACATCAGCGGCCGCGGGCTCTTCCTCGTCGACAAGCTCTCCGACCGGTGGGGCGTGGATCTGCTGCCGCGCGGCAAGACCACGTGGTTCGAGATGCGGGTCTCCGACCGCTGACACGACCCGGACGGCTTACCCCGGACAGCGCGACCCGGACACACAGAAGCCCCCTGAGCGGGGGCTTCTGCGGAGCGCCGTGGATTGGGGGGTGTATCCACGGCAGCTTACGACGACCTGGCCCGGGTCAATGGGGGTCGTGTGCTCGACTATGGCAGACGGGAGGCCGCACTGCCAAAAGTCCTTACTCGGGCATTGGCGAGTAAAGCGACGCATCTCGGAAGTGAATCGTAGGCGAGATGGGCCACCTGCCTAGTAAATGCTGAATAAATATAGGGTTTGGCGAGTGTTTCATCGCCTCGCTGACTAAAGGCGGGGCTCCGGCGGCCCGACCTGCGAGTATCCCGAATTGGGTCAATCGTTATCTTTTGCCTGGTTCGCCCCTACTGTGCTTTCCCGTGAGCTCGATCGACCGCCGCAGCGCACTGCGCGCAGGAGTGGGGGCCGCCGCCGCGGGCGCCCTCTCCACAGGCTGCACCGACGGCGGTCCCGCCCCGGCGCCGCCCGCCGCGTCTGCCCCGCCGTCCCGCGGTCCCCGTCCCGCACCCGCCCCGCGCCGTTTCCCCGAGCAGCCCGCCGAGATCGCGCACGGCCCACGCGACCGCGACAGGGTGGCTCTCACCTTCCACGGCCAGGGTGACCCGGCCATCGCCAAGGCCGTGCTCGCCGAGGCCGAGCGGGCCGGCGCCCGCATCACCGTGCTCGTCGTCGGCGACTGGCTCGACCAGCACCCCGAACTCGCCCGCAGGATCCTCGACGGCGGCCACGACCTCGGCAACCACACCCAGCGTCATCTGGGCATCTCATCGATGTCCGAGACCGAGGCGTACGCCGAGATCTCCGACTGCGCCGAGCGGCTGCGTCGGCTCACCGGTTCCATCGGCAGCTGGTTCCGCCCCTCCCGTACGCAGTACGCGACTCCCCTCGTCGCCAGACTCGCCCACCGGGCCGGCTACCCGCACGTCCTCTCCTATGACGTCGACTCCCTCGACTTCACCTCGCCCGGCGCCACGGCCGTCACCCGCAACGTCACCCGGCAGATCCAGCGCGGATCCGTGGTGAGCCTGCACTTCGGCTATGCGGACACCGTCGCCGCACTGCCCGGCCTCCTCGACGACCTCGACCGCCGCGGACTGCGCGCGGTGACGACCATGGAGCTGCTGACCTGATGCACCCGCTCATTCCGCTCACCAAGAGAACCACCGCGCTGCTCGCCGGCGCGCTGCTCGCGCTGTTCGCCCTGTTCGTGGGCTGCAGCTCACACGGCGACGAGGCGCGCCACACCAAGTCCGCCGCGCTGCCCGCCAAGCCCAAGGCCGTTGCCCCGGCCGGACTGCCCGGCATGCCGCCGGTGCTCGACCCGCACGACATCTACTCCGCGGACCGGCCGGGCAAGCTCTCGCCGGTGGTCAGGGGCTTCCCGTCCCGGGTGTACGTCCCCAACACCGGCTCCAACACCGTCTCGGTCATCGACCCCACCACGTACAAGGTCATCGGGACGATCCCGGTCGGAGTCCAGCCGCAGCACGTCGTCCCGTCCTGGGACATGAAGACGCTCTGGGTCAACAACAACCGCGGCCACACGCTCACCCCGATCGACCCGGCCACCGGCGTCGCGGGCAAGGCGGTCGAGGTGCACGACCCGTACAACCTCTACTTCACGCCCAACGGCAAGTACGCCATCGTGATGGCCTCCCTCGACCGCGAACTCGTCTTCCGCGACCCGCACACCATGAAAATGGTCAAGTCGACCCCGGTCTCCTGCTACGGCGTCAACCACGCGGACTTCTCCGCCGACGGCAGGTACTTCGTCGTCTCCTGCGAGTTCTCCGGCGAGCTGCTGAAGGTCGACACGGAGAAGATGGAGGTCATCGGCCGGCAGAAGCTGCCCTTCCCCGGCGCGATGCCGCAGGACGTGAAGCTCTCCCCGGACGGCAAGACCTTCTACATCGCCGACATGATGGCGCACGGCGTGTGGGTGCTCGACGGCGACAGCTTCCTGCCGCCCGGGCTGCTGCCCACCGGCAAGGGCTGCCACGGCCTCTACATCAGCCGTGACTCCAAGGAGATGTACGTCCCCAACCGCGGCGAGGGCTCCATCTCGATCTTCGACTTCAAGCAGAACAGGCTCACCAAGAAGTGGTGGCTGCCGGACGGCGGCAGCCCCGACATGGGCGGTGTCTCGGCGGACGGCAAGGTGCTGTGGCTGTCCGGGCGTTACGACTCCGAGGTGTACGCGATCGACACCACCACCGGCAGGCAGCTCGCCCGTATCGCGGTGGGCAGCGGCCCGCACGGACTCGCGGTCTACCCGCAGCCCGGCCGCTACTCGCTCGGCCACACGGGTGTCTTCCGCTAGGACGAGTGCGGTGCGAGTCCCCAGACCCCGTACGCCCTTCGGGCGTTGTCCTCAATCTCCCCCCGGACTTCGTCCGGGGGGACCCCCCAACGGGCTTGAGCCCGCCGGTCGGCCTGAGTTTTCAGGCCGACCGGCGGGAAATTTAGGCCCCGGCGGCGATTGAGGCGCGGTCCCGGACGCGAAATTCAGCCCCTCCGGCGATTGAGGCGCGGGGTCCGGGGCGGAGCCCCGGTCAAAGGCCCACCGCAGGACCCCGCCTCACCACAGCACCGGCAGCCGCTCCGGCAGCCGTTTGATGAAGCCCGTACGCCACATCAACTGCTCATCCGGTACGGCGAGCCGCAGCCGGGGCAGCCGGTCCACGATCGCCGCCAGCGCGGTCTCGGCGTGCAGCCGCCCCAGGCCGGAGGCCGGACAGAAGTGGCGGCCGCCCCCGAAGGAGAGATGCGGATTGGGTGCCCGCTCCAGGTCGAGGCGCTCGGGGTTCTCGAAGACCTCCGGGTCGAAGTTCGCCCCCTCCACCAGGACCAGCACCAACTCGCCCTTGCGGACGAGGACTTCACCGAGGCGGACATCGGCGAGGGCGAGCCGCGGCAGTCCGTCGCCGATCGACAGATTCCAGCGCAGCAGCTCGTCGACGGCGGGCCCCATCCGCTCCGGGTGGTCACGCAGGTACCCGATCAGCTCGGGGCGCTGGAGCAGCGCCAGCACGGCGAGGACCAGGAAGGCGGAGGTGGAGACCGCGCCCGCGCCGAACAGCGACACGGCGACGGTGGCCAGCATCTCGTCCGTCAGATGCGCGGACTCCGCGTCCTCGCGCAGCGCCGCCAGTGCGGCCAGCAGGCCGGTGCGGTCGGGGGAGTTGAGCCGGTCGACCATATGGCCGAGGGCCTTGTACCAGTTGAGGCTCGCCCCGTCGAAAGGCCGGACGCTGGTCATGAAGGCGATGTCGAGCCCCGACATCAGCCGCCGCCAGTCGGTGAACGGCACCCCGATCACCTTGCAGTGCAGGGCAGCCGAGAACGGCTCTGCGAACCCCGCCCGGAAGTCGACCGGCGGTCCCTCGGCCAGCAGGCCGTCGACGAGTTCGTCGGCCGTGGCGCGCAGCCACTCCTGCAGGCCGTCGGCCCGTGGGTTGAGCGCCTTCATCACCGCGCCGCGCAGCCCCGCGCTGTTGATGTTCCCCATGTTGTTGACGACCTCGGGCGGGATCGTCAGCGCGTACTGCCGGGGCACTCCGGGAGCGGCCGTGTCCTTGAGGCTGAACCGCTCGTCCTCCAGGACCTGCTTGGCCAGCGCGTAACTGCTCACCAGCCAGGCGCTGTCGCCGGTGAGCGTACGCACCCTGGTCACCGGCTGCTTCTCGCGCAGCCAGGAGCACTCGGCGGGCAGCACATCACCGCGCCGGGAGAGCGGGAAATCAAGCCGCTCGGGATTGGGGGTCATCGTCCGCGCTCCTTTCAGGTGCTTCGGGCCGTACGACGGCATAGGCCTGATTGCGGGCGGCTCGTAGCCCGCCGCCCTTTGAGAAGAGGAGTTCCGTCAGTGGCATCAGCGCGTGATAGCAGGAGACGGAGGAAGGGACGCCGAGAATCCCCGGAGTGTCGAGGAAGAAGGGGAGTTCGGCGGCTATGTAGTCGAGACAGGCGGACCGCTGCTCGGGGGAGATGGATTCACCGGCTGCCAGTTTGGGCGCCAGGAACTGCTGCACCATGAGGTCGCAGCTCTTACGGAACTCATCGTCGGTGGCGAGGAAGTGCTGGACCCGCCGGTGCAGCAGCGCGTAGACCGGATCGTCGGAGAACTCCGACAGCGCCCGCACACGGATCCGGCGGCCCGGCGGCCCGGCCGCCGCCACTCCGCCGACAATCCGCCTGCGTACCGCCTTGAGCTCCTTGGCCGCACGCCGGGCGGCTTGTTCGGGAGTGTGGCCCAATGACGCGAAGACGGCTGCCACATGCAGATCGGCGTAGACGATGTCCACCGCGGTGAATCGCGGGGCCGCCCAGCGTGTGAGTTCGGTGATCCGGCGGGCGGAGAAATAGCTGTTCCCCGGGGAAACCCCGATCAGGACATGGTCGCCCTCGTCCCAAATGATGTGACAGTTACGGGAGAAGGGCCGGACCGAGAAGGAATCGATTGTGATCGTCACGATGACATCACCTTTGCGCCGCTTGTCCCTGGGAGCCCTGTGCTCCTGGTGTGGCGGCGACGGCATGAAGTTATCTCCCGTCGGCGGAGAGTGACGAATTCCCCTCGGGAATTTGGCCAGAACTGCATCCAGTAGGGCGGAAAATCATCTTCCGCCCTACGGAAAAGGTAGTTGAAGCCTTTTCTGTCGTCTGTTCAGCCGACCACGAACAGCGCCTCGGAGCCCACCGGTTTGAAGCCCGCGGCCTGGAATGTCCGCACGCTGCGGGCGTTCCCCGGTGACTGCTGGGACCACACCACGGAGTCCGGCACCAGATGGCGTGCCGCCAGCGCGAGCGCCACGCCCAGGCCGAGGCCGCGCGCCCGCTCGTCCACCTCGATCGCGGTCTCCCAGCGGCCGGCCACACCCCGGCCGAGCACCACCACTCCGCCGGCGGCGGCCCAGACCCGTACGCCGTCACGGAACTTCAGGGCCCGCGCCACCCGCGGGTGGTCCGGGTCCTCGATCTCGCGAAGCTCGAGATCGGGCCTGCCCGGCAGCGCCCCGGCAACCGTCAGCATGTCGATGGTGTTCATCGAGCGGCCGGTGCGGGCCAGCATGGCGGCCAGGAACGCCGGGTTCATCGCGGCGGCAAGCCGGTCGGAGTCGGTCGCGGCGAGCTCGGCCCGTACCCACTCCGGATCCTCGTCCGTGAAGATCACCGAGTGTGCGGTGAACGCCACCACGCCCGCATCGCGCGCGTTCGGCTGCCCGATCACGGTTGTGGAACCGTCCGGTGGCGGGAACTCCCCGGCCGCCGCGGCTGCCAGGATCCTCTCCAGTGCGTCGCTCATCCCGCGTACCTCCTCGCCCTAAGTCTCCACCAGGCCGTTAATCTGACCTCCGTCAGTAATGCACCAAGAAGGGGCGGAAGCAGTGGCCGACATCGAAGAGGCGCGCCGGGCGTTCGAGCGGTACGACGTGAACGGCGACGGCCTGATCACGGCGGCGGAGTACAAGAGCGTGATGGCGCAGCTGGGGGACTTCAATGTCACCGAGACGGTCGCCGAGGCAGTGATCAAGACCAAGGACGCGAACGGCGACGGTCAATTGACGTTCGAGGAGTTCTGGGCCTCGCTCAACAAGGGCTGAACAAGGCCTGATCCTTCGGGGGGCACCTCCCAGGCCGAAGGCTCTGGGGGAGGCTCCCCGGCCAGGCCGGGGACCGCCCGGGAGTTCACCAGTCCTCGGCCGCCAGGGCGTCGTCCAGCGTCGGCAGCGTACGGAACACTTCGAGCACCGCGCCCGCCCGGAACACACGCAGAATCGCCGGGCGGTCGCACACCACCCACATCCGCCCGCCGTTCTCGGCGGTGCGCCGCCGCGCACGGCACAGCAGGGCCAGTCCCGAGCAGTCGAAGAACGCCACATGCGTCAGATCGACCACCACATGGTGGCCGCGGACGGCGGTGACCACGTCCAGATAGGCCCCGATGGGCTTCGCCGCGGCGATGTCGATCTCCCCGTGCAGCTCGACGACGGTACGGCCTCGGGTGCAGTAGGCCCGGCCGTACGGTCCGGGGAGGGGTGCGTGTAAGCCGGACGACGTGGTAGTCAGCCCCTCGGCCATGGCTGTTCTCCTTGCTGCGGCGAGCCCGATGTGGCCACCTGAGGTTGGGCGTACTGGCTGGGAGGCTAGTGCGGGGTTTCGGGCGCACGGAGGTGAAAAAACGTTCGGAGCCCAGAAAGCTCCCCCTTGTGGGTGAATCCGCGTGAAGCGACTTGACCCGCCGAGGTCTTCGCACCGGCTCAGCAGCGGACGATGCTCAGCACTCGATGACGCTCAGCACTTGATGATGCTCAGCATTCGATGATGTTCACCGCGAGGCCGCCGCGCGCGGTCTCCTTGTACTTCACCGACATGTCCGCGCCAGTGTCCTTCATCGTCTTGATGACCTTGTCCAGCGAGACCTTGTGGCTGCCGTCGCCGCGCATCGCCATCCTTGCCGCCGTCACGGCCTTCACCGCCGCCATGCCGTTGCGCTCGATGCACGGAATCTGGACCAGGCCGCCGACCGGGTCGCAGGTCAGACCGAGGTTGTGCTCCATGCCGATCTCCGCGGCGTTCTCGACCTGCTCAGGGGTGCCGCCCAGCACCTCGGCGAGCGCGCCCGCGGCCATCGAGCAGGCGGAACCGACCTCGCCCTGGCAGCCGACCTCGGCGCCGGAGATGGAGGCGTTCTCCTTGAAGAGCATGCCGATCGCGCCCGCGGCCAGCAGGAAGCGGACCACGCCCTCCTCGTCGGCGCCGGGCACGAAGTTCATGTAGTAGTGCAGCACGGCCGGGATGATGCCCGCGGCGCCGTTGGTGGGGGCGGTGACCACCCGGCCGCCCGCGGCGTTCTCCTCGTTCACCGCCATCGCGTACAGCGTGATCCACTCCATGGAGCGGGCCAGCGCGTCGCCCTCGGCGCGCAGCTGGCGGGCCGAGTTGGCCGCGCGGCGGCGCACCTTGAGACCGCCGGGCAGGATGCCCTCGCGGGACATGCCGCGTGCGACACAGGCCTGCATGACCCCCCAGATCTCCAGCAGGCCCTCGCGGATCTCCTCCTCGGAGCGCCAGGCCTTCTCGTTCTCCAGCATCAGCGCGGAGATGGACAGACCGGTCTCCTGGGCGAGCCGCAGCAGCTCGTCACCGGTGCGGAAGGGGTACTTCAGCACGGTGTCGTCGAGCTTGATCCGGTCCTCGCCGACGGCGTCCTCGTCAACGACGAAGCCGCCGCCCACCGAGTAGTACGTCTTTTCCAGAACCGTCGCGCCCTCGGCGTCGTACGCGAAGATCGTCATGCCGTTGGCGTGGTACGGCAGCGCCTTGCGGCGGTGCAGAACCAGATCCTTGTCGAAGTCGAAGCCGATCTCGTGGCTGCCGAGCAGACTGATCCGGCCGCTGGTGCGGATGCGCTCGACCTGCGCGTCCGCGGTCTCGACGTCGACGGTACGGGGGGAATTGCCCTCCAGGCCGAGCAGGACGGCCTTGGGAGTGCCGTGGCCGTGGCCGGTCGCGCCCAGGGAGCCGAAGAGCTCTGCGCGTATGGCGGCGGTGTGGGCCAGCATGCCCTCGTTCTTGAGCCGCCGGGCGAACATGGCGGCGGCGCGCATCGGGCCGACCGTGTGGGAGCTGGACGGGCCGATGCCGATCGAGAACAGGTCGAAGACCGAGATGGCCACGGAGAACTCCTAGGGGGTTGGTAGACGCCGTTGTCTGCCGGGGTGGTGCAGAAGCGAGCGGGGTACAGCGAGCGGGGTACACGGTGCGGGGCACCGCGCGCACTGTCCAGTGTGCGCGGTGCCCCAAGGGTTCGTACAAAAGCGTTTCGCACAAAACCGTACGGAACTACTTCAGGCCGGGGTAAAGCGGGTGCTTCGCGGCCAGCGCCGAGACCCGTGCGCTCAGCGCCTGAGTGTCGTACGACGGCTTCAGCGCCTCGGCGATGATGTCGGCAACCTCACGGAAGTCCTCGTCCTGGAAACCGCGGGTGGCCAGCGCCGGGGTGCCGATCCGCAGACCCGAGGTGACCATCGGCGGCCGCGGGTCGCTCGGAATGGCGTTCCGGTTGACGGTGATGCCCACCTCGTGGAGCCGGTCCTCGGCCTGCTGGCCGTCCAGCTCGGAGTTGCGCAGGTCGACCAGGACCAGGTGCACATCGGTGCCGCCCGACAGGACGGAGACCCCGTGCTCGGTCACATCGTCCCGGACCAGACGCGCGGCGAGGATCTGGGCGCCGTCGATGGTGCGCTGCTGGCGCTCCTGGAACTCCTCGGACGCCGCGACCTTGAAGGCGACCGCCTTCGCCGCGATGACGTGCTCCAGCGGACCGCCCTGCTGGCCCGGGAAGACCGCCGAGTTGATCTTCTTGGCGAGCTCCTGTGTGGACAGGATCACACCGCCGCGCGGACCGCCGAGGGTCTTGTGCGTGGTGGTGGTGACGACATGGGCGTGCGGCACCGGGTTGGGGTGCAGCCCGGCGGCGACGAGACCCGCGAAGTGGGCCATGTCGACCATCAGATACGCGCCGACCTCGTCGGCGATCCGGCGGAAGGCCGCGAAGTCCAGGTGACGGGGGTACGCGGACCAGCCGGCCACGATCAGCTTCGGCTTCGACTCCTTGGCGAGCCGCTCGACCTCGGCCATGTCGACCTGACCGGTGGCGTCGTCGACGTGGTACGCGACCACGTTGTAGAGCTTGCCGGAGAAGTTGATCTTCATGCCGTGGGTCAGGTGCCCGCCGTGGGCGAGGTTCAGACCCATGATCGTGTCGCCCGGCTTGAGCAGCGCGAACATCGCGGCCGCGTTCGCCTGGGCGCCCGAGTGCGGCTGGACGTTGGCGTGCTCGGCGCCGAAGAGCTCCTTGATGCGGTCGATGGCGATCTGCTCGACGACATCGACGTGCTCGCAGCCGCCGTAGTAGCGGCGGCCGGGGTAGCCCTCGGCGTACTTGTTGGTGAGGACGGAGCCCTGCGCCTCCATGACCGCGACCGGAGCGAAGTTCTCCGAGGCGATCATCTCGAGGGTGGACTGCTGACGGTGGAGCTCGGCGTCGACAGCGGCGGCGACGTCGGGGTCCAGTTCGTGGAGAGGGGTGTTGAGAACAGACATGCCATACGTCCTTAGGAGCCGGAGAACTCGGTGTACTCGTCGGCGGAGAGCAGGTCCTTCGGCTCCTCCGTGACGCGCACCTTGAAGAGCCAGCCGCCCTCGAAGGGGGCGGAGTTCACCAGCGACGGGTCGTCCACCACGTCCTGGTTGGCCTCGACGACCTCACCGCTGACCGGCGAGTACAGGTCGCTGACCGACTTGGTCGACTCCAGCTCGCCGCAGGTCTCGCCCGCGGTCACCGTGTCACCGACTTCCGGGAGCTGTACGTACACCACATCGCCGAGCGCGTTGGCCGCGTGCTCCGTGATGCCGACCGTCGACACGCCGTCCTCGGCGGGCGACAGCCACTCGTGCTCCTTGCTGTAGCGCAGCTGCTGGGGGTTGCTCATGGCCTGAATTCTCCTGTACGCGGGGGAGTGCTGCTGAACGGGCGTGGTGTGGTGCTGAAGATCACTTCTGGCGCTTGTAGAACGGCAGCGCGACGACCTCGTACGGCTCGTGGGCGCCGCGGATGTCGACGCCGACGCCCTCGGTGCCGGGAGCGGCGTGCGCCGCGTCCACGTACGCGATGGCGATCGGCTTGCCCAGCGTCGGCGACGGGGCGCCCGAGGTGACCGCGCCGATCACCTGACCGCCTGCGACGACCTGGTAACCGGCGCGGGGGACCCGGCGGCCCTCGGCGATCAGGCCGACGAGCGTGCGCGGCGGGTTGGCCCCGGCGCGCTCGGCGGCGGCCTCAAGGGCCTCACGGCCGACGAAGCGCCCGCCATTGGCCGTCTTCTCGAACTTCACGACCCGGCCCAGGCCCGCGTCGAACGGTGTCAGCGCGGTCGTCAGCTCGTGCCCGTACAGCGGCATGCCCGCCTCCAGGCGCAGCGTGTCGCGACAGGAGAGGCCGCAGGGGATCAGACCGGCCGGCGCTCCGGCATCGGTCAGCGCCTGCCAGAGCTTCTCGGCGTGCTGTGGCTCGACGAAGAGCTCGAAGCCGTCCTCGCCGGTGTAACCGGTGCGGGCGATCAGCGCCGGGACGCCGGCGACCGTGCCGGGCAGGCCCGCGTAGTACTTCAGCCCGTCCAGGTCGGCGTCGGTCAGCGACTTCAGAATGCCCGGGGACTGGGGGCCCTGGACGGCGATCAGGGCATACGCGTCACGGTCGTCGCGCACCTCGGCGTCGAAGCCCTCCGAGCGCTCGGTCAGAGCGTCCAGGACGATCTGCGCATTGCCCGCGTTGGCGACGACCATGTATTCGGTATCGCCGAGGCGGTAGACGATCAGGTCGTCGAGGATCCCGCCGTCCTCCTGGCAGATCATGGTGTAGCGGGCGCGGCCGACGGCGACACCGCCGATGTTGCCGACCAGTGCGTAGTCGAGGAGGTCGGCGGCCTGCGGCCCGGTGACGGTGATCTCGCCCATGTGGGAGAGGTCGAAGAGGCCGGCCTTGGTGCGGACGGCGTTGTGTTCGTCGCGCTCACTGCCGTACCGCAGCGGCATGTCCCAGCCCGCGAAGTCGGTCATGGTCGCGCCCAGTGAACGGTGCAGGGCGTCGAGAGCGGTCAGACGGGGGGCGTTGCTCATAGATGTGGCTCCCAGGGCATGCTGGCGAGGACAATCCTCCCCATCTGTCATCGGAACCTGAGAGGTTCGTCGCGACCGCACGTATTGGTGGTCGTGACTTGCACCTTGGGTGGAGCCACTCGACAGCGGCTCGCTTTTCAGATCTGCCTCATCACACGCGGTACGGGGCCTGAGAGATTCAAGGGAGGGACTTGCTCCTTCGGCGCCCGGCGCACACAGTGGCCAGGACTCTCCCGCGTGGATTCAAGCGGCCGGTATGCAGTTGGCGCGCACATCATTGCACGCATCGTGGCGGAGTGGGGCGACAGGCCCTCGGCTGCAATATGGTTGTGCCGCATTACCGTTTCTTTACACTTCATGGGCAAGGGTGGGTAACCCGACATGGGGGAGGGTGATGACGTTGCACCGCTCCGAGGCGTACGCGACGACCGCGGGGGTGCCCGCCCCGCCGGGCGGGGCCGCTCGGCGACTGGCCGAGGTGCCCGCGCCCGTGCTGCGTGACCTGAGAGACCGCTCGGGTCACAGCCCGCGCAGTCTGGTCTTCGCCGCCGGTGACGTGGTGGTCGTCTCCGGCCTGCCCGGCAGCGGAAAGTCCACGCTGATCCGGCGCGCGGCGCGCGGCCGCGGCATCGACTCGCAGGACACCCGTGACCGGTGGGACGCGCGGATGCCGAAGCTCCTGCCGTACGCCGTCTACCGCCCGCTGGTCCGGATCGCGCACTACGCCGGACTGCGGCGCGCGCTGCGCTCCGGCGAGAGCGTCGTCGTACATGACTGCGGCACCCAGGCCTGGGTGCGGCGCTGGCTGGCCCGCGAGGCGCGCCGCCGCGGCCGCGGCCTGCATCTGGTGCTGCTTGACGTCACGCCCGCGGTGGCGAGGGAGGGCCAGCGCGAGCGCGGCCGCGGAGTGTCGGGGTACGCATTCGCCAGGCACCGGCGGGCGGTGGGCCGTCTGGTCGGCGACGCGGAGGCCGGGCGGCTGCCCGCGGGCTGCGCGTCTGCGGTGCTGCTGGACCGCGACTCGGCGGGGGTGCTCGGCCGGGTCGGCTTCGAGGAGTCGAAAGCAGGCCCGTCCGGCGATTGAGGACAATGGGGGCCGAAGGCCGCGCCCCCACCCGCCCCGGCGGACCCCCACGGCGTTAGGGTCGTGGCGCGCAACCGTGGGAACGCAGGGGGAGAAGGACAGCACATGCAGACACCGGAGCATCCGCATCCGCATCCGTACGGCGGCTGGCCGGCGAACGAGCTCGAAGAGGTGCTCGCCGCATCCCTCGGCAACCCCTCGGCCGGAGGCCGCCTCGTCGAGGTGCTCGGCCGCAGCCAGATCTGGGTGCCGCTGCCGAACGGCGGCGGTCCGGACAGCCCCGACCTCGATCTGCCCACCATGGAGATCGACGGGGCCGCGTACGTCCCGGTCTTCAGCTCCGAGCAGCAGTTCCTGCACTGCGTCGGCAGCCATATGCCCTTCACCATCGCCCCCGCCCGCGAATTCGCCCGCGGACTGCCCCCGCAGCTCGGCATCGCCGTGAACCCGGGCGGCACGGTCGGCGCCCCGCTGCCGCCGCCCGCCGTCGCCGAGCTGTGCCGGGTGGGACGCACGCCCCTCGACGGTCCGGCGACCGGCGGCCGGGTGCGGCTCTTCGAACCCGACTGGCAGGAGGAGCCGGTGGACTTCCTCGCCGCCGCGGCCGGTGAGTTCGAGAGCTCCGGCGTCGTCGTCACCGCCCGCCGTGCGCTCGCCTCCATCGAGGGTGAGTCGCCGACCCTGTTCATCGGCGTCCAGCTCTCCTCCTGGGAGGCCGCCGAGCGCAACGCCCCGATGGATGCGCTCGGCCGGGCGCTGGGCCGGGTCCAGGTGGGCTGGCCGGTCAATCTCGTACTGCTGGATGTGGCGCAGGACCCGGTCGGCATATGGATGCTGGAACGGGTGCGGCCCTTCTACCAACGACAGCACGTGTAGTCGTCAAGTCGGCGTCAGAACTCCCGATTAAGCTGGTTTGATGGCCAGGCCGGACCCGCCGCACTTGTGTGCCGGGTGGATCGAAGAGGGGCGGAACCCAGGGTGAGTGCGTCAGGCACCGCGGCGGCCGGGCAGGTCGAGCACATGCTGCGCCAGGTGACTCCTGGGCGCTACGACGCGTACGAGGCGCTGCTGCAGGCGATCGCCGACCCGGCCGGCGGCCGGCTCTGGATGCTGCTCTGGCACGGCCAGGCGGGCTCGCCCGACGCCCAGTACGGGAACATGGAGGTCGACGGCGTCGGCTACGCCCCTTGCGTCACCTCCGCCCAAGAGCTCTCGGTCTGCGGCTGGAACCGCGCCCACGAAGTGGTCAGCGGCCCGGATGTCGCCCGCGCCCTGTTCCCCGACCGCTGGGGAATCTGGCTCAACCCGCACGCCCCCGGCGGCGGCGTCGGCATCCCCTGGCTCGATCTGCGCCGGATCGCCACCGGCCTCGACCGGATGCCCGCCGGTCCCCTGCGGATGTCCGAGCCCGCCATCGACATCCCGCACTTCTACGGCCTGCTGTCGCAGCACGCCCACCGCACAGCCGCGGTCCGTTCGTTGCGCCGCGCCTGGGTGCAGCCCGCGCTCGGCGCTCCGTATCTCGCCATCGGGCTCGATCTGTACGACACCGGCAGGCAGTCCGTGGACGCGGTGCGGGCCATGATGCAGCAGTCGATCGCCGCGGTTCCGGACGGGCTGCCGGTCTCCACCGTCGCGATGTCCGACGAGTACGACCCGGTGACGATGTGGCTGCGGGCCAACGCCCGTCCGTTCTACGACCGTGACGCCCACGGCGGCGCACCGGTGGTGGGGGCCGCCCCGGCGGAGCCGGGGGGCGGCTACGGCTACCCTCCGCCGCACGGCCGCTGAAACCTTTACACAACGGCACACAACGGCACCATTGCCGTCCTGGCCCAACACATTCCGTGCCCTGTAGTGATGGTCAGGTGAGATTGTGTGCGTCTTGGGTCTCAAAGGCCTTTCAATCGAATGAGTTGACGGGTGCGGCGGATGGGTCCGCATGGCGGTACCTCACTCAACTTTCGCCCGATACGCGGTAGATGGCGATCCGCTCAGTCAGAGCCGTCGTCCGTATAACGGAACCCCCTCCCCTCATCACGTTTGAGCAAACATTCCCCGGGGGGGCTGGCGGGTGATCGCGAGACCATTGAAGACTCCCGCAGCAAGGGGATATTCGCCCCTGTGTACGGCGTGCTTCACGCGTACTTCTCGCACCAAAGCTCCACGTGCACCACAAGTTGTGAAAAATGCCGCTACAGCGGCGGGTACGGGCCGGTCACCTCCGGCCGAGAGGGGTCCCCACCACGATGACGGCACCATTGCACGACACGAGCGCGGACGCGGACAAGGCCGCAGCCGTCGATGTCGCGGCGGATGTAGTCAAGAAGTCGGTAGAAGGGCGGTCGCTGCGACAGATCGCCTGGACCCGCCTCAAGCGGGACAAGCTGGCGCTGGCCGGCGGCGTCGTCGTCATCTTCCTGGTGCTCGTGGCGATCTTCGCGCCGCTGATCGTGAGTCTGCTCGGCCACCCGCCCAACGAGTTCCACCAGGACGAGATCGACCCGCTGTTCGGCACCCCCAAGGGCGCCTTCGGCGGCATCAGTTCGGACTTCCTGCTGGGTCTCGAGCCGCAGAACGGCCGCGACGTGTTCAGTCGCATCGTCTACGGCGCCCGCATCTCGCTGCTCGTGGCCTTCCTCGCGGCGCTGGTCGCCGTTCTGCTCGGCACCATCTTCGGCATCGTGGCCGGTTACTTCGGCGGCTGGGTCGACGCGATCATCAGCCGGGTGATGGACATGCTGCTGGCCTTCCCGCAGCTGCTCTTCATCATCTCGCTGGTCTCCGTCCTCCCCAGCGATCTGTTCGGCCTCACCGGCACCAGCGTCCGCATCGCCGTCCTGGTCATGGTGATCGGCTTCTTCGGCTGGCCGTACGTGGGACGCATCGTGCGCGGCCAGACCCTCTCGCTGCGTGAGAAGGAGTACGTCGAGGCGGCCCGGAGCCTGGGCGCCGGTCAGCGGTACGTCCTCTTCAAGGAGTTGCTGCCCAACCTGGTCGCGCCGATCACCGTCTACACCACCCTGATGATCCCCACGAACATCCTCACAGAGGCGGCGCTCAGCTTCCTCGGGGCAGGTGTGAGGCCGCCGACGGCCTCCTGGGGGCAGATGCTCTCCAAGGCCGTGGAGTACTACCAGGAAGACCCGATGTTCATGGTCGTCCCGGGTGTGGCGATCTTTGTGACGGTGCTGGCCTTCAACCTCTTCGGCGACGGAGTGCGGGACGCACTCGACCCCAAGGGCACCCGGTGACGGCACCCCCCGCGGCGCCGTCCGGCCGCAGACAAATGAACGTGCCCCTGCCACATATGTCAGGCGGCTCCCCGAAGGTTCCCCGGCATCAAGCCAAGGACCGTGCTACTCCGGAGGTTGCAGAAACAATGAAACCCCTACGTTCGTCGAGGAGCAGGCAGGTCGCCGGTGCGGCGGTTGTCGTGGCAGCCCTCATGTCCACCGCGGCGTGCGGTGGCGGCGGTTCCAAGGACGAGGACGGCGCCGGCAAGGCCGCCGGATACAACGCCGGTACGAAGGGCGTCGCCAACGCCTCCGCCAAGAAGGGCGGCACGCTCAAGTTCATCGGCAAGCAGGACTTCGACTCCACCGACCCGCAGCGCCAGTACTACGGCATGGCCTGGGACTTCTCCCGGTTCTACGCGCGCCAGCTGATCTCCTACGCGCCGAAGCCGGGTGCCGGCGGCGCCGAGCTCGTCCCCGACCTCGCCAAGGCGAACGGTGTGGTCACCAACGGCGGCAAGACGTACACGTACGAGCTGCGCGACGGGATCACCTGGGAGGACGGCACGCCGATCACCTCCAAGGACATCAAGTACGGCATAGAGCGCATCTGGGCCACGGACGTCATCACCGGCGGTCCCGCCTACCTGCGCCAGGTCCTCGACCCCAAGAACGAGTACAAGGGTCCCTACAAGGACACCACCCCGGACAAGCTCGGTCTGAAGGCGATCCAGACGCCGAACGACAAGACCATCGTCTTCAACCTGGCGACGCCCAACGGTGACTTCGAGCAGATGCTCGCGATGCCGGCCGGCTCCCCGGTGAAGAAGGAGAAGGACACGGCGGCCAAGTACCAGCTGAAGCCGTTCTCCTCGGGCCCGTACAAGTTCGAGTCGTACGCGCCGAAGAAGAGCGCTGTCCTCGTCCGCAACGACAAGTGGCAGAAGGCCTCCGACCCGATCCGCGCCGCGCTGCCGGACAAGATCACGGTCACGATCAACTCCAACATCGAGGCGATCGACCAGCTGCTGATCAAGGGCGAGTACGACCTCGACCTGAACGCCACGGGCATGTCCCAGTCGGGCCGCACCGCCGCGCTCAAGCAGCACAAGGACAACGTCGACAACATCGAGACCAGCTTCATCCGGTACGTCGACATCGCCACCAAGGTCCCGCCGTTCGACAACGTCGAGTGCCGCAAGGCCGTGATCTACGCGGCCGACTACAAGTCGATGCAGACGGTCCGCGGTGGCCCGGACGCGGGTGGCGACATCGCCACGAACATGCTGCCGAAGTCCATCAAGGGCTCGGACGACTACGACCCGTACGGCATCCTGGCGCGTGACGGCAAGCCGGACGTCGCCAAGGCGAAGGCGGCTCTGAAGGCGTGTGGCAAGCCCGAGGGCTTCACCACCAACATCAGCGCCCGCAGCAACAACCCGGGTGAGGTTCAGGTCGCCGAGGCGCTGCAGCAGTCGCTGCAGGCCGTCGGCATCAAGGCCCAGGTGGAGTCGATCGACGGCGCCGAGTCCTCCAGCATCACCGGTGCTCCCGCGGTGGTGAAGAAGCGCGGTCTCGGTCTGGTCATGACCGGCTGGGGCCCGGACTTCCCGACCGGCCAGGGCTTCTCGCAGCCGCTGGTCGACGGTCGCTTCATCGTGGCCAACGGCAACTACAACGTCTCCGAGACGAACGACCCGAAGATCAACAAGTACTTCGACGACGCTCTCAAAGAGACCGACCCGGAGAAGGCCGGTGAGATCTACAAGCAGATGAACCACGCTGTCGCGGACCTCGCCGTGCAGATGCCGTTCATCTACGAGAAGAACTTCACCTGGCGCAGCTCGCGGCTGACCAACGCCTACTCCACCGCGGCGTACAACGGCCGTTACGACTACGTCTCCCTCGGCGTCGTCAAGTAACCGTCACTCGTGACGAGTCACAACCCACCATCGCCCAACCCGCCAGTCCCGAAGGGCAGGTGATGGCCTCGGGCGGCGGTCCGGGGAACCCGTAATCCGGGATCTCCGGGCCGCTGCCGGGCCGCGCACAGTGCTTGCTTACGTCATCCGGCGCTTGTTCGCCGTCGCCATGATGCTGTTGGTCGTTACCCTGACGACCTTCGTCATCTTCTTTGTGCTGCCGAAGTGGGCCGGAATGGACCCCGCCTACTTGTTCGCCGGCAAGCAGACCGACCCGGCCTCCATCGAGGGAATCCGTCAGAAGCTGGGGCTCGCCGATCCGGTCCTGGTGCAGTTCTGGCACTTCGTCCAGGGTCTGTTCGTCGGTCGTGACTACATCAGCGGCACGGATGTCACTCACTGTCCGGCCCCCTGCTTCGGCTACTCCTTCCGCACCGAGCAGGAGGTGTGGCCGCAGCTCACCGAGGCGATTCCGGTCACCCTGTCGCTCGCCGCGGGCGCCTGCCTGCTCTGGGTCGTCGGCGGTGTCGCCACCGGCGTCGTCTCCGCGCTGCGCCGGGGCACGCTGTGGGACCGGGCCGCGATGACCGTCGCCCTGGCCGGCGTCTCGCTCCCCATCTACTTCACCGGTCTGCTGTCGCTGGCCATCTTCAGCTACCAGCTGGACTGGGTCAGCGGGGAGTTCGCGCCGTTCAGCGAGGACCCGGCCCAGTGGTTCCAGACGCTGATCCTGCCGTGGATCACCCTCGCCTTCCTGTACGCGGCGATGTACGCCCGGCTCACCCGGGCCACCATGCTGGAGATCATGGGTGAGGACTACATCCGTACGGCCCGTGCCAAGGGCCTCACGGAGAAGGTCGTCATCGGGCGGCACGCGATGCGCTCGACCTGGACGCCGGTGCTGACCCTGCTCGGCCTGGACCTGGGCGCGCTGCTGGGCGGTGCGGTGCTCACGGAGTCCACGTACAACCTGCCCGGCCTCGGGCACCTCGCGATCGATTCGATCGAGACCAAGGACCTTCCGCTCATCCTCGGTGTCACCCTCATCGCGGCCCTGTTCATCTGCGTGGCCAACCTCTTCGTGGACCTTCTGTACGCAGTCATCGACCCCCGAGTGAGGATCGGATGACCAGTTTCGACAAGCCCAGTACCGAGGACCTCGCTGTGACCGGCACCGCACTGGGGGAGCCCGCCGCGGTCGGCTCGCCCGCCCCCACCGCCTTCCTGGAAGTACGCGACCTCAAGGTCCACTTCCCCACCGACGACGGTCTGGTCAAGTCCGTCGACGGCCTCAGCTTCCAGCTGGAGAAGGGCAAGACCCTCGGCATCGTCGGCGAGTCCGGCTCCGGCAAGTCCGTCACCTCGCTCGGCATCATGGGTCTGCACACCGCGGGCCAGTACGGCCGCCGCAAGGCACAGATCTCCGGCGAGGTCTGGCTGGACGGCCAGGAGCTGCTCGGCGCCGACCCGGAGATGGTGCGCAAGCTGCGCGGCCGCGAGATGGCGATGATCTTCCAGGATCCGCTCTCCGCGCTGCACCCGTACTACACGATCGGCCGCCAGATCACCGAGGCGTACCGGGTCCACCACGACGTCGACAAGAAGACCGCGCGCAAGCGCGCGATCGAGATGCTCGACCGGGTGGGCATCCCGCAGCCCGACAAACGCGTGGACGGTTATCCGCACGAGTTCTCCGGCGGTATGCGCCAGCGCGCGATGATCGCCATGGCGCTCGTCAACAACCCCGAGCTGCTGATCGCCGACGAGCCGACGACCGCCCTGGACGTGACCGTCCAGGCGCAGATCCTCGACCTCATCCGGGATCTGCAGAAGGAGTTCGGCTCCGCGGTCATCATCATCACCCACGACCTGGGCGTCGTCGCCGAGCTGGCCGACGACATCCTGGTGATGTACGGCGGCCGGAGCGTCGAACGCGGCCCTGCCGAGAAGGTCTTCTACGAGCCCCAGCACCCGTACACCTGGGGTCTGCTGGGCTCGATGCCGCGCATCGACCGGGACCAGACCGAGCGCCTCATCCCGGTCAAGGGCTCCCCGCCCAGCCTCATCAACATCCCCGACGGCTGTGCCTTCAACCCGCGGTGCCCGTACGCCGATGTGCCGAAGGACAACCTGACGCGCACCGTCCGCCCCGAACTCCACGAGGTCGGCAGCCGGCACTTCTCCGCCTGCCACATGTCGCAGGACGAGCGGACGCGGATCTGGACCGAAGAGATTGCGCCCAAGCTGTGAGTGAGAACGACGTGAAGATCCCGGAGCAGCAGAGTGCCGCAGCCGTCTCCTCGTCCGAGGCGCTGCTCAAGGTCGAGGGCCTGGTCAAGCACTTCCCCATCAGGAAGGGGCTGCTGCAGCGGCAGGCCGGGGCCGTGCAGGCGGTCGACGGGCTGACCTTCGATGTCCGCCCGGGCGAGACCCTGGGCGTGGTGGGCGAGTCCGGCTGCGGCAAGTCGACGATGGGCCGGCTGATCACGCGGCTGCTCGAACCGACCGGCGGGAAGATCGAGTTCGAGGGCCACGACATCACGCACCTGGGCGTCGGCAAGATGCGCCCGCTGCGGCGTGACGTCCAGATGATCTTCCAGGACCCGTACTCCTCGCTGAACCCGCGGCACACGATCGGCACGATCGTCTCCGCGCCCTTCAAGCTGCAGGGGGTACGGCCCGAGGGCGGGATCAAGAAGGAGGTCCAGCGGCTGCTCGAGCTGGTGGGCCTCAACCCCGAGCACTACAACCGCTATCCGCACGAGTTCTCCGGCGGCCAGCGCCAGCGCATCGGCATCGCGCGTGCGCTCGCGCTCAAGCCGAAGCTGGTCGTGGCGGACGAGCCGGTCTCCGCGCTGGACGTCTCCATCCAGGCGCAGGTGGTCAACCTGCTGGACGACCTCCAGGAAGAGCTGGGCCTGACATACGTGATCATCGCGCACGACCTGTCGGTGATCCGGCATGTGTCGGACCGGATCGCGGTGATGTACCTCGGCAAGATCGTGGAGCTGGCGGACCGCAAGTCTCTGTACGAGGCGCCGATGCACCCGTACACGAAGGCGCTGATGTCGGCGGTGCCGGTGCCGGACCCGCGGCGTCGCGGCGGCAAGAGCGAGCGCATCCTGCTGAAGGGCGACGTGCCGTCGCCGATCGCTCCGCCGACGGGTTGCCGGTTCCACACGCGGTGCTGGAAGGCGACGGAGATCTGCAAGAAGCAGGAGCCGCCGCTGATCGCGCTGCGACCGGGCCAGCAGGTGGCCTGCCACCACCCGGAGAACGCGCAGGACCAGGCGCCGGAGGACGTGGCGCTGGCGTCGGCGCGGGAGGCGATCGAGATCGTGACGGCGACGCCGAAGTCGGAGGAGTCGGCGAAGGCCGTGGCCGACGCGGAGTCCGGGGCGGGCCTTGCGAAGGCCGACACGGCTGGGGCGGAGCCCAAGACGGGCCTGGCCGAGGCCGACGCCGAGGGTGACGCCGGCGACAGCCGGGACCGGCCCGCCGACGGCGAAGGTGCCGACAGCGCGGACGCCGGCCGTTCCGAGGGCTCGGGGGACATCTCCAAGGAGTAGAACCGGCACAATCGTCCGGTGCTCCAAGAACTGTTCACGCCCTCCGTCCAGCACGCGCTCGACCTCGCCGGAATCTTCGTCTTCGCGATCTCCGGCGCACTGCTCGCCGTACGCAAGAACTTCGACGTCTTCGGCATCGCAGTGCTCGCAGAGGTCACCGCGCTGGGCGGAGGGCTTCTCCGTGACCTGATCATTGGCGCCGTCCCACCGGCCGCCTTCACCGATCTCGGGTACTTCCTCACGCCACTCGTGGCGACCGGCCTCGTGTTCTTCCTGCACCCGCAGGTCGAGCGCATCCAGGTCGGCGTCAATGTCTTCGACGCCGCCGGCCTCGGGCTGTTCTGCGTCACCGGCACCACCAAGGCGTACGAGTACGGGCTCGGCCTGACCGCCTCCGCCGCGCTCGGCCTCGCCACCGCCGTCGGCGGCGGTGTGCTGCGCGACGTACTGGCCAACGAGGTGCCCTCGCTGCTGCGCTGGGACCGCGATCTCTACGCCGTCCCCGCCATCGTCGGCGCGACCATGATCGTGCTCTGTATCCGCTTCGACGTGCTGAACGCGGCCACCAGCGGACTCGCCGTGGTGACCGCGTTCGTCCTGCGCCTGCTCGCAATGCGTTTCCACTGGCGGGCACCACGCGCCTGGAACCGGCGCTCGGCGGCCGCCGAAGAGACCTAGACCGCCTCCGGGGCACCGCGCTCCGGCTGCCGCCACCGGGCAATCGGAAAAAGCTACCGCTCAGTAATTGTCTGTTGTACGGTGCTGCCATGGCACAGGCTGTACAGGCATCCATCGGGGACAGCGAGTTCGACCGCGACACCGCTGTCACCCTGCGCGCACCCGGCATCTACGACGCGGAGCTCTCGGCGGGCTGGACGATCATCAGCGCCGTCAACGGCGGCTATCTGCTGGCCCTGCTCGGCCGCGCGCTGGGCGAGGCGCTGCCGCACCGCGACCCCTTCACGGTCTCGGCGCACTATCTGAGCGCGTCCCAGCCGGGCCCCGCGGTGATCCGCACCGACGTCGTACGCACCGGGCGCACGCTCTCCACCGGCCAGGCGTCGCTGTTCCAGTACGGGGAGGACGGCGCCGAGATCGAGCGGATCCGTGTCCTCGCGACGTACGGAGACCTGGACGCGCTGCCCGACGACGTACGGACGTCGGCGAAGCCGCCCGCCATGCCGCCGCTTCAGGACTGCCTCGGTCCGTCCGACGGCCCCGCGCCGAAGATCCCCGGCAGTTCGGCGATCACGGACCGTCTGAACATCAAGCTGGACCCGGCGACCGTCGGCTGGGCCGTTGGTGCGCCGTCGGGCAAGGGCGAGATGCGCGGCTGGTTCTCCCTCGCGGACGGCCGGGACGCGGACCCCTTCTCGCTGCTGCTCACGGTCGACGCGCTGCCGCCGACGTCGTTCGAGCTGGGCCTGAAGGGCTGGACCCCCACGGTCGAACTCACCACGCACATCCGGTGCCGCCCGGCGCCGGGCCCGTTGCGGGTCTCGATCACGACCCGCAACCTGGCCGGCGGCTTCCTGGAGGAGGACGCGGAGGTCTGGGACAGCGCGGACCGGCTGGTGGCCCAGTCGCGCCAGCTGGCGAAGGCGCCTCGCGGCTGACTCGTAACCCTCTCATCGGCCGGGCGGCTACGACAGGGGCTCCTGCGGCCATGCCGACCGGGCGGCGAGGCGGCTGAGGGCCTTCTCCGACGCGGTGTCCGGTTCCGCGCTGAAGACAAGCACCTGCTGCCCGGGATCGTCCGGGGGCTCCACGTTCTCGAAGGCCAGCTCCATGCACCCCACCAGGGGGTGCCGGAAGAGCCGGGTGCCGAAGGCCCTGGCACGCACGGGCGGCTGGGACCACAGCGCGGCGAACCCGGTGTCGGATTCGGCGAGTTCACCGATCAGCGCGGCCAGTCTGCCGTCCCGGGGATGGTCGTCCGAGGCGAGACGGAGGCAGGAGGCCATCCGGCGGGCCTCCTCCGCCCACTGCGGATACAGCTCGCGGGTGCGCCGATCGAGGAACAGCATCCTCGACAGGTTCGGGCGGTGGCGTGCGCTGAGAGGGCTGTCCCTGTCGAGGTGGCAGGCGAGCAGCGCATGCCCCAGCGGATTCCAGTAGAGGACGTCGTGGCGGTGGTTCAGGGCGACGGCGGGCATGCCCTTCAGACCCCCCATCAGGTGCCGTACGCCTTGCCCGGTGCATTCGTCGGGTACCGGTTCGTCAGGCTGCGCGAGCCGGTACAGGTGGGCCCGCTCGCCGTCGTCGAGCCGTAACACCCGGGCGATAGCTTCGAGTACGGCGGGCGTGGCATCACGGTGCCGGCCCTCTTCGAGGCAGATGTAGTGGGTCAGGCCCAGCCCGGCGCGTCTCGCCACCTCTTCGCGCCGCAGGCCCGGACTGCGCAGGCTCGAACCACCGGCGGGAATGGTCTCTTCCGGGGGCATGCGGGCACGCCGCGTGCGCAGAAACTCCCCCAGGTCGGCAGGTCTGTCCATGTGAACAAGTCTCCAACAGCCGGGGGGGTTGGGGGAGGGGCCCAGCCTGCCCCTGTCAGCCCCACCCCGCGAATGGGCACCCACCCCGCACTATCACCGAATTTGACTGATGGTTCAACAATATCCAGAAACTTCCGGGATCTTGGCCTATTTCACTCTCTCAATAAACCGAACAGTGCGAGACTTTGAGCATCGACTGACCGATTGTCATCTGACTGTGCGTAGCTGATCCGGTGACCCGTGAGCAGGGGATTTTCATCGACATCAAGCGGAATCACCATTCGCGACACACAGATTTAACTCCGCGACAGACGGGAAAGCGCATGCATCACATGCAGGAGTGACCTACGTCACTCTGGCTTCTTTCCGATGTCTGCCCGCCCACGGGGCATGACATAAGTCGCCCCTGTATCACCATGCGGAAGGAGATCAACCTTGCAGAGGTCCACGGGGGATCGAAGAACCGAGTTGGGGAGATTCCTCCAGTCAGTGCGCAGTCGGCTGCGCCCGGAAGACCTCGGCCTCACCGGTGACGGTAAGCGCCGCCGGGTGGCCGGACTGAGGCGTGAGGAAGTCGCCCTTCTTGCCGGAGTGAGCGTCAACTACTACACACGGCTGGAGCAGGGACAGAACCGGAATGCTTCACCAGAGGTGCTGGACGCACTCGCCACCGCACTGAGACTGAGGCCGGACGAACGAGCCCACCTGCACGACCTCGTCCGGCCGACCCACGCCAGCAAGGCACCGCGGACGACCGAGCAGGTGCGCCCGGGCCTGGAGCGGATGATCGGCTCCTTCGAGAGCGGGCCCGCCGTGCTCCTCGGGAGACAGACCAAGGTGCTCGCCTGGAATCACCTGGCCCGCATCCTCTTCACCGGATACATCGATCTCACCGGCCAGGACGGCGACTTCGAGCCGCCCAACCTGGCCCGGTTACTCTTCTGCGCCCCCGGCGCGCGGCAGCTCTACACCGACTGGGAGTACGAGGCCCAGGACCTGGTCGGCTATCTGCGACTGATGCACGGCCGCTACGCCGGCGATCCCGAACTGACCGATCTCATCGCCGAACTCTCGTCGAAAAGCCGGGAGTTCGCCGCGATGTGGTCGGAGCACCGGGTCTGGGACAAGTCCCACGGCACCCGCCGGCTCAACCACCCCGACGTCGGTGCGCTTACGCTCATTTATGAGACGTTCAGGCTTCCCGAGGCTCCTGATCAGGCCATCGTGCTGTACCAGGCCGAGCCCGGATCGCCTTCCGAAGCCACACTTCGCAGGCTTCTGGAGAAGCGGGAGGCCTGAGCGCGCCGGGTCTCCCCCGGACGCCGGATATTCGCCGTCCTTAATTCGCTGTCCTTCTTCAAACGCCGACACGGCGGATACCCGGCCACCGACAGGAGGGCCATCAGGTATCCGCCGTGAGTTCTCGGCACTACGCGGCGAGGAACTTCTCCAGCGCAGTGGCCAGCGCGATGGGGGTCTCCACCATCGGGTAATGGCCCGAGTTGCCCATGACCAGCAGCTCGGCGTTCGGGTAGTGCTTCATCCAGGTCTCGTTCATGGCGTCGGCGTTGACCGCCGGATCGTTCTCGCCGACGACCGCCAGCGCGGGCACCTCGGCCCCGGCGATGCGGGCCGAGAAGTCCGTGGAGCGGAACGAGTCGAGGTAACCGCGGAAGGCCACCGGGCCGACCTCCTTCATCGACTGCTGTGCCCACGCGTCCACCCAGGTTGCGGAGAGCCGGTTTCCAGTGGTCATATCGATGATGATCCGCCGGTTCTCCACCTGGTGGGCGGCGTCGGCGAAGAGCGGGAAGTCCGAGTCGGGTATGGGCATACCGGTGGCCGGCACCGGGCTCAGGCCGATCAGCTTGCGCACCCGCTGGGGAGCCTTGAGGAGCACCTGCTGGATCGGCATGCCGCCCAGCGAGTGGCCGATGAGCGAGAACTCCTGCCAGCCGAGGCTGTCCGCCAGCGCGAGCGTGTCCGACGCGATCTCGTCCGTGCTGTACGTGCCCGTCACATCGAGGGCCTTGCCGAAGCCCCGGGCGTCCATGAACGCGTACGTGAACCGGGTCCCGTCCAGATAGGGCCACCAGGCGCGGAACGATTCGAGTCCGCCGAAGATCGAGTGCAGCACGATGACCCGGTGCGGGCCATTGCCGACGACATGGCTGTTGGGGACGTAGCGGCCGTTGCCGGACATGGTTTCCTCCGTGGAGTCGGTCGGACGGGCGGTGGCTTCCTGAATGTCGGGAGCCAAGTCGGGGGATGGATCGGGATCCGTGAAGATCCGGTTCAACTCGCCGTACAGAGCGTCGAGTTCGTCGTGATGGCCGTGCATGACGATGTGCCCGTCGGGGCGCACCAGGTGGAATCCCGCACGCCGGCAGTGCAGTTCCCGGTGCGCGCGGCGCAGCAGTTCGGTGCCGCGCCGCCCGCTGCCCGGTCGGCCGCCCCCGGCGTCGATCACCCGGACCTGGCGTTGCCACGGCCGGGCGAGGTGGCGTACCGCCTCGGCGAGCCGGCCGTCACCGCCCTTGGCGGCCGGGACGACCACGACGGCGAACCGCGTGGGGTCGGCTTCGGGTCCCGCGGCGCCCAGGCCGAGGGCCAGGTCTCTCGGGAGCGCGGCGCCCTGCTTGGCGTGCCGGCGCAGTGAGGACCTCATGTCGCACCAGTCCGCGGGGACGGGCCGTCGGGGGCTCTCCGCGGTGGCCGGGGCGGTGGGGTAGACCCAGCGGCGGCCGGCCGCGATGGGGACGTAGAACCGCTCGAGGGTCCGGGTGCGGTCCAGTGCGCGCATGGCGGTGTCGCGCAGCGCCACCTGCGTGCTCTTGTTCCACATCGCCGCGCGGGTCTGCAGATCGGTGTCCCGGACGACGGCGTCGGCCACGGCGGCCCGCTCGGGGGTGTAGCTCTCCAGCAGGCCGGTCCGCGCGTCACCACGGATGACGGAGGCCAGTTTCCAGGCCAGGTTCTGGGCGTCCTGGATACCGGTGTTGAGGCCCTGGCCGCCCATCGGGCTGTGTGCGTGCGCCGCGTCTCCCGCGATGAACACCCGGCCCATCTGGAAGGAGGCGGCGCGGCGCCGGTGCACCCGGAAGGTGGTGACCCAGTCCGGCTCGATGAGCCGCAGGCCGCCGGGGCCGCGCACGTCCACCAGGCTCTGCATGTCCGCTAGCGTGCCGTTCTCCAGGTCCGCGGGGGCATTGGTGAAGAAGCGGTACAGGCCGTAGGGCTGGGGGACGATCGCCAGTACGCCGATCCGCGACTGGTAGTAGTGGATCTCGTCGGGGTCCAGCGGATTGTTCGCGATCCGGGCGTCGGTGATGAGGAAGCGGTTCTCGTACGTCGCGCCCTCGTACGGGATGCCGAGCTGGTTGCGTACGACGCTCGTCGCCCCGTCCGCGCCGATCACCCAGGGCACGGTGAAGCGTTCGACGGAGCCGTCGGAACGTTCCAGTGTGGCGGTCACCCGGTGGCCGGGTGTGATCCGGCCGCTGAAGTCGAGGCCCTGGAGCCCGAGCAGTCGCACCTCGCGCTCGATCGCGCCACCCAGGCCCTTGAGGCCGGAGATGAGGATCTCCTCGGTGTGCCGCTGCGGAAGGCAGTACGGGGCCATGTCGTCGGGCATCCGCATCCGGGTGACCGGGCGCCGCTCCGAGTAGTACGTCATCTGCCGTAGTTTCACGGCGACTTCGCCCACCGATCCTCCAAGACCCAGGTCCTGCAGGACATCCAGGGTGCGCGGCCATACGAGCATCGCCTTGGAATGCACACTCGCCTGCGCAGCGGCGTCGACAAGACGCACCCTGATGCCGCGCCGCAGGAGTTCGCACGCCGCGGTCAGACCGGTCGGTCCGGCTCCGACGATGAGCACATCGCAGTCATTCTCGGTGTTCATGGAGAGCCTCCTACGCGGTCGGCTACTGGGGCGGGGGTAGGACGGCTTCAGGTGAGGAAGGCCAGCGAAATGGCGTAGCTGTCCTCGTGCATGCGGTAGCGGTCGATCAGCCCGTCGGTCACGCGGAGTTCGAGGGCGAAGTCCGACGCGAAACTCTTTCCGGTCGCATTCACCTTGTACTGGAAGTGGCCGAGCACGATGGCGAGCTCGCCTTCCACCACGATCCGGTGCACCTGGAATTTCTCCGGCTCCATGTTCTCGCCGGCCTGCCGGAAGAATTCACGTACCTCGTCATGGCTCGACCGGCTGCCCATCCAGGGAATGAGGTCGGTGTCGCCGGGAGTGAACCAGTCGATCGGCTCTGAAAGCAGTTCTGTCGCACGTTCGAGATCACCGCTGCCAAGCAGCCGGAAGTATTCCTCGACGACGCTTCGTGTGGAGTTTGGCATGCGCCGAAGGTATTCACGTTCCGGCCGGATGAGACAGACCCTGCCAGTGGTAGGAACCTGGGCCATATGAGGACGCGGGTACTGGCTAGGCCTCCGTCGCGACTCGGATGCTCGTTGCCGAATCAGCCGACAGGAATCGAAAGGCCTCCCATGTCAACTGTCAATAGTGCGGACGGGACAAGGTCAGCTCCGGCCGCCGAGCCGGCCGCGCCGCCGAACCGCATGACGCGGCGTCAGACGCTGACCCTTGTGCTACTGCTCGGCGCCCAGTTCACGCTTGCGGTGGACTTCTCGATCATGAATGTCGCGGTTCCGGTCATCGGCCGGGAACTCGACGTCGCCCAGGAAAACCTGCAGTGGATCGCCACGTCCTTCGCCCTCGGCGCGGCCGGTTTCAGCCTCCTCTTCGGCCGCATCGCGGACATGATCGGGGCACGCCGGGTGTTCCTGGCGGGCCTGGCGCTGCTCACGGTCGCCTCACTGCTCGGTGGTCTCGTCGACTCCTCGGGGCCGCTGCTGGCCGCCCGCGTCGCCCAGGGTCTGGCCACAGCGATGGTGACCCCCGCGGGCCTGGCTCTGCTCACCACCTCGTTCCCCGAAGGGCCACTGCGGGAGCGTGCGTTGGGACTCAACGGAGCCATGCTCTCCGCGGGCTTCACCTGTGGCGCGATCGTCGGCGGTCTGCTCACCGACACGCTGAGCTGGCGCTGGGGCTTCTTCATCAATGTGCCGATCGGCCTGCTGCTGATCGTCGTCACCCCGATGCTCCTCCAGGGCAGCAGCGGCCGGCGCGGCAGCAAGCTGGACATACCCGGCGCGATCACCGTGAGCGCGGGTCTGGTCGCCCTCGTCTACGGCATCTCCGCGGCCGGCCAGTACGGCTGGGCGGACTCCACCACACTGCTCGCCTTCGGGATCGGTGTGGTGCTGCTCGCGGCCTTCGGGTTCATCGAACTGCGCGCCGCCGAACCGCTCGCGCCGCTACGCGTGTTGAAACTGCGCAGCGTGACGTGGGGGAACATCGGCGGCTTTGTGACGTTCATCGGCTTCACCGCCATGATCTTCCTGCTCACGCTCTACCTCCAGGAAGTGCTGGGCTACTCGGCGATGACGACCGGTCTCACCTTCGGTGTGCTGGGTGTCGGCGCCTTCCTCGGTGGCGTCACCGCGCCCCGCTGGATCGGCGTTCTCGGCAGCAGCCAGGCGCTTTTGGTGGCCGGCCTGATCGTCCAGGGTGTCACCGTCGGTGTGCTGTTCTTCGCCGGCGCCGAGCGCGGCTGGCTGGTCCCGGTGCTGGTCCTCGCCTTCCTCAGCAGTTATGGCCATGTGGCCGCCATCGTGGGCTTCATGGTCACGGCGACGTCCGGGCTGCCGAACGAGCAGCAGGGCCTGGCCACCGGTATCACCACACTCACCCAGCAGGTCAGCATCACCATCGGAATTCCGATCATGAGCGCCATCGCCACGGCCCGGATCCGCTCGCAGGCGGGCGCACCGATCAGGGACGCGACGCTCAGCGGGATCAATGTGGCGATCCTTGCCAACGGTCTGCTGATCATCGCCGTCGCTCTCCTCGTCGGCTTCTTCCTCAAGAAGCGCAGGGCAGCCCTGAGCTGACCGGCCACGAGCTGAAGGGCCGGCCCTCCCCGGCCCTTCAGCCGCCGAGGTCCGGCCATCGAAGGCCCACCCACGGCCCCCCGGGCCATGGACTCCAGCCCCGCCACGAACACCAGCCCCGCCAGGAACACCGCTGTCACGCAGGGGGAATGATGCATCGAGAGACGAACCACGGGTCGGTCACGCACACCGGGACCGACGTCCTGATCATCGGCGCCGGGCCGACCGGCCTCATGCTCGGCTGCGAACTGCGGCGCCGGGGCGTCGACTGCGTCGTCGTCGACCGGGAGAGCCGGATCGACCGGCGCACCCGCGCGGTGATGGTGCACGCGGCGGCCCTCGAACAATTCGAAGCACTGGGCCTGCGCACGGAGTTGGAGGCGCGGGGCGTCCCCCAGCAGCGGATCTCCTTCCATACGTACCGCGGCGCCACACACACCATCGGCTTCGCCGGACTGGACACCGCCTACCCGTACTACCTCAATGTGCCCCAGCCCGAGGCCGAGGCGGTACTGGCCGCCGCGTACCGGGACATGGGCGGCCTGCTGATCCGCGGTCTGCGCTACGAGCGGCACACGGAGGACGCCGGCGAAGTCCGGGCCGAGCTGACCGGTGAGGCGGGCCCCCACCTCGTCACCGCGCGCTATCTGGTGGGCGCCGACGGCGCCGGATCCACCGTGCGCGAGCGGCTCGGCGTCGAATTCCCCGGCGTCACCTACCCCATGAGCTACCTCCTTGCCGAGGGCACGCCCGCCGTCCCGGTCGACCGCGACGAGTCCGCCATGTACATCGGCCCGGCGGGGGCGGTCTCCCTCCTCCCGCTCCCCGACGGCCTGGTCCGCATAGCGGGCCCCGTCTCCGCCGCACAGCTCGACCGCGATACGACCGTCACAGTGGCCGAGTTCCAGTCGACGGTGGACCGCCTCGGATTCGGCAGCACGCTACGGCTGGCAGAGGCGCGCCGCGTCGCCCACTACCAGGTCCACGAGCGGCTCGCCGACCGCTTCCGTACGGGCCGGGCAGCACTCGCCGGGGACGCCGCCCATCTCAACTCTCCCGCCGGCGGCCAGGCCATGAACACCGGCTTCGCCGACGCAGCCGCGCTGGCCTGGCGGCTCGGCCACCTCCTCGACGGCGCGGACCCCGGTCGGGCCGCCCCCGGTCCGCTCGACGACTACGCACGCGAGCGGCGGGCCGTCGCCGCGGATGTCGCCCGCACCACCGGAGTGCTCGGGCTCCTCGACGCCATGCGTGACGCGGTGACCCCGGCCGCGCACCAGGCCGTGGAGGACGGGCTCTCGGGACTCGCCGAGGCCTGGAGCCAGTTGTACGTCACCTACCCGGCCGCCGACTCCGATGGCGTCGGTCCCCGGGAACGGCCGCACCGCGACACCTACCGGCTGCGGCCGGGCGCCCGGGTCCCCGGCCACACCCCGGATCCCCACCGCTTCACCCTGCTCCTGCCGCCCGGCGGCGAACCCTCGGCCGCCGCCTGGGTAACCGGCATCCCGGCGGGCACGCTCAGCGCCGGACAGACGCCCCGCCAGTCCGCGCTGTTGCCGGTCCCCGCCGCCGTACTCGTACGGCCCGACGGTCATGTCGCGGCCGTGATCACCCAGCCGCCCGGCGGCCGTCCGCCAGCCGGCGAACACGCGGAGCAGGCGCACCACCACGAGGCCACCAAGGGAGTCGCCGCATGACCACGCCCGTTCTCACGATCACCGGCACCGGCAGCTACCTCCCCGAGACCCGGCTGGATGTCGCCGACGCCGCCGAGCGGTACCCGGGGGAGGCCGACCGTATCCTCTCCACCGGGTACCGGACCGTCTGCGCCGAGGACACCCTCTACCCGGCGGACATGGCGCTCATCGCGGCCCAGCGCGCACTGTCCGCTGCGGGTACCAAACCCGAGGACCTCCAGCTGCTGCTCGTGACCGCCATCCACCGGCACGGCCACAAGCGGCTCTGGTCACCTGCCTCCTGGCTGCAGTCCCAACTCGGCTGTCCCCAGGCGCTGCCCCTCACCGTCAACCAGGGGTGCAACGCCCAGATGCTGGCACTGGACGTGGCGAGCCGGTTTCTGGCGGGAAGCAGCGGCGGGAGCGCGCTCGTCGTCGCGGCCGACCAGTTCGCCTCCTCGGGCTTCGACCGGTTCACCGCCGACTACGGCATCGTCTACGGCGATGCGGCCGCGGCAGCGGTCCTGACGTCCGGGCCGTCCGGGCCGTCCGGGCCGTCCGGAACGGGATGGCGGGTCCTGAGCACTCGTACGGTCTCCGATCCGGGCCTCGAAGGACTCCACCGCGCCGACGCGCCGGCCCCCGAACACCCCGAACTCCTCGACGCGGAGCACGACGTGCGCAGCGCCAAGCGGCGGTTCCTGAGCGAGAACGGCGCGGACCGGCTGCAGCGCGCCACCCGGGCGGCCGTCAACGAGATCGGCCGCGCCCTTCTGCCGGACGGCGACGACCCCCGGCTGCGCCGGGTCGTCTACCCCAACCTGGGGCTGCGCCTTCTCGAGGAGAACTACTTTCCCGAGTTCCCGGGCGGCGAGGCGAAGTCGCTGTGGGACTTCGGGCGGACTGTCGGACACCTGGGCAGCGGCGACCAGATCGCCGGTCTCGACCACCTCGCCGACGAGGAGTTCGCCGCCGGCGACCGGGTCCTGCTGCTCGGCGCCGGCGCCGGATTCACCTGGACAGGAATGCTCCTTGAACACGACTGAACATCCGGACCCGGCCGATCGAACATGACCGAATTCTCAATTCACCGCAGGCGGTCCACCGCACAGGGCCGACCCATCTCACAAAGGCAGGCTCTGACCATGACGACCACGACTCTCTCGCTGGACGACCTCACCCCAGAGGACGCCGAGCTGACCTTCACCCGGACTGTCGACCGCGCACTGGTGCATCGGGACTCGCTGGGCGAGGTGTTCCTCACCGACCTGAGGCCGCTCAGCGACACGTGCTACGCGGCGGCCGCTCAACTCCCGCGCTCCCACGCCTATTACGGTGACCACCTGCTGCGCCCCAGTGCCTACGACCCGGTGCTGCTCCTGGAGGCCTGCAGGCAGTCCTGCCTGGCCGGCGCCCATGAGTTCTACGAGGTCCCGGCCGACCACAAGTTCATCCTCACCCATCTGCGCATCCAGCTGACGCGCCTGGAACGCATAGCCGTGGGCACTGCCCCCTGCGCGCTGTCGATGCGGGTGACGGTCGTCGCCCACCGCCGGCGAGAGGGCCGTACCACCGGACTGGACTACGAGATCGGCCTGTTCGTCGGGCGAACCGAGATCGGCACCGCCGCCGTCGGCCTGCGGTTCAAGTCACCTGCGGACTACATGGAGTTGCGGCTGAAGGGCCGCGGCGGACTGCCGCTGCCGTCGTCGGGCACGCACGAGGACACCACCCCGGCCAGGGCCGTGGACCCATACCTCGTCGGCCGGACCAACCCTCGTAACGTGGTGCTCGCCGACGCCGCGGCCAAGGACGACACCGCGCGGGCGGTGCTGCGGATACCGGGTGACCACCCGAGCATGTTCGACCACCCGCAGGACCACCTCCCCGGCATGG
This sequence comes from Streptomyces sp. NPDC002868, assembly GCF_055563295.1. Classification (NCBI taxonomy): domain Bacteria; kingdom Bacillati; phylum Actinomycetota; class Actinomycetes; order Kitasatosporales; family Streptomycetaceae; genus Streptomyces; species Streptomyces sp. NPDC002868. The sequence continues at coordinate 273,580 of NZ_JBVHDR010000012.1, read as the reverse complement.
TGATCGCGGAGGCCGCCCGGCAGATCGCGCTGCTGACCGCGCTGGAGGCCCGCGGCATGTCCCCCTCCAAGACCCTCCCCACCGCCCTGTCCGTGGTCTTCAGTCAGTTCGGTGAGCTGGAGAAGACGACCGTGATCACCTCCCAAGTGGGCGAGGAGCGGCAGGCCCCGGCCACCGACGAGCACGAGTACTACACGCAGGGCGGCACGTTGGAGCTGGACTCCGCCGCGTCCGCGTCCGTCGGCCGGCTGCCGGTGCGGGTGGTGGCCGACCAGGACGGCGAGACGCTCTGCGTCTTCTCCCTCACCCTCAGCCGCGTCGGGTTCCGGTCATGAGGTACCTGAATCCGCCTGTACGGGAGACCTCGGCCGCGTTCTTCGACGTGGACGAGACGCTGATCAACGTCAAGAGCATGTTCAGCTTCCTGGAGTTCTACCTGCGCAAGCGGGGCGAGCCCGAGGCCACGTACGGGCGTCTGTCGGCCGAACTGCGCCACTCGGCCGGGCTGGGGGTGCCCCGCAAGGACATCAACCGCCACTATTACCGTTTCTACGCGGGTCACAGCGCACAGCAGCTGGCCCGGGCCGGCCGCGAGTGGTTCACCGCCGAGCAGGAGAAGGGGAGTCTGTTCATCCCCGAAACGCGGACCCGGCTCCACCGCCACCTGCAGCAGGGCGAGTTCGTGGTCCTGCTGTCCGGTTCCTTCTTCGCCTGCCTGGAGCCGGTCACCGAACATCTTGGTGCCCACTGGGCCATCGGCACCCGGCCGGTGATCCGCCGGGGCAGGCTCACCGGCGAGGTGCTGACCCCCATGATCGGATCGGCCAAGGGGCGCGCCGCGCGGGCCACCGCGGCGGTCCGGGGGTTCGACCTCGCCCAGTGCAGCGCCTACGGGGACCACTCGAGCGATCTCGACCTCCTCGCCTCGGTGGGCCTGCCGGTCGTCGTGGGGGACGACCCCGTCCTCGCGGACCACGCGGCCCGTGCGGGCTGGCAGCGGATCCTCCCCGGCCACACCCGCGCCCCGGCCATGGTCCCGCCAGAAGTCACCGCGGTCCGATGACCCCGACACCAGGAGGCGATATGTACGGCCCGATCGGGATCGTAAGCACAGGGTCCTACCTCCCCGCCACAGTCGTGGGGAATGAGGAGATCGCCCGGGGCGCCGGGGTGACGGACGAATGGATCGTCCGCAAGACCGGAATCCGTCAGCGCCGACGGGCAGCCCCGGGGGAAGCCACCTCGGACCTGGCGGCCGAGGCGGCCCGGCGGGCGCTGGAGCAGGCCGGGCTGCGGCCGGCGGACCTGTCGTACATCGTGGTCGCCACCTCGACCCCGGACCAGCCGCAGCCCGCGACGGCCGGGATCGTCCAGAACCTGCTCGGCGCGCGGAACGCGGCGGGCTTCGACATCAACTCGGTGTGCAGCGGCTTCATTTACGCACTCACCGTCACCGAACGGCTGCTCCAGGGGGACAACCGGGGGTCATACGGCCTGGTCGTGGGGGCCGACATCTACTCCCGCATCCTCGACTACTCCGACCGCAAAACCGCCGCCCTCTTCGGCGACGGCGCAGGCGCCGCGGTCATCGGGCCGGTCGGCCAGGGGCAGGGAGTCATCAGGACCAGCCTGCTCACCCGGGGTGACCAGCACCACCTCATCGGCGTGACGGCGGGCGGCAGCCGCCTCCCCGCCTCCCCGGCGACTCTCGCCGAGGGCGACCACTACTTCCGGATGGAAGGGCGCGAGGTGCGTGGCTTTGTGCAGGAGCAATTGCCGACGGCCGTACGGGATCTGCTCGCCACCGAAGGGGTCACCGGCGACGCCGTCGACCACTTCGTCCCGCATCAGGCCAACGGGGTGATGCTCGCGGAGGTCTGGCCCGACCTGGGGCTCGGATCAGCCGCGCTGCATCTGACGCTGGAGCGGTACGGCAACACCGGCGCCGCCTCTGTCCCCGTCACCCTCGACGAGGCGCACCGGCAGGGCCGGCTGGCCGTCGGCGACCGCGTCCTGCTGGCCGCCTTCGGTGGTGGTATGTCCGTGGGGGCGTCCCTGATCGACTGGGCCCCCACCCGGCACGCACGGCACGGGACAGCGCAGTCCCTGGTCGGCCTCGTCCCGGCCCCCAGGAGCTCTGTTTGAGGGGCCGCCCGGTCCAACGCCCCCTGGCGCGGGACCGGGTGGCCCCACTCAGAAGGGAGAAGCCACTGTGTACGAGAGAGCACCCCGCGTGCCGGACGAGGAGGAGAGGGCGGCTGTCATCGCCGCACTCCTGGGAGCGACGCGGCACTGGATGGCCGCCGCGGATCCGGTTCAGGACGCCGCGGATCCGGTTCAGGCCGCCGCGGATCCGGTTCAGGCCGCCCGGTCCGCCGAGGTGAGCCAGCCCGCCGATTCGGCGACAGCGGCCGCCACTTCCTCGAAGCGTGCGGTCACGGGAGGCAACTCGCCCTCCGGAAAGACGATTTGAGTCACCAGATCGTCCACAGGGCCGGCCACCGGCGCCCAGCACAGCCAGTCGGCCAAGCCGTCCGCCATTCCCTCCCCCACCAGACCCACCATCTGCCCGTCGCGCAGCACCCGCTGCGTGGGGTCGAACGCGACCGACCGCTCGATCAGCCGGGGCGTCGCACCGGCGCGGCGGAACATCTCGACCACCTGGTCGTAGTGCGCGGGATTCGCGTCCCGCGCATGCACCACCACCGGGAACTCCGCGACGGCCGCGAGCTCCACAGTCTCGGGCGCGTCGGCCGTCAGCGGATGCCCGGCCGCGACGAGGACGCCTTGCCGCTCCCGGCGCACCGGGCGCAGCCGCACCCCCTCGACCGGCTCGGGCGTACGCGCGACGCCCGCGTCCACCTGCCCGTCGAGCACCGCGCGCGCGATGTCGGGCGTACGCACCGGCTCGGCGCTCACGTGTACGTCGGGGTGGCGGGCGCGCATGGCCTCGACGAGCTGCGGGACCGTGCCGTAGCCAGTGCTTGTGCTGTAGGCGAGCCGCAGCCGGCCCAGCTCACCGCGGCCCGCTCGCCGCGCGGCGTCCCAGACCTCGTCGAGCGCGGCGAGGGCGGCGGCTCCGCGCTCCTGGACCGCCCGTCCGGCGTCGGTCAGCCGCACCCTGCGCGTCGTGCGCTCCAGCAGCCGCACGCCGAGCTGGGCCTCCAGCTGACGGATCTGAGCGCTCAGAGCGGGCTGCGCGATGTGCAGCCGCTCGGCCGCCCGCGTGAAGTTGGATTCCTCGGCGACGGCCAGGAAGTAGCGGAGCAATCTCGCTTCAGGTGTCATCGCCACCAGCATAGGCATGCGGAAAACGCCGGAATCGGGATCCGCATCGGAATTGGGATCCGCATCGGCATCGGCATCGGATTCAGAAGCGTCGCCTATGAGTCGAGAGCACACCGGTCTTTCCCTCCGGCACTCCCGCGCTCCTAGCGTGAACGTCATGAATCCCACCCTTGGCCCCGCTGACCCCGTGACCATGCGCGCTTACGTCGGCACGCCCGAAGGCCCGGACCTCCGACACGTACCGGCGCCCAGCCCCGAGCCCGGAGAGGCGCTGGTGCGGGTCGGGGCCTTCTCCGTCAACCGCGGGGAGCTGGGCCTGTTCGCCCGGCGTGAGGAGGGGTGGCGCCCAGGCCAGGACCTCGCGGGAACCGTGGTCCGCGCCGCGGCCGACGGCAGTGGTCCGGCGGCCGGGACCCGCGTGGCGGCGATGGTCGACTTCGGCGGCTGGGCCGAGTACGTGGCGGTCCCCACCGACCGGATCGCGCCCCTGCCGGACACGGTGAAGGTGCCGCAGGCGGCGACCCTGGGCGTGGCCGGGCTGACGGCTCTGCGCGCGCTGCGCCGCGGCGGGGCGCTGCTGGGGCAGCGGGTGCTGATCACCGGGGCGAGCGGCGGCGTGGGATCGTTCGCGGTCCAGCTCGCGGCGGCCGCGGGTGCCGAGGTGACGGCACTGACCGGCAGTCACAGGTCGCTGGACGTGGCGGCGCTCGGGGCCCGGACGGTCATCGATGAACTCGGCAATCTGGAAGGGGAGTTCGACTTCATCTTCGAGTCCGTCGGCGGCGAGGTGCTGACGACCGCGCTCAAACTGCTCGCCCCGCTGGGGCACATCGTGCTGCTGGGCACGTCGTCGCGGCTGCCGGCCGCTCTGACGATCTCCTCCTTCGTCCCGCATGTCCGTCAGACGCTCCACCCGTTCTGGGTGTTCGGCTCCGGAGAGCCGGTCGGCGAGGATCTGTCCGTACTGCTGCGGCTGATGGCCGCCGGGCAGATGGATCCGGTCGTGGGCTGGACGGGCTCATGGGAGCGCCTCCCGGAAGCGATGGAGGCCCTCCGTGAGCGCCGCGTGGCCGGCAAGGCCGCGCTCACCGTCGACGAAGGTGCGTGACCGTGGCCCGGATCGTGGTCGCGGCATCGGGCTATCGCGGGTCCACCGGGCTGCTGGTCGCCGGCGCGGCCCGGGAGCGGGGCCATGACGTCGTCGAACTCACCGATCTCGGGGACGATTCCGCCGTCGGCCGGGCACTCGCCGGCGCGGACGCGATCGTCCTCATTCCCCGGCGCGGCAACGCCTGGCGCCATACGCACCAGGCCGTACGCAGCCTGATCGCCGCGGCCGCGCCCGCCGGCGTACCGCCGCATCTGGTGCTCCTCAGCTCCTTCGCCGTCGGCCACGGGCCGGCCCACCCCCTCAACCGGATCGACGACGCGCTGCTGCCGGGCCGGGTCGCCGCGGAGGAGGAGCTGCGCGCCGGTGGCCTGCCCTACACGATCGTGCGGCCCACCTGGTTCACCGACGATCCCCCCGGTTCACACGCGCTGACCTTCACCCAGCACCCCAGGCCGGACGGCATGGTGGCCCGCGCCGACATCGCCGCCACGCTGGTGGCCGCGGTAGAGATCCCCGCGGCCCGCTCCACCACCTTCGCCCTCTACAACGAGCCGGGGGAGCCCACCGCCGACTGGGCCGCTGCTTTCGCCCGCCTCCGTCCGGACATGGACGACCAGCCGGGCCCCGACCCCGAGGACCTCTCATGACATCGCTCCCCGAAGCCCAGCACGCCTGGGAGTCCACGTTCCGTACGGATCCCGAGGGCCGGCCCCTGGCACCACTGTTCCACCGGCTGCTGATGCTCGACGTCGTGGGTACGCCGACGCCGGACGACGCCGCCCGGCTGGAGGGTGCCCTGCGGACTCTCGAGGAGGAGTTCCCGTACGGCCCGGAGGGGCTGCTCACCGCTCTGGCCTGGGGGCCCGGCTGGTTCGAGCGGCACACTTCGCTGCGCCGCTCCCCGGTCGGGCGGCCGCTGCCCATGGCCCGTTGGGAGAATCCCGTCCTCGAAGAGATCGATGCCTGTCTTCATCTCGCAAGCGACGACGAGGAGTTGCTGGACGGCGTCAGCGGCCGGCTCTTCGGAGCGGGTCCTCTCGACCAGCGCACCCGGTTGCGGCTGCGCGAGGTACGGACCGGATTCGTGGGCCGGGGCCTGCCGGCCCGGCGGCTGCCCGCCGCGGGCCTGCCTCAGGGCGCGCCGCTGATGCTCGGCTTCCACTCGGGCCTGCGCGGCAACCAGGCCGACGAGGACAGCATCACCATCACCGAAGGGCCGCTCGCCGGTGGGACGACGATGCACGTGAGCTGTCTGACGCTCGACATCGACAGCTGGTACGAGCAGGACGCGGACACCCGCAGCGCCCATATGTTCTCCCCCGGCATCAGCGCCGAAGCCGCCGAGAAACTGGTGGACGACGCACGGAGTGACGCGGACGACCTGCCCGCCACGGCCGCGTCCCACGGGCTCGTCGGCCACGCCCAGGCCACCGGACGGGCCCGCCTGAACGGCCGCCCCCGCATCAACCGCAGGGACTTCGCCACCCTCGACCACGGCGCACCCGGCACACACTTCGTGTCCCTGCAGCGCACGATGGAGGACTTCCACGCGACCCGCGCGGTGATGAACGCGGCCGACGCACCGTCCCACCACCCCGCGGTCGGAGTCCGGCGCCGCAACGGCATCAACGGCTTCATCGAGGTCCGCAGCCGCGCGACCTTCGCCATTCCGCCGCGCGGCGCGCGGGCATTCCCCTATCTCTCGGCACCGGCCCCCGCCACGCCCTGAAGGGGACGCGCCGTCAGTCCAGCCAGTGCCGGCGGCCGAGGCTGATCAGCCGCAACTGACGGCGCGCCACCGAACTGACCTGCTCCTCGCCCTGCGGACCGGCCTCCAGGAACGTAGAGGCCGTCATGACCATGTGGTCCACATACACACCCGCGAGCATCTTCAGATCCGCCTCGCTCCACCCCGCCGCCTCCGGCTCCCGGCCGAACGCCGCCGCCACCTCGTCGGCGAACCGCCGCAGTTGTGCGCCTATGGCCTCCCGCACGGGCTGTACACCGCCGTGCCGCTCGCGGGCGATGAAGCGGACATGCGCGGGGGACGTACGGACCAGTTCCGCGATCAGCGCGACCGTCCGGTCGATGCGTACGTCGTCACCGCTCTCGGCGAGCGCCTCGCCGATCGTGGCGTGCAGGCTGCCGAGCGTCTCCTCGACCAGCGCTACGCCGAGATCCGCCGTGTCCCGGAAATGCCGGTAGAACGCGGTCGGAGCCACACCCACCGCCCGGGTCACCTCGCGCAGGCCGAGGCTGCTCAGACTCTGCTCCTCGAGGAGTTGCAGCGCGGCGTCCAGGAGGGCCTGACGGGTCTTCTGCTTCTGGGCCTGACGGATCCCCACGGTGTGACTGTGACTCATGCCATTCAGTAAACAACCGTTCTCCCAAGAAGGGAAGAGTAGACTCATCAGTCAGTGAACAGTCGTACTGACAAGTGTTCACCCAAAATTCCGAAGTCTGAGAGGAAGACGATGATCGGCCTCGTCGCAGCGCTCCTTCTGCTGGGGATCATGCTGGGCGCCGTGGTCCAACTCCCCTTCTCCGTATCCCTCGTGGCCTGCACCGTCATCGGCCTGTGGCTGCTCGTCTTCGCCGTGCGCGAGCGCCGCGCCAGCCGACACTGACCCGGAGAATCGCCATGCAACTCACTGCCATCGCACGAAACGCTCGCACCAAGAGCGGCACCGGTGACCCCGACGCCCGGCCCGAGGCGCGGCCCGATGTCCGGCGAGACGCCGACGGCATGGCCGTCGCCGCCTTCGTACTCGGTCTCGTCGGCCTGCTCGTGATGAACATCGTGCTCGGCCCGATCGCCGTCGTCCTCGCCGGCATCTCCCTCTGGCGCGGCACCGCGCGCCGCGGCCGCGCCCTCCTCGGACTCGCCCTCGGCATCGCCGACCTGGCCGTCCTCGCCGTGCCCGTCACCGCGAACGGAACCGTCGTCTGGGGCTTCGGGAGCTGACGCCCGGGGCAAGGGGAGCGGCCCCCGCACGGCCGTACACCCCTGCGCCGCGTCCGCGCCCCCGCCACGCCTCGTAGAATCGTGGCCACCATGGCTTACCTCGACCACGCTGCGACCACTCCCATGCTGCCGGAGGCCGTCGAGGCGATGAGCGCGCAGCTCACCGTCACCGGCAACGCCTCCGCGCTGCACGCCGCCGGGCGACGGGCCCGCCGCGCCGTCGAGGAGGCCCGCGAGACCCTCGCCGAGGCGCTCGGCGCGCGGCCCAGCGAGGTGGTCTTCACCTCCGGCGGCACCGAGGCCGACAACCTCGCGGTGAAGGGTTTGTACTGGCAGCGGCGCGACGCCGACCCGGCCAGGACCCGGGTGCTGGCCAGCCCGGTCGAGCACCACGCCGTCCTGGACGCCGTCGACTGGCTCGGCGAGCACGAGGGCGCGAACGTCGAGTATCTGCCGGTGGACGCGTACGGACGGGTGCACCCCGAGGCCCTGCGCGAAGCCATCGAGCGCAACCCCGACGATGTCGCGCTCGCCACCGTGATGTGGGCCAACAACGAGATCGGCACCGTCATGCCGGTCAAGGAACTGTCTGCCGTGGCAGGGGAGTTCGGTGTCCCGCTGCACGCCGACGCGGTCCAGGCCTTCGGACAGCTCGACGTCGACTTCGCCGCGTCGGGGCTGGCCGCCATGACCGTCTCCGGACACAAGATCGGCGGACCGTACGGCATCGGCGCGCTGCTGCTCGGCAGGGAGTACACCCCCGTCCCCGTCCTGCACGGCGGCGGTCAGGAGCGCCATGTCCGCTCCGGCACCCTCGACGCCCCCGCGATCGCCGCCTTCGCCGTGGCCGGCCGCATCGCCGCCGAGCGCCGCGAGGACTTCGCCCGCGACATCGGCGCACTGCGCGACGAACTCGTCCAGGCCGTGCTCAGGGCAGTCCCGGACGCGATCCTCGGCGGCGACCCGCAGGACCGCCTCCCCGCCAACGCGCACTTCACCTTCCCCGGCTGCGAAGGCGACTCCCTGCTTCTCCTCCTCGACGCCCAGGGCATCGAGTGCTCCACGGGCTCCGCCTGCACGGCCGGCGTCGCCCAGCCCAGCCATGTCCTGCTCGCCACCGGCACCGACCCGGACCTGGCCCGCGGCACTCTGCGCTTCAGCCTCGGCCACACCTCCACCAAGGCGGATGTCGAGGCGGTCGCCGAGGCCATCGGCCCCGCGGTGGAACGGGCCCGTACGGCAGGGCTCAGCTAGCCCGCCCCGCCGCCTTGGACCCCGCCGCCTCGCGCGCCGTCGGCAGCGCCTTGCGTACGAGCCCGAGGTAGCGGTTCCAGTCCCAGTGCGGCCCGGGATCGGTGTGGTCCGTCCCCGGCACCTCCACATGCCCGATGATGTGCTCACGGTCGGCAGGTATGTCGTACCGCACACATATCCCCGCCGTCAGCTGCGCCGAAGCCCGGTACATCGCGTCCGTGAAACCGGCCGGCCGGTCCACGAAACCCTCGTGCTCTATGCCGATGCTGCGTTCGTTGTACGAGCGGTTCCCCGCGTGGAACGCCACGTCCAGCTCGCGGATCATCTGCGCCACATGCCCGTCCTTGCGCACGACATAGTGCGTCGCCGCGCCGTGCCCCGGATCCTTGAAGACCCTCAGGGCCGTCGGATAGCTGCCCTGGACGACATGGATGATCACGCGGTCGATGCGGTAGTCGTCGGGCCGGTCCGCCAGCCGCCAGTTCGCCCGCGACGCCGCTGTCCACTCCGCGCCCAGATGGTCGAGCTCACCCTCCTTACGCGGCTTCGCCATCCCCGGCAGCTTCCACCAGGCACGCCGCAGCTCGTCCTGCGCCAGCGCGCCGACGCCGAGCACCGCGGCCCCTCCGCCGATCAGCACGGCCCGCCGACTGACGCCCCGCCCCTTGCCGCGCTTGCCGCCGCGCTTCGATTCGCTCCCCATGCGATGCCCAACGCATACTCGCGAGCTTTCGGTTCCCGGAGCCCCTTACCCTGGTAGAGCTATGACTCCTCAGACTCCCCAGCGCCCCCTTCGAGTACTCGCCGCGATGTCCGGCGGAGTGGACTCCGCCGTCGCCGCCGCACGCGCCGCCGAGGCCGGGCACGACGTCACCGGTGTGCACCTGGCCCTGTCCGCGAACCCGCAGTCGTTCCGTACGGGCGCGCGCGGCTGTTGCACCATCGAGGACTCGCGCGACGCCCGCCGCGCCGCGGACGTCATCGGCATCCCCTTCTACGTCTGGGATCTCGCCGAGCGTTTCCGCGAGGACGTGGTCGAGGACTTCATCGCGGAGTACGAGGCCGGCCGCACCCCCAACCCCTGCCTGCGCTGCAACGAGAAGATCAAGTTCGCGGCGCTGCTGGACAAGGCGCTGGCCCTCGGCTTCGACGCCGTGTGCACCGGCCACTACGCCACGGTCGTGATGGGTGAGGACGGCAGCCGCGAGCTGCACCGCGCCAGCGACATGGCAAAGGACCAGTCGTACGTCCTCGGAGTGCTCGACGAGCGCCAGCTCGCGCACGCGATGTTCCCGCTCGGCGACACCCTCACCACCAAGGGGGAGATCCGGGCGGAGGCCGAGCGCAGGGGACTCGCGGTCGCCAAGAAGCCCGACAGCCACGACATCTGCTTCATCGCCGACGGCGACACCCAGGGCTTCCTTGCCTCGCGCCTGGGCGCGGCGGAGGGCGACATCGTCGACGAGTCGGGGTCGAAGCTGGGCACGCACGACGGAGCCTTCGGCTTCACCATCGGCCAGCGCAAGGGCCTGCGCATCGGCCACCCCGCCGCCGACGGCAAGCCGCGCTATGTCCTGGACATCTCGCCGGTGAACAACACGGTGACGGTCGGCCCGGTCGAGGCACTGGACGTCACGGCCCTGACCGCGATCAAGCCCCGCTGGTGCGGGACGGCTCCGGCGGGCCCGGGGACGTACACCGCGCAGCTGCGCGCCCATGGCGGCGAGACGCCGGTGACCGCCGGGCTGGTCGGCGACGAGCTCCAGGTCTCCTTCGCCGAGCCGGTGCGGGGAGTGGCACCCGGCCAGGCGATCGTGCTGTACGACGGTACGCGTGTGGTCGGCTCGGCGACGATTGCGACGACCGAGCGGGCGGCAGCGTCCGTCGCCTGAACCTGAGCGCGGAGGGCTAGCCGACGAAGATCGCGGAGGGTTAGCCGGCGAAGAACTCCGTGAGCACCGGGGCCAGCACCTGCGGCGCCACCTCGTGCGTCTGGCCGGTCAGCGTGCGGTGCCGGCCGCGCGGCAGGGCGTGGGCCACCGCGCGCGCCGCCTCTCGCAGCCAGGCCGGGCTCGCGCCGCCGTCGACGACCATCACGCGGGTGTGGAGCGCGCGCAGCCGGTCGACGGGTACCAGGCCGGTGCCCATGATCTCGTGGTCGTAGGCGAGGGTGTGTGCCACCGCCTCCAGCTCGGCCCACATCGGGGTCTGCCGCATTCCCTCGATGGCCTCGGGCGGCGCCCCGATCTCGGTCAGGAAGAGCGCGAGGGCATCGCCGCGCCGCCCCTGCGCCACCAGGTCGCGCAGCCGGCCGACGTGCGCGGCAGGCTCCTGTCTGGCCGTCGGGTTCGTCTCGAACGGCGGCTCGTAGACCGAGAGTTGGGTGATCGGCAGCCCGGCGGCCGCCGCCCTCAGCACCAGCTCGGCGCCCGAGGACATACCGTGCACAGAGGCGCTGCCGCCCGCCTGGGCGATGACGGCAGCGAGATCCTCGATCTCTCGGTCCACGGCGCGGTGTCACCGCTCGCACCCCGGCCGCGCCGGTCGTAGGTGAACACGCTGAAGTGCGGAGCGAGTACTGCGGCCAGCGGCGCGTCGGTCGCCGCCGTGCACAGGGCCCCGCCGACCAGAACGACCGGCGGGCCCTCGCCCCGCTGTTCGTACGCGATGAGCGTGCCGTCAGCCGACTCCGTCTTGCTCAGCGTCCTGCTCATGTTGTCCATATGAGCACTGACCGGCGTACGGCGCAGAACTCATCGCCCGGCCGCAGATTTCTCTGGATCCGCTGGTCAGTCCTGGACGACCTCGGTGTCGTAGAAGCACAGATACCCCTTGATCCGGGCCACCTCGTCCTTGGGTTCCGGGTACGCCCACACCAGATCGGGTGCGCCCGGCAGCGACCAGTAGTCGGCGTCACCCTTGAACGGGCAGTGGGTGTGGGTGTCCGAGCGGGTGAGCAGTTCGGTGCGTACGTCCTCCGGGGGGAGGTAGTAGCGGACCGGCAGGCCCGTCTCGTGCAGCAGCAAGGGCCGCCGGCTCTCGGCGAGGAGCTGCCCGTCGCGCACTACCCGTACATGGTCCGTGCCCTGCTCGATGGTGATCGTGTGTCCTTTGGCCATACCCGTGACAGCACCGTCCGGGCCGTACTTCTTCCCACGTACCGCGACCTCCTGGATATCAGCCGCTCCGCCGCGGGCGGCGGCGTGCGGTAGTGCGAGCATGTCCCGTATGGCTACACATCTGATCACCGGAGCAGGCTCCGGCATCGGCACGGCCGTCGCGCGCCGGCTGTACGAGCGCGGCGACGAGCTCATCCTGCTGGCCCGCGACGCCGGCCGTGCCAAGGAGCTCGCCGCCGAGTACGAGGGCGCCCGCACGCTCGTCGCCGACCTGGCCGATCCGGACCGCATCTCCAGGTCGCTCGGCATGCAGCCGATGCCGGACCGACTGGACTCCCTGCTGCACATCGCGGGCGTCGTCGACCTCGGCCCGATCGTCGAGCTCAGGCCCAAGACCTGGCACCAGCAGCTCAACGCCAACCTGGTCTCGCCCGCCGAGCTGACCCGGCTGTTCCTGCCCCAACTCCGGGCCGCTCAGGGGCATGTGCTGTTCGTCAACTCGGGCGCGGGCCTCCACGCCCATGCTCAGTGGGGTGCTTACGCCGCCTCCAAGCACGGGCTGAAGGCGCTCGCCGACTCGCTGCGCGAGGAGGAGCACGGCAACGGCGTACGCGTGACATCGGTCTACCCGGGCCGCACCGCCAGCCCCATGCAGGTCAAGGTGCACTCCCAGGAGGGCAAGGAGTACGACGCGTCCCGCTGGATCGCCCCGGAGTCGGTCGCGACGACGATCCTGACTGCGCTGGATCTGCCACGGGACGCGGAGATCAACGACCTGACGGTGCGGCCGGGACGATGAACGCATTCCCATGGGGTCCCGCCACCGGCGTCGGGTCCATGCCCGGCGGTGACGCGCACGAGGCCGCGAAGACCGTCGCCGGGTCCTTCGAGGACTTCCCGTATCTGTCCGAGCTGCCCGCCCGCGGGCCGGGCGCCGACATGATCGGCCGGACCATCGGGCTGCTCGTCGAGATGTACGCGCATGTCGAGCCCAGCGGCTGGCGGATCAGCGATCGGCCGGGGCGCGAAACCCGCCGCGCCCGCTCCTGGCTCGGCGAGGACCTCGACGCGCTGGAGGAGTTCACCCAGGGTTACGAGGGCCCACTGAAGGTGCAGGCCGTGGGGCCGTGGACGCTCGCCGCCGCGCTGGAACTGCGGGGCGGCGAGGCCGCGCTGGGCGATCCCGGCGCCGTCCGGGACCTCGCGGGCTCGCTCGCGGAAGGACTGCGGGCGCATCTGGCGCAGGTACGCCGCCGGGTGCCCGGCGCCCGCCTGGTGCTGCAGCTCGACGAGCCGTCGCTCACCGCCGTACTGCGTGGACAGATCAGGACCGCCAGCGGGTATCGCACCCACAGGGCGGTGGACCGCCAGGTCGTCGAGAGCACGCTGCGGGATGTGATCGGGGTGAGCGAGGAGCCCGTCACCGTCCACTCCTGCGCGCCGGACGTGCCGTTCGCGCTGCTGCGCCGGGCCGGGGTCGCGGGCGTCTCGTTCGATTTCGGTCTGCTCACCGAGCGTGATGAGGAACAGATCGGCGAGGCGGTCGAGGGCGGTACGCAGCTGTTCGCGGGCGTCGTGCCGTCCACGGACGCTCCATTGTCAGACCCTGCCGGTAGCGTCATGGGTGTCAGGACGCTGTGGCGCAGGCTGGGGCTGAATCCGGGGACTCTCACCGAGTCCGTGGTGATCACCCCGTCGTGCGGGCTCGCGGGTGCGTCACCCGCGTATGCACGCGCGGCGCTCGCCCACTGCGTCCGGGCCGCGAGATCGCTCGCGGACAACCCTGAGTAACGGGCTGAAGTAACAGGCTGAAGTAAACGGGAGGACGAGACGGTGGCTGTCGAACAGCAAGGGCAGGTGCCCGCCGAGGCACGGGAGAAGCACGCCCGGCTGGCCGAGCAGGTCGAGGAGCACCGCTTCCGGTACTACGTGAAGGACCAGCCGGTCATCAGCGACGGCGATTTCGACAAGCTCTTGCGCTCGCTGGAGGCGCTGGAGGAGGAGTATCCCGAGCTGCGTACGCCCGACTCGCCGACCCAGAAGGTCGCCGGTCAGTACGAGACGGAGTTCACCGCGGTCGAGCACCGCGAGCGGATGCTCTCCCTCGACAACGCCTTCGACGACGAGGAGCTGGCCGCCTGGGCGGAGCGTGTCGCGCGCGAGGTCAACACCTCCGATTACCACCTCCTGTGCGAGCTGAAGGTCGACGGCCTCGCGGTCAACCTCACATACGAGAAGGGCCGGCTGACGCGGGCGGCGACCCGCGGCGACGGCCGCGTCGGCGAGGACATCACCCCCAATGTCCGGACTATCGCGGACATCCCGGACAGGCTCCAGGGTGACCGCATCCCGGATCTCGTCGAGATCCGCGGCGAGGTCTACTTCCCGATGGAGAAGTTCGAGGAGCTCAACGCCCGCTTGGTTCAGGCGGGTGACAAGCCCTTCGCCAACCCGCGCAACGCGGCGGCGGGTTCGCTGCGCCAGAAGGACCCGAAGGTCACGGCGACCCGTCCGCTGCGCATGGTGGTGCACGGCATCGGCGCCCGCCAGGGCTTCGACATCGACCGCCTGTCGCAGGCGTACGGCCTGCTGCGCGAATGGGGCCTGCCCACGGCGCAGCACAACAAGGTGGTCGACTCCCTCGAAGGCGTACGGGAGTTCATCGCGTACTTCGGCGAGCACCGGCACTCCGTGGAGCACGAGATCGACGGCGTGGTCGTCAAGCTCGACGAGATCCCGCTCCAGGGGCGGCTCGGCTCCACCTCGCGGGCGCCGCGCTGGGCGATCGCCTGGAAGTACGCGCCGGAGGAGGTCAACACCAAGCTGGTCAACATCAGGGTGGGCGTCGGCCGCACCGGCCGCGTCACGCCGTACGCCCAGGTCGAGCCGGTCACGGTCGCGGGCTCCGAGGTCGAGTTCGCCACGCTCCACAACCAGGACGTGGTCAAGGCCAAGGGCGTGCTCATCGGCGACACGGTGGTGCTGCGCAAGGCGGGCGACGTCATTCCGGAGATCCTCGGTCCGGTCGCGGATCTGCGGGACGGCAGCGAGCGGGAGTTCGTGATGCCGGCCGAGTGCCCCGAGTGCGGCACGGCGCTGCGTCCCATGAAGGAGGGCGACGTCGACCTGCGCTGCCCCAACGCCCGCTCCTGCCCCGCCCAGTTGCGTGAACGTCTCTTCTATCTCGCCGGACGCAAGTCGCTGGACATCGAGAACTTCGGCTATGTGGCCGCGGCCGCGCTCACCAAGCCGCTGGAGCCGCCCACACCGCCGCTGACCGACGAGGGCGACCTCTTCAGCCTCACCATCGAGCAGCTGCTGCCGATCAAGGCGTACGTCCTGGACCAGGACAGCGGACTGCCCAAGCGCGACCCGAAGACGGGCGAGGAGAAGGTCGTCACGGTCTTCGCCAACCAGCTCGGCGAGCCGAAGAAGAACGCCCTGGCGATGCTGGAGAACATCGCGGCGGCCAAGGAGCGCCCGCTGGCCCGGATCATCACGGGTCTGTCCATCCGTCATGTCGGCCCGGTGGCGGCCGAGGCGCTGGCCCGGGAGTTCCGGTCGATCGAGCGGATCGAGCAGGCCACCGAGGAGGAGCTGGCGGCCGTCGAGGGCGTCGGGCCGACCATCGCCGCCTCGCTCAAGCAGTGGTTCGAGGAGGACTGGCACCGCGAGATCCTGCGCAAGTGGCGGGCGGCGGGCGTCCGCATGGAGGAAGAGGGCGGGGGAGAGGACGAGGGGCCGCGTCCGCTGGAAGGACTCACCGTCGTCGTCACCGGCACCCTGCAGAACTACACCAGGGATGGCGCAAAAGAAGCCCTCCAGAGCCTCGGCGCGAAAGTGGCCGGTTCTGTTTCGAAGAAAACGGCCTTCGTGGTGGTCGGCGACAACCCCGGTTCCAAGTACGACAAGGCGATGCAGCTGAAGGTGCCGGTCTTGGACGAGGAGGGCTTCGCCGTACTGCTCGAACAGGGCCCTGACGCGGCCCGTGAGGCCGCTGTGCCTGCAGAGGTGTAACGGAGGGGGCGTGCGCGGGGCTTGGAGGGGGCTCGTACGGGAGCCCGGAGGGGGCGCACGGGGCGGGAATCAGACGCCGGAATCCGGGTCCGAACGACCGGTACAGGTCACCCGTTCAGCGCATACCAGACGGATAAGGGTGGCCAGGTCGCATTCGGGCAAGAGCTGTAGAGCGCTGCCCCTCCGAGCCTCCTGCGGCCTACTGTTGAGATGTGCGCCTGTCGTGCACGGCTGCGTGGTGGATTTCAGTCGTGGTGGCATGACAACGGGAGCCATCGCGAGGCATCGGCACCGCCGGCTGTGAGAGGGACGGGAATGAAACCGACCGAGAGCGCCGCCCCGGTCTCACGGCCGGGTGGAATCGCGGCCCTTGCGGGCACGACGCCGGGGCTGCCCGTCGCCGTCGTCGTTTGCGCCGCGGCCCTGCTCACCACCGGCATCGTCAGGGCGGTGCAGGACGGCAACGCACTCTTCCCCAACTCCACGGTGGGCTGGTCGCTTGCCGTCCTCACCGGGATCATCGTGGGCCATCTGGTCGCGCTCGGCCGCGACCGCTGGTGGGGCGGCACCGGATCGGGCGCCGCCCTCACGCTCGCCGCCCTGCTGCTCTTCGGCTGGGTGCCGGCCGGACTTGTCAGCCTCGCCGTGGTCGCCCTGGTCGGCGCGGCCCGCAGGCACCGCTG
The DNA here is from genome assembly GCF_055563295.1 of Streptomyces sp. NPDC002868. Lineage (NCBI taxonomy): Bacteria > Bacillati > Actinomycetota > Actinomycetes > Kitasatosporales > Streptomycetaceae > Streptomyces > Streptomyces sp. NPDC002868. The sequence goes on along the minus strand of NZ_JBVHDR010000012.1, from coordinate 257,143 downwards.
GCGCCAGGGCCTGCTGCACGGCTCCGTGGACATCCTCGGCATCGCCGCGGCGGCGCTCGTCCTCGCTGTGTTCGGGGTGCAGCCGAGCGTCGAGCAGCCCTGGTCGCCACTCGACTGGGGTATCGCGGCCGCCCCCGAAGTGATGCTCGCGGCCACGGCCTATCTAGCGGTCACCCGGCTGCTGCTGTGGTATGTGCTGGCCCCGCAGGGCGGCGGCCTGCCCACCGTGGCCCGTACGGCCCTGCTGAGGCAGGGTCTTGTCGCGGTCGCCCTGCTCGGCATCGCCCCGCTGATCTGTGTCGTCGCGGTCGCGCTGCCACTGCTGCTGCCGCTGTTCGCCGTACCGCTGATCGCTCTGGACTCCACGCTCTGGATCGCCCGGGCCAGGGCCGAGGAGCAGCTTCGCGATCCGCTGACCGGGCTGCCCAACCGGCAGTGGCTGCTGGAGCGGACCTGGGCCGCCCTGGAGGACGCCGAGGGCAACGGTGCCCGTTCGGCTCTCGTACTGATCGATCTCGACCGGTTCCGTTCCGTCAATGACACGCTCGGCCATCTCGCGGGCGACCGGCTGCTCCTGCAGATAGCCGACCGGCTGCGGCTCGCCCTGCCGCGCGGCGCCGAGGCGGCCAGGCTCGGCGGCGACGAATTCGCCGTACTGCTCCCCACCGCCGACTCCACCACCAGCGCCCAGCGCGTCGCCCGCAATCTGGTGGCCGAGCTGTCGTCGCCCCTCGACCTGGACGGCCTGACCCTCGTCCTGGAGGCGAGCGCCGGCGTCGCCGTCTTCCCCGAGCACGCGCACGACGCGGAGGGCCTGCTGCGGCGCGCGGACGTGGCCATGTACCAGGCGAAGCGGGACCGCACGGGCGTGGAGGTGTACGAGTCCAAGCGGGACAGCAACACCCCCGACCGGCTCGGCCTGCTGGGCGATCTGCGCCGGGCCCTGGACGCCGGCGACGTGGAGCTCCACTACCAGCCCAAGGTCCGCTTCGACGGCCATGTCGCGGGCCTGGAAGCCCTGGTCCGCTGGGTCCACCCGGAGCGTGGCAGGGTCTCCCCGGACGAGTTCATCGCCATCGCCGAGTCCTCGGGCCTGATGCCGTATCTGACGGAGTACGTGCTCGATACGGCCCTCGCCCAGGTCGCGAAGTGGCGCGCGCAGGGGCTGAACGTGCCGGTCGCCGTCAATGTCTCGCCGCGCGATGTGCACACCCCCGGCTTCGCCGGATCCGTCGCCGCGCGCCTCGCCCGGCACGGCGTCCCGCCGGGCGCCCTCCAGCTGGAGATCACGGAACACGTCCTCCTCGAGGACCCGCAGCGCGCCGCCGACACCCTCGCCGGGCTGACCGAACACGGCGTCAAGATGTCCCTGGACGACTTCGGCACCGGCTACTCCTCCCTCGTACATCTGCGACGCCTCCCCGTCAGCGAGCTCAAGATCGACCGCTCGTTCGTCGCCCGGCTCGCCGTCGACAACGAGGACGCGGAGATCGTCCGCTGCACCGTGGACCTGGCTCACTCGCTGGGCCTGCTGGTGGTCGCCGAGGGCGTCGAGGACGACGAGACCTGGGAGCGGCTGCGCGACCTGGGCTGCGACGCCGTACAGGGCTGGCTGGTCGCGGCCGCGATGCCGCCGCAGGAGACCACCGCATGGCTGCGGGCCAGGGGCGAGCGCGGCTGGCACCGCCCGGCCGAGCTGCCCGCGGCCACCCCGACGGACGCGGACGAGCCGTCGGGCCAGGTCGTCCCCTGACGTACCGGCTTGTTCGCGCGGCCCGCGACCGGCCGTGCGGGACCCGGTCCGGATAACCGTTTCGTGGGTTGTGGCCCGCGCCCCATAGGATTGGGCCAAACCACACACACTCACCCCTGAGGATCGCTGCATGCCTGGCATTACGCGCGAGGAGGTCGCCCACCTCGCCCGGCTGGCGCGTCTGGAGCTGAAGGACGAAGAGCTCGTGCACTTCGCCGGACAGCTCGACGACATCATCGGCGCGGTCGCCCGCGTCTCCGAGGTCGCCGACCAAGACGTACCCCCGACCTCCCACCCGCTGCCGCTGACCAATGTCATGCGCCCGGACGAGGTCCGTCCGTCGCTCACCCCCGAGCAGGCGCTCTCCGGCGCCCCGGCCCAGGAGCAGCAGCGTTTCAAGGTGCCGCAGATCCTGGGGGAGGACTAATCACCGTGACGGACATCATCAAGCTCACCGCGGCCGAGATCGCCGCGAAGATCGCCGCCGGCGAGCTCACGGCCGTCGAGGTCACCGAGGCTCACCTGGCCCGGATCGACGCCGTCGACGAGAAGGTGCACGCCTTCCTGCACATCGACCGTGAGGGCGCACTGGCGCAGGCCCGCGCGGTGGACGCAAAGCGCGAGGCGGGCGAGAAGCTCGGTCCGCTGGCCGGCGTTCCGCTCGCGCTGAAGGACATCTTCACCACCGAGGGCATCCCGACCACGGTCGGCTCGAAGATCCTCGAGGGCTGGATCCCGCCGTACGACGCGACGGTGACCAAGAAACTCAAGGCCGCCGACGTCGTCATCCTCGGCAAGACCAACATGGACGAGTTCGCCATGGGGTCCTCGACCGAGAACAGCGCGTACGGCCCGACGGGCAACCCGTGGGACCTGACCCGTATCCCCGGCGGCTCCGGCGGCGGCTCCTCCGCCGCCCTCGCCTCGTACGAAGCCCCGCTCGCCATCGGCACGGACACCGGCGGCTCCATCCGTCAGCCCGCCGCCGTCACCGGCACGGTCGGCGTGAAGCCCACCTACGGCGGCGTCTCCCGCTTCGGCATGGTGGCGTTCTCGTCCTCCCTCGACCAGGGCGGTCCCTGCGCCCGCACAGTCCTGGACGCGGCGCTGCTGCACGAGGTCATCGCCGGCCACGACCCGCTCGACTCGACGTCCATCGACGCCCCGGTCCCGCCGGTCGTCGAGGCCGCGCGCAGCGGCTCGGTCGCCGGAATGCGCGTCGGTGTCGTCAAGCAGTTCTCGGGCGAGGGCTACCAGGCCGGTGTCGTCCAGCGCTTCAACGAGTCGGTGGAGCTGCTGCGGTCGCTCGGCGCGACGATCGTCGAGCTGGACTGCCCGTCCTTCGACCTCGCGCTCTCCGCGTACTACCTGATCGCGCCGTCCGAGTGCTCGTCCAACCTGGCCCGCTTCGACGCCATGCGCTACGGCCTGCGGGTCGGCGACGACGGCACGAGGTCCGCCGAGGAAGTCACCGCGCTGACCCGCGAGGCCGGCTTCGGCGACGAGGTCAAGCGCCGCATCATGCTCGGCACGTACGCGCTCAGCTCCGGCTACTACGACGCGTACTACGGCTCCGCGCAGAAGGTCCGTACGCTCATCACCCGGGACTTCGAGAAGGCCTTCGAGCAGGTCGACGTGATCGTCTCGCCGACCACGCCGACCACCGCCTTCCCGATCGGCGAGCGCGTCGACGACCCGATGGCGATGTACCTCGCGGACCTGTGCACCATCCCGACCAACCTGGCCGGCAACGCCGCGATGTCGCTGCCCTGCGGCCTCGCGCCGGAGGACGGACTGCCGGTCGGTCTGCAGATCATCGCCCCCGCCATGAAGGACGACCGGCTGTACAAGGTCGGCGCCGCCGTCGAGGCCGCCTTCGTGGAAAAGTGGGGCCACCCGCTGCTCGAGGAGGCACCGTCGCTGTGAGCACACTTGCCAAGGCCAAGGGCTTCAAGAAGTCCAAGACCGGTACGTACCTGTCCATCGGCACCACCGCGTTCGGCGCGCTGAGCGTGATCAAGCAGGCCAAGAAGGCCCGCGCTGAGAACGACACGCTCCGGCTGATCGATGCCGCCGTATCCGCTGCCGCCATCGTCACCGGCCTGGCCCTGCTCTACCGCGAGCTGAAGCGCCTGGGCGACGACGACGTCCTGCTGGGCTGAGAGGGAAAGTTTCACCGTGACCGTCACTGAACTGGTGTCGTACGAGGACGCTCTCGCGGCGTACGACCCCGTCATGGGCCTCGAGGTCCATGTCGAACTCGGCACCAAGACCAAGATGTTCTGCGGCTGTTCGACCGAGCTGGGCGCCGTGCCCAACTCGCAGACCTGCCCCACCTGTCTCGGCATGCCCGGCTCGCTCCCCGTCGTCAACATGATCGGCGTCGAGTCGGCCGTCAAGATCGGCCTCGCGCTCAACTGCGAGATCGCCGAGTGGTGCCGCTTCGCCCGGAAGAACTACTTCTATCCGGACATGCCGAAGAACTTCCAGACCTCGCAGTACGACGAGCCGATCGCCTTCAACGGCTATCTGGACGTCCAGCTGGAGGACGGCGAGGTCTTCCGCGTGGAGATCGAGCGCGCCCATATGGAGGAGGACACCGGCAAGTCGACGCACGTCGGCGGCGCCACCGGCCGTATCCATGGCGCGTCCCACTCGCTGCTGGACTACAACCGCGCCGGCATCCCGCTGATCGAGATCGTCACCAAGCCGATCGAGGGCGCGGGCGAGCGTGCGCCGGAGGTCGCCAAGGCGTACGTCGCGGAGCTGCGCGAGCTCATCAAGGCGCTCGGCGTCTCCGAGGCGCGCATGGAGCAGGGCCAGATGCGGTGCGACGTGAACCTGTCGCTGCGCCCGCACGGCGTCGAGAAGTTCGGCACGCGCTCCGAGACGAAGAACGTCAACTCGCTGCGCAGCGTCGAGCGTGCGGCCCGGTTCGAGATCCAGCGGCACGCCGCGGTGCTCTCGTCCGGCGGCACGATCATCCAGGAGACCCGTCACTTCCACGAGGAGGACGGCTCCACGACGTCCGGCCGGGTGAAGGAAGAGGCCGAGGACTACCGGTACTTCCCGGAGCCCGACCTGGTGCCGATCGCGCCGCCGCGCGAGTGGGTCGAGGAGCTTCGGGCGACCCTGCCCGAGCTGCCGAGGGTCCGCCGCAACCGGCTGCGCGAGGAGTGGGGCGTCTCCGAGCACGACATGCAGTCGATCCTCAACGCGGGGGCGGTCGACCTGATCGCCGCCACGATCGAGGCGGGCGCGGATGCGGCTTCCGCGCGCAAGTGGTGGATGGGTGAGCTGGCCCGCCGCTCCAACGAGGACGGCGTCGAGCTCGCCTCGCTCCCGATCACGCCGGCCCAGGTGGCCCGGGTGGCCGAGCTGGTCGCTGCCGGCGACCTCAACGACAAGCTGGCCCGCCAGGTCATCGAGGGCGTGCTCGCGGGCGAGGGCGACCCGGACACCGTCGTCGAGAAGCGCGGCCTGAAGGTCGTCTCGGACGAGGGCGCGCTCGGCGCGGCCGTCGACGAGGCGATCGCGGGCAACGCGGCGATCGCCGACAAGATCCGCGGCGGCAAGGTCGCGGCGGTCGGCGCGCTGGTGGGCGCGGTCATGAAGACCACCCGCGGCCAGGCGGACGCGGCACGCGTGAAGGAACTGATCCTGGAGAAGCTCGGCGTCGAGGCCTGACGACGAGCATCGGCAGAGGGAGTGGCGGCCCGCACCGACTGGTGCGGGCCGCCACTTCGTGCTCGGCGGGCGGCTGCGTGCTCGGCGCGCGGCGGCTGCGGGGTCCGGGTCACGCGGCAGGCCGAGGCCCGGCCGCGGGGCGCGGCAGGGCCGCGGCCGCAGTAGGCCGCGGGTCGACCCGGGCGCCGCGCGTTGCCCTGGCCTCCGTGCGGCGCAACCAGGGCGTGCGTCAGTGGCGTATGCCCAAACCCGGCAGCCACAGTTCGCCGCGGTCCTTGCAGCTGGCGTCCCTCGCTCGCAGTTCCTCCGGCTCCTTCGTGCCACGTGCCCGCAGTTCCGTGACGGCCAGGCGGGCCACCGCCGCCACCTCCCCGCGCTCCGGGTCCGGGAAGTCCGTCTGCCACCAGCCCCGGTCCCGGGACTTCCAGCCGCGCGAGTGCATCAACCGCGCCCGCTCGGGGCTGTCCTCGCCGTCGCGGTCGTCGACCGAGACATGCAGCCCGTCCTCCAGCCCGTACGAGATGAGCAGCTGCCGTCCGCGGTCCGCGCCGCTGGTCACGCTGAAGCTCGCCCAGTCGTCGCCGACCTGCACCGGAAGCTGCTCCACCCACGCCGTGAGCAGCAACTCGAGCGCGCTCTCGAAGTGTTCGAGGCAGGAGGCCTGCCGGCCGCCGGGCCGCTCGGTCGGGCGCTCGCCGGGGCCGCTGCGGTCCAACTGCCACGTGTACGGCAGGAAGTCGAAGTCGTGGGGCTCGTCCGCCGACCAGGCGCCGCCCCACTCGAAGGTGCGCCGTTCCTCCTGCTCAAGGGTGTCCGTGTCGTGGACCGACAGCTGCGCCCGACTGCGGTTGCCGGCGAGCAGCACCAGCCTTCCGCCGTCCCGCCAGCGGACGTTGGGGCCTTCCGCCGAGCCGCCGTAGAGCGTCGGCTCGCCGATCCTGGCCACTATCGCGTCGTACACCACGCGGAAGGCCTCCCGCCGGTCCCGGAGCGAGGCGCCCGGGTTGTACGCCAGCACCTGGACCGGGTCCCGGTCGAGGAACCCGCCGGGCGCGTCATGGAGCGTCAGGGCGAACTCCGCGGCATCGCCGGGTGTCAGGATCGGCAGGTTGGTCCCCGTGTATTCCATGTAACCCATCGTGCCAGCCGCCAACGACAACACCCGCCGCACGTTTGGGGATTCACCGCTCAGATTCCGCCGAAATCGCCTGTGTTCACAGGCCTGGCACCGGCGCGACATCCTCGAGGGCGGCCCCGAGCCTGCCGGTGGCCTTCAGGACGCGCCGCGATCGCAGCGCGGCGGCATGCCGTCGTGGTGGCGGTGGGACGGCTGAGCCGTCCGCCCGCGTAACCCGGCCCGTAAACCCGCCCGCGCAGCCCGGTCCCCTCCCAAGCCGCTTGGACTCTTCTCACGGGCACTTGGACGTTCACCGCCGCGCCGTCCATGGGACTTCCCCAAGTCATCCGGCCTCATTACGTTCCGGGCGGTAGCACCGGAATCGGGAGGATCACTTGACCACGGACATGTCACGGCGGCGTCTGTTCGCACTCGGCGGAGGCGCCATCGGCGCGGCGGCGGCCGGGTCGCTGCTCCCGCCCTCCCTTCAGGCGGCGCTGGCCGCCGAGCCGCCGTCGGGCGGGCTGCGGGCGGTCAAGCACGTGGTGATCCTCATGCAGGAGAACCGGTCCTTCGACCACTACTTCGGCACCCTGCGCGGCGTTCGCGGCTTCGGCGACCGCAACGCCGTCGAACTCCCCTCCGGGAAGCCCGTCTTCGAGCAGCCCGGCCCGCTGCGCACCGTGCTGCCCTTCCCTGTGCGCGACGCCGCCGAGACGCAGAAGAAGGACCTCCAGTACATCGGCGACCTCGACCACTCCTGGGGCGGCGGCGCCAAGGCCTGGCGTGACGGCTGGATGGACGGCTGGATCTCCGCGAAGACCGCAGCGACCATGGCGTACTACGACCGCCGCGACATACCCCTGCACTACGAACTTGCGGACACCTTCACCATCTGCGACGCGTACCACTCCTCGATCCATACGTCGACGAGCCCCAACCGCAACCATCTGTGGAGCGGCTGGACCGGCTTCGAGGCCGACGGCAGCCGCGCTGTCACCAACGCCGCGTACGCCGAGGGCACCCACCCCGGCTACTCCTGGCCCACGTACGCCGAGCGGCTCGAGAAGGCCGGCCGCAGCTGGAAGACGTACCAGGAGTGGGAGAACTTCACCGACAACAACATCGAGTTCTTCACCAGCTTCAAGAAGATCGCGCGCAAGGCGCTGGCCGAGGCCGGCGACTTCACCTTCATGGAGGCCTTCTACGCGAAGGTGCGCGACACCCAGGACACCGCCGAGCGCGCACGGCTGCTCGCGGCGCTCGAGGAGGGCGTGGCGACGCTGACCACGAGCGAGCGGTCGCTCTTCGAGCGCGGGCTCCGGCGCGGCGAGACCGGCTCCCTCGCGGACCAGTTCCGCGCGGACGTGGCGGCCGGCACGCTCCCCGAGGTGTCGTACCTGGTGCCCTCCGCGATCGACTCCGAACACCCCGGGTCCTCCTCGCCGATCGCGTCGGCCACCCTCGTCTACAAGGTGCTGGACGCCCTCGGCTCCCACCCCGACGTCTGGCGGCACACCGTCGTCCTGATCAACTACGACGAGAACGACGGCTTCTTCGACCACGTACCGCCGCCGGTCCCGCCCGCCGACAACACCGAGGAGCGCTGGCAGGGCAAGCCCACCGGCCTCGGCATCCGCGTCCCGCTGCTCGTCGTCTCACCCTGGTCGGTCGGCGGCTACGTCTGCTCCGAGGTGTTCGACCACACCTCGGTGGTCCGGCTGCTGGAGAAGTGGACAGGCATCGAGGAGCCCAACATCACCAGCTGGCGGCGCGCTGTCACCGGCGATCTGACCTCCGCCTTCGACTTCCGGCGCGGCAGGCCGCAGCCCGATGTGGAGCAGCCCGGCGCGATCCCGCCGTTCACGGGACGCTGGCGGCCCGTGCCGCCACTGCAGCAGCACATGCCCGTGCAGGAGGAGGGGACCCGGCCCGCGCGGCCGCTGCCGTACCAGCCCGACGCGTACGGCAAGGTCACGGGCGACGCCTTCACCGTGGCGCTCAGCAACAGCGGGTGCGCGAGCGCCCACTTCGCGCTCTATCCGTACGCCGGTGAGTTCCCTGTCCCACAGCACAAGGACGTAAGGGGCAAGGCGCAATGGGCGGTACCCCTTACCGGCGACGCCTACCGCTTCACGATCACCGGGCCGAACGGCTTCCGGCGCGAGTTCGCGGGCGGCGTCGAGGGCACCGCGCAGGTCTCTTCGTCCATTGACCACCACGACCGCGACCTGCACCTCACCCTGCGCAACGGCGGCAGCAAGCCGGTCACCTTCACCATCCGTCCGCTGGCCTACGTCGACGAGGCCGACCTCGACGACTGGACCCGCACCGTCACGGTCAAGGCGGGCCGCAGCCGCACCGTCGTGCACTCGGCGGCCGACGCGCACGGCTGGTACGACATCGAGGTGACCGCCGACCGGGACACCGGCTTCCGCCGCCGCCTGATGGGCCACATCGAGAACGGGCGGGCGAGCGTCTCCGGTTGAGAGTTGAGAGCTGAGAGCTGAGAGGCGCGCGGGGGTCCGGGACCCTTTTCCCTGGCTCCCGCACGCCCCTGTGAGTAAGCCCACGAAACGGGCAAAGGATCACTATTGGCTGCCAGAATGTCCCTTTGAAGTCAAGAGTTCTTTGCGGGCGGTTCCCGATCAAAGATCCACGAACCACCCAGGGAGCAAGTCCGTTGGCAGCAGCAGCCCGTTGGTGCATCAAGCACCGACTCGTAGCCGTCGTGCTCTGGCTCCTCGCTTTCGGCGGCGTCGCAGCCGCCGCGGGCGCAACGGGAACCGCGTACTCCAACGACTACGACGTCCCGGGCACCGAGTCCGGCCGGGCAACCGCCCTCCTCCAAGGGGGCTTCCACGGCCAGGGCGGCGACAGCGACACCATCGTGTGGCACACGGACAGCGGCAGCGTGCGCGCCGTCGGCGTCCGGCAGCCCATGTCCGAGATGCTCGACGAGGTCGCGAAACTCGACGGGGTCGCCTCCGTCAACAGCCCGTACGGCAACGACGGTGCCGACCGGACCAGCCCCGACGGGCACACCGCGTATGCCACCGTTACCTTCGACGAGCCGGCCGACTCCATCCCCAAGTCGCGGATCGAAGCGGTCGTCGCCACGGCGAAGGCAGCCCAGACCGACGCAGTCCAGGTCGAGCTCGGCGGCAGCGCCGTCGCACTCACCGAAGCGCCCACCTCCCATGTGGCCGAGATCGTCGGCGTGGCCGTCGCCGCCGTCGTCCTCTTCCTCGCTTTCGGCTCGCTCGCCGCCAGCGTGCTGCCCATCGCCACCGCGCTGGTCTCGGTCGGCACGGCGTACGCGGGCATCGTGCTCCTCGGGCATGTGATGACCGTCGCCGACTTCGCGCCGATGCTCGGCGTACTGATCGGGCTCGGCGTCGGCATCGACTACGCGCTGTTCATCGTCACCAGACACCGCAAGGGCCTGCGGCGCGGACTGCCGGTGGCCGAAGCGGCCCAGAACGCCGTCGCCACCACCGGCCGGGCCGTCGTCTTCGCGGGCGCCACCGTCTGCATCGCCCTGCTCGGCATGCTCATTCTGAGACTCAGCTTCCTGGGCGGCGTCGCGATCGCCGCCTCCCTGACCGTCGTACTCACCGTGGCGGCGTCGGTGACCCTGCTGCCGGCCCTGCTGTCCTTCATAGGCATGCGGGCGCTCAGCCGACGCGAGCGACGACGGCTCTTCGAGCGCGGCCCGCAGCCCGAGCTGTCGACCGGCTTCGCCGCCCGCTGGTCCGCCTTCGTCGAGCGCCATCCGAAGCTGCTCGGAGCGGTCGCAGCGGTGGTCATGCTGCTGCTCGCCCTGCCGACGTTCTCGCTGCACCTCGGCACGTCCGACCAGGGCAACGGCCCCTCCACCTCCACCACCCGCCAGGCGTACGACCTGCTCGCGGAAGGTTTCGGGCCCGGCGTCAATGGCCCGCTCACCCTCGTCGCCCGTCTCGACGGAGCGGACGACCGCCTCGCCATGGACGAGCTGCCCGACGCCCTGCGCGGCGCCGACGGCATCAAATCCGTCGGCCCGGTCACGTACAGCGGCAGTGGAGACACGGCGGTCCTCACCGTCGTACCGGACTCGTCCCCCCAGTCGAAGTCGACCAGTGAACTCGTCGACCGTCTGCGCCAGGACGTCCTGCCCACCGCGTCGGACGGCACCTCCCTGGAGGTGCACGTCGGCGGAGTCACGGCGAGCTACGACGACTTCGCCGAGATCATCGTCGGCAAACTGCCGCTCTTCGTCGGCGTCGTGATCACACTCGGCTGTCTGCTCCTGCTGCTTGCCTTCCGCTCGATCGGCATCCCCCTTAAGGCCGCCGCGATGAACGTGGCCGCCGTCGCCTCCTCCTTCGGGATCGTCGTCACGATCTTCCAGTGGGGGTGGGGCAGCGAGCTCCTCGGGCTCGGCAGAGCGGGCCCGATCGAGCCGTTCCTGCCGGTCATCATGGTCTCGGTGCTCTTCGGGCTCTCCATGGACTACCAGGTGTTCCTGGTCAGCCGGATGTACGAGGAGTGGCTGGAGACCGGTGACAACCGGCGGGCGGTACGGGTCGGCCTCGCCGAGACCAGCCGCGTGATCAACTCCGCGGCCGTGATCATGATTTCGGTGTTTCTCGCCTTCGTCCTCAGCGGCGACCGGGTCATCGCGATGTTCGGTATCGCGCTGGCTGCGGCGGTCGCGGTGGACGCGTTTGTGCTGCGTACGCTGCTGGTGCCCGCGCTCATGCACATGCTGGGCGGAGCGAACTGGTGGCTGCCGCGCTGGCTGGACCGCCGACTGCCGCGTATCAGCATCGAGCCGCCCGAGTGCCGTGTGCATGCGAAGATCCCTGGGCAGCGCGCGAGCGAGGACGGACAGCTCGTGCGGTAACCGGGCAGGGGGAAGACGATGTTCGCGATATCGCTGGGTGACGACGGGGCGGAACTGCGGCCGCTGGAGCCCTGGCGGGCCGAGGAGTACCTCGCCCACATGGACCGGGGCCGGGAGTTCATCGGCCAGTACGTCGCACTGGCCACCGCCGCGACCGATGTCGACTCGGCGCGGGCCTTCCTCCAGTCGTACGCCGACAAGCAGGCCCGGGACGGCGGGCGCATCTACGGGATCTGGCTGGACGGGACCCTCGTCGGCGGTGTTCTGTTCCGCATCTGGGACACCGCGAGCGGCGCGTGTGAGGCGGGCTGCTGGCTGGAGCCGTCGGCCGCCGGGCGCGGGCTGGTCACACGGGCCGCGCGCGTGATCATCGACTGGGCGGTGTACGAGCGTGGAATGCACCGTGTCGAGTGGCAGGTGGCCTCGGGGAACACCGCGAGCATCAATGTCGCCAAGCGGCTGGGGATGGTGCGGGAGGGCGTGCTGCGGGAGAGCTACCCCTACAGGGGCGTACGGCACGACATGGAGGCCTGGTCGGTGCTGGCGCCGGAGTGGCGGGAGCTGCGGGAGCAGGAAGGCCGCTGAGGACCCGGCCGCTGAGGACCCGGGCACTGAGGACCCGGGCACTGAGAGGCCGGTCGTTAAGGGGCGGTCGTCAGGGGGCCGGTCGTCAGGGGGCGGCTCGTTAAGAGGACTCTCAGAATCGGCCCCTAGCGTGCGGCGCATGAACCCCACGGAGACCAAAAAGACCACCCACACGACCGACGTGACCGACGTGACGGACGCGCCCGACGCGGCTGCCACCGAGCCGGTCGAGCCCGCCGAGCCCGCGACCGCTGAGCACGAAGCGGAGGCCGAGACCGAAGCCGAAGGCACCGACGAGGCGCCGCGCGCCTCCTCCGGCCTCGCAGCCGCCGCCGCTGGCGTCGTTTCCGTCGGCCTCGGCGTCGTAGCGCTCAGCGGGAGCTGGGTCGGCAAGATCTCCGCCGAGAGGCAGGCGCTGATCGGGCAGATCAAGACCTCGCAGGGTGGCACCCCCGCCCAGCAGATTTCCGCGATCTACGGCGACGCCTGGCACTCCACCGCCATGTTCAACGGCATCTTCGCGCTGCTCGCGCTGATCGTCGGCCTGGCTGTGTTCGCCCTGCCGCAGAAGGCCGGCTGGGTACGGGCCTTCGCCGTGGCCGGAGTCGCACTGGGCGTCCTGGGGCTGATCGTCTCCGGCGGCATGTACTTCGACCTCTTCCTGTCGCTGCCCAGCACAGGCTCGTAGACCCGGCTCGAAGCCCCGCCTCGAAACCCGTTGGTGCGTGTGTCCGTCCGGTGCTGCAATGCGCGGATGGATCACGACGAGGTGCTCAGCCTGTTCGACCACCAGATTCGGCAGGGTGGTGAAGGAGCCGAGCGGGCCGGTGACATGGTGCGGCAGGTCGGTGCCGACGGCGACTGGAACGGCATCGTCTGGTCCGGCCTGGACTCCGCAACGGCCGACGCCGCGATCGCCGAGCAGGTGCGGTACTTCAGCGCCCTGGGGCGGGACTTCGAGTGGAAGCTGTACTCCTACGACCGGCCAGACGACCTCGGCGCACGGCTGCGGGCGGCCGGCTTCACACCTGAGCCCGAAGAAACCCTGATGGTCGCCGAGATCCGCGACCTGCCCACCGACGTCGAACTCCCCGACGGCATCAGGCTGGAACCGGTCACCGACGCGGCGGGCGTGGATCTCCTGGCCGACGTGCACGAGCAGGCCTTCGGCACCAGCGGGGCCCGGCTGCGCGAACAGCTCCTCACCCAGCTGGCCCAGACGCCGGACACCATCGGCATGACCGTCGCGCTGGCCGGCGAACAGCCGGTCTGCGGGGCGCGGATGGAGCTCCACCCGGGCACCGACTTCGCGAGCCTCTGGGGCGGCGGCACCCTGCCCGCCTGGCGCGGCCGTGGCATCTACCGGGCGCTGATCGCCCACCGGGCCCGTATCGCCGCCGCGAGCGGCTACCGCTTCCTGCAGGTCGATGCCTCCAGCCAGAGCCGTCCGATCCTGCAACGGCTCGGCTTCACCCCGCTGAGCACCACCACTCCGTACGTCTACGAGCAGCGCCCCTAAGGCCGGGCGAGCAGGGGCCTTAGGCAGTAGACGTACGCGTCCCCGCCGCGTCTAAGGACCCCCGCCGCGCGAAGATGCGGCACCCTCCCGATGTGGCGGACCCCCCTGGGGGACGAGAGTCGAGGCATCGCAAGACGCCGAGAGAACTCACAACCAGGGAGTACGAGATGTTCGAGTACGAGATCCAGCAGCTCCGCCGGGCCGAGCTGATCCGCGAGGCCGACACCGAGCGGCTGGTCCGGCAGGTGCGTAAGGCCCGCCGTGCCGCCAGGCGGGGCGCCAAGGACGCGGAGGGCCGGGTGAGTCCGGACCACGATCGCTTCACCCGCGCCGCGTAAGACGGCGTGACCTCGCGTGATGACTGTCATCCCGATCAAGGGTGCCGCGTTGTCAGAGGGCTGTGCGATGCTCGGCGACGTGGAGACCAGGTCCGTCAGCCCGGTGTTCGTCGGCCGCGCCGGCGAACTGACCGCGCTCACCAACGCGCTCACCCGCGCCGCCGCGGGAGAGCCGCAGGCGTTGCTCGTCGGCGGTGAGGCAGGGGTCGGCAAGACCCGGCTCGTCGAGGAGTTGTTCACCGAGGCGTGCCGCCGCGAGGCCGTCGTCGCGGTCGGCGGATGTGTCGAGATCGGCGCGGACGGGCTGCCGTTCGCGCCTTTCTCGACCGCGCTGCGCACGCTCCACCGCCGGCTGCCCAAGGAACTGGCCGCGGCCGCCGCGGGCCAGGAGGACGAGCTGGCGCGGCTGCTGCCCGAGCTGGGGGAGGCGCCTCGCGGACAGCAGGGCAGACACGACGAGGAAGGCATGGCCCGCCTCTTCGAGCTCACCGCGCGACTGCTTGAGCGGATCGCCGCGGACCGCACGATCGTCCTGGTGCTCGAGGACCTGCACTGGGCCGACGCCTCCACCCGCCACCTGCTCGCCTACCTCTTCCGCACACTGCGCCGCGGCCGGCTCGTCGTGATCGCGACGTACCGCTCCGACGACGTCCACCGGCGCCATCCGCTGCGGCCCTTCCTCGCCGAGCTCGACCGGATGCGCACGGTCCAGCGCATCGAGCTGACCCGCTTCAACCGCGGCGAGGTCCACCGCCAGATGGCCGGGATCCTCGCCGCCGAGCCCGAACCGGCCGTGGTGGACCGGGTCTTCGAGCGCTCGGACGGCAATGCGTTCTTCGTCGAAGAGCTCGCCTGCAGCATGGCCAACGGCTGCCGCACGGGGCTGACCGACTCCCTGCGCGACATCCTTCTCGTACGCGTCGAGGCGCTGCCCGAAGATGCCCAGCGGGTGGCGCGGATCGTCGCTGAGGGCGGCTCGACCGTGGAGTACGGGCTGCTGCGCGCTGTCGCCCGGCTGTGCGAGGACGACCTCATCGAGGCGCTGCGGGCCGCGGTGGGCGCCAACATCCTGCTGGCTACGCCGGACGGCGACGGCTACCGCTTCCGGCACTCCCTCGCGCGCGAGGCCGTGGGCGACGATCTGCTGCCCGGGGAGCGCTCCCGGCTCAGCCGGCGGTACGCGGAGGCGCTGGAGGCCGACCCGTCGCTCGTACGGTGCGAGGAGCGGGCCATGCGGCTCGCCAGCTACTGGTACCACGCGCACGACGCCGCGAAGGCCCTCCCCGCTGTGCTGAGCGCCTCGGTCGAGGCGCGGCGACGGCATGCGTACGCCGAGCAACTGCGGCTGCTGGGGCGGGCGATGGAGCTCTGGGACAGCGCGCCGGACGAGGTGCGGGCTGCCCTGCGGCCAGTCGACTACGCGGAGGCGTACCCTCCGTGCGGCTGCGATCCGGCCACCACGCCGCTGCGCTTCCTTGACCTGATGGCCGAGGCATCCGTCGCGGGCCGGCTCAGTGGCGAGAAGGAACGCGCGCTGAAGATCACCAAGCGCGGGCAGCGGCTGGCGGAGGCGGAGGGCGACGCGCTGCGCGGCGCCTGGTTCTCCGTCCAGCGCTCCCGGCTCGTCTCGTCGCTGGGCCGCGGCGACGGGTGGGCGGAGCTGGCTGCTGCGCAGGAGCTGGTGCGCGGACTGCCGCCGTCCGCCGTCCACGCGGAGGTGCTCGCGGAGGCGGCGAACTGGGGCATGGTGCACGACCCGGGGCCGGGCAGCCTCGCGACCGCCGAGCTCGCCGTGGAGTACGCGCGTATGGTCGGCGAGGAGGACAACGAGCTACGGGCCCGCCTCACCCTCGGCAGCCTCATGGTCGACGCGGGCAACGTCGACGAGGGGCTCGCGGAGATGTACGCGGTGAAGGAGCGGGCCGTCGCCCTCGACCTGCCCGGCCACGTGGGGCGTACGCATGTGAATCTGCCGTCCGTGCTGGAGGGCGTGGGCCGCTCACGGGAAGCGGTCGACATTCTCGCCGAGGGCGTCGAACTCTCCCGGAAATACGGCCTGTTGGACACCCAGGCCTGGGTCCTGGTCAACCTCGCCGAGTCGTACAGCTCGCTCGGGCGCTGGGGCGAGACGACCGAGGCAGCGGAGCGGGCGTTGCGGATCGCTCTGAGCCCGAAGCCCCGGGGGTTCGCAGCGACCCGGTGCGCATACCTGGCCCTCGACCGGGGCGACGCGGCGAAGGCGGCCGAGCATCTGGAGGCGGCGCGCGGGCACTTCGGAGCCAATGACCCGATGCCCCAGAGCACCATCCCGCTGCACACCGTGGCGCTGAGCATCGCGGCGGCGCAGGGGCGCGTGCTGGACGCCCGGACCGAGTTCGAACGGGCGGCGACGGCGGGCTTCCCGCCCGGCACCCAGCGATACGCCTGGCCGCTGCTGCGCGCCGCGGCCACGCTCGAGGCCGATACGCGCGGCCTGCCCGCCGTGGAACCCGGCCGCGCCGAGGCGCTGGAACGGATCCGCAAGGCGGCCAGAACGCTCGTCACCGCGGTCCCGGTATGGATGGCTCACGAGCGCTGGGTCCGCGCGGAACTGCTGCGCGCCGGCGGCGAGGACGCGGCCGTCGACTGGGCCGAGGCCGGCAAGGCCTTCGAGGCGCTGGAGCGCCCGTACGACCTGGCGAGGGTCCGCCACCGCTGGGCGGAGGCGGTGCTCCAGTCGGACCGCGCGCAGGCGACGGAGTTGCTGCGCCAGGCGGCGGTGACGGCCCAGCAGCTGTGCGCGCGCCCTCTGTCCGAGGACATCGCGCTGCTCGCCCAGCGCGCCCGCATCTCCCTGACCGACGACCCTGCTCCTGCGACGGCCACCACTCCGCGGCGGGGTCCGGCTCTCGGCCTGACCCGCCGCGAGGAGGATGTCCTCCGCCTGGTCGCGGTGGGCCGCAGCAACCGTCAGATCGCCGAGGAGCTGTTCATCTCCCCGAAGACGGCGAGCGTCCACGTCTCCAACATCCTGGCCAAACTGGGCGTCTCGGGCCGCGGAGAGGCAGCGGCCATGGCCCACCGCCTGCGCCTGTTCCGGCCCACGGGCGAGGAGCAGCCGGCGGCATCGGCCTGAGCAGCCAGAGGGGCGCGACGCCTGGCGCCTGGTGGCGGGGCCGCGTGGCTGGTGTCGGCCACGATCCACGCCCGGAGGCCGCGCCCTGACGGCAGCAGCGCCCCGTCCCGGGCGGCTGGTGCCGCGCCCTGGCGGCGGCCACGATCCACGCCCCGAGGCCGCTCCCAGCGACGGGGGCCCGCGGCCGGTGCCCCCGGGCATGTCCTCAATCGACGGACGGGCCGGAAAGTCCAGCCCCTCCGGCGTTTGAGGAGCCGCCCGGCCGCGCACCGCACCCGGCGGCTGGTTCCCGAGAGCGGCAGCAGCTGCACCCCGAGCCCGCCCCGGGCGGCCGGCGCCAGGCGGCCGGTGCCCGCGCACCGCGCCTGCCCGCGCCGCCGCCGCGATCGGGCACGGCGGGCACCCCGCACCCGCCTCACTCCCGCGGCGGCTTCTCACGTGCGCGGATCGTCACCTTGCCCGACGCAAGGTCTATCGGGCCGTGGCCCGGGTCGTTGTCGCCCACGTCGGCCCTCGTCAGGGCCAGGCGGTTGCGTTCCTCGTCGGTGTGCTTGCGGCCCGGTGCGAAGAACTCCTCGAAAGACGTTGAACACAAGCCGTCCACCCCCTACTTCAGCCCCTGCTTCAGCTCCTACTTCACCTCCAGCTGGAGGATCTTGTCGTCCCCCGGCTCGGGTGATCCCCGGCGGTCCGTCTCGCTCGTGACGAGCCAGACCTTGGCGCCGCCCACCGACAGGACCGTGCGAAGGCGGCCGTGCTTCCCCACCAGGAACGACTGGGGCTCCGCCGAGGGTTCCGCGCCCGCCAGAGGGATTCGCCAGAGCCGCTCGCCCTTCAGCGCCGCCATCCAGATCGAGCCCGATGCGTACGCGATGCCACTCGGCGAAGCCTCCGACGTCCTCCACTGGGCCACCGGGTCGACGAAGCCGGACCCGCCGCCCTTGCCCTCCACCTCCGGCCAGCCGTAGTTCTTCCCCGGCTGGATCAGATTGAGCTCGTCCCAGGTGGTCTGGCCGAACTCGGCCGCCCACAGGCGCTTGTCGGAGTCCCAGGCGAGCCCCTGCACATTGCGGTGGCCCCATGAGTAGACGACGGAGCCGGCGTCCGGATTGCCGTGCACCGGCTGCCCGTCAGGGGTCATCCGCAGGATCTTCCCGCCCAGCGACTTCCTGTCCTGCGCGAGCCCCGTGTCACCCGTCTCGCCCGTGCCTGCGTAGAGCATCTTGTCCGGGCCGAACGCGATCCGCCCGCCGTTGTGCACGATGCCCTTGGGGATGCCCCTCAACACCGTGTCCGGCGCGCCCAGTTGCTGGTCGGCCGGCTTCTGCTCGTCGTACAGCAGGCGGGCGATGCGGTTGTCCGACTCGGTGGTGAAGTACGCGTACACCTGATGGTCCGAGGCGAACGAGGGGGAGACCGCCAGGCCCAGCAGCCCGCCCTCGCCACCCGGGGAGACCCCCGGCACCGAGCCGATCACGGTCTGCTTGCCGCTCTCCGCATCGACCCGGCTGATCGTCCCCTCGTCGCGCGAGGCGATCAGCAGATCGCCGTCGGGCAGCGCGGCGACGCCCCACGGCGACTTCAGGTCCTGCGTCAGTGTGGACACCACCTTCACCGAGCCCTTCGCGGGCGGGCCCGTCGGACTCGGCGACCCTCCCGAGGCGGATGCGGAGGGGCCCAGGGTGGTCGACGTCGGCCCCTGCCGGCCGGTCGGCGCCTTGTCGTCACCGGACGAGCACCCGGCCACGAGCAGAAGCACGGCAGCGGCCAACACGGCTGTCACTGCAGGACGTTGCACAGTTCTGATCCCTTCGACGGCTGCTTGAGCTGCCTGACTACTGTTCTTACACCGCAGCCGCCCCGCAGGTTCCCGATCTTCCGCCAAGAGTCAGAAGAACGAGCGACAGCTCACTCAGTCCCAGGATCCCCGCGCCGACGGCAGTCCCGCCACTTCCACCAGATCCCGCCCCGTCAGCTCAAGATCCGCCGCCCCCGCGTTCTGCACCGCCCACTCGTCGTGCTTCGTCCCCGGCACCGCCACGACATTCCGCCCCCGCGCCAGCACCCACGCCAACGCGACCTGGGCAGGAGACGCGCCATGCCGCTGGGCGATCCGCCGCAGCCCCGCCACCACCGGCTGGTTCGCCGCCATCATCTCGGCCGTGAACCGCGGATGCCGCGCCCGCACGTCGTCAGGCTCGAAGCCCTGCCCCGGCGTGAGCGTCCCCGTCAGAAATCCGTTCCCCAGCGGCATTGCCGCCAGGAACCCCACCCCCCGCGCCTCGCACCACGGCAGCAGCCGCTCCAGCGCCTCCGGCGACCACACCGACAGCTCCGCCTGAACCGCGCTCACCGGGAACACCTGCTGCACCCGCTCCAGCTGCCGGATCGTTCCCTCGTGCAGATGCGCCCCGGAGCGCCTGGACGCGCGCGCCCCCACCGCGCACATGCCCAGCGCCCGCACCTTCCCCGCGCTCACCAGCTCCGCCATCGCGCCCCAGGTCTCCTCGACCGGAATCTCCGGATCCGCCCGGTGCAGCTGATAGAGATCGATCACATCGGTCTGCAGCCGCCGCAGCGAGGCGTCACAGGCCCGCTTCACATACCCGGGCCGCCCATTGGCGACCACATGCTGATCGCCGACGAGCAGTCCGACCTTCGTCGATACGAACGCGTCCCCGCGCCGCTCCTTGAGCACCCGCCCGATCAGCAGCTCATTGGTGAAGGGCCCGTACATATCGGCCGTGTCCAGCAGGCTGCAGCCGGCGTCCAGCGCGGCGTGCACCGTACGCAGCGATCGCTCCCCGCGCTGCTGGGAGCTGCTGTACGCCCAGCTCATCGGCATACAGCCGAGCCCGATCGCGCCCACTTCGAGGGCCGCCGCACCGATTGTCCTGCGCTCCAACTGCCCGTACCCCTCCTTTGGCCGCTGACCAAACTAACCAATGCGGACCGAGGCCCTTCGCATAGCCTCCTGACCATGACTTCAGACGTGTGGCTCCCGATTCCGGCCGACGAGATCGAAGGGCTTCCCGACCCCTCGGACTCGGGCCTCAACTACCTCTTCTGGGACGGCGGTCCCGACTTTCCCGCCGACCCCGCCGACTGTGCCTTCTACGCCGTCCCGTACATGAAGGGCATGGAGGTCGCGGTCCGCCCGCTGGCCGCGATGAGGTCCGTACGTGTCGTCCAGACCCTCTCCGCGGGGATCGACCATGTGGAACCGGGACTCGGCTCGCTGCCCGCTGGCGTGCGCCTGTGCAATGCCAGAGGAGTCCACGAAGCCTCCACCGCCGAGCTCACTCTGGCCCTGATCCTCGCCTCCCTGCGCGGTGTCCCCGGCTTCGTGCGTGGCCAGGACAAGGAGGAATGGCGGTCCGGCTTCTATCCGGCGCTCGCCGACAAGTCGGTGCTCATCGTGGGATACGGATCGATCGGCGCCGCGATCGAGGACCGGCTCGCGCCGTTTGAATGCGCGCGGGTGGCGCGCGTCGCGCGCTCCGCCCGCGCTGCGGAGCGCGGCGAAGTGCGCGCACTCACCGACCTGCCCACGCTGCTCCCGGACGCGGACGTCGTGATCTTGTCCATCCCGCTCACCGAGCAGACGAAAGGCCTGGTCAACGCCGGTTTCCTGGCCCGGATGAAGAACGGAGCGCTGCTGGTGAACGTCGCTCGCGGCCCGGTCGTCGACACCAAGGCCCTGCTCGCAGAGGTGGAGAGCGGACGGATCACCGCTGCCCTCGATGTCACAGACCCGGAGCCGCTGCCCCCGGGCCACCCTCTCTGGCACGCCCCCGGTGTCCTCATCAGCCCCCATGTGGGCGGCTCCACCTCGGCTTTCATGCCACGCGCCAAGCGGCTGCTGGCCGGACAACTCACCCGTTTCGCCGCGGGCGAGCCGTTGCGCAACGTGGTGCTCACGACTGGGAAGTGAACCCTAAGCGCCCGCGCTTCGTGCACTCTATGAAGTCGTTTGGTTGCGCCACGTGCCGACAACGCCGCTGGTAGTCACGGAGAGTAGAGGAACTATGTCCCTGAGTGACGAGACTGGTGTATCGTCCCGACCTGGGGGCTGCACCAGGCAAGGGGCGGTGCAGTAGCGCGACCTGACTGCCGATCAGACTTCGAGGGGGGCGACGGGCGATGCACAGCCATTGCACGAACGATCCGACGCGGCGAGGCCGCCGACGACGACCCTCGCACGCTGCGAAGCAAAGACCCGCTCCGACGGCTGTCACGCCGACGGCGGCGCTCCCCGGGGCAGCCCCGTGAGCGCCCCCGGGGTACTCCTGGCCCGGCAGGCGTTCTCCGGCGGCGCCACGGGGCTGCGTTCCCAGATCCTCCTAGCCGCCATCTGCTCCGGTTACGGCGTGGGCGCCGCCGTCGGCTGGGGTTCGCGCGAAGTCGCTCTGGTCATGGGCGACTTCGGGCTGAGCGCCGCCGCCCTGGTCGCCGCGGTCTCCTGCTTCGTCTACGCCCGCTCCAGGCACAGCCGTTTTCGGCCCGCCTGGATGCTGTTCGCGGTCTCCTCCGCGATGGCGTCGTGCGGCAACGCCGTCTGGGGGTGGTACGAGGTTGTGCTGGACCGCGAGGTACCGAGCCCCTCGATCGCCGACCTGTTCTTCCTCTGCTTCGCGCCGCCCGCCATCGTCGGCCTCCTCGTCCTCGCCAAGCGCCCGGTCACCAGGGCGGGCTGGGTCTGCCTCGCGCTGGACGCCTGGCTGATCGGCGGCTCGCTCCTCACCCTCTCCTGGAGCATCGCGCTCGCCCACACCGCGCGCGTCCAGGGCGAGAGCGTGGCTCCCGCCGCCCTGGCCCTCGCGTATCCGCTGCTGGACATCGTGCTGGTGAGCCTGGTGCTCGCGCTGCACTTCCGGCGCTCGGCCACCAACCGCTCCGCCATCAACACCGCCATCGCCGCCCTCGCCCTGACCGTCCTGTGCGACGCCCTGTTCACCTCGCCACTGCTGCGCGAGAGCTACCGCTCGGGCCAGCTCCTCGACGCGGGCTGGTTCGCCGGTTCGCTGCTGCTCGCGTACGCCCCCTGGGGTGCACGCCGTACGGTCGAGACGGCCAGACCCCCGCGCGGCACCCGCCACCCCAGCCGCCCCGTCGCCGGCTCGCTGGCCGCCCTCACCCCGTATCTCGCTGCTGCCGTCTGCACCCTCGGCATCCTCCACAACGTCATTGAGGGCCGCCGAGTGGACCGGGTCGTCGTCCTCACCGGCTGCACCGTGGTCCTCGCCCTGGTCGTCCGGCAGGGCATCATGCTCCTCGACAACATCGCCCTCACCCATGAGCTGGCGCAGAAGGAGAACCACTTCCGCTCGCTGGTGCAGGGGTCGAGCGACGTCATCATGATCGCCGCCCCCAGCGGGATACTGCGCTATGTCAGTCCCGCGGCCGCCGGTGTATACGGCCGAGAGGCCGAGGAGCTCATCGGCTCCGAGCTGGCCTGTCTGATCCACCCCGAGGACCTCGACCGGGTGGTCCGTGAAGTGCGCCGGTTTCTGGCCGCCCCGCCGGCCGATGAGCCGACCATGCGGATCGATTGCCGCTTCAGATCGGGCAGTGGCGACTGGCTCAATGTGGAGTCCACGGTCAACCGACACCAGGGTGGCCTGCTCTTCAACAGTCGCGACATCACCGAACGGGTCCGGCTGCAGGCGCAGTTGCAGCACAACGCCGAGCACGATCCGCTCACCGACCTGCCCAACCGCGCCCTGTTCACCGAACGCGTCCGCCAGGCCCTCACCGGCCGCCGCGCGGGCGACTCCGGCACCGCAGTGCTCTTCATCGACCTCGACGGCTTCAAGGGGGTCAACGACCGTCTCGGCCACCTGGCCGGCGACGAGCTGCTGATCCAGGCGGCCCGCCGCCTGCAGGATTCGGTACGTTCCGGGGACACCGCAGCCCGCCTCGGCGGTGACGAGTTCGCGGCCCTCGTCGTCGGCGACGGCTCCCGCAACCAGTCCGCCCGTGAGTACCAGGTGCAGGAGATCGCCGACCGGCTGCGCCTGACCCTCTCCCAGCCGTACCGCGTGGACGGCCGCGAAGTGCGGGTGGCCGCCTCCATCGGGGTGGCCTTTGCCGAGCCATCCATCACCCCCACCGACCTGATGCGCAACGCCGACCTCGCCATGTACCGCGCCAAGGCCGCGGGCAAGGACCGCGTCGAGCTGTACGCCCCGCAGATGCAGGCCGATGTGGTACGCCGCACCGAGCTGGCCGCCCGGCTCCGCAGTGCCCTGCACGAGGGCGAGTTCGCGCTGCTCCACCAGCCCGTGGTGAGCCTTGCCACGGGCCGTATCGCCGCCGTCGCCGCCCAGGCCCGCTGGCGGTCCGCCCAGGGCATCCTGTTCACCCCGGCCGAATTCCTGCGGGTCGCCGACAGTGCCGACACTCCAGAGGGCGCCCGCACCGCCGAGCTCGGCCGCTGGCTGCTCGAAGAGGCCGTGGAGCAGGCCGCCGAGCGCAGCAGGGTGGGCCACCGGGTGCCCGTCTCGGTCCGGCTCTCGGCCGGCCGGCTGCTGGACAAGTCCCTGCCGCTCGGTTCCATCGAAGCCCTCCTCACCCGGCACGGGCTGCCCTCGGGCGCGCTGGTCATCGAGCTCGCCGACAGCGATCCGCGGATCTCCTTCGACGATCTGGAGCAGCGTCTGGTCGCGCTGCGCAGACTCGGCGTACGGATCGCCCTGGACGGCTTCGGCAGCGGATACGCCGCGATCAACGCACTGCGCAGGCTCCCCGTGGACGTACTGAAACTGGACAGGGGTCTGGTCGAGGGCGTCGTCGAGTCCGCCCGGCTGCACAAGATCACCGCGGGGCTGCTGAGGATCGCCTGCGACCTCGGCATGCAGTCTGTGGCGGACGGTGTGGACATGCCCGAGCAGGTGCTCGCACTGCGCGCCATGGGATGCACGCACGGCCAGGGCATGGCCTTCTCGGGACCGCTCGACGAGTACCGGCTGCGCCGCGCCCTGGTCCGCGACGAGTTCCCGGTGCCCGGCGGAATCGCCCTGCCCGTCCTGACAGGCGGCGTCTACCCTGCTCGTAATGGCTCAAATAATGAGACGCGCGTCCCACCCACTTGACAGTCATGGCGCGCCGGGGGGAGGGTCAATGCCATGCGCACCCGAATTCTCGTACTTGGAAAGCGCGTCGGCTGAGCAGGGCCGCGAAAGCCCTGCAGACCCCTCCCGACGCGCTCCCCTCGCCTGCCTCACGGCACGAGGGGTTTTTTGTTGCACCGGCACACCCCAAACCCTCGCAAAAACCCTCAGCTTCGAGAAGAGAATGCCGATGACCGAGCAGGCCACCGGGGCCCACCATCCGCAGCCGCGGGCCCGTACCGGCGGACACACCGCTGCAGTTGAGCACGTCACGGGCGCGCAGTCCCTCATCCGTTCTCTCGAGGAAGTGGGGGCCGACACGGTGTTCGGCATCCCCGGCGGCGCCATCCTCCCCGCGTACGACCCGATGATGGACTCCACCAAGGTCCGCCACGTCCTGGTCCGTCACGAGCAGGGCGCCGGCCACGCGGCGACCGGCTACGCCCAGGCCACCGGCAAGGTCGGCGTCTGCATGGCGACCTCGGGCCCCGGCGCCACCAACCTGGTCACCCCCATCGCCGACGCGCACATGGACTCCGTGCCGCTGGTCGCGATCACCGGCCAGGTCTCCTCCAAGGCGATCGGCACGGACGCCTTCCAGGAGGCGGACATCGTCGGCATCACGATGCCGATCACCAAGCACAACTTCCTGGTCACCAAGGCCGACGACATCCCGCGCACCATCGCCGAGGCCTTCCACATCGCCTCCACGGGACGCCCGGGCCCGGTCCTCGTCGACATCGCCAAGGACGCCCTCCAGGCGCAGACCACCTTCAGCTGGCCGCCGCAGCAGGACCTGCCCGGCTACCGCCCGGTGACCAAGCCGCACGCCAAGCAGATCCGCGAGGCCGCCAAGCTGATCGTCCAGGCCCGGCGGCCCGTCCTGTACGTCGGCGGCGGCGTGATCAAGGCCGGCGCCACCGCCGAGCTGAAGGTCCTCGCCGAGCTCACCGGCGCCCCCGTCACCACCACCCTGATGGCGCTGGGCTCGTTCCCCGACAGCCACCCGCTGCACGTGGGAATGCCGGGCATGCACGGTGCGGTCACCGCCGTCACCGCGCTGCAGAAGGCCGACCTGATCGTCGCCCTCGGAGCCCGGTTCGACGACCGCGTCACGGGCAAGCTGGACAGCTTCGCCCCGTACGCCAAGATCGTCCACGCCGACATCGACCCGGCCGAGATCGGCAAGAACCGCACCGCGGACGTGCCGATCGTCGGTGACGCCCGTGAGGTCATCGCCGACCTGGTCCAAGCCGTCCAGGCGGAGCACAGCGAAGGCCACACCGGCGACTACAGCGCCTGGTGGAAGGACCTCAGCCGCTGGCGCGAGACCTACCCGCTCGGCTACGACCAGCCGGACGACGGCAGCCTCTCGCCGCAGCAGGTCATCCAGCGCATCGGCCAGCTCGCCCCCGAGAACACCATCTACGCCGCGGGCGTCGGCCAGCACCAGATGTGGGCCGCCCACTTCATCGACTACGAGAAGCCCGCCACCTGGCTGAACTCCGGCGGCGCCGGAACGATGGGCTACGCGGTCCCGGCCGCGATGGGCGCCAAGGCCGGCATGCCGGACCGCACGGTCTGGGCCATCGACGGCGACGGCTGCTTCCAGATGACCAACCAGGAGCTCACCACCTGCGCGCTGAACAACATCCCGATCAAGGTCGCGATCATCAACAACGGCGCGCTCGGGATGGTCCGCCAGTGGCAGACCCTCTTCTACAACCAGCGCTACTCCAGCACCGTCCTGCACGCCGACGACACGGGGCACCACGTGGCCGGCTCCCAGGTCGGCGCGAGCACCACGGCGCGCCAGGGCACCCGCGTCCCCGACTTCGTCAAGCTGTCGGAGGCCATGGGCTGCTACGCGCTGCGCTGTGAGTCCCCGGACGACCTGGACAAGGTCATCGCCGAGGCCAACGCGATCAACGACCGCCCCGTCGTCATCGACTTCATCGTCCATGAGGACGCCCAGGTGTGGCCGATGGTCGCCGCAGGCACCTCCAACGACGAGGTCATGGCAGCGCGCGGCGTCCGCCCCGACTTCGGCGACAACGAAGACGACTGAGAGCCGTAGGAAGAGGAACGACGCACATGTCCAAGCACACGCTCTCCGTCCTGGTGGAGAACACGCCCGGCATCCTCGCCCGGATCGCCGCCCTGTTCTCCCGCCGCGGCTTCAACATCGACTCGCTCGCCGTCGGTGTCACCGAGCACCCCGACATCTCCCGCATCACCATCGTGGTCAATGTCGAGGACCTGCCGCTGGAGCAGGTGACCAAGCAGCTCAACAAGCTGGTCAACGTTCTGAAGATCGTCGAACTCGAGCCCGGCGGCGCGATCCAGCGCGAGCTCGTGCTGGTGAAGGTCCGCGCGGACAACGAGACCCGCTCCCAGATCGTCGAGATCGTCCAGCTCTTCCGCGCCAAGACCGTGGACGTCTCGCCCGAGGCGGTCACCATCGAGGCCACCGGTTCGAGTGACAAGCTCGAAGCGATGCTGAAGATGCTGGAGCAGTTCGGCATCAAGGAGCTTGTCCAGTCGGGCACGATCGCCATAGGGCGCGGCGCCCGGTCCATCACGGACCGGTCCCTGCGTGCCCTCGACCGTTCCGCCTAGCGAGACCCCCCGCCTTCATCACCCCCTCCCGCCGTACGGTGGGACGCAAACAGCGTCATTCCAAAGACGTGCACACCAAGGAGATATCCCAGTGGCCGAGCTGTTCTACGACGACGACGCCGACCTGTCCATCATCCAGAACCGCAAGGTCGCGGTCATCGGCTACGGCAGCCAGGGCCACGCCCACGCGCTGTCGCTCCGTGACTCGGGTGTCGACGTCCGCGTCGGTCTGCACGAGGGCTCCAAGTCCAAGGCAAAGGCCGAGGAGCAGGGCCTGCGCGTGGTGACCCCCGCCGAGGCCGCCGCCGAGGCCGACGTCATCATGATCCTCATCCCTGACCCGATCCAGGCCCAGGTCTACGAGGAGTCCATCAAGGGCAACCTGAAGGACGGCGACGCGCTGTTCTTCGCCCATGGCTTCAACGTCCGCTTCGGCTTCATCAAGGCGCCGGCCGGTGTCGACGTGGCCCTGGTCGCCCCGAAGGGCCCCGGCCACCTGGTCCGTCGCCAGTACGAGGAGGGCCGCGGCGTCCCGGCGATCGCCGCCGTCGAGCAGGACGCGACCGGCAGTGCCTTCGCGCTGGCGCTCTCGTACGCCAAGGCCATCGGCGGCACCCGCGCCGGCGTCATCAAGACGACCTTCACCGAGGAGACCGAGACCGACCTGTTCGGTGAGCAGGCCGTCCTCTGCGGTGGCGCCTCCGCGCTGGTCAAGGCGGGCTTCGAGACCCTGACCGAGGCCGGCTACCAGCCTGAGATCGCGTACTTCGAGTGCCTCCACGAGCTGAAGCTGATCGTGGACCTGATGTACGAGGGCGGCCTGGAGAAGATGCGCTGGTCGGTCTCCGAGACCGCCGAGTGGGGCGACTACGTCACCGGCCCCCGCATCATCACGGACCAGACCAAGGCCGAGATGAAGAAGGTCCTCGCCGAGATCCAGGACGGCACCTTCGCCAAGAACTGGATGGACGAGTACCACGGCGGTCTGAAGAAGTACAACGAGTACAAGAAGCAGGACGAGAACCACCTGCTGGAGACCACCGGCAAGGAGCTGCGCAAGCTCATGAGCTGGGTCGACAACGACGAGGCGTAAGCCCGCGGACGGGGGGCCGGGACGAGCCGGTCCCTGCCCCCGTCGTCATGCCGCCGCGCTCCAGCGCTTCTCCACTCTGTCCAGCCACGGACGGGTGATCCTGCCTTGGAGGCGTTAAGACGCACCGGCTTGCACCACTACACTGCTCAACAGACATACGCGTCAGGCCCACAGTGTCGTGCGTCTTCCACGCGGCTAGCCCCCTCCACCGCCTGCGGCCGTCGGGACGGCCGTCCGCACTGGACTTGTGAGGACTCACGTGAGCTCGAAACCTGTCGTACTCATCGCTGAAGAGCTGTCGCCCGCCACCGTCGACGCGCTTGGCTCGGACTTCGAGATCCGGCACTGCAACGGCGCCGATCGCGCGGAGCTGCTCCCGGCCATCGCCGACGTCGACGCGATCCTTGTCCGCAGCGCCACCAAGGTCGACGCCGAGGCCATCGCAGTCGCGAAGAAGCTGCGCGTCGTCGCCCGCGCGGGCGTCGGTCTCGACAATGTCGACGTCTCCGTCGCCACCAAGGCCGGCGTGATGGTCGTCAACGCCCCCACCTCGAACATCGTGACCGCCGCCGAGCTGGCCTGCGGTCTGCTGGTCGCCACCGCGCGCAATATCCCGCAGGCCAACACCGCCCTGAAGAACGGCGAGTGGAAGCGCTCCAAGTACACCGGCGTCGAGCTGAGCGAGAAGATCCTCGGCGTCGTCGGCCTCGGCCGTATCGGCGTCCTGGTCGCGCAGCGGATGTCGGCCTTCGGCATGAAGATCGTCGCGTACGACCCGTATGTACAGCCCGCGCGCGCCGCGCAGATGGGCGTCAAGCTGCTCTCGCTCGACGAGCTGCTCGAGGTCTCCGACTTCGTCACCGTCCACCTGCCGAAGACTCCCGAGACGCTCGGCCTGATCGGCCACGAAGCGCTGCACAAGGTCAAGCCGTCGGTCCGGATCGTCAACGCCGCGCGCGGCGGGATCGTCGACGAGGAGGCGCTGTACTCGGCGCTCAAGGAGGGACGCGTCGCGGGCGCCGGCCTGGATGTGTACGCGAAGGAGCCGTGCACGGACTCCCCGCTGTTCGAGCTGGACCAGGTCGTGTGCACCCCGCACCTCGGCGCGTCCACCGACGAGGCGCAGGAGAAGGCCGGTATCTCCGTCGCCCGCTCGGTCCGTCTCGCGCTCGCCGGTGAGCTCGTGCCCGACGCGGTCAACGTCCAGGGCGGCGTCATCGCCGAGGATGTGCGCCCGGGTCTGCCGCTGGCCGAGAAGCTCGGCCGGATCTTCACCGCCCTGGCGGGCGAGGTCGCGGTCCGGCTCGACGTCGAGGTGTACGGCGAGATCACCCAGCACGACGTCAAGGTGCTCGAACTGTCCGCGCTCAAGGGCGTGTTCGAGGACGTGGTCGACGAGACCGTTTCGTACGTCAACGCCCCGCTGTTCGCGCAGGAGCGCGGCGTGGAGGTCCGGCTGACGACGAGCTCGGAGTCCCCGGACCACCGCAATGTCGTCACCGTCCGCGGCACGCTCTCGGGCGGCGAGGAGGTCGCGGTCTCCGGCACGCTGGCCGGCCCCAAGCACCTCCAGAAGATCGTCGCGATCGGTGACTACGACATCGACCTGGCGCTCGCCGACCACATGGTCGTCCTGCGGTACGAAGACCGTCCCGGCGTCGTCGGCACGGTCGGCCGGATCCTCGGCGAGGCCGGACTGAACATCGCGGGCATGCAGGTCTCGCGCTCGGAGGAGGGTGGCGAGGCGGTGGTCGTGCTGACCGTGGACGACACCGTGCCGCCGTCGGTGCTCACCGAGATCGCGGACGAGATCGGCGCGGCGTCGGCGCGTTCGGTGAACCTCACCGACTGATCCCGGCAGCTCCCGCTCCGCGTACCCGGTTCATAGACGTGCGTCTTACACAAGCGTCTGTGTGCCGGGTACGCTGCTGTCATGGGACATCGTGAGGATCTGCTCGAAGGTGCGAAGCGCTGCCTGCTGGAAAAGGGCTACGCGCGGACGACCGCGCGGGACATCGTCGCCGCCTCCGGCACGAATCTGGCCTCCATCGGCTACCACTACGGCTCGAAGGAGGCGCTCCTCAACCAGGCCTTCCTCGCGGTGACGGAGGAGTGGGGCAATGCGGTCGGCCCGGCGAACAGGCAGGCGCCCGATCTGACGGCGGATCCCCTGGAGCGCTTCGAGAAGACCTGGGAGCAGATCATCGCCGCGTTCGACGCCAGCCGCGCGGTCTGGAAGCTCCAGCTGGAGGTGGTGTCGCGGCTGGACGACGACGACACGCTGCGCGACGCGATCAAGGACCCGCAGAGGGAGGGGCGTTCGGGCATGGCCGAGGCGTTCCTCGGCATGGACCCGCAGGCCGACCCGGAGAAGGCCCGGGTGGCCGGGCTCCTCTACCAGGCGCTGGTGGCGGGCGTGATGATCCAGTGGATGGTCGACCCGGAGACTGCGCCGTCGGCGAAGGATCTGACGCAGGGGCTGCGGGCGATCCTGGAGGACAAGCGCTGAGATGTGCCCCCGCGTCATCCCGGCCGGGCGAAGCGGGACGGCGCCGCGCGAGCCTGGAAGCCGAGGACGGCGGTGCGGTCGATGTCGAGCAGCGCCGACGCTGCGGAAACGTCGTCTATGAAGGACCGCCCCGTGTGCAGCGGCACATCGGAGTTGAAGGACGCTGGTACGCCATGCTCCGGCAGAGTCAACACGAGACGTCAGGCGAATGACCGCGCCCAGCGCGACGTTGGACGTTAGCGAGACCTTGACGAGAACTCCGTCCCGTGCCAGGCGCCGGATCAGCGATCGGCTCGACCCGGCTGCCAGGCCATGGCCGATCCGCTGGGCACCGAGTGGTCCAGCGCCCGCCAGACATGCTCCTCCGGCCCGAACTCGCCCGCCGATGGAGGCTCCGAGCCCGGCGGAGGCGGCCGCTGCTCGCGTGGACGACTTTCACGAAATCGGCCCAGGACATGCCGTCCCCGAGGAAGCGACGTGGCGAGACGGGCAAGTCCACGTGGTCGATTCCCTGTGAGCGTTGTTCGGAGTGGACGTCGCTCAGGAAGCCACGCGGATCGGTCGGCATCACCTTCGGCCGGTCGTCCTTGTCCGCCGGTGAGTGTCGAAGAACTCTTCTCTGAAATGTGGCCTTCTGCTGGCGAGGCACAGGGCTCCCCTCTTCCGCTCCTCGGGCTCCAGGTGCAGATGCGGATGCGGGATCACGGCGCTTTTCGCAGGAGTAGTTTGATCCAGCGCTGGAGACTGGCGGAGGAGTCCACCTCGTCCTCAGTCCAGGTCCTGACGACTTCGAATCCGCTGCTGTGGGCAAGGGTCTTGAGTTCGTCGAGCTGGTAGAAAAAGAAGTGGCGGATCGGTGAACCGTGTCCGGCTATGGGCAGTGCGACGTGACCCGTGCCCTCTTTGACGGAAATCTGCGACAGTCCGCCGGGCTTCAGTACCCGGTGGAACTCGAGAAGTGATGCAAGGAATTCGGCGGGCGGCATATGGAGGAGGACCGCAGAGCACCAAACGGCGCCGACTGTGGCGTCCGGCAGAGGAACCGACCGGACATCGCCTGATACGGTCCGCAGCCGTGGGTGTGCTGGGGTCATAGAGAGAAGGGGGAGGCATGCGTCCAGAGCCAGCACTTCGCTGCCCTGCAATGCGAAGCGGAGGGAGTCACGGCCTGCGCCTGATCCCGCGTCCAGGACGACTCGGCTGGTCGACCGGGACATCTCGGCGATTTCGGATGGGAGTGTGGAGCCCGGCGTAAACATGCTTGTCCTTCGGGCATATTTCTCCGCGGCGCTTCCATATGCGAGCAACGTCTCATGGATGAGGAGTCCCGCGTCCTGGTCCTCTGCTCCTCCGAGGGACTCTGCCGTCCTCCGGGAGTTGGAGAGGCAGAGGGGTGCGGCCCAGTGCCAGAGGTCCGAATGCTCGAGCAGTCCCGCCCAGACGCGCCTGGCGTACTGAGAAGGTAATTTCGGATCGACCATGACCTTTGTCTCGTTTTCACGTGCAGAAGTAGTAGTTCCGTCTCTTTTCGGCGGCACGGGCCGGTTCGGCCGACCTGGCTACCCGATGGCTCCCTGACGGCACAAAGGATCCCATCCACTCATTCTTCGTCATCGGGAAGGATACAGGAGCCGCCCGGTTGGGATTCATTTCCGCGGGATTTGTGTTCGACAAAAACGACGAAGTGTCCGAAGGTTTGCCGTCGCCGGTCACGGTGGATCCGCCTCATCGCACTTCGTCGTGCATCTTGCACGGGCCGTCGGTATGCAAACCGATCACCCAGTATCACCTCTCGCCTGTGACGGACCGGCGCTCGCGTGCATAGTCAAATATCATCAGCAGTACCGGGACTATCAGCGCCATCAGAAATTCGACCGTCGACAGCTTCCGGGTGATGAGCAGGGCCAGGGGCACCCCGGTGGCAATCGCGGACGTCAACCACAGCAAGACTGTGATCCATTTTGAGCGGAGCCAGTCGAACAGCGCGTTCTTGATTAGCAGTCTTCTGGTGAGCCGTTGCTCCGAATTCTCGTTCTGAATGATGACGCAGCCGGGGAAGAGGAGGGTGGCTCTGCTGTTGGGCGTGGTGAAAATGGCCGATCGTGCGAGAGTCAACGCGGATACGAAGGGCCAGATCGCCCAGATCGACGGTCTCACCGGACTTCGCGGTAATTCCCAATGGCCGCCATCCTGTTGAGTGTCCAGTATCCCCTGGATCGCGTTGAATAACTTCGCCCGCAATGGGTCGACCGAGCCCGTCGACAGAACGGCGGTGATGGCAAGGGGACCGGCGAAGTGTGGCAGGGAATTCTGGAAGACGACGGTCGTGTCACCTTGCGGGTAAGGAACGTCGTACTCCTCGACCGTAGTGCTTCGCTCGACGTGTACCCCTGGCTCCAACTTCTCCATCAGCCATTCCGTCGTCTGGCGAATGGTGTTCACGCTCAACGCTCCAGGGATATTGGTGAGAGCCATGAGTGCGAAGCTGGTATGCACGAGAGTCGCCTCGGAGCCGGGCGTGGGGCCCCAGGCGGGCATGCTCGGACTCTGTGCGTCGATCAGCCATCTCTGTGCATTGGAGAGAGCTGTTCGGTCGCCGCCGCACTCGTGCAGAGCGAGCATGTTGAGGGCCGTGAGGAATACGCGTGACGGCTGCCCGAGGTGCGATCCCCAGCCGAAGTCGATGTTCTGGTTGTTCTTTATCCACTCGGCGCCGCGCCGCAGGCTTTCTCCGCCCCTGAGCGGGCCGACTTCCGGGCGGCTGAGGGCCCGGACGACCCATGCCGTCGCCTCGGCCACCGGAAAGCCGTTAGTGGTCCGGACCGACCAGCCGCCATCGCTGCGATCGTCCGAAGTTCTCTGCTGACTGATCAGATAGCGGAGTACGTCCGGCGTCCGCTCGAATGTTGCCCCGGGAAGGCTGAACGCGTACAGGCCGACGGCCGAAGCCGTGACACCCGGATTGGGATCGTCCAGGTAGTGGTACCAACCCGATGCGCCCTCCACCGCCCGGAAGTTGCGCCGCAGGCAAGCGTGCGCACGATCGATCGCCTCGGTCAGGGCGGCGCCGGAAAGGTCTGCGGTCGAGCGCACCATCGGAGTACCCCCAACTACGGTGGTCAACTATCATGCCCCGGCCGTCATGTGATGATTCGTCGATTGGCTGTTTTGAGCCCGCGGACCCGGCGGGACGTTTCCTAAAACCGGGCGGCCTTGAGCGCCATGTGCAGCAGCAGCCGGTCCTCGCCCTCCGCCAGGTCAAGTCCGGTGAGCTGCTCGACGCGGGAGAGCCGGTAGTAGAGCGTCTGCCGGTGGATGCCGAGGGCGGCCGCCGTACGGCCCGCCTGGCCCGCGTTGTCGAGGAACACCTCGGCGGTGCGGGCCAGTTCGGTGTGCGAGCGGTCGAGCAGTTCGCGTACGGCGGGGTCGTGCGCGGAGTCCGCGCGCAGCGCGGTCAGCATGCGGTACGGGCCGATCGCCGCCCACTCGGCGACGGGCCCGAGCCGAGGCTGGGCCCGGGCGGCGCGGGCCGCGGAAGTCGCCTCCAGCCAGGCGGTGTTGAGGTCGGCGAGACCGCGGCGCGGGGCGGCGACTCCGGCGGTCGCCGCGTCCCCGCCCGCCATGGCGCGGAGCCGGTCCGCGGCGGTGACGGCGGGCGCGAGGGCGTCGGCCGAGCGGAGCCGTACGAGTACGGCGAGGGCATGGCCGGTGTCGTGGGGGTCGTCGGAGCCGTCGATGCCGCCGCTCCCGGGGCTTGCGGCTCCGCCCGCGCCGCCGCCGGGCGCTCCGGTTCGGCCGGTTGTGCCGCTCCAGGGAGCCCCGGCTCCGCCGGTGTCCGAGTCAGGGCTCACCGCTCGGCTGTCCGCGCTCCCGCCGGCGCCGAGCTGCCCGGCCCGGGCACCGCCGCCCACTCCGCACGACACCGTGCACAGCGCCGCCGCCCCGAGCAGGGAGCGGGACGACGGGGCGTCTGGCATTGTCCAGGGGGTCACGCACACCACCGCATGCAGGCCGTCCGCGGACGCGCCGCCCAGAGCCGTGCGCAGTGCCGACACCGCCATGTCGTACTGCCAGCCGTGCTCCGCCGTCAGCACCGCGCGGAACTCCCGGGACAGATCCGCGCCCGCCCGCTCCTCGTCCGCGAGCAGCGTGCCGATCCTCGCCGTGACCTCCATCGCCGCCGCCAGCTGCGCCTCGGTCGGGCCCGGGGACGCGTCGAGCAGCCATACGTAACCCAGCACGATGCCCCGGTGGCGTACGGGAAGACAGATCCGGTCCCGGAAGACCCCCGCGTCCGGGGCGGCTGGGATCCGGACCGGGCCCGTCGCGCGTGCGATGCCGAAGCCCTCGAACCAGGCGCGGACCGCCGGCGTCGACTTCCGGGTCAGGATCGAGCGGGTCCTGACCGGGTCCATCGCGGTGTCGTCGTCGCTGTCGTGCGCGCCGAAGGCGATCAGCCCGAAGTCGCGGTTCTCCAGCGTCGCGGGTACGGCCAGCAGCGCCGAGATCTCGTCGACCAGGTCTTGGTAATCGCCCTTCACCCGGACATTCTCGCACCTCCTTCAGACATATGTCTGAGATCCGGGCCACGGATGCGTGACAGCTGTCGATGGCACAGGATCGGAGCGATCCTTAGGTTTCACGGTGGTTCTTCGTGCCGTTCCCGATTCGTTCGGTTCCGGCCTCCTTCTGCCCCTGTTTCCGTGGAGGTGCCCCGTGCTGGGTCCCGTGATCCTCGCCGCTTCCCGCAGCGACAAGATGCGCCGCTTCGTCTCGGCCGCCCCGGGGACCAAGCAGGTCGTCGCCCGGTTCATCGCCGGTGAAACGGTTGAGCAGGTCATCCCGATCGTGAAGGAGACCGTCGCCAAGGGCCTCGAGGTCACCCTGGACGTCGTGGGCGAGGACATCACCACGCGCGATCAGGCCTACGCCGCCCGCGACGCCTACATGGAACTGATCGAGTACCTCGAAGACCTCGGCCTGGGCGCGAAGGCCGAGATGTCGGTCAAGCTGTCGATGTTCGGCCAGTGCCTGGAAATCGAGGGGGGCGAGCCCGCAGGGCTCTCGGCCAAGGGTGGTGGCGGGCGACGGGCGGGACACGAGCTGGCGCTCGCCAACATCCGCCCCGTCGTCGAGGCCGCCGCCTCCATCGGCACCACGGTCACGCTGGACGCCGAGGACCACACCACCCTCGACTCGATGTTCGCCATCCACGAGGAGCTGCGGAAGGACTACCCGCAGACCGGCTGCGTGATCCAGGCATACCTGTTCCGCACCGAGGACGATGCCCGCCGCCTCGCCGCGGCCGGAAGCCGCGTCCGCATCGTGAAGGGCGCCTACAAGGAGCCCTCGACCGTCGCGTACCAGGACAAGGCCGAGATCGACAAGGCGTACGTCCGCATCCTGAAGATCCTGATGGAGGGCGACGGCTACCCGATGATCGGGTCCCACGATCCGCGCCTCATTGCCGTCACACAGGAGCTCGCGCGCCGCGCCGGGCGCAAACTGGATGAGTACGAGTTCCAGATGCTGTACGGGATCCGCAGCGACGAGCACCTCCGGCTCGCGGCCGAGGGTCACCGGATGCGCGTCTACACGGCGTACGGCACCGACTGGTACGGCTACTTCATGCGCCGTCTCGCCGAGAAGCCGGCCAATCTGCTGTTCTTCCTGCGCTCGATGATCACCAAGGGCTGAGCCCTCCC
Source organism: Streptomyces sp. NPDC002868 (assembly GCF_055563295.1). Taxonomy (NCBI): domain Bacteria; kingdom Bacillati; phylum Actinomycetota; class Actinomycetes; order Kitasatosporales; family Streptomycetaceae; genus Streptomyces; species Streptomyces sp. NPDC002868. The sequence goes on along the minus strand of NZ_JBVHDR010000012.1, from coordinate 221,103 downwards.
ACCCCTCACAAAGGAGTATCGGAACTCATGGACGCTGTGACCCAGGTCCCCGCCCCGGTCAACGAGCCGGTGCACAGCTACGCTCCCGGCAGCCCCGAGCGCGCCCGCCTGGAGGCCAAGCTCAAGGAACTGTCCGAGAACCCGATCGAGCTGCCGATGACGATCGGCGGCGTGAAGCGGATGGGCGGCGGCGAGCGCTTCGACGTCGTACAGCCGCACAACCACAAGGCCGTCATCGGCACCTTCGGCGGCGCCACGCAGCAGGACGCGCAGGACGCGGTCGACGCCGCGCTGGCCGCCGCGCCCGCGTGGCGCGCGATGTCCTTCGACGACCGCGCCGCGATCATCCTGCGCGCGGCCGAGCTGCTGGCAGGACCGTGGCGCGAGACGCTCGCCGCCTCGACCATGCTGGGTCAGTCGAAGACCGTGCAGCAGGCCGAGATCGACACCCCCTGCGAGCTTGTCGACTTCTGGCGCTTCAACGTCAAGTACGCGCGTGATCTGCTCGCCGAGCAGCCGCCGGCCAACTCGCCTGGCGTGTGGAACCGTCTGGACCACCGCCCGCTCGAGGGCTTCGTCTACGCGATCACGCCGTTCAACTTCACCGCGATCGCGGGCAACCTGCCCACCGCCCCCGCCCTGATGGGCAATGTGGTGGTCTGGAAGCCGTCCCCGACCCAGACTCACGCGGCCGTTCTGCTGATGCAGCTGCTGGAGGAGGCGGGCCTGCCCAAGGGCGTCATCAACCTGGTGACGGGCGACGGCATCGCCGTTTCCGAGGTGGCACTGAACCACCCCGAGCTGGCCGGCATCCACTTCACCGGCTCGACCAAGACCTTCCAGCACCTGTGGAAGACGGTCGGCAACAACATCGAGAAGTACCGCTCCTACCCCCGCATCGTCGGCGAGTCCGGCGGCAAGGACTTCGTCGTCGCCCACCCGAGCGCCGACCGTGCCGCGCTGAAGACCGCGCTGACCCGCGGCTCCTTCGAATTCCAGGGCCAGAAGTGCTCGGCGTCCTCGCGTGCGTATGTCCCCGCCTCGATCTGGAATTCCGGCTTCAAGGAGGAGTTCGCGGCCGAGGTCGACGCCATCAAGATGGGTGACGTCACAGACCTGACGAACTTCATCGGCGCCGTGATCGACGAGCGCGCCTTCGCCAAGAACAAGGCCGCGATCGACCGTGCGAAGGAAGACCCGACCTGCACGATCGTCGCGGGCGGAACGTACGACGACTCGGTCGGCTACTTCGTCCGCCCGACGGTCGTCGAGTGCTCGGACCCGGGCAACGAGGTCTTCACGACCGAGTACTTCGGCCCGTTCCTCGCGGTGCACGTGTATGAGGACGACGAGTACGACGCGATGCTGGAGCAGATGGAGTCGGTGTCCGCGTACGCACTGACCGGTGCGGTCATCGCGAACGACCGAGCAGCGGCGGCGTACACGATGGAGAAGCTGCGGTACGCCGCGGGCAACTTCTACATCAACGACAAGTCGACCGGCGCCGTCGTCGGCCAGCAGCCCTTCGGCGGCGGCCGTGCGTCCGGCACGAACGACAAGGCGGGCGCCCCGCAGAACCTGATGCGCTGGACGCTGACCCGCGCGATCAAGGAGACGCTGGTCCCGCCGACGGACTACTCGTACCCGCACATGGGCTGACGTTCAGCTCCCTGAACCCCGCCCCCGTCCCGGCCCCCATGCCGGACGGGGGCGGTCCACGTCCGGCGGGTCTACGCTGCTTCAAGGGGGCGCCGGAAGGAGGGCGTGATGCCTGGTTCCACGACGCTGGGTGGCGGCCACGGGGTCGACTCGATCGAGCACACCGATGCCGTGCGACTGGCTTCCGTGCTACGGGAGATGAGCGGGCTGCTGGCGGTGGACGGGCCGAACCGGCTCACGGATGCGCAGGTCAGCGCATTGTGCGGCGGACAGGTGCATCACCGGCAGGAGTTCAGCGAGTGGATCGCCCGGGTTGCCCGGGAGCTGAGCCAGAAGGTCTCGGCGTAGCCGGGTCCGCCTCGGCGAGGCGCTTGATCGCCGAGAGCCGGTTGTCCCACTCGGAGGCGACACGGTCCATCCAGCGGGCGGTGACGCCGAGCCGCGCGGGCAGGACGGTATAGCGCGCCTCGCGGCCCTCCCGGTGGCCGGCCACCAGACCGGCCCGGGTCAGGACCGCGAGGTGCTTGACGATCGCCTGCCGACTGACAGGCAGCTCCGTCGCCAGGACTGTCGCTGTCGCCTCGCCGTGCGCGGCGATGGCGTCGAGTATCCGGCGGCGGGTCGGGTCCGCCAGCGCCGACAGGACCTCTGTGACGGCGTCCTGGTCCGTACTCCGGTCCGCGGCCTGGTCCGCGCCCGGGCCGGGGTCGCGGCTGTCCGTGTCCCGGCCTGCGTCCTCCGTCATGCCGCGAGCCGCTCCGCGTACTGCTTGATGTTCTCGGCCTGTTCGGTCCAGCCGCGCGAGTGGCTCTCGTACCCAGCCGTGTCGACCCTGTCCGCGGGGATGTCGAGGTCGGCGAAGCCGGTCTCCACCACGCGCAGACGGGTGCCGTCGCCGTCCGGGGTGAGAGTGAACTCCACCAGGGTGGAGTTGCCCTCGGCGGCCTGCTCACCGGGGAAGGCGCTCGCCCAGCGGTACGAGAAGTGGTTCGGCGGGTCCACCTTCACGATCGTCGTCGGGAACTGTCCGTACTTCCCGTGGTCGAAGAGCATCGTGCCTCCCGGGCGCAGGTCGACCGGGGTCGGCTTGCCCTGTCCGAACCACGATCCGACGTGCTCCGGCTCCGTGAGCACCGCCCAAACGCGCTCGACGGGCGCGGCGATGGTGATCTCTCGTTCGATCCGGTCCTCGCTCATGATCTTCAGCTTTCTGCTCGGCTATGACGTGCTACCCAATGGTTGCACGTCATAGCCGGGAAGTGCAACCCATCGGTTGCGCGATTCTCTGTGCTAACGGTCGCAGGTCGTGCGGCCCGGATGCCAGGGGCAGGCTGTCGCCGCGAAGCCGCCGTCCGCCACCACGCCGATCTCCAGCGTCGCACCGCCGCGGGCCACCTTCGCCGTCCGGACCAGGCCCGCCGGACCGTCCGTGACCGTCTCGACCAGCCAGCTGCCCCGGCCGATCCGCAGCGGTACGGCGGCGGTGCGGGCCGCGCCCGCGTAAGTACCGCCGATGAACCAGCGCGCACCGGCGCGCCGCGCCACCACCGCGCCGCTGCCCGGTTCGCCCGCCAGCAGCCGGGTCTCGTCCCATGCCGCCGGGAGCTGCTCCAGGAAGCGGCGCGCCTCCGGGCGGGCGTCGTACGACTCGGGCGTTCCCGCGAGGTTCTGGATGCCGGACTCGTACAGCACCGACAGGCCCAACTCGCCTGCGTCGGAGGCTGCGTTGGGGCGGGTCGGGCGGTGGAAGGCGCCGGGCGTGAAGTCCATCGAGCCGATGACGTTCCTGGTGAAGGGGAGGATCGTGAGGTGCTCGGCGGTGTTGACGCGCTTCTCCTCGCCGTTGACACCCTCCAGCGTCATCACGTGCGGCCAGGTGCGCTGGATGCCCTTGGGGATCGTGGAGCCGTGGAAGTTGACGAGCAGATGGTGCTCGGCGGTGGCGGGGAGGATCGCGTCGTACCAGCGCAGCCGCTCCTGCGCCTCCGAGTCCATGAAGTCGATCTTCACGCCTTTGACGTCCCATTTCTCCAGTGTGGGCAGCCATTGCTCGCGCTCCTCGGCGGTGTCGAGGTCGCGGTGGTGGATCCAGACCTGGATGTCGACGTTCTTCGCGCGTGCGTAGCGCACCAGCTCCGGAATCCAGCTGTTCTGCCGCCAGTTGGGGTCGGTGACGTCCCACCGTGCCGGGTCGAAGTACCAGCCGGCGTCGACGACGGTGTACGGCCAGCCGCGCTCGGCGGCGTAGTCCACGTACCCCTTCTGCATGCTCAGGCTCTGCCCGGCGGGGCGGCCGCCGGCCAGCCAGGTCCACAGGGCGGGTCCTGGCTCGATCCAGGAGGTGTCACGGATGCGGGAGGCGGGCGCGAGGTCGTCGGTGAAGGTGGACTCGGTGACGTCCGCGAGGCTGCCGGTGACCACCGCGCGCCAGGGGGTGCTGAGCCGGCCGCCGGTGACCTGGACCTGCTCGTCCCAGAGCCTCACGCCGTAGGTGGGGGAGTCGGCCGCATGGGTGAGGCGGGCGGCCGAGTAGGAGCCGGTGAGGTCGGACTCGGCGATCAGCGCATAGCCGCCGGGTGTCCTGAACAGCGCCTGCATCATGTACTCGTCGGCGGGCGCGGAGGTGGCGGCGTGGTGGGTGAAGAGGTTCTCGTTGTCCCGCCGGTACTTCCCGAGCCAGGCGTCGGCGCCGTCGGGCAGCGTGAAGGCGGACGCCTCGCCGAGGATGTTCCCGGTGTCGCCGGTGTCGGGAAGGCTGTAGCGGTAGGCGACGCCGTCCCGGGAGGCCCGGACGGCCAGCTCGAGCCGCGCGCCGTCGGCGGTACGGAACCGGAAGAGGGCCTCGCGCATCTGGACGTGGCGGGTGCGGTCCTTGCCCGCGGCTGTCCGGTAGTACTCGGAGACGGTGCGGTCGCTGCGCCCGAGGTACGTCAACCCGCTGGAAAGATCGGCTCTTTCGGTACGGATGCCGAGGGGGGACGGCTCGATGACGGTCTTGCCGTCACGCTCTATGGCGAGGGTGAGTGTCCCTGTGCCGGGTGCGAGGGCGAGCCTGGCGGTCGGTCCGATGTGGTTCCGCACGGTCCAGGTGGGGCTCTTGGCCTGGGCCGGGGTGGAGGCGAGCAGCGCGGCGGCGAGCGCGCCGCAGAGTACGAGGGCGAAGGTGCGGATCCGGTGCGGTAATGCCACGAGTGCCTCCTGGAGCGTCGTCCGATGCACAGTCATCCGATGACCGGGAGGATGGGTGCGAGTTGAGTGACCGTCAAGGCTTCTGACGCCCTGGACATCGGATCAATCGCAGGCTCGTGTCGAGCTGATGGGGGCGGCGGTGCCAGAGTGGGGCGTATGACCCAGCCGCTGCGCGCCGCCCACACCTACCAGCTCTCCCCGGCCGAACTGGCCGAGATCCGCGCACTGATGGACGACGCCTTCGAGGGCGACTTCGGCGACGAGGACTGGGACCACTCGCTCGGCGGCCTCCATGCGCTGGTACGCGACGACAAGGGCATCGCCGCGCACGGCAGCGTGATCATGCGCCGGGTGCTGTACGGGGGCCGCTCATACCGCATCGGCTACATCGAGGCGATGGCCGTACGCCCCGACTGCCGCAGGCAAGGGCTCGGCAGCCGGGTGATGGCGGAGCTGGAACGGGTCGTCGACGGCGCGTACGAGTTCGGCGCGCTGTCAGCGTCCGACGACGGCGCCCAGTTGTACCGGACGCGCGGCTGGCAGCTGTGGCAGGGCCGGGTCGAGGCGCTCGGCCCGGACGGGGTGGTGCACCTCCCGGACGAGGAGGACTCCACATATCTGCGCCCCGCCGCGGGCCGTCCACTGCCGCAGCCCCCTGCCGCGCTGCTCTTCGACTGGCGAGACGGGGACGTGTTGTAGCTCCAGCGCCTCAGTCGCTGACCCGTCCGGCAGACTCGACCAGCATCTTTCCCAGGTTCCCACCCCTCAGCATGGGCCGCGGCTGCCGCCCTCGGCATGAACCCAGTCGGCGGTGTCCCACTCGGTGCGGGCCGGCGAGCGCAAGATCGCCGCGGTGCTCTTCGACCGCGGGCGGCAGGGCGCGACCCCGGCCGCCGCAGGTGCGGGTGGTGCGGGAGCTGGGGCGAGGCACCGCGGGCGAGGCCGCCGACGGGCACGCCGACCTGGGCATCGCGACGTCGCCGTCTCAGATAGTAGGAAGTCCGAGTAATTGTGGAGACAGAAGCGCGTACCTGTCCTAGCTTTGTAGAAGCCGAACGTCTCGCTCGATCCAGCGAATGGCGGTCGTGAGCCAGTGCCCGAAGCAGGCAACCCCTGCGGCCCGGCTCCCCGCCCCTTCCGGCGCCTCGAAATCATTTCTGATCTCAAGGAGTCGATCACCATGCCCGAGACGACCGTCCGCCGCGTCCGTCACACCGCCCGTTCGAGCGAGGCTGAGCGCAAGAATGCCGCCGCCGCCCTGCAGCGAGCCCTCGACCGCAGGGACAACGGCGGCTCCACCGGCCACTGAGCCGGTTTACCCACCCGAGCGCTTCACCTCGAAGTAGTCGATGCGCTTGCCGCTTTCGGCAAGCGCGGAGACCTTCAGCTTCGGCGCCGTACCGGACTCCGCCTCCACCGCGAGGAACGAGAAGCCGGTGTACCGCACCCGCGACCACTGCACGGTGTCCGGGTCCGGCAGCCGCAGCTTGGTCCAGTGGAAGGTCACGATGGTGTCGTGGTCGTGGACGTTGCCCTCGTAGCTGTCCTGGACCCCGGGCCCGAAGCTGTACAGCTCTTTCCCGGCGCCGCCCGCCGTGACGTACACGATGCCGTCCCGCGTCGGGTCGGTGGACGCCCCGATCGGCACCGGCCTGCCGACCTCGCCGCCCTTGATCGCGTCCGTGCGCTCGTACACATGGTTGTGGCCGTTGATCACCAGATCGACCTGGTGCTTGGTGAACAGCGGCAGCCATGCGTCGCGCATCCCGCCGTCCGAGGCGTGGGTCGCCGTCGAGTACATGCAGTGGTGGAAGAAGACCACCACGAAGTCGATCCCGGGCTGCGCCCGCAGCTCGCCCAGGCGCTTGTCCAGCCAGGCGGTCTGCTTGCCGTCCGTGTAGCCCTTGTTGGCGGGGATCTCGTACGAGACGTCATTCGCGTCCAGCGCCACGACGCCGACGTTCCCGTAGACGAACGAATAGACGCCCGGGGCGTTCTTGGCGTCCGGTCCGTTCTCGGGCAGCGACCAGCGGGCCGACTGGCCGCCGTAGCCGTTCGGCGAGTACCACGCCTCCATGTCGTGGTTGCCGGTGGTCACCATCCACGGCACCCGCGAGGCCACGCTGTCCGTCTGCGCCAGGAACTGGTCCCACACCCGCGCGTCGTAGGTGTCCGAGTCCTTGCCGTGACCGCTGCTGTCCGCGTAGCAGATGTCGCCCGCGTGCAGATGGAACGACGGGTTCTGACCGAGGATCAACTGGTCGTTGGCCAGGGCGTGATAGCTCACGCCCTGGTCGCCGAAGGCCGTGAAGACGAACTTCTCGGGCGTCGCCGGAGCCGTGCGGAACGAGCCGATCGTGGCCAGCCGCTCCGGCGATGCGGGGTCGAAGCCGTCGTGGCCGACCCCGTAGTAGTACGTGGTCCCCGGCTTCAGCCCGTCCAGGCCCACATGCAGGTAGAACTGGTCGACGGCCGGCAGCTTCCTGGACAGGGAGGGCGTGTGCAGATCGCGCACCTCGGCCTCGATCTTCCGGCTCAGCTCCCAGGGCTTGAGGCCGACGCGCAGATACGGCTGCTTCACCGCGAACGGCACCTGCCAGGAGATCCGCATCTGGGTCTTCGGGTCGGCGCCGAAGGCGAGATGCCGGCCGAACGGCGCGACCAGCGAGCCGTCCACCGCGGCTGTCGCCGCAGCCGTGGCGAGTTCGGGGGAGGCCGCGGTGGCGGTGGATGCGCGGCCGAGCAGCAGTCCGCCGCCGCCCGCCACACCTGCCGCGAGCCCGCCGGCCAGCGCGCCGCGGCGGGACAGCTTCGGGCGTGCGTGCTTGGCGCGCAGGTACTCGTGCTGCTCCGGCATGCTCATGCGGCGGGCGAGCTGCTCGGGAATCCCGACGTGGGGGGTGTCCTCAGTCATGACACAGAACTTGCCAGTAACTTACAACTCCCGGCCAGACATTGAGTGAATGAAATTCAAACCAGTGTTGATCGATTCATGGACGTCCAGATGGTGGACATCAAGTGTCATGGGGTGGGACGGAGAGTAGGGTGCCGATATGTCTCGCAGCATCAATCTCGCAGTGATCCCCGGTGACGGCATCGGCCAGGAGGTCGTGGCCCAGGGCCTGAAGGTCCTCGCGGCTGTCCTCCCGCAAGATGTGAAGCTGGAGACCAAGGAGTACGACCTCGGCGCCCAGCGCTGGCACCGCACCGGCGAGACCCTCCCCGACGCGGAGCTCGACTCCCTCAAGAACCACGACGCGATCCTGCTCGGCGCGATCGGCGACCCGTCCGTGCCGTCCGGCGTGCTGGAGCGGGGGCTGCTGCTCAAGCTGCGGTTCGCCTTCGACCACTACGTCAACCTGCGTCCGTCGAAGCTCTTCCCGAACACCGCCACCCCGCTGGCCGGCCGCCCCGACATCGACTTCGTCGTCGTCCGCGAGGGCACCGAGGGGCCGTACACCGGCAACGGCGGTTCCCTGCGCACCGGTACGCCCGCCGAGGTGGCCACCGAGGTCAGCCTCAATACGGCGTACGGCGTCGAGCGCGTCGTCCGTGACGCGTACGAGCGGGCCAACTCCCGCCCCCGCAAGAAGCTGACGCTGGTCCACAAGAACAACGTCCTCGTCTACGCCGGCCACATGTGGAAGAACATCTTCGACGCGGTCGGCAAGGAGTACCCCGAGGTCACCACCGACTATCTGCACGTCGACGCCGCGACGATCTTCTTCGTCACCCAGCCGGAGCGCTTCGACGTCATTGTCACCGACAACCTTTTCGGTGACATTCTCACCGACCTCGCCGCTGCCGTGACCGGCGGCATCGGCCTGGCCGCGTCCGGCAACATCAACCCGACGGGCGCCTTCCCGTCGATGTTCGAACCCGTCCACGGGTCGGCGCCCGACATCGCGGGCACCGGCAAGGCGGACCCGACGGCGACCATCCTCTCCGTCGCTCTCCTGCTGCGGCACCTCGGCTTCGAGGCCGAGGCGGCACGTATCGAGGAGGCCGTCTCCGTCGACCTCGCGGGGCGCGACGGCGCCACCTTCCGTACGACGGACGAGATCGGCGACGCGCTCGCGGTACGAGTAGCGAGCTGACCCGTCGGTTCCAGTACCACCACAGCCGCCGGGTCGCATCTGCACCCGGCGGCTTCTCTTGTGCGGCCTCCGGGTGTCACCATCAACCCTGGACCGTATTCACCCCGTTTCCTGGCACAGTCCCCCCGAGCGATAATCGGACGTGGGCCGTGGCATGCGGGAATGCTCGGACGTCCTAGCAGCAGTAGCGGCGTGAGCGCGGTCCGTCACAAACAACCGGTGAAGGACACTGCACTCATGACGACGCCCACGATCGAGCTCAAGCCCTCCTCGCACCCGCTGTCCGACGCGGAGCGCGAGGCGATCCTGGCCAACCCCGGCTTCGGCCGCCACTTCACCGATCACATGGTGACGATCAAGTGGACGGAGGGGGTTGGCTGGCACGACGCTCAGCTCGTCCCGTATGCGCCGCTGTCGATCGACCCGGCCAACATGACGCTGCACTACGCGCAGGAGATCTTCGAGGGCCTGAAGGCGTACCGTCGCCCCGACGGTTCGATCGCGACCTTCCGCCCCGAGGCCAATGCCGAACGCTTCCAGAGGTCGGCCCGCCGGCTGGCGATGCCGGAGCTGCCGGTCGAGACCTTCATCGCGGCGTGCGACGCGCTCGTCCAGCAGGACAACGCGTGGGTCCCGGCGCACGGCGGCGAGTCCTCGCTCTATCTGCGCCCCTTCATGATCGCGTCCGAGGTCGGCCTGGGCGTGCGGCCCGCCAACGAGTACCTCTTCATCGTCATCGCCTCGCCCGCGGGCGCCTACTTCCCCGGCGGCGTCAAGCCGGTCTCCATCTGGCTGTCCGAGGACCGCGTGCGCGCCGTCCCCGGCGGCATGGGCGACGCCAAGACCGGCGGCAACTACGCCGCGTCCCTGCTCGCCCAGGCCGAGGCCGCCGAGAAGGGCTGCGACCAGGTCGCCTACCTCGACGCCGTGGAGCACAAGTGGGTCGAGGAACTGGGCGGCATGAACCTGTACTTCGTGTACGGGGACAAGGTCGTCACCCCGGAGCTGACCGGCTCGCTGCTCGCGGGCATCACCCGTGACTCGCTGCTGACCCTTGCCCGGGACCTGGGTTACAAGTCCGAGGAGGGCCGGATCTCCATCGAGGACTGGAAGCGTGACACCGAGAACGGCACGCTCACCGAGGTCTTCGCCTGCGGTACGGCTGCGGTCATCACCCCGGTCGGCCTGGTCAAGTCCGCGGACGGCGAATGGAAGCAGTCCGGCGGTCAGCCGGGCGAGGTCACGCTGGAGCTGCGCAAGGCGCTGCTGGACATCCAGACGGGCAAGGCGGAGGACGTCCACGGCTGGACCCACCAGCTGGGCTGACGCGTGCCGTTCAAGGGCCCGCACCCCGCCTGTCGGGGCGCGGGCCCGTTGCCACGCAGGGGTCAGGAGACAGCCACCTCGGGCTCCGGCTCCGGCGCACGCGCGCCGCGTGCGCCCAGCGCCGCGTAGGCCGCCCCGCCCACAACCCCCGACAGCACGAAGCTGCAGTCCACCCCGCCCGTCAGCGCCAGTAGCGGGCCCTCGTACAGCGGGGTGGAGACCGCGCACAGGCCGAGCGTCGCGCCGATCGCCCAGCTGACCGTGGCGCGCGGGTTCCAGCCCGCGCGGAACCAGTAAATGCCGCCGTGGGCACGGCGGTTGTAGACCTGCAGGGCCTCCGCGTCGTACGCGCCGCCGCACCGGGCGTGGGCGATCATCGTGATCACCGCCCAGGGCGTGCCGATCGCCGTGAGCAGCAGGACGAACGATGTCATCGCGGACTGCGCGTCCCAGGCGAAGTGGCCGAGGAAGACGAACACCGTCGCGACGGCCGCGACGACGAGGGTGGCCCGCGTCCGGGTGGCGCGCGGCAGGATCGCGTCCAGGTCGAGGCCCATCGAGTAGAGCATCAGGCCCGCGTTGCCGACCGAGCCCGCGGTGGCGGCGAGCAGCAGCGGGACCAGATACCAGGCCGGTGACGCGGCCACCAGCGGGCCCGCGTAGTCGAGCGCGGCACGGGCCGCCAGAGCCGTGTACGTGCCGAAGAGCTGCGGGATCAGCAGTCCCGCGATCAGGCCCAGACAGGTCGCTCGCAGGACCCGCCGCGGACTGTGCCGCAGCGGCGAGATGTAGCGCGTGTAGTCGCCGAGCAGCGTGATGAACGCGATCGGGCCGCTCAGCCCCGCGGCCACCGCGGACAGCACCCAGGTCGGCCAGAAGGCCCCCAGCAGATACGGGGTGTCGGGCGGCGCGGCCGTGGTGAGGTCGGGGGCGTACGCGACCAGGCCGAGCAGCAGCAGCGCGGTCATGCCGATCGCGAGGACCTTGCTCAGCCCGAGCAGCAGCCGGTAGCCGTAGACAGCGCCGACGACCGTACACGCGGCGAGCAGCGCGTAGACCAGAGTGTGCGCGAGCCCGCCCGTCGGCAGTCCGGCGAGCCGCGCCAGCGTCCCGAGCATCACGTCCCCGCCGATCCAGAGGGTCAGCGCGGTGTAGCCGAGCGAGAGCAGCAGCCCGACCACGGAGCCGACGAGCCGGCCGCGTACACCGAAGGCCGCGCCGCTGGACGTCGACAGATTGGTCGCGCTGCGCAGCGACACCAGGGCGAGCGGCGCGGTGACCGCGACACCGACGATCGTGCCCGCGACGATCGAGGTGACGGCCGGCCACAGGCCGAGCCCGAAGGAGACCGGCAGCCAGCCGAAGACGATGACGCCCAGGCAGAGGTTCGATCCCAGCAGGATCGAGATGAGATCGCGCGGAGTGCTGGTGCGCTCCGCCTCCGGGATCGTGTCGACTCCGCGCTGTTCTATCGGCATGAGGCCGCCCCTTACGCTCGACTGCTCTCGACTGTTTGAGTGGCGCTCAATGTGACTCAAGCAATGCTCACCCGTCAATGCTTCCGTGAAAAGAAACTCATGGTTAGAGTGGCGTTCAAACAGGAGGTGTGGTGACGTGCGACTGACCCCGACCGAGCGTGACCGGCTGCTGCTCTTCGGCGCCGCCGAACTGGCGCGGGCGCGCCGGGCCCGCGGCCTACGGCTCAATGTCCCCGAGGCCACCGCGCTCATCGCGGACACCGTCTGCGAGGCGGCCCGCGACGGCAGACGGCTCGCGGAGGCGATCGAGGCGGCGCGGAGTGTGCTGGGTCCGGACGACGTCCTGCCCGGTGTCGCGGACGTGGTCACGGAGGTGCATGTGGAGGCCGTCTTCGACGACGGGTCACGGCTCGCGGTCGTCTCGGAGCCCATCGGGAGCGGTCCCGGCGCGCGGCTCGGCGACCGCGCGCCCGGCGCCGTCATCCCCGCGCCGCCGCGCCCCGAGCCCGACCCCACGCTGCGGCTGACCGTGCGCAACACCGCCACCGTGCCGGTGAGCGTCACGTCCCACTTCCACTTCTTCGAGGCCAACCCCCGGCTCGACTTCGACCGGGCGGCCGCGTACGGCATGCGGCTGTGCGTCCCGGCCGGCTCCTCGACGCGCTTCGACCCGGGCGGCGAGGCCGAGGTCGGTCTCGTCCCCATCGGCGGCGACCGGATCGCGATCGGCTTCGCCGGTCTGGTCGACGGTCCGCTGGACGCGCCGGGCGCGAAGGAGGAGGCCCTGCGACGCGCGGCGGCCTGCGGCTACCTGGGAGTGGAGGGCAACTGATGGACCCGTACGAGTACGCGAGCGTGCACGGACCGCGCGCCGGGGACCGGGTCGTCCTCGGCGACTCAGGCCTGGTCGTGCGCGTCGAGTCGGACTCGCAGAAGCCGGGGGACGAATTCCTCGCCGGATTCGGCAAGACCGCGCGCGACGGGCTGCACCTCAAGGCCGCGGCCGTCCGCGAGACCTGCGACGTCGTGATCAGCAATGTGCTGGTCATCGACCCCGTTCAGGGCATCCGCAAGGTCTCCGTCGGCATCCGCGAGGGCCGCATCGCGGCGATCGGGCGGGCCGGTAACCCGGACACTCTCGACGGCGTCGACGTCGTCGTCGGCACCGGCACGTCGATCGCCTCCGGCGAGGGCCTGATCGCCACCGCCGGAGCCGTCGACACCCATGTCCATCTGCTCTCGCCGCGGATCATGGAGGCCTCGCTGGCCTCCGGCGTCACCACCGTCATCGGCCAGGAGTTCGGCCCCGTGTGGGGCGTCGGCGTCAACTCGCCGTGGGCGCTGCGCCACGCCTTCAACGCCTTCGACGCCTGGCCGGTCAACATCGGCTTCCTGGCGCGTGGTTCGTCCTCCGACGACGCGCCGCTGGTCGAGGCGCTCGCCGAGGGCGGCGCGTCCGGCTTCAAGGTCCACGAGGACATGGGCGCGCATACGCGTGCGCTGGACACGGCCCTGCGGGTCGCCGAGGAGTACGACGTCCAGGTCGCCCTGCACAGCGACGGGCTGAACGAGTGCCTGTCGGTCGAGGACACCCTTCGCGTGCTCGACGGCCGTACGATCCACGCCTTCCACATCGAGGGCTGCGGCGGCGGACACGTACCGAACGTGCTCAAGATGGCGGGCGTCCCGAATGTCATCGGCTCCTCCACCAACCCGACCCTCCCCTTCGGCCGGGACGCGGTCGCCGAGCACTACGGGATGATCGTCTCCGTACACGACCTCAAGACCGACCTGCCTGGCGACGCCGCGATGGCCCGCGACCGGATCAGGGCCGGGACGATGGGCGCGGAGGATGTGCTGCACGACCTCGGCGCGATCGGGATCACCTCGTCGGACGCGCAGGGGATGGGGCGCGCGGGCGAGACCGTGCGCCGCACCTTCGCGATGGCCGGGAAGATGAAGGCCGAGCTGGGCCCGATGGAGGGCGACGGCGCGCATGACGACAACGCGCGCGTGCTGCGGTACATGGCGAAGCTGACGATCAACCCCGCGATCGCGCACGGGCTCGCGCACGAGATCGGCTCGATCGAGGTGGGCAAGCTGGCCGACGTCGTGCTGTGGAAGCCGCAGTACTTCGGGGCGAAGCCGCAGCTCGTACTGAAGTCGGGCTTCCCGGCGTACGGAGTGACGGGCGACCCGAACGCCGCGACCGACACCTGCGAACCGCTGGTCCTGGGGCCGCAGTTCGGGGCGTACGGAGCAACGGCGGCGGACATCTCGGTCGCCTTCGTGGCCAAGGCCGCGACCGAGCTGGGCTCCGACCTGATGCCGACGCGCCGCCGCCGGGTCGCCGTGCGCGGCACGCGCGGCATCGGCCCGGCGGATCTGCGGCTCAACTCACGGATCGGTGATGTGGGGGTGGACGGCCGCACCGGTCTGGTCACCCTCGACGGCGATGCGCTGCGCTCCGAGCCCGCGGACTCGGTCTCCCTCAACCGCCTCTATTTCCTGTAATCGACTATTTTCCTGTAATCGACACAGTCTCTAGGAATCACTCATGACCTTCCGTATGCCGCCCGAGTGGGCCCCGCACGAGCGCACCTGGATGGCCTGGCCCGGCCCCAACGTCACCTTCTCCGGCGACGACCTCGCCGAGTCCCGCCGGGCGTGGGCCTCCGTCGCCCATGCGGTACGCCGCTTCGAGCCGGTGACCATGGTCGTGGGCACAGGCCAGGCGGAGGGGGCCCGCGCGCTCCTCGGCCCGGACATCGACCTGGTCGAGCGCGAGCTGGACGACGCGTGGATGCGCGACATCGGCCCGACGTTCGTCACCGACGGCAGCCGACTGGCCGCCGTGGACTGGGTGTTCAACGGCTGGGGTGCCCAGGACTGGGCCACCTGGGAGCACGACGCGAAGATCGCCCGTCAGGTCGCGGACCTCGTCGGCGTGCCGGTCCACAGCTCGCCCCTGGTCAACGAGGGCGGCGGCATCCACGTCGACGGCGAGGGCACGGTGCTGCTCACCGAGACGGTGCAGCTCGGCCCCGAGCGCAACCCCGGCTGGACGAAGGCCGAGGCCGAGGCGGAGATCCACGCCAAGCTCGGCACGACGAAGGCGATCTGGCTTCGGCGCGGCCTGACGGCCGACTACCCGCCCCACGGCTTCGGCACCCTGGGCCACGTCGACATCGTGGCGGCCTTCGCCGGTCCGGGCGTGATCGTCGCCCACACCCAGCCCGACCCGGCCCACCCCGACCATGAGCTCTGCAAGGAGAACGTGGCGCTGCTGGGGACCCAGAAGGACGCCCGCGGCCGCCGCATCGAGGTCGTAGAAGTCCCGGCACCGACGGTGGTGCGCGACGAGGACGGGGAGTGGGCCGACTACTCGTACATCAACCACTACGTCTGCAACGGCGGCGTGGTGCTGTGTGCCTTCGACGACCCGCGTGACGAGATCGCGGCCGGCATCTTCCGCCGGCTCTATCCCGGCCGCACGGTCACGCTGGTCGACGCCCGGACGATCTTCGCCGGGGGCGGCGGCATCCACTGCATCACGCAGCAGCAGCCGAGGGTCTGAAAACGGTTCGGTGCGGCCGTGGGCGGCGTGGCAGCCTGCGGCCGGACCGTATGGCCGAGTACGGCTGCGCGATCAGGTAGAACGTACGAGTGAACGTACTGCTCCGTGATCCGGAGGCTGCCGTATGACTCCCGCCCCGCGCCGCCGCAGCACCGCGCCGCCCCGCGAGGAGCTGCTTGCCGCCGCCATGGCCACCATCGCCGAGCGCGGGCTCGACGGGCTGACCATGGCCGGGCTCGGGCGGGAGGTCGGGATGAGCAGTGGGCATCTCCTCTACTACTTCCGCACCAAGGACGAGCTCCTGCTCCAGACCCTCGAATGGAGCGAAGGCCGTCTCGGCGCCCAGCGCAGCGCCCTGCTTTCCCAGCAGGCGCCCGTCGCCGAGCGGCTCGCCGCGTACGTCGATCTGTACGTCCCCGACGGACCCCGCGACCCGCACTGGACCCTCTGGCTGGAGGTCTGGAACCGCTCGCAGAACGCCGACGCCGACGCCCGCGCCCGCCAGGCCGCGATCGAGGGCGCCTGGCACCGCGACCTGGTCGCGCTGCTCGCCGAGGGCATCTCCCGCGGCGAGTTCCGCACCGTCGACCCCGACCGCTTCGCCGCCCGGCTGCGCGCGCTCCTCGACGGGTTCAGCGTCCATGTAGCGGTCGGGATACCCGGCACCGGACGGCCCCAAGTCCTCGCCCACGTGCGGGAGTTCCTCGACGACACCTTGCTTCCGTGAACGCAACGAAGGTAAGTACTCCCGATCGTTGCGCCCCGCTCCCTTGATCGCCTTCTGCCCCTCCGGCACGGTGGCCCCCCATGGGACGAGAGCACTGGAAGAAGATCTGGGTCGGCTCGGCCGGCAACATGGTCGAGTGGTTCGACTGGTTCGTGTACGCAACCTTCGCGGTGTACTTCGCGGACTCGTTCTTCCCCAAGGGAAATGAGACCGCGAACCTCATGAACACCATGGGGATCTTCGCGGTCGGCTTCTTCATGCGGCCGGTCGGCGGCTGGCTGCTCGGCCGGATCGGCGACCGCAAGGGCCGCAAGGCCGCGCTGACCATGACCGTCACCCTCATGTCGGCGTCCGCGATCCTCATCGCGATCGCGCCGACCTACGAGGTCGCGGGCTACGGCGGCGTCGCCGTCCTGCTGGTCGCCCGGCTGCTCCAGGGCCTGTCGGTCGGCGGCGAGTACGCCGCCAGCGCCACGTATCTCACCGAGGCGTCCGCACCCTCGAAGCGTGGCTTCGCCTCCAGCTTCCAGTACGTGTCGATGACCGCAGGCCAGCTGGTCGGCCTCGGCCTGCAGATCATCCTGCAGCGCAACATGTCCGAGGCGGCGCTGCACAGCTGGGGCTGGCGCATCCCCTTCGTCATCGGCGCGCTGGGCGCGGCCATCGTCTTCTATCTGCGCCGCAACATGCTCGAGACCGAGGTGTACGAAGACTCGGGCGCCGCGCGGGACGAGGACCGCGGCACCCTGAAGGCGCTGTGGGCGCACAAGCGCGAGGCGTTCCTGGTGATCGCCCTGACCATGGGCGGGACCGCCGCGTACTACACGTACACGACCTACCTCACCAAGTTCCTCTCCAAGAGCGCGGGAATGGAGAAGTCGACCGCCTCGCTGGTCAGCTTCTGCGCGCTGTTCGTCTTCATGTGCCTGCAGCCGCTGGCGGGCGCGCTGTCCGACCGGATCGGCCGCCGCCCGCTGCTGATCAGCTTCGCGGTCGGCTCGACCTTCCTGACCGTGCCGATCATGACGATGCTCAAGCACGCGGGGTCCTTCTGGCCGGCCTTCGGTCTGGCGCTTCTCGCGCTGGTCGTCGTCACCGGCTACACGTCGATCAACGCGTGCGTGAAGGCGGAGCTGTTCCCGACGGGCATCCGGGCGCTGGGTGTGGCCTTCCCTTACGCGATCGCGAACGCGCTGTTCGGAGGCACGGCGGAGTATGTCGCGCTGTGGTTCAAGGACGCGGGCGTGGAGTCGGGCTACTACTGGTATGTGGCGGGGTGCGCGGCGGTGTCGCTGGTGGTGTACGTGACGATGCGCGAGACGCGCGACATCGACCTGAACCGGGTGAGTGCCCCCACCCCGCCCCTTCCCGAAACCGGGGCTCCGCCCCGAACCCCGGCCCTCAACCGCCGGACGGGCTAGAAGGGCTGGGGCTCTGCGCCGGACCCTGGTCCTCAGTCGCTGGACGGGCTGAAGATCTGGGGCTCTGCCCCCGGACCTCGGTCCTCAGTCGCCGTACGGGCTAGAAGAGCTGGAGCTCTGCCCTGGACCCTGGTCCTCAGTCGCCGGACGGGCTGAAGGGCTGGGGCTCTGCGCCGGACCCTGGTCCTCAACAGCCGGACGGGCTGAAGAGCCGGGGCTCTGCCCCGGACCCCGGCCCTCAACGGCCGGACGGGCTAGACGTGCCGGGGCTCCGCCCCCAGACCCGGTCCTCAGTCGCCGGACGGCTGAAAATACTCGCCCGACGGGCTGGCTTTCCGCCCGGCGGGCTGACGTTTCAGCCCACCCGGGGCTGAAATTCAGCCCCGCCGGCGATTGAGGCGCGGGGGTCTGGGGGCGGAGCCCCCAGGTGCGGCCGGCCGCACGAGCCCCCAGGTCACCGGGCGCCCGCATCGTGAGACCCCCGCCCGCCCGCCGCAGGCGTATGGCAGACTGCGACCGTGCTTACGTTCGCCACGATTATGGGCAGCAGGCGCGCCGGTCCGCAGTGATCGCCTCGTACCACCACATACGACGCGACCACCGTGCCTCAGACCCGCGCGCAGACCTCTCGCACCCGCGAGAGGTTTTTTCCTTTTACGGCCTCACCCCGGCCAAGAACGAGTCGCGCGAAGATGGGGGCAAGTGGAGCCAGCATTTCCGGAGCCACGAATCCGACAGGAGTCAATTCAGCCATGACCACGGAGACCGACGACAGCTTTCATGTCTTCGACACGACGCTGCGCGACGGAGCCCAGCGCGAGGGCATCAACCTCACCGTCGCGGACAAGCTGACCATCGCCCGGCACCTGGACGACTTCGGCGTGGGGTTCATCGAGGGCGGCTGGCCCGGCGCCAATCCGCGGGACACGGAGTTCTTCTCCCGTGCCCAGCAGGAGATCACCTTCAAGCACGCCCAGCTCGTCGCCTTCGGCGCCACCCGCCGCCCCGGTGCCAAGGCCGCCGAAGACCCCCAGGTCAGAGCCCTCCTCGAAGCGGGCGCCCCGGTGATCACGCTGGTCGCCAAATCGCACGACCGGCATGTGGAGCTGGCCCTGCGGACCACGCTCGGCGAGAACCTGGAGATGGTCCGCGACACCGTCTCCTACCTGCGCGAACAGGGCCGCCGGGTATTCGTGGACTGCGAGCACTTCTTCGACGGCTACCGCGCCAATCCGGAGTACGCCAAGTCCGTCGTGCGCACGGCGGCCGGCGCCGGCGCCGACGTCGTCGTGCTGTGCGACACCAACGGCGGGATGCTGCCCGCCCAGATCCAGGCCGTCGTAGCCACCGTCCTCGCCGACACCGGCGCGCGCCTGGGCATCCACGCCCAGGACGACACGGGCTGCGCCGTCGCCAACACCCTGGCCGCGGTCGACGCGGGCGCCACCCACGTCCAGTGCACCGCCAATGGCTACGGCGAGCGCGTCGGCAACGCCAACCTCTTCCCGGTCGTGGCTGCCCTGGAGCTCAAGTACGCCAAGAAGGTGCTCCCCGAGGGCGCGCTGGCCGACATGACCCGGATCTCGCACGCGATCGCCGAGGTCGTCAACCTGACGCCCTCCACCCACCAGCCCTATGTGGGTGTATCCGCCTTCGCCCACAAGGCCGGACTGCACGCCTCCGCCATCAAGGTCGACCCCGATCTGTACCAGCACATCGACCCCGAGCAGGTCGGCAACACCATGCGGATGCTCGTCTCCGACATGGCGGGCCGCGCCTCGATCGAGCTCAAGGGCAAGGAGCTCGGTATCGACCTCGGCGGCGACCGCGAGCTCGTCGGGCGGGTCGTCGAGCGGGTCAAGGAGCGCGAGCTCAAGGGCTACACCTACGAGGCTGCCGACGCCTCCTTCGAGCTGCTGCTGCGCGCCGAGGCCGAGGGCCGGCCCCGCCGTTACTTCCGTACGGAGTCCTGGCGGGCGATTGTCGAGGACCGCCCCGACGGCACCCACGCCAACGAAGCCACCGTGAAGCTGTGGGCCAAGGGCGAGCGCATCGTCGCCACCGCCGAGGGCAACGGCCCGGTCAACGCGCTGGACCGGGCGATGCGGGTCGGCCTGGAGAAGATCTACCCGCAGCTCGCCAAGCTGGAGCTGATCGACTACAAGGTCCGCATCCTCGAAGGCCGCCACGGCACCGAGTCCACCACTCGCGTGCTGATCACGACGGGCGACGGAAGCGGCGAATGGGCCACCGTCGGCGTCGCCGAAAATGTCATCGCCGCCTCCTGGCAGGCCCTGGAGGACGCTTACACCTACGGTCTGCTGCGCGCCGGCGTCGAACCGGCCGAGTAGCCGCCCACGCGGGTCAGGCCTGGAGCCGCCACTTCTGGTTGGCGGCTCCGGTGCAGGACCAGATCTGTGCACGCGTGCCGTTCGCCGATGAGTTGTCCGAGACGTCCAGGCACTTGTCGGCCGGGACGTTCACCAGATCGCCGGTGGACGACTCGTAGCGCCACTGCTGCGCGCCCGAGCCGTTGCACCCGTACAGCTGCACCTTCGCGCCGTCGGCCGTCGAACCCGCGGTCACGTCCAGGCACTTGCCGCGTGCCTGGACGGTGCCGTCCGCGCGGACGGTCCAGCGCTGGGCGACGGAGCCGTTGCAGTCCCACAGCTGGACGGCCGTGCCGTCGGCGCTGGAGCCGCCCGCCACATCGAGGCACTTTCCGGCCAGGCCGACGAGGCTGCCCGCAGCGTCCGAGCCGCCGCCCGCCTGGGTGCCGGACCAGGTGAAGGTCGCCGACGTCTTGCCGGGCAGGGAGTAAGTGACGTGCTGGCCACCCCAGTTGACCGTGATGCTCTGTGCCGACGACGCGTCGTTGTACGCGATCAGCGCCTTCGAGCCGTCAGGGTTGCGCCAGGCCACGTTCGGCACGGCCGAGCTCGCCGTGGACGCGATCCGATGGGCGCCCGGCTTCACGAACTTCGTGAGGTGGCCCATCGTGTAGTACTCGATCATGTAGTCGACCTGGCCGTGCCGGCCGTCGCCGTTGTGCACGGTGATCAGGCCGTCGCAGACCCCGCAGCCGCCGTTGTGCGGGCCGCGGTTCTGGTCGACCGCGAGGGACCATTTGGTCACCGACTTCGCCCAGTTACGGGTGTAGTCGATGATGTTCATCATGTCCTCGCGCTGCTGATTGGCGATCCAGGTGCCGCCCGAGTGCTCGGTCTGGAAGGCGTCCAGCTGCGGATGCTGGTTGTGGACCTCTGTCTGCTTGGAGACGTTGCCGCCGTAGCCGTGCCAGGCGATGCCGCCGAAGTTGGGGTGGCTGCGCACAGCCGCGTCGTTCACCGTCTGGGCGGCGTAGGCGTCGTACGTGTCCCAATTCCAGTCGTGCGCCATGACCTTGGTCGCCAAGCCCGCTCCCTGGAGCTTCGGCAGCAGCTCGTTCTTGGTGAAGTAGGCGAGGCCCGAGGCGTTCCAGCTCATGGACGGGTAGCTGTCGCAGCAGGTCGGCTCGTTCTGGGCGGTGACATAGTCGACCGGGACGCCCTGGTCGCGGTAGGCCTGCAGATACTTCACGAAGTAGTTCGCGTACGCGCCGTAGAACTCTGATTTCAGCCAGCCGCCGTTGAGCTGCCCGCTGTCCTTCATCCAGGCGGGCGCGGTCCACGGCGAGGCCATCGTGGTGAGGGAAGGGTTCAGCTGCTTGGCCTGCTTGGTCAGCGGCAGCACATCCGCGAGATCGTGCGCGATGGAGAACTTCGACAGCGACGGGTCACTCTGCCCGGCCGGGACGTCGTCGTACGTATAGCCGAAGCGGGCCAGGTCGGAGCCGCCCATCGGGTTGCGTACGAAGGACAGCCCGATCCCCTCGGTGGGGGAGAAGAGCTTCTTCATCGTCTCGTCGCGGGTCGCCTGGGTCAGCGCGCCGCTGCCCTTCATCAGCCAGGCCGCGGTGTCGGTGAAGGACGCCCCGCCCCCCGTGAACGTCTGGAAGCGGGTGTTCTCGTCGACGGTGACACTGGCGCCGCTGCCGCCGGTGCCCGGCTGGAAGTTGACGGGTGTCTGCTGCTGGAGTCCGCGGGTGACATTGCGGCCGCGGTCGTCGTTCGTCGTGGTCAGCCAGATGTTCACCTGCTCGCCCGCGGCGTGAGCGGAGCCGGTCGTCAGACCAGTGAGCCCGGCGGCGGCCAGGGCCGATGCGAGCAGGATTCTGATCGTTCTCGTACGTCGTGCCATGGGCTGGGCCCTCTCTGGCAGAGGTGTGGGGGACGAGGCGTGAGTGAACTGCCGTTGGCTACGGCCGTCAAGGGTTTGCGCATTCAGAGCCTGAACGCACAACCCCCTTCAGGCGCCGGAAACTTGGGAATAAAGGGATCTCGGTGTGAAGTCTTGACGGCGCGGTGGAACGCCGATTGACTCGCGCGCACCATCGGTACCGGTTCCGGCACCGGTTCCGGAACTTGACCCGAAGGGCTCCGATGCGTGTCACGATCGCCGATGTCGCACGTGAGGCGGGTGTCAGCAAGACAACCGTGTCCCGCGTCCTGAACACCAAGGGCGAAGTGGACGTCACGACGGCCGCCCGCGTTCGTGAAGTGATCGCAAGCCTCGGCTATGTGCCCAGCAGCGGTGCCGTCGGCCTGGCCCGCGGCAGCAGCCGTACGGTCGGCATGCTCACGCCCCCGCTCAACTGGCCGTGGATGGGCGAAGTCCTCCAGGGAGTCGTCGACACCGTCGAGGCCGCCGGATACGGGCTGCTGCTCTTCACCTGCAATCGCGGCGCCGAGTCCGTGGAGCACTTCACCAGTCAGGTCTCGGCCCGCGCCTTCGACGGACTGCTCCTGGTCGAACCCGAGAACACCCTCGACACGATCACCGCCATGCACCGCAAGGGCCTCCCGGTCGTGTTGATCGACGACCGCGGCCACCACCCGGAGTTCCCGTCCGTCGCGACCACCAACCGCGAAGGCGGAGCCGCCGCCGCCCGCCATCTCATCGCCGCGGGCCGCACCCGCCCGCTCATCGTCACCGGCCGCCGCCACTTCGGCTGCGTACGCGACCGGTTGGCAGGCTTCCTCGACGTCCTGCCGACCGGCCTGATCGCCGAGGGGGACTTCACCGAGGCCTCCGGTCGGCTCGCGGTCGAGCGGGCACTCGCCGGCGGCACGCCTTTCGACTCGGTCTTCGCGCACAACGACCTCAGCGCGGCGGGCGCGCTGCGGGCGCTGCGCGCGGCAGGCCGGACCGTGCCGGACGACATCGCCGTGGTCGGTTTCGACGACATACCCATGGCCCAGCACACCGAGCCGCCGCTGACCACCGTCCGCCAGCCCATGCGGGAGATGGGCGAGACGGCGGCGCGGATGCTCCTCGCACACCTGGGCGGCACCCCTGCCCCCGACGAGCCCGTCGTCCTGCCCACCGAATTGATCGTCCGGCGTTCCGCACCCGCGTCGTGACCTCCGCAGTACCCGTCCGTACCGAAGGAGCCGCAATGCCACGCACCCGCCTGAGAACGAGAACAGGTACGGCGGTGCTTGCCGCCACCGCCGTACTCACCGGCCTGCTCGCCGGCGCCGCCCCCGGCGCCGCCGCCGACGACCCCGCCCCCGTCCTCGTGGACCGCTTCGAGGGTGAGATCCCCTTCGCGGGCCCCCCGGCCGAAGGCATCTTCACCTGGGGCAGCGACGCCGACGATCAGCCGAAACTGGAGCTCAAGGAGCGCGCCGACGCCCCCGAAGGCAGCAAGGTCCTCGAAGGCGCCTACGACATCAGCGGCTGGGGCGGACTCACCCACGACTTCGCCTTCGACAAGCCCGCCCACGACTGGACTGCGCACAAGGGCATCCGCTTCTGGTGGTACGGCCAGAACACCGCACCCCTCCCGCCCGGTTCCGGCAAGCGCATCAACTTCGAGCTCAAGGACGGCGGCGCCAACGGCGAAGCCTCCGAGCTGTGGACCACGTCCTTCACCGACGACTGGGAGGGCTGGCACCTCGTCGAGATCCCCTTCGCCGACTTCCAGTACCGCGCGGACTACCAGCCTGTCGGCGGCATCGACCAGATCCTCGGCCTGAACGAGATGTGGGGGTACGCCCTCACCCTGCCGCCCGGCGCGCCCGGCAAGTTCGCCATGGACGGCGTCGAACTGTACGGAAAGGCCGACCCGGCACTGAAGGCGAAGGTCGTCACCGACGCCGCCGTGTACCCGGTCGACGAGGGCGGCACGGCCCAGGTGAAGTTTTCCGTCGCCACCACCGGCTCGGGCCCGATCGACGAGCCCGTGACCGTCGTGTACAAGACCGAGGGCGGTACCGCCGAGTCGGGCAAGGACTACGAGCCCGTCTCCGGCACCGTCACCTTCCCGGCCGGTACGGCCTCCGGCACCTCCAAGACCGTCGCCGTCGCCACCAAGAAGGACCGCACGGCCGAGTCCGCCGAGACGGTCCCGCTGGGGCTCACCGTCACCGGCGCGAAGCCCCCGGCCGAGACCCCGCAGGTCGTCGTGGACGCCCACGGCCTGCCGTACCTCGATGCCAGGCTCCCGGTGAAGAAGCGCGTCGCCGACCTTCTCTCCCGGATGTCCCTCGCGGAGAAGGCCGGCCAGATGACCCAGGCCGAGCGCAACGCGCTCAAGTCCCAGGGTGACATCGCGAATTACGACCTCGGCTCGCTGCTCTCCGGCGGCGGCTCGGTCCCCACACCCAACGCCCCCGAGGCGTGGGCGAACATGGTCGACGCGTACCAACTGCGCGCCCAGGCAACCCGGTTCCAGATCCCGCTGATCTACGGCGTGGACGCGGTGCACGGCCACAACAACGTCATCGGGTCGACGATCATGCCGCACAACATCGGCA
Source organism: Streptomyces sp. NPDC002868 (assembly GCF_055563295.1). Classification (NCBI taxonomy): domain Bacteria; kingdom Bacillati; phylum Actinomycetota; class Actinomycetes; order Kitasatosporales; family Streptomycetaceae; genus Streptomyces; species Streptomyces sp. NPDC002868. The sequence goes on along the minus strand of NZ_JBVHDR010000012.1, from coordinate 196,769 downwards.
TCGGAGCCACGCGTGACCCGTCCGTCGCTCAGAAGACCGGCGCGGTGACAGCAAAGGAAGTACGCGCCACCGGCATTCCGTGGGACTTCGCGCCCTGCCTCTGCGTCACCCGCGACGAGCGCTGGGGCCGCTCCTACGAGGCATTCGGCGAGGACCCGGCCCTGGTCACCGCCATGGAGACGGTGATCCGCGGCATGCAGGGTTCCCCGTCGGGCAAGGACCTCGACCGCAACGACAAGGTGCTGGCCAGCGCCAAGCACTTCGTCGGCGACGGCGGCACGGAATTCGGCTCGTCCTCCACCGGCTCGTACACGATCGACCAGGGCATCACCAAGGTCACCCGGCAGGAGCTGGAGGCAGTACACCTCGCGCCCTTCGCCGAAGCTGTCAAGCGCGGCGCCGGCACGGTCATGCCCTCGTACTCCTCGCTGGACATCCTCGGCGACGCCGAGGGCCCGGTGAAGATGCACGCCAACGCGGCCATGATCAACGGTGTGCTGAAGGACCGCATGGGCTTCAAGGGCTTCGTGATCAGCGACTGGCAGGCCATCGACCAGATCCCCGGCGACTACCCGAGCGACGTCCGTACGGGGATCAACGCCGGCCTCGACATGATCATGGTCCCGACGGCCTACCCGGACTTCCACAAGACGCTGCAGAACGAGGTGACGGCGGGCCGCATCGGCGAGGCCCGGATCGACGACGCGGTCTCCCGGATCCTGACCCAGAAGTTCGCCCTGGGCCTCTTCGAGAAGCCGTACGCGGACACCTCCAACCTGTCGAAGATCGGCTCGGCCGAACACCGCGCGGTCGCCCGCGAGGCCGCCGCCAAGTCCCAGGTCCTGCTGAAGAACGACAGCGCGGTGCTGCCGCTCAAGCCGTCCCAGAAGGTGTACGTCGCCGGGTCCAACGCCGACGACCTCGGCAACCAGGCAGGCGGCTGGACCATCAGCTGGCAGGGCTCCTCCGGAAAGATCACGACCGGCACGACCATCCTGGAGGGCATGAAGAAGGCCGCCCCCGACGCGGCCCTCACCTACTCCAAGGACGCGTCCGCGCCCACCGAGGGCCATGACGTCGGCGTGGTCGTGGTCGGCGAGACCCCGTACGCCGAGGGCTTCGGCGACGTCGGCAACGGCAACGACCTAGAGCTGACTGCCGCCGACAAAGCCGCCGTCGACAAAGTCTGCGCCGCGATGAAGTGCGCGGTGCTGATCGTCTCCGGCCGCCCGCAGCTCATCGGCGACCGCCTCGGCGACATCGACGCGCTCGTCGCCTCCTGGCTGCCGGGCACGGAGGGCGACGGTGTGGCCGACGTCCTCTACGGCAAGCGCGCCTTCACCGGCCAGCTCCCGGTCACCTGGCCCAAGTCCCAGGCACAGCTGCCGGTCAACGTCGGGGACAAGACGTACGACCCGCAGTACCCGTACGGCTGGGGCCTGACCACGCTGACCAAGCCGCCGTCGGGCGGTGAGCTCACGCTCAAGGCCATCGCCCTCGCGGCGAAGATCCTCGAGTCGGCGGGCCGGGCGGACTCCCCGGAGGCCAGGGCGCTGGTCTCGCAGGCCCGGCTGATGGTCCAGGCGAAGATCGGCCGGCACGTGACGGCGGCATCGGCGAAGCCGTTCGCGGAGGCGGACCAGCTGCGGCTGAGGGGGGACCTGACGGGGGCGGTGGCGAAGCTGACGTCGGCGTACCGACTGGCCTGAAACTGGGGGCAAGCCCCCAGGCCCCAGGTACGCCCTTCGGGCATGTCCTCAATCGCCGGACGGGCTCCATCGGAGCCCCTCCGGCGATTTTGAGGAGCGGGGTCGGGGGCGGAGCCCCGGTTCTTGAACCTCGCCGCTTGTCCGAATTCGCACCCATTCAGGTAGCGTCAAGGTATGAAGACCAGGCTGCTCACCGCACTGTCCGGTCTGCTGCTCGCCTTCTCGGCCACCGCCCTCGTCGCGGCCCCCGGAGCCCAAGCAGCCACCGGCCCCGAAACCGTGGCCGAAGCCCTGAAGCAGAGCCCCGTCTACGTCGATCCGCGCGCCGCCGGCCAGCTTTCCAGCGCCGAAGCGGACTCCCTCGCGAAGAAGATCAAGGACGCGGACAAGCCGCTCTTCGTGGCCGTCCTGCCCGCCGGGACGGCGGAGTTCCCGCCGAACACGGTCATGCAGAACCTCCGCACCGAGACCGGCATCACAGGGCTGTACGCCATCCGCCTCGGCGACGGCTTCAACGCGGGCGCCGACCGTAGCGTCATGACCAACCAGGCCGTGCAGAACCTGGTCACCGCGGTCAAGACGCCCCCCGGCGCCGACGCCGCCACCCAGCTGAACAACTTCGTCGACCAGGCACTGCCCCAGCTGCGCGGCAGCGCCCCCTCCTCCTGGGGCTCGGCCCCGGACGAAGGCGTGAACACCGCCGGTCTGATCGCGGTCGGCGCGGTCGCTGCCGCCGGCGGCGCGAGCGTGTACAGCGTGATCCGCCGCAACCGCCGCAAGCGGGAGGAGGCGGAGCGAGCCGCCCTCGACAAGCTGCGCGTGGTCGTCGACGAGGACATCACCGCGTTCGGCGAGGAGCTGGACCGGCTGGACTTCCACCCCTCGGAGAAGGGCGCGGACGACGCCATGCGCGCGGAATACGAGCGCGCACTCGACTCGTACGACAGGGCGAAATCGCTGATGGGGTCGGCCGAGCATCCCAGTGACGTACGCGCGGTCACGCAGGCCCTGGAGGACGGCCGGTACTCGCTGGCGGCCCTGGACGCACGCCGTACGGGCCAACCCGTGCCGGAGCGCCGCCCGCCCTGCTTCTTCGACCCGCGCCACGGGCTTTCGGTCGCCGACATGACCTGGTCCCCGGCGGGCGCCACGTCCCGCGAGGTCCCGGTTTGCGCCGCCGACAAGGCCCGTCTCGAGGACGGCCAGGACCCGATGGGCCGCATGGTCGAGACGGAATCCGGCCGTCGCCCGTACTGGGAGGCGGGTCCTGCCTACGGCCCCTGGGCGGGCGGCTACTTCGGCGGCGGCCTGCTGCCGGGCCTGCTGGTGGGCACGTTGCTGGGCAACATGCTCGCCAGTCCGGCGTACGGGGCGGAGTACGGCGGCGGTGAGTTCAGCGGCGGCGACTACTCCGGTGCCGACTTCAACTCCTCCGACTTCGAGGGAGGAGGGGGCTGGGGCGGCGGCGGAGACTTCGGCGGCGGTGGCGGCTTCGATGGCGGCGGCGGCTTCTAGTGGGGTTCTACGCCGAGCGGGTCGTGCCGCGGATTGTCAACGTCGCCTGCGGGGTCAAGGCAGTCGAACCGCTACGACGCCGAGTCTGCGAGGGCCTTGAGGGCGAAGTGGTCGAGATCGGATTCGGTTCGGGGCACAACGTTCCCTTCTATCCGGCGGCCGTCACCGGCGTGACCGCGATCGAGCCTTCCGATGTCGGGTGGAGACTTGCCGGCGAACGCGTCAGAGCGTCAAACGTCCCGGTGCGGCGCGCCGGTCTGGACGGCCAGTCCTTGGCGTTCCAGGACGGCAGTTTTGACGCCGCCCTGTCCACCTGGACGCTGTGCACCATCCCCGATGCCGGGGCCGCCCTGCGCGAGGTGCGGCGCGTCCTCAAGCCCGGAGGGACCCTGCACTTCCTCGAGCACGGGCTGGCCCCGGAAGAGGACGAAAACGTGCGCCGTTGGCAACGACGGCTCGAGCCGATGGAGAAACGGCTCTTCGGCGGGTGTCACCTCACCCGGCGGACCGTCGACATGCTGACGACCGCGGGGTTCACGATCACGGCACTCGACGTCTTCTACGAGAAGGGGGCGCCGAAGTTCATGGGCGCCGACTCCCTCGGCACCGCCCTGTCTCCTTAGTGGTAACCGACTCTGAGGCGACCCTCGGGCATGACCGAGCGCCCGCCCCGGCCGTGGGGGGACGGCAGGGCGGGCGCGCTCAGGGGGGTCGGACCGACCGTCAGGCGGCGGCCTTGATCGCGGAGATGTCGAAGTTCAGCTTGACCTTGTCGCTGACCATGACGCCGCCGGTCTCCAGCGCCGCGTTCCAGGTCAGGCCCCAGTCGGAGCGCAGGATTTCGGCGCTGCCCTCGAAGCCGACGCGCTCGTTGCCGTACACATCGGTGGCGGAGCCGTTGAACTCCAGGTCGATGGCGAGCGGACGCGTGACGTCCTTGATCGTCAGGTCGCCCGTGATGCGGTACGAGTCGCCGCCGAGCTGCTCCGCGTGCGTCGAGCGGAACGTCATCAGCGGGTACTCCTCCGCCTCGAAGAAGTCGCCGGTGCGCAGGTGGGCGTCACGGTCCGCGATGCCGGTGTCGATGCTGGCGATCTTGATGTCGATCTCGGCGGTGGAGTGGTGGGGGTCGGTGCCGTTCAGACTCAGGCTGCCCGAGAAGTCGCCGAACGAGCCACGGACGTTGGTCACCATCGCGTGCCGGACGGTGAAGCCGATGCTGCTGTGGGCGGGGTCGACGGTGTAGTCGCCGGTCAGCGCGGCCAGCGCCGGGTCGACGGCCAGCGTGGTGGGGGCGGTGGCGGTGGCGGTCTTGCGGTTGAAGAGACCCATGACGCACTCCTTGGGGGACGTAGTGGTGTGTTGTTTAAGCTTCAACGGAATCGACCATAGACCTATTCCGTTTAATGTTCAACATCTTCTCGAGGGGTTCACCCAGAGGTACGCGGCAGCCCTCTGGCGGACGCGCGTAGAACTCGGGCACCATCTCCTTGCTCCACCTGCACAGCCGTACCGCCGGAATGCACCGGTCCGCACCGGAACGCACAGTCCTCAACGGTCATCAGCAGGAGGGATCCCCCCGCCATGAAAGTCCGCTTCGCGCTCAGCGTGCTTGCGCTCGTCTCGGGCGCGCTCTTCGCCCCCGGGTTCGGCGTGATCAGCGGCGCGACCGAAGCGCACGCCGTCACCAAGATCAGTCATGCCACTGCGACTTCGATGTTCCGCTCGTCCGGGATCACCTGGTCCTCGTCCGGCGGCTGCTCCGACCGCAACAACCCGTCGTGTACGTCCTTCGAGCAGCTCAACCTCGCCAGCGCGAAGGGAGCGCAGACCCTCAAGAGCGCGAGCGGCTGTGCGCTCAACATCACCGGAGGTACGGAGACCGGGCACGCTGGCGGCACGTACTCGCACTGGAACGGCTAAAAGCTCGACTACAGCAAGTACACGAGTACACCTGCGTCGGGAACTACATCAAGAACACCTTCACCTACATCGGCGCGCGTCCGGGCGACGGTGCCCCGCAGTGGAGGTCCGGCTCCGGGAACATCTACGCGGACGAGGGCAACCACTGGGACGTGACGTACTACAACTGCGGCGGCTGCTGAGCCGGTGCGGACGTGCGGGTGCCCGGCCGGTTCCCCCATGCCGGCCGGGTACCCGTCCGCGTCACGAGCCGAGGCTCAGGACCCGACGGTCAGGACCCGACGGTCAGGACCCGACGGTCAGGACCCGACGGTCAGTGTGAAGCGCCGCGGGTTGCCGTCGTGCGCCGCGCCGGAGACGTCCGGCTGGCCGTCCGGGCGCACGTCGTCGTACGGGAAGGCATATCCGATCGGGGTGTTGGCGTGCACGGCCCGGGAGAAGTGGTTCGTCGCCGGGTCGCGGTAGTAGTCGGCCGAGGTCGCCCCGTTCGGCTGGTCGGGGTGGGTCAGCAGGGTCGTCCGGTTGAAGCCGGCGGCGAGCCTGGCCAGCAGACCCTTATTGTCGTCGGAGTCACCCGGGTTGTTGGCGAAGGGTCCGTGGTTGCAGGTGAAGATGTCCTTCGAGGTGGGCTTGGCGAAGGTGTGGCCGCCGGTGAAGGTCAGCACGTCGCCGTTCACCCGCCCCGTGCGTACGCCGCGGCCGCCCTGGAGGTCGATCCGCAGATCTGTGGAGCGGTACTTGTCCCACACCCGGTTGATGTAGTTGTCGAAGACGTTCCGGAAGGGCATCTCGTCGGGCCGGTCGAAGAAGGGCGCCATCAGGTTCTGCGGCGAGATGACCCGTAGGACCTGGCCGCCCGAGCCGCGGATGACCAGCTTGTCCCAGGGCTGGCCGTCGCGGCCCGCCTGGGCCACGAGCTCGTCGGCGATCTTCTGGAGCGCGCCGTTCGGCAGTGTGGCGACCGTGTGGGTGGCGTCGCCGGTCAGCATGAGGCCGATGGGGAGGGCGGTTACCAGGTCGACATAGCTGATGTTGGCGTAGAGCTGTGTCGGGTTGAAGGTGAACTCCGCGAAGGACCAGGTGCGGCCGTAGTTGGCGTCGGAGGGGGTCGCGAAGGCCGGTTCGACGAGACCGGGACCCGGGTTCACGAAGAAGTCCAGCTTGCTGTCGCGTACGAAATAGACGCGGGCGCCGAACATCTGAGGCAGTGTCAGCACGACCGGGCCCGCGCCCGCCGCGCGCAGCGGGATGGCGCAGTCGACGGGGAGCGGGGTCTGGGGCGCGGAGGGGGACTCGGGGTAGTAGACGCCGCCGCCCGGGCGGAGCAGCACCCAGCGTCCGGTGCCCTGCTCGTGACCGGTGACATAGGCATTGACCTGACCGGGCAACGACTTGTTCTCCAGGGCCAGTTCGCAGGTGGGGGGCGCGGCCTTGGCTCGGGGGCTGAGAGCGCTTCCCCAGGCGGGGTAGGTGAGCGCGGTCGCGGCTGCGGCGGTGCCGGACAGGAACATTCTGCGGGAAATCACGGATGAACTCCTGTACTTGTGGGGGTGTCCACCACTCTTGCGACGGCGGGAGCGGTCGTCAAGAGGTGTGACTGAGAGCGCTCTCAGAATCTTCGCCGCTTCATAAGTTGTCGTTCATGGAGGGGACTTGGACTAACGCGCGGCGGTTGTTGGACTGCTGGCCTCCGGAGCGCACGACTTCGTTGACGGTGGCGAAAGCGACGGGCTAGTCAGTCCCCATGCCACGAAGACTCCGTGCGGCGTGCGCGCTTGCCGCCGCCTCATCCGCCGTGTTCGCCCTGGCCGGGCCCGCGCTCCCGGCCGCCGCAGCCGAGGGCGAGGCCCCCGTCGTCATCGGCTCCGGCCAGCTCTCCGTTGCCGTCGCCAAGGACTTCCCCAGAGTGGTGTCGTACACCGACCGAGCCAGTGGGGCCACGCTCCTGGGGAGCACGAGCGCGGTCGCGGAGGTAACCCTCAACGGCAAGGCGTACGCGGTGCGGTTGAAGGGCGCGCCCGCCGTCAAGGCGTCGAGCGCCGCGTACACCCTGACCTTCGGCGACCTGCCCGGCGTCGAAATCGACGCGACGCTCACCGTCTCCGGCCGGACCACTGCCTTCAAGGTCACCGCTGTCCGCGACACCGACGCCTTCCGTGTCTCCACGATCGACATCCCCGGACACGACCTGGTGTCGGTCGGCAGCACGGACGCCGGAGCCGCGACAGCCTTCACCCGCCTCGACCCGGACTCGACGAAGACCGCCGACGTCTTCGCCCCGGTCACGCCCGACACCGCGGCGGACGCGGCTCCGGTCGGAGCCTCGTACGCCCTGGTCAACACGGGACAGCTGGCCGCGGCCATCGAGTCCAACTCCAGCTACGACAAGCCGGCCGGCGCGACCGGCGGCGACGACGCCCGCTTCTGGCACCAGGCCCGCAAGGCCGCGGACGCCAGCACCCGCGTCGGCGTCTGGTCCGGACAGTGGACCTACCGGGGGAGCGGCGCCCCGAAGCCGGAGAGCGGCAAGGGCCTCCCCTGGGCGAAGGTCGTCGTCACGCCCGACGCCAACGGCGACCGGAAGGTCGACTGGCAGGACGGCGCGGTCGCCTTCCGCGCCATCGGGGTCAGGGCCCCGGGCAGTGAGCAGACGCCCGACCGGGTGATCACCCATATCCCGTTCAACTTCGCCAGCCAGGCCACCCACCCCTTCCTGCGTACCCTCGACGACGTCAAGCGGATCTCGCTCGCCACGGACGGGCTCGGACAGCTCGCGGTGCTCAAGGGATACGGCTCAGAGGGCCACGACTCGGCGCACCCCGACTACGGCGGCAACTACAACAAGCGCGCCGGGGGGCTCAGCGACCTCAACACACTGCTGAAGGACGGCAGGAAGTGGGGAGCGACCTTCGGCGTGCACGTCAACGCCACCGAGTCGTACCCCGAGGCGAAGAACTTCAGTGAGAGCCTCGTCGACAAGACCAAGCCCGGCTGGAACTGGCTCAACCAGAGCTACTACATCGACCAGCGCCGCGACATCAACAGCGGCGATCTGGCCCGCAGATTCCAGCAGCTGAGGGACGAGACCGACCGCAATCTCTCCTTCCTGTACATCGATGTGTACTACACGCACGGCTGGATCGCCGACAAGACGATGCAGGCCGTGCAGGCACAGGGCTGGAACGTCGGCACCGAGTGGGCCGACAAGTTCGAGCGGGCCTCGCTCTGGTCGCACTGGGCCAATGACCTGGACTACGGCGGAGCCACCAACAAGGGCCTCAACTCCCAGATCATCCGGTTCATCCGCAACGGCGAGAAGGACGTCTGGAACAACCACCCGGTCCTCGGCCAGACCGCCCTCGAAGACTTCGAGGGCTGGACCGGCGAGACTGACTGGAACGCCTTCTACGACAACGTCTGGCAGCGCGATCTGCCCGCCAAGTACCTCCAGCAGGAGCAGATCACCCGCTGGGACGGCAATGACGTGACCTTCACCGGCGGTGTGCGCGGCACGGTCGAGGGCGGCCGCCGCACCTTCTACGACCACGGCCGCAAGGTCCTGGACGGCGACCGCTATCTGCTCCCGTGGGACGGCGGCAGGAAGCTGTACCACTACAACAAGGCGGGCGGCACCAGCAGTTGGGCCGTGACCGGCGCGTCGTCGTACACCGTCTACAAGCTCACCGACAACGGACGCGTGAAGGCCGGGACCGTACGGCCGGTGGACGGCCGGATCACCCTGACCGCGGCCGCCGGACAGCCGTACGTCCTCTACCCGGACCGCGCGCCCGCCGCGCAGGACCCGAAGTGGGGCGCGGGCGGCCCGGTCGCCGACCCCGGCTTCAACGACGCCGGGCTGGCCGCCTGGTCCAAGCGGGGCACGGTCACCCGCGACACCGACGACCACGGCCGCAACAGCGCCGCGCTCAGCGGTACGGACAGCGCGTCGCTCTCGCAGCGGATCACGGGACTTGAGGCCGGCCGGCGGTACACCGCTTCGGCATGGATCGAGGTCGAACCGGGGAAGTCGCGCCGTACGACACTGTCCATCGACGGGAAGTCGGTCGCCGTCGAGCGCTCGACGGCCAAGGACCAGGTGGCCGCGTCCGACTGGCACGGCAGTTACTTCCAGCGGGCGAAGGTGAACTTCACCGCGCCGGCGGGCGGTGTCGCGACGCTCAAGGCCGAGGCGGCGCGGGGCAGTTCGGCGGCAGTACGGATCGATGACGTACGGCTCGTGGCCAATGCGCCCGCGACCCGGTCCGGCGCGCTGGTGTACGAGGACTTCGAAGCCGTCGACCAGGGCTGGGGCCCCTTCCTCAAGGGCGACGCCGGCGGTGTCACCGACCCCCGTACGCATGTGAGCCGGCTGCACGCCCCGTACACCCAGGCCGGCTGGAACGGAAAGCTGATCGACGATGTGCTGGGCGGGGCCGAGTCTCTCAAGTCGCACGAGGAGAACACCGGTCTCGTCTACCGCACCGCGCCCTGGACGGTGCCGATGCTGGACGGGCGCAGCTACCGGGTCGAATACGACTACCAGTCGAGCCACGCGGGCGCGTACGAGTGGGTCACCGGCTACGGCGGCGGCACCGGAGCCGTGGAGACCCGCCGTACGCCGATAGGAGAGCAGCGGACGATCGGCCACTTCACCGAGACCGTGACGGCGGGCTGTGGCGGCACCTGGGCCGGACTGCGCAAGCGCGGCGACGCCCCGGACGGCGCGGACTTCGTGCTCGACGGCTTCACCGTCACCGATCTGGGCCCGGCCACCGAGCAGGCGGCGTGCGGAACGCTGGCCGTCACGGCGGGCGAGACCCTGGAGCCGGGTCACAAGAACGAGGTCACGGCCGCCTTCACCAACAATGAGGCGACCGCGGTGAGCGGTGTCTCGGTCGGGCTCACGCTCCCCGAGGGCTGGACGGCGGAGCCTGCGGGTCCGGTGACCTTCGACTCGGTCGCGGCGGGTGCGCAGGCGACCGGTACATGGCAGGTGACGCCGCCGGTGGACGCCGTGTACCGGACGTACACGATCGGCGGGGCGGCTTCGTACGCGGTGGGCGGGGCCTTCCGCAAGCTCACGGCCGTGACCTCGGTACGCGCTCTGCCGCCACCGCCCGCCACCGACGCGTGGGCGAGCGACCTGGACTGGACGGCGTCCGAGAACGGCTGGGGACCGGTCGAGCGTGACCTGTCCAACGGCGAGACGGGAACGGGCGACGGCAGCCCGCTGAAGATCGGAGGAGTGGCCTACGAGAAGGGACTCGGCAGCCACGCCCCGGCGAAGATCCGCTACTACCTGGGCGGGAAGTGCACCTCCTTCACTGCCGGGGTGGGGGTGGACGATGTCCAGACGTCGCGCGGCAGCGTGCAGTTCAGCGTGCTGGCGGACGGCGCGGAGAAGGTGAAGTCGCCGGTGCTGAAAGCGACGGATGCCGCCTGGTCGCTGACGGCCGATGTCACGGGCGCGAAGTACGTCGACCTGGTCGTCGGTGACGGCGGCGACGGGAACGGCAACGACCACGCCGACTGGGGGAGTGCTCGCTTCCACTGCGGCGGCTGATGAACGGCGCTTGCCCCTCGTGCTGAAGGCCAACCGAGGGGCAAGCGCTTTCTATCTCCCTCTGTCATGCCCATTGAAGGCGTGGTGAAGGGCTGCTAGACCAACGGGCAACCGGTCTACATCACTTCTGTTTCCGGAGGCTCCCGTGCCGCTTACGCCCGCATGGTCCCGCCGTATCTTCCTCGCCGCAGCGGGAGCAAGCGCTCTCACCCTGGGTTTTCCTTCCCGGGGACACGCCACCGAACAGGACGAGCACGAGACACTGCGCCTGCGCTGGCTGGAGATCAGCCTCGGGACCGGCTACGACCCGGCCGTGGAGCCCTACGCATCCCGCCTCGCCGAGACCGGCGAGCTGGCCGCCCGATTCCGCGCGGCCATGGCCCCCACCGACACCTCCCTGTGGCCCGGCTACACCTTCAACCCGCCCTCCGGCATCACCCAGAGCTACAGCCGCCTGTGGACCATGACCCAGGCGTACGCGCAGCAGGGCACCGGCCTCACCGGCGACACCGGACTTCTCGCCGACGTCATCCGCGGGCTCGACCACCTCGCCTCGAAGATCTACAACCCCTCCACCACCCGCTACGGCAACTGGTGGGAGTGGCAGATAGGCAGCCCCCGCCTCCTCATGGACATCGTCGCCGTCCTTCAGGACAAGCTGACCCAGGACCGGCGCGACGCCGCCTTCGCCGCCGTCGACCACTTCGTCCCCGACGCGATGCTCGGCGACTACAGCGGCACATCCACCGGCGCCAACCGCGTCGACCTCTGCCGCTCCGTCGCCCTGCGCGGCGTCCTCGGCAGGGCCCCGGAGAAGATCGCACTCGCCCGGGACGCCCTCTCGCCCGTCTTCCCGTACGTCACCAAGGGCGACGGCCTCTACGCCGACGGATCGTTCATCCAGCACACCTGGGTCGCCTACTCCGGCACGTACGGACAGGTCATGCTTGACGGCCTCGGTCGCCTCTTCGCCCTGTTCGCGGGCTCCACTTGGGCCGTCACCGACCCCAACCGCCAGATCATCCTGGACAGCGTCGAGCAGGCGTACGCGCCCCTGATCCACAACGGGCTGATGATGGACAGCGTCAACGGCCGTGCCATCAGCCGGGGTTACCTCAAGAGCGACGAGCGCAGGATCATGCGCAGTGACCACTTCCACGGGCAGGGCCTGATCGCCGCGATCGCGCTGCTCGCGGGCGGAGCCTCCGCCGCCGAGCGGGAGCGCTGGCACGCCAGGATCAAGGGCTGGATCGAGCGGGACACTGTGACGCCGATTCTCACCGGCCGGCAGTTCGGCGTCGCCGACCTCTCCCGGTTGCACGCAGTCGCCGCGTCGCCCGTCCCGGCCGCGCCCGAGCCGGTCGGCCACCAGCTCTTCGCCTCGATGGACCGGGCCGTGCACCGCCGGCCCGGCTGTGCCGCGAACATCTCCATGGCCTCGGAGCGGATCTCGTACTACGAGTGCGGCAACGGCGAGAATCCGCGCGGCTGGCACACCGGAGCCGGAATGCTCTACTGGTGGCCGGGCGAGGCCGCGGGCGATCAGTACACCGACTGGTTCTGGCCGACCGTCGACTTCTACCGGCTGCCCGGAACGACCGTGTCGACCAAGCGACTTGCCGACCGGGCGGGCGGCGAATGGGGCGTGCCCAAGCCCGCGGCGAAGTGGGTGGGTGGGGCGAGCGACGGCGAGTTCGCGGCCGTCGGCCAGCATCTGCTCGGCCTCGGCTCCACCCTTGAGGCCCGTAAGTCGTGGTTCTGCGTCGAGGACGAGGTCATCTGCCTCGGCGCCGGCATCACGAGCAGCGACGGGGTGCCCGTCGAGACGATCGTCGACAACCGCAACCTCGGCGAGGGCGGCACCAACGCCCTGACCCTCGGTTCCCGCTGGGCGCACCTCGAAGGCCACGGCGGCTGGATCTTCCCCGGTGGCACCGCCCGGCTGCGCACCCTGCGCGAGGACCGCTCGGGCGCCTGGAGCGACATCAACACCACCAGCTCCACCGAGCGCGTCACGCGCCGCTTCCAGACCCTCTGGCTCGACCACGGCACCGACCCGGTGGACGCCTCGTACGCGTATCTGCTGCTGCCGGGAGCGACCCGCCGCACCGTCACCGCGCGCGCCCGCGACGGCCGTCGGGTGGAGATCCTCGCCAACAGCGAGGCATGCCAGGCGGTCGCTGTCCGCTCCCTGGGACTGACCGCCGCGAACTTCTGGCAGCCCGGTACGGTGGGCCCGCTCACCGCGACCGCACCGGCGAGTGCCCTCGTTCGGAGTAACCGCCGCACAGCAACTCTTCATATCAGCGAGCCGCCGCGCACCGGGGCCCCGCTGGAGATCACCTGGCACCACCCGGTGCACAAGGTGAACAGCAAGGATGCGTCCGTCGAGGTGCTCGCCACCGGCCGGTCGCTGCGGCTGCGAATCACCGGAGGCACCGCTGGAGCCAGCCACCACTGTGAGGTGGCTCTCAGGTGAACGCCTTGTTGAACTTCCACAAAGCTTGATGGCCGTGAGCTGGTACTAGGGCTGCAGTGCGCGATGGTTCTGTCAGAGGGCGACAGGAGAAACGTCCGGAGACTGTACGGAGTCAACGGCAGGGTTTTCTTGGTCGGATCCGTAGGGTCAATGCATGACCGTTTTGGACGAGACCACCGGCGAGCCGAATGACGCGCGCGGGCGTGTGGCCGAGCTGCACGCCCTTCGCGACGAGGCGCACCGCGGCCCCAGCGACCGTGCGACCCAGGCGCAGCACGCCAAGGGCAAGCTGACCGCCCGCGAGCGCATCGCGCTGCTGCTGGACGAGGGATCGTTCCATGAGGTCGAGCAACTGCGCCGGCACCGGGCGACCGGGTTCGGCCTGGAGGCCAAGAAGCCGTACACCGACGGTGTCATCACTGGCTGGGGCACGGTCGAGGGCCGAACGGTGTTCGTCTACGCGCACGACTTCCGGATCTTCGGCGGCGCGCTCGGCGAGGCGCACGCCACCAAGATCCACAAGATCATGGACATGGCCATCTCGGCCGGGGCTCCGCTGGTCTCGCTGAACGACGGCGCCGGCGCCCGTATCCAGGAGGGCGTCTCCGCGCTCGCCGGCTACGGCGGCATCTTCCAGCGCAACACCCGCGCCTCCGGCGTCATCCCGCAGATCAGCGTGATGCTCGGCCCGTGCGCGGGCGGCGCGGCGTACTCGCCGGCGCTCACCGACTTCGTGTTCATGGTCCGCGAGACCTCGCAGATGTTCATCACCGGGCCTGACGTCGTCAAGGCCGTCACCGGTGAGGAGATCAGCCAGAACGGCCTGGGCGGCGCGGACGTCCACGCCGAGACCTCGGGCGTCGCGCACTTCGCGTACGACGACGAGGAGACCTGCATCGCCGAGGTGCGCTACCTGCTGGCGATGCTCCCCTCCAACAACCGCGAGAACCCGCCGGTCGCCCACGCCGAGGACCCCGCGGACCGGCGCTCCGACGTCCTGCTGGACCTGGTGCCGGCCGACGGGAACCGCCCGTACGACATGCACAAGGTCATCGAGGAGCTCGTCGACGACGGCGACTACCTCGAGATCCACGAGCGCTGGGCCCGCAACATCATCTGCGCCCTGGCTCGGCTCGACGGCCAGGTGGTCGGCATCGTCGCCAACCAGCCGCAGTCCCTGGCCGGTGTCCTGGACATCGAAGCCTCCGAGAAGGCCGCACGTTTCGTGCAGATGTGCGACGCTTTCAATATCCCGATCATCACTCTTCTGGACGTGCCCGGCTTCCTGCCCGGCGTCGACCAGGAGCACGGTGGAATCATCCGGCACGGTGCGAAGTTGCTGTACGCGTACTGCAACGCCACCGTGCCGAGGATCTCGCTGATCCTCCGCAAGGCGTACGGCGGTGCCTACATCGTCATGGACTCCCAGTCCATCGGTGCGGACCTCACCTACGCCTGGCCGACCAACGAGATTGCGGTGATGGGCGCCGAGGGTGCCGCCAATGTCATTTTCCGCAGGCAGATCGCCGAGGCCGAGGACCCCGAGGCCATGCGCACCCGCATGGTCAAGGAGTACAAGGCCGAGCTGATGCATCCGTACTACGCGGCGGAGCGCGGCCTGGTCGACGACGTCATCGACCCCGCCGAGACACGCGAGGTGCTGATCGCATCTCTCGCGATGCTCCGTACAAAGCACGCCGACCTGCCGTCCCGCAAGCACGGCAACCCCCCGCAGTGACCCTGCGAGACTGGAGCCCGAAAGCCATGAGCACTGCTGCCGAGTCGTCATCCTCCCTGCTGCGCGTAGAGAAGGGTCACGCCGACCCCGAGGAGCTGGCCGCGATCACCGCGGTGCTGCTTGCCCGTGCGGCGTCCCAGTCCGAGACCGACGCTGCCCACCGCGGCCGCTCCACGGCGGGCTGGCGCCGCCTCGAGCGGCAGCGGGGCTTCCGCACGGCCCACAGCTGGCAGGGCTGAGGCTGCTGCCGCGTAACGCAGACCCCAGCGCCCGGTACGGGCGCTGGGGTCTTTGCTGTCTTCTCCTGGGGCTCCGCCCCCGGCCCCACGCCTCAAACGCCGACGAGGCTTGAGTTTCCGTCGGACGGGCCGACTGTCGGGGCTCCGCCCCGGTCCCCCGTCCAATGACCAGTTGGCGGGGATCGGGCAGCTGGTGGTGCCCGGCACCCCGCGCGACAGCCTGTTCATCCTGGACGCCCTGCTGAACCTGGACGGCGGAGTGAAGCAGGAGATGGTCGCGACCGACAACGCCTCAGCCGACCGGCGGCTACGGGCCGCTGGAGGCGCTGGCCCGCACAGGCAGCTCACCGTCCAGGAGTCCCGCCACAAGCTTGCTCGGGACATCTGCCACGGCAAGAAGCGTCGACAGGCCCAAGTGCTCCAGTCCTCGGAGACCGAGTAGCCAGCAGGATCAATCTCACCGATAACCGCTGTACCGATGTTCCCCAAGGCCGTTCTGCAAGAACGGCTGGTGACCCCGCGAATAGGCCTCACCAGCCCCGCCATGTCACCCGATCGGCGGCCATTCCGGGAAGGGTTCACGAGCGAATCGGCGTATACCATCCGAATGCGCTCGCCATCCTTCTCATGCCCTCGCCCGTAGCCGACCAAGAGACATCTGAATGTTCGAGTTATTTCTCACTGGCGACTCGGCTCCCCCGTCCCGGGGGAGCTTGTGGAAGGCCGGAGATGATGCCTGAGGCACACGTTCAAAAACGAGGAGAAGTCTTGTCCAGGACGCACGGCAGGATCAGATGGAGGCTGTTTGCCGTTGTCATGGTGCCCAGCCTCGTCGCTAGCGCGGCGCTGTTCGTTGCCTTGGCCCAGGGCGCGCTTGCCGCGTCGTTCCTTGTCTCCAACCAGCAATTCAAAGTAACGGCTGAGCGCACCGAAGGCGTCGGGCTGATCCAGTACAGCGCCGTAGACCGGCGATACGACGGGAAGATCGTTCCCGTTACGGTCACGGGCCTGAAGCAGTCGAAGACCACGGGCTATTGCCAGTCCGTGGTCGCTCGGAACATCCCGCTGATCGGCACGTTCACGGTAAAGGTGACTGCAAAGAAGATCACGGCTCGTGACACGTACACCGATACAGTCCAAAGTGACAGTGGCAGTATCACGCTCAAGAACACAAACAACGGTATTGCCGCCGGGACCAGCAGAAAGGGACCGGGCATCAAGGAAGGGGATAAAACGGACCCCGGCCGTGCCGCGCAGGAGGCCGATTCGGTTTTGGTGACCAATTCCAAGCAAATCGTGCTGGCAACGAGCGCCAGAATTACCAGGACCAGCGGAAGCAGCCTGAGATTCTACAAGGGCGTTCACGAGTGCTTCTAGACACGCCGCGACCGATGAGAAGAACTCATTCCCCGCACCCGCCCCTTCTCTTCACATGTCCGAAGGAAGCCTGGCCCCCGGGAGCTGTTCTATGAGCGTCGATTCTCCAAGGCGCAACGTCCATTACCTCAAGGGCCTCTGGCTGCACTTCGGCGACTGGCGGGGGAGTCGGCCGTTCTGGGCCGGGCTGCTGACCATGCTCGGCGGGGTGCCGATCGTGTATCTGCCGTACGCGGACCTCGCGATCGGCCAACTCACCATCCAGATGGCCACCAGTGCCGGCTCCGGCTCACTGGTCATCGGCGTGCTTCTCGCGACGCTCGGCCTGACCATGTGGTTCCAGCCCATCGTGCGGGTGTTTGCGGGTGTCGCGGCGATCGTGCTTGCCCTGCTGTCGATTCCGATGTCCAACCTCGGCGGCTTCCTCGTCGGCCTCCTGCTGGCCCTCCTCGGCGCAGCTCTGTCCATCGCCTGGGTGCCCGGTGAGCCGCCGAGATCGGCGGCCGCGTCCAGCGATTGAGGACACTCCCCCTGCGCCCTGCGGGCGTGGGGGGACCCCCAGCGTGCGTACGAGGGGGCTGGGGGCTTGCCCCCAGTTACGGGAAGGGGCGGGGCGGTGGAGAAAACAACAGCAGGACGCCCCCGCACTCCAAGCAGGAGGCGAGGGCGTCCTCAACAGAGACACGCGGCCGTGGTACCGGCTACCGCAGGCGCGCCATCAGTGCGTGCTCGACCAGCGTGATCAGCGCGCTCTTGGCGTCCGCACGATGGCGGGCGTCGGTCGTGATGATCGGGGTGTCGGGGCCGATCTGCAGCGCCTCCCGCACCTCTTCCGGGTTGTACGGCTGGTGTCCGTCGAAACCGTTGAGAGCTATGACGAACGGCAGGCCGCTGTTCTCGAAGTAGTCGACCGCCGGGAAGCAGTCCGCGAGACGACGCGTGTCCACCAGCACCACCGCGCCGATCGCACCGCGGACCAGGTCGTCCCACATAAACCAGAACCGGTCCTGTCCGGGCGTGCCGAACAGGTACAGGATCAGGTCCTGGTCCAGGGTGATACGGCCGAAGTCCATGGCGACGGTGGTCGTCGTCTTGTCCCCGGTGTGGGTCAGGTCGTCGATGCCTGCGGACGCGCTCGTCATGACGGCTTCGGTACGCAGCGGGTTGATCTCCGAGACGGCGCCGACGAACGTGGTCTTGCCCACGCCGAAGCCGCCCGCCACCACGATCTTCGCGCTGGTGGTTGAGCGGGCTGCACCGCCGCTAGAGCTTGCGAAGTCCACTGAGCACCCTTTCGAGCAGTGTCACGGCTGGCTGGCCGCCGGCGGCCTCGTCGCCGCCTGGCTGGTGGATGGCGACAAGTCCGGCCTCCGCCAGGTCGGCGACAAGGATCCGGGCAACGCCGAGGGGGATGGTGAGAAGTGCCGAGATCTCAGCGACCGACTTGATCTCGATGCACAGCCGGCAGATCCGCTGGTGCTCGGGCAACTGCCCTTGCAGCCTTGACGGATCGGCCGTGGTGCTGACCAGTGCCTCGATGGCGAGCTGGTAGCGCGGCCGGGTCCGGCCGCCGGTCATGGCGTACGGGCGCACCAACGGGTTGTGCGTGGCCGTAGGCGCGGGCTCCGGCGCCCGCCGCTGCACCGGCTGGATCCGGGGCTGCTGCGGCTGGTCGTACGAGGGGTCGTACGGCGACTGCTGGTAGGGCTGCTGGGAGCCCTGTCTGCTCGGCGCGGAGGGAAAGTTGAAGCGGTTCTGAGAGTGATCACCCGGCGGTTGGTGAGCACCGTCATAGGGGCGTCCGCCCGGGGGTGTTGCCACGTTTCCTCCTCCGACTGCCGGTCGCCGGTCCATGTCCCTGTGGAGCCGCGCCACCGCACCCTATGGTGCGGTGGCGTGAAACGCACTGTCTGTTAATTGAGAAGACTGCCCTGGAGCTCCGCACGGAGGTCCGGGGTCAACACGCTGCCTGCACGGTCCACCAGCAGAGCCATCTCGTAACCCACCAGGCCGATGTCGGCCTCCGGGTGTGCGAGCACGGCAAGCGAGGAACCGTCGGAGATGGACATGAGGAAGAGGAAGCCCCGATCCATCTCCACCACTGTCTGGTTGACCGCGCCGCCTTCGAAGATCCGGGACGCCCCCGCGGTCAGCGAGGTCAGACCGGAGGCGACCGCCGCCAGCTGATCGGCTCGGTCCCGCGGGAAACCTTCGGACATCGCCAGCAGGAGTCCGTCGGCGGAGACCACCACGGTGTGGGACACCCCAGGGGTGTTGTCCACGAAGTTGGTGATCAACCAGTTCAGATTCTGCGCCGCCTGGCTCATCGGGCTCACACTAACGCTCCTGGTTGTAGGTACTGCCCGAGCCGAAGCCCGGTCCGTTCGTGTCCGTTCCCGCGCTGCGTCCCTGCTGGACGCCGCGCCGCAGGTTGCTCAACCTGCCACGTACGTCCTCCGGGGCGCGGGAGACCTGGGGGCCGCCCTGCGGCGTCTGCTCCGCGGTTCCCTCGACGAGATTGGCCTTGGGCACTCGCCGTGGAAGACCGGAGGGGGTGACCCCGCCCGCCTTCGGCTCGCGGAGCTTCTCCGCCCTCTGCCAGCGCTGGTCGTTGGTCGAGCGCCAGTCCTCGGGGCCGGCGCCGTTGCCGGCCGCCTCGGCCTGACCGCTCTGCGGAGCTTGCTGGGCCTGCTCGGCGGGCTGCTGCCACTGCTGCTGGGGCTGCGGCTGCTGGGTGCCGCCGCGCCGCGGCAGACCGGCGTCGGTCAGCGCGTGGCTGCTGCTCGGAGAGGGTCCCGGACGTTCGAAGCCTACGCGCTCCGGAGCGTTCGTGGGGGCGCCGGGGGCAGATTCCGAATCGGTCCGGTACTCCGGCTCGTACGCACTCTGGTACGTACCTTGTTCCGGCCACTCTGCCTGGTGGGACTGGGTGTCGAACTGTCCGTCGTACTGCGGCTCCGGCGTCTGCGAAGCCTGGTAAGTGGCTTCCGCATATGCGGATTCCTGGTGCTCCTGGGGCCCTTGGTATCCGCCCTGCGGCTGGTAGCCGTCGTACGCCTGCGGCTGCTCCTGGGCGTAGTCCTGCGCGTACTCCTGGCCGTACTCGGAGGCGTACTGCTGCTGCTCCTGCGGGTACTGCGTCTCGTCCCGGTAGAGCGGCCGCTCGCCGCCCTGAGCCTGCGCCTCCAGCGCCGCACGGCGCTCCTCGCGTATCAGCGAGCGGCCCACCGGGTCGAGCTTCGGAGAGTCCTCGTAGCGGGAGTCGTCGAAGCCGAGCTCCGCGGCGGTGCGCATCGGGGCACTCTGGATCGGGGCGGGCTCGAAGACCTGCTGCTCCGGAATGATCTGGGAGACCGTGAAGTCGTCCTCGGGCAGCGGCTCGCCACCGCCACCGTGCGTGATGGCGTCGGGCAGCATGACCAGCGAGGTGGTGCCGGCCTGCTCGCCGGAGGGGCGCAGCTGGACGCGGACGCCGTGCCGGTCGGCAAGGCGGCCGACCACGAACAGGCCCATGCGCTGCGAGACGGCGGCGTCCACCGTCGGCGGGTTGGCCAGCTTGTGGTTGATGTCCGCGAAGTCCTCGGCGGTCAGGCCGATGCCCTTGTCGTGGATCTCGATCATCACGCGGCCGTCGGGCAGACGGGTCGCGGTGACGCGCACCTTGGTCTGCGGCGAGGAGAACGTGGTGGCGTTCTCCAGCAGCTCGGCCAGCAGGTGCACAAGGTCGGTCACGGCCTGGCCGTGGATGTCCGTCTCCGGGACGCCGGTCAGCTCGATGCGCTCGTACGACTCCACCTCGGAGGAGGCGGCACGCAGCACGTCGACCAGCGGCACCGGCTGGTTCCAGCGGCGGCCCGGCTCCTCGCCGGCGAGGACCAGGAGGTTCTCGCCGTTGCGGCGCATACGGGTCGCCAGGTGGTCCAGCTTGAAGAGGTTCTCCAGCTGGTCCGGGTCGGCCTCGTTGTTCTCCAGGTCGGTGATCAGGGTCAGCTGGCCCTCGATCAGCGACTGGTTGCGGCGCGACAGGTTGGTGAAGATCGCGTTGACGTTGCCACGGAGCATGGCCTGCTCGGCGGCGAGCCGCACGGCCTCGCGGTGGACCTGGTCGAAGGCGCGGGCGACTTCGCCGATCTCGTCCTGGCTGTCGATCGGGATCGGCTGCACGCGGGTGTCGACGCGGCCCGGCTCCGTACGCGACAGCTGGTCGACCAGCATCGGCAGACGCTGCTCGGCGATGCCGAAGGCGGCGGTGCGCAGCTGGCGCATCGAGCGGCTCATCTGGCGGGCCATGAGGCCGGCCAGGATGAAGGCGGTGAGCAGGGCGATGACGACGATGCCGCCGTTGGTGATGGCGTCGGTCTTGGCGTCGTCGGAGATCGCCGCGGCCTCGGTCACGGCCTTGTCGACGAGTTCGTTCTCGATCTCGGTGTAGCCGTCGAACTTGGCGGTGGACGCGCCCATCCAGGTCTCGGGCGTGACGTCGAGCTTCTTCAGCTCCTTGGGGCTCAGCCCCTCGCCGATCTTGCCGGCCATGCCGGCCAGGACCTGGCCGCTCTTGTCCCGCGGGGGGTTGAGGCCCAGGGCTTTGAGCTGCTTCTCGCCCGCGGCGGCCTTGCCCGCCATGATCTGCTTCAGCTTGTCCGTGTCGGCCTGGGTGCCGCCGGAGACGTACTCGCCGATCGCGATCTGCTCGAGGTAGTTGTACGAGTTGAACGCCACGGTCTGCTGGGCGCGGACGGTGTCGTCCGCGCTGGGACGGACCAGCAGGTGCATGCCGATGGAGCGCTGGAGCGACGCGGCGGCCTTGGCCAGCTGGACCGCGTAGACCGTACGGCCGTAGCTGGTGATGTTGCCGGTGCCGAGGCCGAGCTCGTTCGAGAACTCCATCAGCGAGTGCTGGACCTTGACGTAGCCCTCTTCGGTCTTCACCGGGTCGAGGGCCTTGGTGTACGCGGCCAGGCGGAGCTTGGCGAGGGTCGGCTCCTCCGCGCGGAAGAGGCTCAGACGGCGATCCAGACCCTGCTTGTCGGGCATGTCCTGGATGGCCAGGTCGAACTTCTTCTTCGCGGCGTCCGTGGTCTCGTACGCCTTGGTGACGGGGGGCTTCTGGCGGTCTGCCTCGCTGGTGGCGGTGAGCAGCGTCGCGGCCGTGAGGTCACGCTCGTTGAGCAGCGCCTGGCCGTACTCCGAGGCGGCGCGCACGATCAGCGCCGTCTTCTCGGCGTCCTGCGCCTCGTCCCAGGTGTCGATGGAGGACTTGACCTGGAAGCCGCCCATCACCAGACCGACGAGCACGGGGATGAGGAGGATCGCGTTCAGACGGGTGGGCACCCGCCAGTTGCGCGGGGACAGCCGACTGGAGCTTCCGGCGGCCGGGGACGGACCGGGCGCATCCGCAGGCGACGCCGCTGTGCGCGGCGGCGGGGTGAAGTTGCCCCGCGCCTGCTGCTCTGCGGAGCTCGTCATGCTTCGCCTCACTCGACCAACAACCTCTCGGCGTCGGCACCTACGCTGTGCCGTGTTTCGTTCAGAGCTTTACTACTAGGGAGTTCGCCAGATTTCAGCACGTCGAGCGGCCCCCTTCCAAACAGTTGGAATCAGCCATTCCGAGTGTGCAGGCCTCAGATAAATCGGGGCATAAGGGGCGAGCCCCGTCAAATGGCGGGGCTGATGTGAGCGCAGTGGTACCACTCGTATGCACCGGGTGTCCGAGGCCGGGTAATTCTCTGTCGAAACGTTATGAACACGGAGGCGGACCGTGTCAATCGACACAGCCCGTCCCCTCACAACTACGACAACTGCCGTACGTCGACGTCCACTTGACCGTCCATTCGACCGTCTACTTGAGCCGTGCCATCAGTGCGTGCTCGACCAGCGTGATCAGGGCGCTCTTGGCGTCCGCGCGGTGGCGGGCGTCGGTGGTGATGATCGGAGCGTCCGGACCGATCTGGAGAGCTTCGCGCACCTCCTCCGGATTGTACGGCTGGTGTCCCTCGAAGCCGTTGAGGGCGACGACGAACGGCAGGCCGCTGTTCTCGAAGTAGTCGACCGCCGGGAAGCAGTCGGCAAGTCTCCGGGTGTCCACCAGCACCACCGCGCCGATCGCACCGCGGACCAGGTCGTCCCACATGAACCAGAAGCGGTCCTGTCCGGGCGTGCCGAACAGGTACAGGATCAGGTCCTGGTCCAGGGTGATACGGCCGAAGTCCATGGCCACCGTCGTGGTGGTCTTGTCCCCGGTGTGGGTCAGGTCGTCGATGCCTGCGGACGCGCTCGTCATGACGGCTTCGGTACGCAGCGGGTTGATCTCCGAGACCGCGCCGACGAACGTGGTCTTGCCCACGCCGAAGCCGCCCGCCACCACGATCTTCGCGCTGGTGGTCGACCGGGCTGCACCGCCGCTAGATCTTGCGAAGTCCACTGAGCACCCTTTCGAGCAGTGTCACATCCGGCGTGCCGCCGGCCTCTCCGTTGCCCGGCTGATGGATTGCCACCATGCCCGCCTCCGCCAGGTCGGCCACGAGGATCCGGGCCACTCCCAGGGGCATCGACAGCAGCGCCGAGACCTCGGCCACCGACTTGACCTCACGGCACAGGTGGCAGATCCGCTGGTGCTCGGGGAGCAGTGTCCCGAGGTGCGCCGGGTCGGCCGTGGTGCTGACCAGTGCCTCTATGGCGAGCTGGTAGCGCGGCCGGGTCCGGCCGCCGGTCATGGCGTACGGACGGACCAGCGGCTGATCGCCCTCAAGTCCGTACGACGCGTCGACTGAGGCGCCGTACGGATCGTGAGAGGCGGGTGGCGGGGTCATGAATCCTCCGGGCGTGACAGCAAGTGGTCGGCGTGCCGTCTGAGTGGGCCGGTGGGGGGCCTGTGGGCGACCTGACGGTGACTGTGCGGTGGCGTATGGCTGAAGCACCTGCGTGGGGTAGGCGGGTTCAGTGCAACAGGCTTCCCTGGAGCTCGGCGCGCAGGTCCGGCGTGAGGACACTGCCCGCCCGGTCCACCAGGAGAGCCATCTCGTAGCCCACGAGGCCGATGTCGCACTCGGGGTGTGCGAGCACGGCCAGCGAGGAGCCGTCGGAGACGGACATGAGGAAGAGGAAGCCGCGCTCCATCTCGACAACGGTCTGGCTGACCGGGCCGCCTTCGAAGATCCGGGACGCCCCCGCGGTCAGCGAGGTCAGCCCGGACGCCACAGCCGCCAGTTGGTCGGCGCGGTCGCGGGGGAATCCTTCGGACATTGCCAGCAGAAGACCGTCGGCGGAGACCACCACCGTGTGGGACACCCCAGGGGTGTTGTCCACGAAGTTGGTGATCAACCAGTTCAGATTCTGCGCCGCCTGGCTCATCGGGCTCAACTAACGCTCCTGCTGGTGAGTGGGGCCGAGGTTGAAGCTGCCGGTCGTCGAGCTGTTCTGCTGACGGCCCTGCTGAATGCCCCGACGGAGATTGGTCAGTCGGCCGCGTACGTCGTCAGGCGCACGCGAAACCTGCGGACCGGCCTGGTTGTTCTGCTCCTGTGCGGTGCCCGGCACAAGGTTGGCGCGCGGGACCCGGCGGGGCAGACCAGAGGTGGTGACGCCGCCGGCTGCGGGCTTCCTGACCCGCTCCGCCTGGCGTACCAACTCGTCATTGGGTGAGGTGCGCCAGGCGGCAGCACTCGCGTTGGGCGCGTTGCCCGGGGTCACCGGGGTCTGCGCCGGGGAGCGCTGCGGCATCGGTGGAACGGGACGGTCCGCCGGCTGCTGCGGCTGCTGTGCCGACTGACCGCCCTGCTGACCGTTCTGAGTGCCGTGGAACCAGTTCGTCTCCAGCGTGTCGTACAGCGGCGTACGGCCGTCGCCGGGACCGGCCGGCGGCAGCGCCTCGGGCTGCGGCTGCGGGGGCAGCGCTCCCCCATGGCCTCCGGCATGGGAGGTGCCCCCAGCGGGGCGCGGCGCGGCGAAGCCGGAGTTGTCCCGGCCGCCGCGCTGGCGCGGGGCCGGAGCGTTGAAATCGGGACGAGCGAACTGAGCGGTGGACGCAGGGTCCTGCGAGCCGTTCAGATCCTGACGGGCGTACTGGCCCGTGGACGAGGGGTCAGGCGTGCCGTACACATCGCCGCGTACGAACTGTCCTGTGGAGCCCGAAGCGGCGCCCGTGTTGGCGCCTCGCGGCGGCGGGGCGTTGAAGTCGGGCCGTGCGAACTCCGCCGTCGAGCCGGGACCGCGGGTGGAGTCGCTGTCCTCGTGGCCGCGCGGCGCATCCGCTGCCGGACGCTGCTGCGGGGCCGGCGGCTGCTCGCTGCCCCAACTGGCGGCCTGCGGACGCTGCGGGCGCTGCGGCTCCTCGCGGCGGGGGTTGCCGCCGGGGAGCTCGGCGCGCGGGCCGCCGGAGGGCGGCAGCTGCCGGCCTCGGTCACCTGCGGCCGGAGCACCCTGCTGGAAGCCGTTCTGGCGCGCTTCGTTACGGGAGGGAGCGTTCTGCGCCCCGCGGCCCGCGCTCGAGCCGAAGGCGCCGGCGAGACCGCCGCCCTGACCGCCCTGCTGACCCTGACCCGGGCGCGCAGCCCCGTCACGGGGCGGCAGCGCGGCACGCGGAGCACCGGCACCGAGCCGCCCGCCCGCGGGAGCACCGCCGAGACCGGGACGGCTGCCGCCGCCGGCGCCACCGGGAGCACCGCCCGGCCGGCCGCCGAGGCTCGCGGGACCGCCCTGCGCCGGGGGAACGGCGCCCTGGCCGCCCGCCCCGGGCATGCCCGGGGCCTTCTTGCCGCCGTGGGCGACATCGACGGGGAGCATGACCAGCGCGGTCGTGCCACCGGAGTCGGAGGGGCGCAGCTGGATGCGGATGCCGTGCCGCAGGGACAGCCGGCCGACCACGAACAGACCCATGCGGCGCGAGACCGAGACGTCCACAGTGGGCGGCGACGCCAGCCGCTCGTTGATCGCGGCGAGGTCCTCGGGGGAGAGTCCGATGCCGGTGTCGTGGATCTCGACCAGGACGCGGCCGTCGGGCAGCGCGTGACCGGTGACGCGGACCTTGGTCTGCGGCGAGGAGAACGAGGTCGCGTTCTCGAGCAGCTCGGCCAGGAGGTGCACAAGGTCGTTGACGACGCGGCCAGCGACCTCGGTCGCGGGGACCGCGGCCAGTTCGATGCGCTCGTACTGCTCCACCTCGGAGGCGGCGGCACGGAGCACGTCGACAAGCGGGACCGGCCGGGTCCACCGGCGGCCCGGCTCCTCGCCCGCGAGGACGAGGAGGTTTTCGCCGTTCCGGCGCATACGGGTCGCGAGGTGGTCCAGCTTGAAGAGGGAGGACAGCTGGTCCGGGTCGGCCTCGCGGGACTCCAGCTCGGAGATGAGCGAGAGCTGACGCTGGATAAGGCCCTGGCTGCGGCGCGAGAGGTTGGTGAACATCGCGTTGACGTTGCCTCGCAGCAGCGCCTGCTCGGCGGCCAGTCGGACCGCCTCCCGGTGCACGTCGTCGAAGGCCGCGGCCACCTGGCCGATCTCGTCCCTGGAGTGCACACCGACGGACTCGACGGAGGTGTCGACGTCCTGCGGGTCGGCCTCGGACAACTGCTTGACCAGCTCGGGCAGCCGGTCCTGGGCGACCTTGGTCGCGGTGTCCTGCAGCCGGCGCAGCGAGCGGATCATGGAGCGGGCCACGACGAAGGCGCCGACGAGCGAGACGCCGAGGACGACGAGGATCAGCGCACCGTTGATGATCGCGTCGCGCTGGGACTGCTCGCGCAGCTCACGGGCCTTGCCCTCCATCTGGCCGAGCAGCGTGGCCTCGATGGTCTTCATGGCGTTGATGCGGACCGAGTAGTCGTCGGTCCAGTCCAGGTGCGAGCGCTTCTCCAGGCCGGCCAGACCGTTCCTGTTGTCCAGCGCGCGCTTGGCGTACAGCTCGGACGCGGTGATCGTCGGGTTGCCGTTCTCCATCGGCTCGGTCAGCTCGTCGGCGTTGCCGCCGGAGGACTCGTAGACCGACTTGAAGGCCTTGAGCTGGGTCTCGCCGTTGTCGCGGGCGGCCTTGCCGTAGAGCCGGTCGCTCTCCTCGAGGCCAGGACCGTTCGGGTCGGCGCCGCCCTTTGGCAGCGCGGCGGCGATGATCGCGCGCTGGATGGAGGCGTACTCCTTGGCGGCGGAGAAGGCCGCCAGGGCGCGCGTCCGCTTGATCATCTCCGGGTTGCTGGTCGCCTGCGCCATGTCCTGGGAGAGGCTCAGCAGCGATTCGATCAGCCGGCTGTAGCCCTCCACCGTCAGGGAGTGCGGGATGTTCGGGGCGTAGGCGGTCTCACGGATACCGTTGAGCTGGTTGACCTGGACGGCGATCTGGTTCGCGTTGGCGCGGATGCTCTCCAGCGCGTCGTCCTCGTCCGTGTTGGGGATGTCACGGGTGGCTTCGAGGAACGACTTCCTGGCCCGGTCGGTCGCGGCCCGCGGTCCGGAGATCTTGAAGTCGGCGACCGGGGTGTTGTTGGACAGCGGACCCGCAGAAAGGTCCCGCTCCGACTGGAGCGCCTGCGCCAGCTCGGTCGCCTGCTTGGTCATCTTGGTGAGCAGCTGCATGTGATCCAGCTGCCGCATGTCGTCCATGGACTCGTTGATACGGAGTCCGCCCAGCGTGGTCGCGGCGACGACCGGCAGGGTCAGCAGGGAGACCAGACGCGTGCTGATGCGCCAGTTGCGCAGTGCTATTCGCGAACCGGTTTCCGTGGGCCCCTTCGGCTTCAGCGGGGCCTTGGGCCCGTCGCCGCCGGGTGCCGCCGCGCCGGGGCGCGCGGCACGTTCGCCGCTGTCGCCGGGCGCTGCCGGTCCCTGGTTCTGGGTGTGCCGGGGCGAGGATCCGCGGTCGGTCCCGCCGCGCGGCTCCTGTTCCGCCGCAGCGCTGCCATCCCTCTTGAAACGTCCCTGCACTAGCGTCGCAACCTCTGGACCAGGCGTCCCTCCGCTTGCGCGGCGGGACGGTGTCGGCGTCGTGGGGCGAAGAACGCGCCCCAGTGGTGGTCGTGAGTGACCGGCGCTGCTCCCCCTTCCCCGCCGCACTCGGCGCTGCGTTGCGCCGCCTTGCGCGCCGGCCTGAAACCGCGGCGGTGCGTGGAATTCCAGCACAGTGCCGGATCTCCAACAAGGGCCGTGTACCGGGCTGTGACCTGGATGACACGGTGTGAGCATTGCGTCACAAGGCGTAGAAAGAGTTCGCGGAGGAAACGGACTTTTGCTTACGAGTTACTTAGGGGTGGGGGGTGTCCCAGTCGCCATGATCAGGAGCGGAATGTTGCCTTCAGGGATGTAATGTCTGTTTCTCTGCGGGTAGTTGCCTGTCTGCAATGACCGAATTGACCGCCAACCCGTGAGGAAACTCACATGGAGATCGCCGTCTCCCGCTGGCTTTCCCGGGGAATTGAATGTTTAGCCTGACGCTTTACAGGGATGGGAAATCCGTCAACCGGCGCTCACCTGGGTGCCCGTACTCCGACAGGGTCTGAAACAACAGATGAAGACGATGATGTTCCGCAACATAGCCAACCCCCGGCGCACCACCCTCGCGCACCTCAAGGACGCCGAGGAGCTACAGACGCCGGAACAGCTGGAGCACACGGTCGATCTTCCCACCCAGACGGCCAACCCCCGCCGCACCATCCTCGTGGACGCCCCCGCCCAGTAATGCGCCGGGCCGTGCCCGCACCCGCGTTAGCCTGGAGCGTCACACTCCAGTCAGCGTAAGTAGAGGGGCACCCGCATCCCGTGCGCATCGCCAGGTTCTCCATCGACGGCAATGTCGCCTTCGGCGCGGTCGAGGGCGAAGGCACCGGTGACTCAGCCGGTCTCGTCCTCGACATCATCAAGGGCATCCCGTTCGCGGACTTCGAGCTCTCCGGCACGAAGGTCCCGCTGAGCAAGGTCCGGCTGCTGCCGCCCGTGCTTCCCAACAAGGTCGTGGCCTTCGGCCGCAACTACGCGGAGCACGCGGCGGAGCTCGGCCACGAGGTCCCCGACGCGCCGTTCGCGTTCTTCAAGCCGTCCACCTCGGTGGTCGGCCCCGGCGACCCGATCGCGTACCCCTCCTTCTCGAACGAACTGCACCACGAGGCCGAACTGGCCGTGGTCATCGGCCGGATGTGCCGCGAGGTCCCGCGCGAGCGCGTCAAGGACGTCATCCTCGGCTACACCTGCGCCAATGACGTCACCGCGCGCGACGTGCAAAAGCGCGAGAAGCAATGGGCCAGGGCAAAGGGCTTCGACAGCTCCTGCCCGCTCGGCCCCTGGGTGGAGACCGACCTCGACCCGAGCGACCTGGCCATCCAGTGCACGGTCAACGGCGAACAGCGCCAGCTCGGCCGTACGAGCCAGATGATCCACTCCATCGAGGACCTGATCGTCAACATCACCGAGGCCATGACGCTGCTCCCGGGCGACGTGATCCTCACCGGCACCCCCGCCGGGGTCGGCCCTCTCAACGTCGGCGACGAGGTCGCCGTCACCATTCAAGGCATCGGCACTCTCACCAACAAGGTGATCAAGCGTGACTAACGCGAACGTCCGCGTACGTTTCTGTCCCTCGCCGACCGGCAACCCGCATGTGGGTCTGGTCCGCACCGCCCTGTTCAACTGGGCCTTCGCCCGGCACAACGGCGGCACCATGGTCTTCCGCATCGAGGACACCGACGCGGCCCGCGACTCCGAGGAGTCGTACAACCAGCTGCTCGACTCGATGCGCTGGCTCGGCCTGGACTGGGACGAGGGCCCCGAGGTCGGCGGCCCGCACGCCCCCTACCGCCAGTCGCAGCGGATGGACATCTACAAGGACGTCGCCGAGAAGCTGATGGCCGGCGGCTACGCGTACGAGTGCTTCTGCACCGCCGTCGAGCTGGAGGCCCGCCGGGACGCCGCCCGCCTGGCCGGCAAGCCGTCCGGCTACGACGGCACCTGCCGCAACCTCTCCGCCGAGCGCATCGCGCGGTACAAGGCCGAAGGCCGTCCTGCCATCGTCCGCTTCAAGATGCCCGACGAGCCGATCACCTTCACGGACCTGGTCCGCGGCGAGCTCACCTTCACCCCGGACAACGTCCCGGACTACGGCATCGTCCGCGCCAACGGCGCCCCGCTCTACACGCTGGTCAACCCGGTCGACGACGCGCTGATGGAGATCACGCACGTCCTGCGCGGCGAGGACCTGCTGTCCTCCACCCCGCGGCAGATCGCGCTCTACAAGGCGCTGATCGAGCTGGGCATCGCCAAGGAGACGCCTGCCTTCGGGCATCTGCCGTACGTCATGGGCGAGGGCAACAAGAAGCTGTCCAAGCGCGACCCGCAGGCGTCCCTCAACGTCTACCGCGAGCGCGGCTTCCTCCCCGAGGGCCTGCTCAACTACCTCTCGCTGCTCGGCTGGTCCTTCTCCGCCGACCAGGACGTCTTCTCGGTCGCCGAGCTGATCGAGAGGTTCGATATCGCGGACGTCAACGCCAACCCGGCCCGCTTCGACCTGAAGAAGGCGGAGGCGATCAACGCCGACCACATCCGTCGGCTGGATGTGAAGGACTTCATCGAGGCGTGCCGCCCCTGGCTGCAGGCCCCGCACGCCAACTGGGCCCCGGAGAAGTTCGACGAGGCGGCCTGGCAGGCGATCGCCCCGCACGCCCAGACCCGGCTGACCGTCCTCTCGGACATCACCGCCAACGTCGACTTCCTCTTCCTGGAGGCTCCGGTCGAGGACGAGGCGTCCTGGGCGAAGGCGATGAAGGAGGGCTCGGACGCCCTGCTCCGTACGGCCCGCGAGAAGCTGGCCGACGCGGACTGGTCGAGCCCGGAGTCGCTCAAGAACGCGGTCCTCGCGGCGGGCGAGGAGCACGGCCTGAAGCTCGGCAAGGCCCAGGCCCCGGTCCGCGTCGCGGTCACCGGCCGCACGGTGGGCCTGCCGCTCTTCGAGTCGCTGGAGATCCTGGGCCGGGAGAAGACGCTGTCCCGGATTGACGCGGCGCTGGCGAAGCTGGCCGCCTAAGCTCGGATCATGACCATCCGAGCCGTGCTCTGGGACATCGACGACACGATCTTCGACTACACCAGCGCCGACCGCGTCGGCATGCGAGAGCATCTGCAGATCGAGGGCATGCCCGACGGATACGAATCCGTGGGGCAGGCCCTCGACTCATGGCGGGAGATGACCGAATTCCACTGGGCCCGCTTCGCCTGCGGTGAGACCGACTTCCAGGGGCAGCGCCGGGACCGCGTCCGCAGCTTTCTCGGTACGCCGCTCAGCGACGCCGACGCCGATGCCTGGTTCGACCGGCACGTCGCCCACTACGAGGCCGCCTGGTCGCTCTTCCGGGACACCGTGCCCGTCCTGGACCTGCTCGCGGACGACTACCGCCATGCCGTCCTGTCCAACTCCAGCATCCACAACCAGGACCGCAAGCTGCGCGTTCTCGGCGTACGGGACCGGTTCGAGGCCGTCTTGTGCGCCGTCGAACTGGGCGTGTCCAAGCCCGAACCCGGCGCCTTCCACGCCGCCTGCGACGAGCTCGCGCTCGCGCCGCACGAGGTCGCCTATGTAGGGGACCATCCCGACATCGACGCGCAGGGCGCCGTCGCCGCCGGACTGGCCGGGATCTGGCTGGACCGCACCGGTCTTGGAGGCCGACCCGAGCTCACCCGGATCACCGGACTCGACCAGCTCCCTGGCCTGCTGCGCGGCGAATCCCGTTTTGGAGCGCCGGACACCTTCGGGTAATGTTCTTCCTGCGCCGCCCGAGAGGGCCGAGAGGTC
Source organism: Streptomyces sp. NPDC002868 (assembly GCF_055563295.1). NCBI lineage: Bacteria > Bacillati > Actinomycetota > Actinomycetes > Kitasatosporales > Streptomycetaceae > Streptomyces > Streptomyces sp. NPDC002868. The sequence continues at coordinate 165,468 of NZ_JBVHDR010000012.1, read as the reverse complement.
CGGCAGGGGAGCGCAAACCAAACAAACCCCCTCCCGGGGGTTGAGTTTTGGTGGGCTATGGTGTAATTGGCAGCACGACTGATTCTGGTTCAGTTAGTCTAGGTTCGAGTCCTGGTAGCCCAGCTCGCAGAAATGATCTTCTGCAAAGCCCCCGTTGTGTAGCGGCCTAGCACGCTGCCCTCTCAAGGCAGTAGCGCCGGTTCGAATCCGGTCGGGGGTACAGATCCATCCCGTTGATCATCAGGGTCGCACCCGATGATCGTGCGGTGACATCACCCGGCTCTGCCGGGTGGGATCGCTAGGGCCCCCGTTGTGTAGCGGCCTAGCACGCCGCCCTCTCAAGGCGGTAGCGCCGGTTCGAATCCGGTCGGGGGTACTGGTCTAAACCACCATGGCCTATGGTGTAATTGGCAACACTACGGTTTCTGGTACCGTCATTCTAGGTTCGAGTCCTGGTAGGCCAGCTCGCGGAGCTTATCCGCAAGGCCCCCGTTGTGTAGCGGCCTAGCACGCCGCCCTCTCAAGGCGGTAGCGCCGGTTCGAATCCGGTCGGGGGTACGCATCGAAGAGGCTCTCCGCACATGCGGAGGGCCTCTTCGCGTCTGCCTCGCATCCTCCTCCGTCCCCCTCCTTCCTCCAGCGCTCGCAGCGGCGGATACTCCGCGCATGGAGGCTGCCGACGCGGAACCACTCGTACGCACAGCCGAGTTACGCATCACCCGTATCCGCCGGCCGCCCGGGCTGAGGATCGAGGGCGTAGTGGACGTCCACACGCACCGTCATCTGCGCGGCGCGCTCGACGTCATCGCGTCCGTCGAAGGCGATCTCCAACTCGAGCTCTCCAGGCTGGAGTTCCTCGATCTCGGCGGACTGCGCATGCTGATCGGCTTCGCCCGGACGCGAAACGCGGGCCACCACGTGGAGTTGACCGGCCTCGCCCCGCATCTGCGGAATGTGATCGCGCTGGTCGGCTGGGACGAGACACCCGGTCTGTGGCTTGGAGACCACCGTGTCAACTGACCCGTCCCACAACGGATTTGTCCACCACGCCTGCCTGTACGGCGACGACGAGGAATTCCTGGCGATGGCCGTGCCGTTCGCCGAGGAGGGGCTGGCCGCGGGGGAGCCGGTGCTCGCCGTGACCACGCCCGCCAACATCCAACTCCTGCGGGACGCACTGGGGGAGTGGGCCCTGGCTCTCGACACCGCCGACACCGCCTGCTTCGGCCGCCGGCCGGTGGGCCGGGTCGCCGCGTTCCTGAGGTATTCGAACCACTACGGGGAGCCGGGCCGCCCGGTGCGGATGATCGCCGAGCCGGAGTGGGCGGGGAAGTGTCCACGCCAGATCGCCGAGTGGAAGCGGATGGAGTCCGGGCTCAATGTGCTGCTCGCGCACACCGACGCCCGGCTGATCTGCACGTACGACACCAGAACCGTGCCCGACCACGTCGTGGAGGCCGCCTGGGCAACCCATCCGCGCCATGTCGTGGGGGACCTTGTGCTGCCCTGCGGGACGTACACGGACCCCGAGGTCTACGCGCCGGCCGGGCAGGGCCCCCTCCCGCCGCCGCCCGCGAGCGCCGCGCTCCTCGAACCGCCGGCCTCTCTCGCGGCGGTACGGCGCTTCGCGCGGCTGCGGGCCGAAGCGGCGGGCCTGGCCGGGCAGCGGGTGGCGCTGGCCGAGACGCTGGCCAACGAGGCGCTGACCTGGCTGTTGGCGCGCGGTGCGAGCGATGCGGAGCTACGGGTCTGGGAGGAGCCGGGCGCCGTGGTGTGGGACCTGCTGGCCCTGGACCGCGAGGCGGCCCTGCCAGGGCCCTACGCGGGCTTCGTACCGCCGGGGCCGGAGGCGGGGCAGCACGACGGGCTCTGGCTGCTGCGGAGCCTTTGCGAGGCGGTGGAGCTGTGCGGCGAGGACGGCGGCGGGCTGCGCCTGCGGCTGCGCTCCGCGGGGCCACGCACCTTCCAGTGGCCCTGAAAGCCGCCGAGGCCCCATCTTCCCGGAAGGCGCGTCCCGGCCGGCCGCTGCGGCGTGGAAGCGGCCGGCCGGTATGTGAAACAGCGTCGATCAGCCGGAGCGGCGCAGCGCCTCGCTCAGGCGGGCCGCGGCGTCGATGACCGCCTGAGCGTGCATCCGGCCCGGGTGGCGGGTCAGACGCTCGATGGGCCCGGATACCGAGACGGCGGCGACCACGCGGTTCGAGGGGCCGCGCACGGGCGCGGAGACGGACGCCACGCCCGGCTCGCGCTCGCCGATCGACTGGGCCCAGCCCCGGCGCCGTACGCCGGACAGGGCCGTCGCCGTGAAACGGGCGCCCTGCAGTCCGCGGTGCAGCCGCTCCGGCTCCTCCCAGGCCATCAGGATCTGGGCCGACGAGCCGGCCTTCATGGTGAGCGTGGAGCCGACCGGCACGGTGTCCCGCAGTCCGGACAGCCGCTCGGCCGCGGCCACGCAGATGCGCATGTCTCCCTGCCGGCGGTAGAGCTGCGCGCTCTCGCCGGTGACATCGCGCAGATGCGTGAGCACGGGCCCGGCCGTGGCCAGCAGCCGGTCCTCGCCCGCCGCGGCGGCGAGCTCGGCCAGCCGCGGGCCCAGGATGAACCGGCCCTGCATGTCCCTCGCCACCATCCGGTGGTGTTCCAGTGCCACGGCAAGGCGATGTGCCGTGGGTCGTGCAAGCCCTGTCGCCGCGACCAGCCCGGCGAGGGTGGCCGGACCGGACTCCAGTGCGCTCAATACCAGAGCTGCCTTGTCGAGAACGCCGACGCCGCTAGAGTTGTCCATGCAACGATATTCACGTCTCACACTGTGAAACGCAAGTTCAATTTTTCCGAGAACCCGCCACCCTGGAGTTGCGACCCGCGGACCAACGGGCTCGCGACAAGATCTCTAGTTGTGTCGGCGGAACGGTCGGCCGGAGGGAAATCGATGGGTAGGACACTCGCGGAGAAGGTCTGGGACGACCATGTCGTCCGGCGCGCCGAGGGCGAGCCCGACCTCCTCTTCATCGATCTGCACCTGCTGCACGAGGTGACCAGCCCCCAGGCCTTCGACGGGCTGCGCCTCAACGGCCGCCAGGTGCGCAGGCTCGACCTCACCATCGCGACCGAGGATCACAACACCCCGACCCTCGACATCGACAAGCCCATCGCCGACCCGGTTTCCCGCGTCCAGTTGGAGACGCTGCGCAAGAACTGCGCCGACTTCGGCGTACGTCTGCATCCGCTGGGCGACGTCGAGCAGGGCGTCGTCCACGTCGTGGGCCCGCAGCTGGGTCTGACCCAGCCCGGCACCACCGTGGTCTGCGGCGATTCGCACACCTCCACCCACGGCGCTTTCGGCGCGCTTGCGTTCGGCATCGGCACCTCCCAGGTGGAGCATGTGCTGGCCACCCAGACGCTGCCGCTGGCCCGCCCCAAGACCATGGCCATCACGGTCGAGGGCGAACTGCCCGACATTGTCACCGCCAAGGACCTGATCCTGGCCATCATCGCGAAGATCGGCACCGGCGGCGGCCAGGGCTACATCCTGGAATACCGCGGCTCCGCCATCGAGAAGCTCTCGATGGAGGCCCGGATGACCATCTGCAACATGTCGATCGAGGCGGGCGCCCGGGCCGGCATGATCGCCCCCGACGAGACCACTTTCGACTATCTGCGGGGCCGCGACCACGCCCCCAAGGACGCCGAGTGGGACGCCGCCGTCGAGTACTGGAAGACCCTGCGCACCGACGACGACGCCGTCTTCGACGCCGAGGTGTTCATCGACGCCGCCGAACTGGCGCCGTTCGTCACCTGGGGCACCAACCCCGGCCAGGGCGCGCCCCTGTCGGCGAACGTCCCCGACCCGGCTTCGTACGAGGACGCTTCGGAGCGGCACGCCGCAGAAAAGGCCCTGGAATACATGGGGTTGAGCGCCGGCCAGCCGCTGCGCGACATCAAGGTGGACACCGTCTTCGTAGGCTCCTGCACCAACGGCCGTATCGAGGACCTGCGCAACGCGGCCGCCATTGTGGAAGGCCGCAAAGTCGCCGACGGCGTACGGATGCTGGTGGTCCCCGGCTCTGTACGGGTCGCGCTGCAGGCCGTCGCGGAAGGCCTGGACAAGGTCTTCACCGCTGCCGGCGCCGAATGGCGGCACGCGGGCTGCTCGATGTGTCTGGGCATGAACCCCGACCAACTGGCTCCCGGCGAGCGCTCCGCGTCCACCTCCAACCGCAACTTCGAGGGCAGGCAGGGCAAGGGCGGACGCACCCATCTGGTCTCGCCCCAGGTCGCCGCGGCCACCGCGGTACTGGGCCATCTGGCCTCGCCCGCCGACCTGTCCGAAGCCCCCGCGACCGCCGGAGTCTGAGCAACCATGGAAGCTTTCACCACGCACACCGGCCGGGCTGTTCCGCTGCGCCGCAGCAACGTCGACACCGACCAGATCATCCCGGCCCACTGGCTGAAGAAGGTCACCCGCGACGGCTTCGAGGACGGGCTCTTCGAGGCCTGGCGCAAGGATTCGTCGTTCATCCTCAACCAGCCCGAGCGGCAGGGTGCCACGGTCCTGGTGGCCGGCCCGGAGTTCGGCACCGGTTCCTCTCGCGAGCACGCCGTGTGGGCCCTGCAGAACTACGGCTTCAAGGCCGTCATCTCCTCCCGGTTCGCCGACATCTTCCGAGGCAACTCGCTCAAGAACGGCCTGCTGACGGTGGTTCTGGACCAGAAGATCGTGGATGCGCTCTGGGAGGTCACCGAAGCCGACCCGACCGCCGAAATCACCGTGGACTTGGAGAAGCGACAGGTTCTGGCCACCGGAATCACGGCCGACTTCGAGCTTGACGAGAACGCCCGATGGAGGCTGCTGAACGGTCTGGACGACATCAGCCTCACCCTTCAGAACGAAGCGGACATCGCGGCTTACGAGGCATCCCGACCGGCCTTCAAGCCTCGTACAATTGAGGCCTGAGCAGCGCTTTTCCCGTACTGCGCCCCCCACCGTCCGGTGGGGGGCGCAGTCGCTTGTTGAGACCCCGTCGGGCGACAACTCGCCCCAGATGGCACAATCGGTGCATGGAACGCGACAGCCAACTCGAGCTCTACGAGGCAGTCGCGGCCCGATTGAAGCAAGCGCACACAAGGGTGCGTGAACTGCAAGTCCCGGAGGGCGTAAGGATGGCGCTGTCCCGGAAGCTGCTGGTCGTCACGGCCGCGGCGAAGCACGATCTCCCGGATGCGGCAAGGCGTCTGGACCGCTTCATGAAGGACCTCGACGAGGGCCGATTCCCTGAAGGCGACTGACACCCAAAGTTCCGCGACGGTCGACTTCGTTGCGGCACTAGGGTGATTAGCCCGTTTCGTGTTTGATTTGCGGTATATATCTGCCTAACGTGCGAAAAAGCCTGGACGCATTCGTTCCGGCAATGTCTCCGAAGGGGAAGACGTGAACAAGGCGCAGCTCGTAGAAGCGATTGCCGACAAGGTCGGCGGCCGTCAGCAGGCCGCCGAGGCTGTCGACGCGGTACTTGACGCGATCGTCCGCGCAGTTGTCGGCGGAGACCGGGTTTCGGTCACCGGCTTCGGCTCGTTCGAGAAGGTGGACCGTCCTGCTCGTTACGCCCGCAACCCGCAGACGGGTGAGCGCGTACGGGTCAAGAAGACCTCGGTGCCGCGATTCCGTGCGGGCCAGGGCTTCAAGGACCTGGTGAGCGGCTCGAAGAAGCTCCCGAGGGGTGGCGAGGTCGCCGTCAAGAAGGCTCCCAAGGGCAGCCTTTCGGGCGGGGTTCCCAGCCGTATGGCCGCCAAGGCCGCGGCCAAGAAGGTCACCGCCAGGAAGGCGGCTGTGAAGAAGGCCGCCGTCAAGAAGACGGTGGCGAAGAAGGTCGCGGCGAAGAAGGCCGCCGTCAAGAAGACGGTGGCGAAGAAGGCGACCGCCAAGAAGGCCGCGGCCAAGAAGACCGCCGCCAAGAAGGCGACCGCCAAGAAGACCGCGCCGGCCAAGAAGGCCACGGCCAAGAAGGCGCCGGCCAGGAAGACGACGGCGCGCAAGACGACCGCCAAGAAGACCACCGCCAGGAAGAAGTAAGCGGCAAAGGGTCACAGAGCCACTCACGCGCCGGGCCGGGCTTCCCTTCGGGGAGCCCGGCCCGCGGCGTTGAAGAGGGGCAGAGGGGGCAGCGGTCAGAGGGTCTGCAGCGTCACCAGGGTGATCCGCAGGGACGCGCCCTCGCCCTCGGTCTCGATGCGCACGCGCTGGCCCGGCCGGAGCAGCCGCAGACCGCCCGCGTCGAAGGCCGCGGCATCGAACTCAACAGGGGTGCCGTCGTCGAGCAGCACGCTCCCGCTGCGGGTCTCGGAGTCGTAGGTGTACGAGGTCGCCTGCATGCGGGCCAGCCTAGCCGTCGCGTCAGCCGTCCAGAGCGTGGGCGCCGGCCGCCCAGCGCTCCGCGGTCCGCGGGCCCACTCCCAGGGCGAGCGCGGCCGCCAGATCGTCCCCCGTGTCCACGTCCTGCCGTACCGAATCGACGCCTTCGAGCAGGATTTCCGTGGCTCCCGATGCCGAATGCCGACGCCGGGAACGGCCGCCGAAAGCGGGGCACAATTCCATGCCGGGCGCCGCCGAGAGCAATGTCGTACCGATTCTGGCCGCGTCTGCCAGAAATGCCCGGGGAAATACCGAAGCGCGCCCAAGGACCCGTGACAATTCCGCGGGACGCAATGAGGGCAGATCAGCGTTGAGTGCGGCTACCGCCGCCGCGGGCCGCAGGGCCCGCACCGTGTCCACCCCGTGTGCCAGCGCCGCGTTGAGGCCCGCCGCCGGGGAGTCCGGCACGATCCGCGCCCCCAGTGCGGCCAGCTCGGCCGTGGCCGCCGGGTCGTCCGTGACGACTGCCACATCCCGCACGGCTTCGCAGGCCAGCGCCGCGGCCACGGTGTCCTGGGCGAAGGCGAGCGCGAGATGCGGCCGCAGAATGTCGTCCGCGGCCTTGGCGAGCCTGCTCTTGGCCAGTACAAGGGGCTTCAGCGGGACGACCAGGGACCAGCAGACCTTCGAGTCGGTGTTCGTGGCGAGCTCTCCGTCCATGCGCATCGGGCTTCATTGTGGCGCGAGCCCGCGAAGGTCCTGAGGACCGGGCCCTGGACCGGGGCGTACCGTGTCCTCGACAGACCAGGGGCCTGGGGCGACACTTGACCCCCAGCAGCCGGGCGGTGGCCCGGCAATAGAGGAGGGTGTCCGAGTGTCCCGCCGTAGAATCGGCTTCTGGTACCGCCTGGCGGCGGTCATCGCGAAACCGCCGCTGTTGGTTCTGTTCAAGCGGGACTGGCGGGGGATGGAAAACATTCCGGCGGACGGCGGATTCATCACCGCCGTCAATCACAACTCGTATCTCGACATGTTCTCGTACGGCCACTTCCAGTACAACACCGGACGTGTGCCCCGATTCCTCGCCAAGGCCGCGCTCTTCGAGGCGCCCGTTGTCGGGACCCTGCTGCGAGGCACCGGCCAGATTCCCGTCTACCGCGAGTCCTCCAACGCCGTCGGCGCCTTCCGCGCCGCTGTGGAGGCGGTGGAGCGCGGTGAATGCGTCGCCTTCTACCCCGAGGGCACTCTCACCCGCGATCCCGGCACGTGGCCGATGACCGCGAAGACCGGAGTCGCACGCGCGGCTCTGCTGACCAAGGCGCCCGTCATTCCGATCGCGCAGTGGGGCGCCAACTTGGCGATGCCGCCGTACGCGAAGGAGAAGAAGGTCCGCTTTTTCCCGCGCAAGACGCTTCAGGTGAAGGCAGGTCCGCCGGTCGACCTCGACCGTTTCTACGGCGAGGAGCCGACGCCCGAGGTGCTGAGGGCGGCGACGGAGGCCATCATGGCCGCGGTCACCGGTCTGCTGGAGGAACTGCGCGGCGAGCACGCCCCCACGGAGCCGTACGATCTGCGCCAAGTAGTCGCACAGCAGCGCCGCAAGGCCGCCGAGGAGGGCACCAAGTGACGCGCGCAGCCACCAAGGCAGCGGTATTCGGAACAGGCTCGTGGGGTACGGCCTTCGGCATGGTGCTCGCGGACGCGGGCTGCGATGTGACCCTCTGGGGCCGTCGGGCCGAACTCGTCGACGCCATCAACACCACCCGTACCAACCCCGACTATCTGCCGGGGATTGAGCTCCCCTCCTCGCTCCGGGCCACCACCGACCCGGCCGAGGCGCTGCGCGGCGCGGACTTCACCGTCCTCGCCGTCCCCTCCCAGACGCTCCGCGGCAACCTCGCCGAATGGGCGCCCAAGCTGCCCGCCGAGACCGTTCTCGTCTCCCTGATGAAGGGCGTCGAACTCGGCACCGCCAAGCGCATGAGCGAGGTCATCGCAGAGGTCGCCGAGGTCCCCGCCGAGCGCGTCGCGGTGATCACGGGCCCCAACCTCGCCAAGGAGATCGCCCAGCGCCGGCCTGCCGCGGCCGTCGTCGCCTGCCGCGACGAGGCCGTCGCCCAGCGGCTCCAGTCCGCCTGCCACACCCCGTACTTCCGCCCGTACACCAACACGGACGTGGTGGGCTGCGAACTCGGCGGCGCCGTCAAGAACGTCATCGGCCTCGCCGTCGGCATCGCGGACGGCATGGGACTCGGCGACAACGCCAAGGGCTCGCTGATCACCCGGGGGCTGGCCGAGACCACCCGCCTCGGCCTCGCGATGGGCGCGGACCCGCTGACCTTCTCCGGCCTCGCCGGACTCGGCGACCTGGTCGCGACCTGCTGCTCGCCGCTCTCCCGCAACCACACCTTCGGCACCAACCTCGGCCGCGGCATGACGCTCCAGGAGACCATCGCGGTCACCAAGCAGACCGCGGAAGGCGTCAAGTCCTGTGAATCGGTGCTCGATCTGGCACGCCGGCACGGCGTCGACATGCCGATCACCGAAACGGTCGTCGGCATCGTCCACGAGGGCAAGCCGCCGGTCGTCGCGCTCAAGGAGCTGATGTCACGCGCCGCCAAGCCCGAGCGCCGCTGACTTGGCACGCTGTGCCCTTGTGGGGGCATCCCCCACGTCCCCGGTAGCGGGTAGTCTCATCGCGATATGAGCAGCGAGAACCTCCCCCAGAGCCCTGAGCAGCAGCTCCGCAAGCCGCGCGTAGCCGTCGTCTTCGGCGGTCGCAGCTCCGAACACGGGATCTCCGTGGTCACCGCCGGCGCCGTCCTGCGCGCCATCGACCGTACGAAGTACGACGTACTGCCGATCGGCATCACTACGGACGGCCGCTGGGCGCTGACCGCGGACGAACCGGACCGGATGGCGATCGCCGACCGGCGGACGCCGAGCGTGGATCAGCTCGCCGACTCGACCGAGGGCGGTGTCGTGCTCTCCGTCGACCCCGCCAACCGCGAGGTCGTCTACAGCGAACCCGGTGCCGTGCCCAAGGCGCTCGGCGAGGTCGACGTCGTCTTCCCGGTGCTGCACGGCCCGTACGGCGAGGACGGCACCCTCCAGGGCCTCCTCGAGCTCTCCGGTGTCCCTTACGTCGGCTCGGGCGTCCTCGCCTCGGCCGTCGGCCAGGACAAGGAGTACATGAAGCGCGTCTTCATCTCCTTCGGGCTGCCCGTCGGTCCGTACGAGGTGATCCGCCCCCGCGAGTGGGAGCTCGACCCGGCCGCCGCCCGCAAGAAGATCATCGACTTCGCGGGCGAGCACGGCTGGCCGCTCTTCGTGAAGCCGGCCCGCGCCGGGTCCTCCATGGGCATCACCAAGGTCGACGACCTCTCCGGCCTGGACGACGCGATCATGGAGGCACAGCGCCACGACCCCAAGATCCTCGTGGAGTCGCTGCTGCGCGGCCGCGAGATCGAGTGCGGCGTCCTGGAGTTCGAGGACGGCCCGCGCGCCAGCGTCCCGGCCGAGATCCCGTCGGTCACGGCCCATGAGTTCTACGACTTCGAGGCCAAGTACATCGACTCCGCGGCCGGTCTCGTGCCCGCGCCGCTGACCGACGAGCAGACCGCCGAGGTGCGCCGCCTCGCGGTCGAGGCCTTCGACGCCGCGTCCTGCGAGGGACTGGTCCGCGCGGACTTCTTCCTGCAGGAGAACGGCGAGTTCGTCATCAACGAGATCAACACCATGCCCGGCTTCACGCCGATCTCGATGTACCCGCGGATGTGGCAGGAGAGCGGCGTCGGCTACTCCGAGCTGGTCGACAGGCTGATCCAGGCGGCGCTGCGCCGTCCGACCGGGCTGCGCTAGGGATCAAAGGGCCTAGGGAACGTCGAGCGTGGCCGGCACCGTCTTCTTGACGGCGTCGGCCAGTTCGGCGAGCGGCGTGATGTCGTGGGCGTACCGCTTCTCCATCGTGACCTCGACATAGGTCTTGCGGTACGTAGTGGTGAAGCGGGGGCCCTCGGGCTCCTCCTCCAGCAGCCAGTTGACGCCGTTCGCCTGCACGCCCTGTGACTGGGGGGCGCTCATCTTCTCCGGCCGGGGGACGCCGCAGCGCAGTACGATCGCGGCATCGCCCCAGCCGGCGGTCAGTTCCGAAGCCGGCTCAGGGTCGTTACGGTCCTGCTCGGCCACGGACTTCGGAAGCTCCTTGTGCAGCGCGCCGCACAGGGCGGCTTCCTCCGCCGGGGGGCTGGGAACCGTGATCGACGCCGCTGCGTCCGTGGAGGAGCAGCCCGCGGCAGCCAGCAGCATCAGCGCGGCAGCGGACAGACAGAGGGGCCAGCGGGAAATTGTCACCGGCCAAGCGTAGACGGGGGCTACAGGTGCACGACCGGGCAGGTCAGGGTGCGGGTGATGCCGTCCACTTGCTGGACCTTGGCGACCACCATGCGACCGAGATCGTCGACCGTCTCGGCCTGGGCACGCACAATCACGTCATACGGACCGGTCACGTCCTCGGCCTGGATCACTCCCGGAATCTTGCCGATGGTCTCGGCGACGGTCGACGCCTTGCCCACCTCGGTCTGAATGAGGATGTACGCCTGTACCACGGAACCTCCAGGGCGGCCACGAGGATCATGTGGGGGGAAGGGACGCCACGGTATCGCGTCGCCGCGGGCCGCGGGGAGACCCCCGCGCGGGGTGACGCCCGCAGCGTGGCGTACGGGAAGAAGAAGTTGACGTATCTCTTGACGGTACCTACGGCGCAGACGGCTCGCGACCGCAAGCAAGCAGCACTGCCGGGCACTCCGGCAGGACGACGGAGAGGTGAGACTCGGTGAAGGGCACTGTGGGCGAGTTGGGGGAGTTCGGGCTCATCAGGGAGCTCACCTCACGGCTCACCTCCACCCCCGCGGTCCGGCTCGGACCCGGTGACGACGCCGCGGTCGTGGCCGCACCCGACCGCAGGGTGGTGGCGAGCACGGACGTCCTGCTGGAGGGACGGCACTTCCGCCGCGACTGGTCGACCGCGTACGACGTCGGCCGCAAGGCCGCCGCCCAGAACCTGGCCGATATCGCGGCGATGGGGGCGGTCCCGACCGCGCTGCTGCTCGGCCTGGTCGTACCTGCCGAACTCCCGGTCACCTGGGCCACCGAGCTGATGGACGGCATCCGCGACGAGTGCCAGGTCGCCGGAGCGGCGGTGGTCGGCGGCGATGTCGTACGTGGCGATGTCATCACCCTCGCGATCACCGCGCTCGGCGATCTGCGAAACCACGAACCGGTCACCCGGGCCGGCGCCAAGCCCGGCGATGTCGTCGCGTACACCGGCTGGTTGGGCTGGTCGGCCGCCGGGCACGCGGTGCTCTCGCGCGGCTTCCGCTCGCCGCGTGCCTTCGTCGAGGCGCACCGGCGGCCCGAGCCGCCGTACCACGCGGGACCCGCGGCGGCCGGCCTCGGAGCCACCGCCATGTGCGACATCAGTGACGGACTCGTCGCCGACCTCGGGCACATCGCGGAGGCCAGCAAGGTCCGGATCGACCTGCGCTCGGGCTCCATCGACATCCCCTCGCAGATGAACGACATCGGCCAGGCCGTCGGCGTCGACCCGCTGCAGTGGGTGCTGACCGGGGGAGAGGACCACGCGATCGTCGCGACCTTCCCGCCGGACGTGAAACTGCCGGCCCGCTGGAAGGTGATCGGCGAGGTGCTCAACCCGTCGGCGCTGCCGCAGGTGACGGTCGACGGTGCGCCCTGGACCAGCAAGGGCGGCTGGGACCACTTCGGAGACATCGAGGACGGCAAGTAGATTCGGGGGCATGGACATACCTCCCCACGTGCCTCCTCGCGTGCTCACCGTCGCCGGGTCGGACTCCGGCGGCGGCGCGGGCATTCAGGCCGACCTCAAGACGATGCTGGCGCTCGGCGTGCACGGCATGAGTGTGCTCACCGCGGTCACGGCGCAGAACTCCCTGGGTGTGCGGGGCGCGTGGGAGCTGCCGGTCGATGCGGTACGGGCGCAGTACCGCAGCGTCGTCGACGACATCGGGGTGCAGGCCGTGAAGACCGGCATGCTGGCGTCCGCGCCGCTCGTCGAGACGGTCGCCGAACTGCTGGCCGATGTGGACGCACCGGTGGTCGTCGACCCGGTGGGGGTCTCCAAGCACGGCGACCCGCTGCTGGCCGCCTCCGCGCTCGACTCCGTACGCAAGAAGCTGCTGCCGGTCGCCACCGTCGCCACGCCGAATCTGGACGAGGTCGGTCAGCTGACGGGTGTGGTGGTCGAGGACGAGACGGGGATGCGGCGGGCCGCGGACGCCGTGCTCGGCTTCGGGCCGCAGTGGGCGCTGATCAAGGGCGGGCATCTCGCGGGCGATGCGGTGGACCTGCTGACGGACGGCACGGAGGAGTACTGGCTGCGCGCGCCCCGGCACGACAACCGGCACACCCATGGGACGGGCTGCACCCTGGCGTCCGCGGTCGCGTCGGGGCTGGCGAAGGGGATGGGCGTCCCGGAGGCCGTGCGGGCCGCGAAGGAGTACGTCACCGGGGCGATCGCGGCCGGGTTCCCGCTGGGAGGCGGGATCGGCCCTGTCGATCACGCCTGGCGCTTCCGGTGACCGTCGTACGAGTACGAGTACGAGTACGAGTACGAGCACGAGCACGAGCACGGATACGGACAGGTGCACGGATACGGGCACGCCAAAAAGCCGGTCCACCGAGGTGGACCGGCTTTCAAGGCAACCGGAGGGGCTGCGCTACGACGAACTGTCGGCGTTAGCGCGAGACCTTGCCGGCCTTGATGCACGAGGTGCAGGCGTTGAGCCGCTTCGGCGTCCCACCGACCACGGCACGCACACGCTGGATGTTCGGGTTCCAGCGACGGGACGTACGGCGGTGCGAGTGCGAGATGCTGTTGCCGAAGCCCGGCCCCTTGCCGCAGACGTCGCAGTTGGCAGCCACGGGTCACTCCAAAGACTTCAGATGCACTTACAGTGAATTCCGGCGCGCCGGAAATCAGTGATCTGATTGGTGGCTTTGCCGGGGGAATGGCCCGACTTTCATCGGGCAACCGGAGCAGCATACAACGACTGCGTCCGAGATACGAAACTACCATGGCTTCTCCCGCCCCCGCCCCGGACCCCGCTCCCGCCCGGGGTCTACCCTGCGGTGCAACCCCGCTGCCCACGGCCCTTTCCGGGCCGCTCAAGGAGGATCACCAGGTGCCGCAGACCCTCGACGCCGCAGCGGTACGCACCTGGTGCTCACTGGCGCTGGAGGCCCTGGGCCGTGAGCGCGAGGAGATCGACGCGATCAATGTCTATCCGGTCGCGGACGGGGACACCGGCACAAATCTGTATCTGACCGTGGAGTCCGCGTCCCAGGCCGTGGAGGCGGTCTTCGCCGCGCACGAGACCGGGGCATCGGCGCCCGCGCCGGCCGACGTGGTGCGGGCGATGGCCCACGGGGCGCTGATCGGCGCCCGTGGGAACTCCGGGACGATCCTGGCGCAGCTGCTGCGGGGCATGGCGGAGCGGCTGGGAGACGGAGATCAGCTGGCCGGAGCGCTGCACCGGGCCGCCACTCTGGCGCGCGAGGCCGTGGCCCATCCCGTCGAGGGCACGATCCTGAGCGTGGCAGGAGCGGCGGCGCAGGCCGCGGACGCGTTCCCGCAGGATGCGGTGCGGGCGGCGTACGAGGGGGCGCGACAGGCGCTGGACGCCACCCCCGGGCAGCTCGCCGTGCTGGAGCGCGCGGGGGTCGTGGACGCGGGCGGGCGCGGGCTGCTCATGGTGCTCGGGGCGCTGGTCGAGGCGGTGACGGGGGAGGCCCCTGTCGCGCCTGTGCTGGCTCATGTACGCCATGAGATCGGTGACCCGGACTTGGAGCCGTGCGCCGACGGGGGCCCGGCCTTCGAGGTGATCTACCTCCTGGAGGCGGACGACGCGGCGGTGGCCCGGCTGCGGACCCGGCTCGACGGGCTCGGCGAATCGCTCGTCGTCGTCGGCGGGGACGGCCTGTGGAACGTCCACGTACACGTCGACGACGCGGGGGCGGCGGTGGAGGCGGGCGTCGAGGCGGGGCGGCCGTACCGGATCCGCATCACGCACTTCGACACCGCGGCGGCGCCCCGGGAGAGGGAACAGGCGCAGCGGGCGGTCGTCGTGGTCGTCCCCGGGGAGGGCCTGTCGGTTCTGTGCGCAGAGGCGGGCGCCACAACGGTGCTCGCCCGCCCTGGGGAGCCGCTGGCCAGCGGCGAACTGGTCGACGCGATCCGCCGCGCCCACGCGCGCGAGGTGGTCCTCCTCCCGAACTCCGCGGAGCTCCGCCACACCGCCGCGGCGGCCGCCGAACAGGCCCGCACGGAGGGCGTACGGGTCGCCCTCATCCCGACCCGCGCGGCGGTCCAGGGCATCGCGGCCCTCGCCGTGCACGAGCCGGACCGCCGATTCGACGAGGACGTGGTCGCCATGACGGCGGCGGCGGGCGCAACACGCTATGCCGAACTCGCCGTCGCGGAGCGGCAGTCGTGGACGTCGGCGGGCGTGTGCCAGGCCGGAGACGTCCTGGGCCTGATCGACGGCGACGTGGCGGTGATCGGTGCGGACCTGGCGGCCACTGCGGAGGCGGTGCTGGACAGGATGCTGGCGGCAGGGGGCGAGCTGGTGACGCTGGTCCTGGGCGAGGACGTCCCGGACGGCGACGCGGTGGCGGCGCGCCTGGAGAGGTACGTACGCGACGGCTACCTGGCGGTGGACACACTGGTGTACCGGGGCGGGCGGGGGTCGACGCCGCTGCTCGTCGGCGTGGAGTAGGGGCGGCGCAGGGGCGGCGAAGGGCGGCTCGCGGCACAGTGGTGACCAGCGGATATCCACAGGTGCGCGACGTCTGTCAGTGGTGTGGTGTGCAATGGATCGCGTGCCCGCGCTCGACGAACCTCTGAAGAACACGCTCGGCGCCGCCACCGCGAAGGTGATGGCCGAGCATCTCGACCTGCATACGGTCGGCGATCTCCTGCACCACTACCCCCGCCGGTACGAGGAGCGCGGCCAGCTGACCAGGCTGGCCGATCTGCCGCTGGACGAGGACGTCACCGTGGTCGCTCAAGTCGCAGACTCCCGGGTGCTGAAGTTCAACCACGGCCGGGGCCAGCGCCTGGAGATCACCCTCACCGACGGCAGCGGCCGGCTCCAGCTGGTCTTCTTCGGCCGGGGAATCCACAAGCCGCACAAGGACCTGCCGCCGGGCAGCCGCGGGATGTTCGCCGGCAAGGTGTCCGTCTTCAACCACAAGCTGCAGCTCGCGCACCCCACGTATGTACCGCTGGGCGCGGACAGCGGCGACGACGCCGTGGACGCCTTCGCGGGCAAGCTGATCCCCATCTACCCGGCCTGCAAGGGCCTGGAGTCCTGGAAGATCACCAAAGCGGTGGACGCGGTGCTGCCCAGGGCCGTGGAAGCCGTCGATCCACTGCCGCCCGCGCTGCGCGAGGGACGTGGGTTCGCATCGCTGCCCGAGGCACTGCTCAAGGTCCACCGGCCGGACACCAAGGCGGACATCGAGGACGCGCGCCAGCGCCTGAAGTGGGACGAGGCGTTCGTCCTCCAGGTCGCCCTCGCCCGTCGGCGGTACGACGACACCCAACTCCCCGCCGTGGCACGCAGGCCCAGACCGGACGGACTGCTCGACGCCTTCGACGCCAAGCTGCCCTTCACCCTCACCGAGGGCCAGCAGAAGGTCTCCAAGGAGATCTTCGACGATCTGGCGACCGAGCACCCGATGCACCGCCTCCTCCAGGGTGAGGTCGGATCGGGCAAGACGATGGTCGCGCTGCGGGCGATGCTCACCGTCGTTGATTCGGGTGGCCAGGCCGCGATGCTCGCGCCCACCGAAGTCCTCGCCCAGCAGCACCACCGCTCGATCACCGAGATGATGGGCGAGTTGGCGGAGGGAGGGATGCTCGGCGGCGCCGAGCACGCCACCAAGGTGGTCCTGCTGACCGGCTCGATGGGCGCGGCCGCCCGGCGGCAGGCGCTGCTCGACCTGGTGACCGGCGAGGCCGGGATCGTGATCGGCACGCACGCGCTGATCGAGGACAAGGTGCAGTTCCACGATCTGGGTCTGGTCGTCGTCGACGAGCAGCACCGCTTCGGCGTGGAGCAGCGTGATGCCCTGCGCTCCAAGGGCAAGCAGCCGCCGCACCTGCTCGTCATGACCGCCACCCCCATTCCCCGTACGGTCGCGATGACGGTCTTCGGCGATCTGGAGACCTCGGTCCTGGACCAGCTGCCGGCCGGGCGTTTGCCGATCGCCAGCCATGTGGTCCCCGCCCAGGACAAGCCGCACTTCCTGGCGCGCGCCTGGGAGCGCGTGGGCGAGGAAGTGGAGAAGGGACACCAGGCGTACGTCGTCTGTCCCCGTATCGGCGACGGCGAGGACGATCCGAAGAAGAAGTCCGCCGAGGACGAGGCCGAGAAGCGCCCGCCGCTGGCCGTGATCGAGATTGCCGAGCAGCTCGCCAAGGGGCCGCTGAGCGGCCTGTGCGTCGAGGTGCTCCACGGGCGGATGCAGCCCGACGACAAGGACGACGTCATGCGCCGGTTCGCCGCTGGCGATGTGGACGTCCTGGTCGCCACCACCGTCATCGAGGTCGGTGTCAACGTCCCCAACGCCACCGCCATGGTGATCATGGACGCGGACCGGTTCGGCGTATCGCAGCTGCACCAGCTGCGCGGCCGGGTCGGCCGTGGCTCGGCCCCCGGGCTGTGTCTGCTGGTCACCGAGATGCCCGAGGCGAGCCCCGCCAGGGCCCGGCTCGGCGCGGTCGCCGCCACTCTCGACGGCTTCGAGCTCTCCCGTATCGACCTCGAACAGCGCCGCGAGGGCGATGTGCTCGGCCAGGCCCAGTCCGGCGTGCGCTCCTCGCTGCGGATGCTCACCGTCATCGACGACGAGGAGGTCATCGCGGCCGCCCGCGAGGAGGCGGTGGCGATCGTCGCCGAGGACCCGGACCTCGAGCGGCTGCCCGAACTGCGTACGGCGCTGGATGCGCTGCTCGACACGGAGCGGGAGCAGTACCTCGACAAGGGCTGACGGCCCGGAGGAGAGCGGTCCGCCCCGCACCGGCCGCCTCCGAAGCAATATCCTCGGGTGTGCACCCGCCGTATCCGCACCCCCCACAACCCGACGAGGACCGACAGCCATGACCCGCGTGATCGCCGGCGCGGCCGGCGGACGCCGTATCGCCGTCCCGCCCGGCACCGGCACCCGCCCCACATCCGACCGCGCTCGCGAGGGGCTCTTCTCCAGCTGGGAGTCGCTCCTCGGCACGCTCAGCGGCATCCGAGTCGCCGATCTGTACGCGGGCTCCGGCGCCGTCGGCCTGGAGGCGCTCTCCCGCGGCGCGTCGCACGCCCTGCTCGTCGAGGCCGACAGCCGAGCCGCCCGTATCGTCCGGGAGAACGTCCGGGCGCTCGGCCTGCCCGGCGCCGAGGTGCGTAGCGGCAAAACGGAACAGATCGTGACAGGTCCGGCTCCCGACGCCCCGTACGACGTCGTCTTCCTCGACCCTCCGTACGCCGTCACCGACGACGATCTTCGCGAGATTCTGCTCACACTCCGCGCCCAGGGCTGGCTCGCGGACGATGCTCTCGCCACCGTGGAGCGCAGCACCAGAGGCGGCGAATTCATATGGCCGCAGGGCTTCGAGCCATTGCGGGCCCGTCGTTACGGCGAGGGCACGCTTTGGTACGGTCGCGCCGCCTCTACGTGTGAAGACGCACGATGACCGGACCGGAGAGCGAGGGACGTAAGTTGCGCCGCGCAGTCTGTCCGGGGTCATTCGACCCCATCACCAATGGACACCTCGACATCATTGCCCGCGCCTCCAAGCTGTACGACGTCGTACATGTCGCGGTGATGATCAACCAGTCCAAGCAGGGACTGTTCACCGTCGAAGAGCGGATGGACATGATCCGCCAGGTCACCAGTGAGTACGGGAACGTCGAGGTGGAGTCCCATCACGGCCTCCTCGTCGACTTCTGCAAGCAGCGCGACATCCCGGCCATCGTCAAGGGCCTGCGGGCGGTCAGCGACTTCGACTACGAGCTGCAGATGGCCCAGATGAACAACGGCCTCTCGGGCGTCGAGACCCTCTTCGTCCCGACCAACCCCACCTACAGCTTCCTCTCCTCCAGTCTGGTCAAGGAGGTCGCCGCCTGGGGCGGCGACGTCTCCCACCTGCTGCCGCCCGTGGTCCATGAGGCACTGACCCGGCGCCTCGCCGAGAAGTGACGGGCTGACAGTCCGTCACCCGGTGTCGGACGGGCGCCGACTGCCCGTACAGTCGTCCCGTCCGTCTCCCATCAGCTGTAGAGAGTGGCGAACACACGGTGGACGTCCAAAAGAAGCTCGACGAGATCGTCGAGGCGGTCGGGAACGCCCGGTCCATGCCCATGTCGGCCTCCTGCGTGGTCAACCGCGCCGAGCTGCTCGCCATGCTCGAAGAGGTCAGGCAGGCCCTGCCGGGATCCCTGGCCCAGGCCCAGGAGCTGATCGGCGGCCGTGAGCAGCTGGTCGAGCAGGCCCGCCAGGAGGCCGAGCGCATCATCGAGAGCGCCCACGCCGAGCGCGGCTCGCTGATCTCGGACACGCAGGTCGCCCGCCAGTCCCAGGACGAGGCGGACCGCATCCTCGTCGAGGCCCGCAGGGAAGCCGAGGAGATCCGCGCCGAGGCCGACGACTACGTCGACTCCAAGCTCGCCAACTTCGAGGTCGTCCTCACCAAGACCATCGGCTCCGTCGACCGCGGCCGCGAGAAGCTGCTCGGCCGCGGCCCCGGTCTGGACGAGCAGGGGTACGCCGACGAGGACGCCCCGGAGTACAGCGCGGACCCGCAGACCCTTATCCAGCGCGCGGACGAGTACGTCGACGCCAAGCTCGGCGCCTTCGAGGCGGTGCTCTCCAAGACCCGTGACGCGGTCGGCCGGGGCCGCCAGAAGCTGCACGGCCGGACCACCAGCGACGCTCTCGGCGAGCACATGGCCGCCCAGGATGCGGCGGGCCCGCAGCAGCACGCGAGCGACGCCGACTATCTGGCCGGTCTGGCGGAGCTGGCCGATCCGCAGGCCCAGCCGCAGCACCAGTACCAGCCGCAGGCCGAGCCGCAGCAGCAGATCCCGGCCCAGGTCCCGCAGCAGGATCCGTACGCCTACCAGCCGCAGGAGGCGTACGCCGGCTACCAGCCCGATCCGTACGCCGCGTACCAGCAGCAGGGCTACGACCAGCAGTACGTCCAGCAGGACCCGTACGCCTATCAGCAGCCGGTACAGCAGCAGGACCAGCACCAGCAGCAGGTCCAGCAGCAGGGCGCGGCCCTCGACGAGACCAGCCTGTTCGACACCAGCATGATCGACCTCGAGCAGCTGCGCCGTTATGAGCAGGGGCGCTGAAGAAGCCGCCCGGAAGCACCGGATTGGGTCTACAGCGGCCCGTCCAGTATCCTGGCTCTTCGGTCGCGCGTAGTTTCGCGATCCCGGCTGCCCGCTTCGTATCCGAATCGGGACGGCCCCTCTTCACGATCCGAAAGCAGGAAAAGCCCTGAGCACGCGCCTTGACCACCGCAACCCCCTCGTGTTCGACACACACGAGCTGGGGCGGCGTCCCGGTGCTCTCCAGCGGCTGACCCGCTCGGTCCCGGCCCCCAAGGACTTCGGTATCGAAGGGGTCATCGGCGTGCCTCTGGGCTCGCCCGTGGAGATCGACCTCCGCCTGGAGTCGGTCATGGAAGGTGTGCTTGTTACAGGCACCGCCCGTGCATCGGCCGAGGGGGAGTGCGTAAGGTGTCTGGAGCCGTTGCGCCAGGAGGTTGCGGCGGATTTCCAGGAGATGTTCACGTACCCCGACGCCGATGACCGGGGCCGCAGTCGCACTGCGGAGCCGGTCGACGACGCCGAGGACGAGGACACGCTTTTTCTCGAGGACGGCCTGTTCGACCTCGAGCCCGTGCTGCGTGATGCGGTGGTGCTCGCACTGCCGATGCAGCCGGTGTGCCGGGAGACCTGCGCCGGCCTGTGCCCCCAGTGCGGGGTCAGGCTGGACGAGAACCCGGACCACCATCACGATGCCGTCGACATTCGTTGGGCGGCTTTGCAGGGACTCGCCGAGACCATTCAGGACGGCGAGAAGGACAACATGGGCGGCGCCGAAGCGGGCGTCGACGAGAAGCAGGAGAAGTAGCCGTGGCTGTTCCGAAGCGGAAGATGTCGCGCAGCAACACGCGCCACCGCCGGTCGCAGTGGAAGGCTGCGGTCCCCACCCTGGTTTCGTGTGAGCGTTGCCAGGAGCCGAAGCAGCAGCACATCGCGTGCCCGAGCTGCGGCACCTACAACAAGCGCCAGGTCCTCGAGGTCTGAGCGGCTGGTGAGAGGCCCGATGTCTGAGCTGTCCAATGCCAAGAAGCAGGCGGACAACGTCAACGCAGCCTCGTCCCACACGCTTCTGGAAGGGCGGCTCGGGTATCACCTCGAGTCCGCCCTTCTGGTGCGTGCGCTGACCCACCGTTCGTACGCGTACGAGAACGGCGGTCTGCCCACCAATGAGCGGCTCGAATTCCTCGGGGATTCGGTGCTCGGTCTGGTGGTCACCGACACGCTGTACCGCACCCACCCCGACCTGCCCGAAGGCCAACTGGCCAAGTTGCGGGCCGCGGTGGTCAATTCGCGTGCGCTGGCGGAGGTCGGTCGCGGCCTCGAACTCGGCTCCTTCATCCGGCTCGGCCGGGGCGAAGAGGGCACGGGTGGCCGGGACAAGGCGTCCATCCTCGCCGACACCCTGGAAGCGGTGATCGGTGCGGTCTATCTCGACCAGGGCCTCGAGGCGGCCTCGGAGCTGGTGCACCGGCTCTTCGACCCGCTGATCGAGAAGTCCTCGAACCTTGGCGCGGGCCTGGACTGGAAGACCAGTCTCCAGGAGCTCACCGCAGCCGAGGGGCTCGGAGTCCCGGAGTATCTCGTCACCGAGACCGGCCCGGACCACGAGAAGACCTTCACTGCTGCCGCCCGCGTCGGTGGTGTCTCGTACGGCACCGGCACCGGCCGCAGCAAGAAGGAAGCGGAGCAGCAGGCGGCGGAGTCCGCCTGGCGGGAGATCCGTGCCGCCGCGGACGAGCGCCTGGCCGCGGCGAAGGCCGAAGCCGAAGCGGCGGCCGACGCGACGCCCGAGGCGTCCGACGAATCCGAGGAATCCGACGGAGGGGCCGCCGACACCCTTTCGACCTCGGAACCCGCGGACCGGGCCACGGCCTGAGTCGACGTTTCCGCTTTCCCGTGAGGCCCCTCGCTCCCCTGGAGCGCAGGGGCCTCACCGGTTTCGCCGTCAGGCACAGCGGTACGCTGCGGGCACCACCGTGAGAGTTGCCCGAAGGAGCCCCGTGCCCGAGCTGCCCGAGGTCGAAGTCGTACGTCGCGGACTCCAGCGCTGGGTCAGCGGCCGTACGATCGCCGAGGTGCAGGTCCTGCACCCGCGTGCGGTCCGCCGCCATCCGGCCGGGGCCGAGGACTTCGCGGCGCGTCTCAAGGGACACAGCGTCGGCATCGCCCGCCGCCGCGGCAAGTACCTCTGGCTGCCGCTCGCGGACACGGACGCCTCGATCCTCGGTCATCTGGGCATGAGCGGGCAGCTGCTCGTCCAGCCCGAGGACGCCGCCGACGAGAAGCATCTGCGGATCCGGATCCGCTTCGACGACGCTCTCGGCACCGAGCTGCGCTTCGTCGACCAGCGCACCTTCGGCGGTCTTTCGCTGCACGACAACACCCCCGAGGGGCTGCCCGACGTCATCGCGCACATCGCGCGCGATCCGCTCGACCCGGCCTTCGACGACGCGGCCTTCCATACCGCGCTGCGCCTGCGGCGTACGACCGTCAAGCGCGCGCTGCTGGACCAGTCGCTGATCAGCGGGGTCGGGAACATCTACGCGGACGAGGCGCTGTGGCGCGCGAAGCTCCACTACGAGCGCCCCACCGCGACCCTCACACGCCCCCGCTCGACCGAACTGCTCCGTCATGTACGGGACGTGATGAACGCGGCCCTGGCCGTCGGCGGCACGAGCTTTGACAGTCTCTATGTGAACGTGAACGGCGAATCAGGCTATTTCGACCGGTCGTTGGACGCTTACGGGCGAGAGGACGAGCCCTGCCGTCGCTGCGGCACACCCATGCGCCGGCGCCCCTGGATGAACCGGTCCAGCTACTTCTGCCCGCGCTGTCAGCGGCCGCCACGGCTGACGAGCACGCTGTCGTAATGCTCGCGCGCCGCCAGCACCTCGGGCATCCGGCCCTCCACCAGGTGGATCAGCCCGAGCAGCCGCTCGGCCACGGCGTGTCCCAGCGGGGTCAGCTCATAGTCCACCCGCGGCGGATTCGTGGGCTGTGCGTCCCTGTGCACCAGGCCGTCGCGCTCCAGGGCCTGCAGTGTCTGGGAGAGCATCTTCTCGCTCACGCCGTCGACGCGCCGCCGCAGTTCGTTGAATCGCAGGGTCCCTTCGTACAGGGCCCCGATGGTCAAGCTGCCCCAGCGGCCCGTCACATGCTCGAGCGTGCCGCGCGAGGGGCACTGCTTCGCGAACACGTCGAAGAGGTGGCCGTCGTCCATGACGGCCACCTTACTCCGGCGCAGCGCTGACCAAGAGAAAGTGGGACGCAGGGTCTCAGAAGCCGAAGTCCTGGGTCCACCAGGGGCCGCCGTCACCCAGGTACACACCGACGCCCAGCGTCTTGTACTCGCAGTTGAGTATGTTCGCGCGGTGACCGTCGCTGTTCATCCAGGAGTTCATCACAGCGGCCGCGTCGGCCTGCCCGCGGGCGATGTTCTCGCCGCCGAGTCCCGGCACGCCCGCCTTCGCGGCGCGGTCCCAGGGGGTCGCTCCGCCGGGGTCCGTGTGGTCGAAGAAGCCACGCGCGGCCATGTCGGCGCTGAAGTCCCCGGCGAGATCCGCCAGTGCGGCATCGGACCGCACCGGGCTGCACCCCACCTTCGCGCGCTCCTTGTTGACCAGGCTGAGCACCTCGGCCTCGATGGCCGCAGCGCCCGTGGCCACGGGCTTGGCCCGCTCGGAAGCACGGTCGGAGGCGCGCGTCTCGGTACGGGACGGCGGCGCGGTGCTCTCCTTCCGCTTCTCCGGGGCCTTCGTCTGCTTCGAAGGCGTCGCCGACGGCTTGGTCGGCGTGGGGGAGGGGGTCTTCGACGGCGCCTGCGGGCGGGTGACACTCGGGCTGGCGGAGGCCGAGGCCCCGTTCGTCGGCTCGGCGCTCGCGTCGCCCTGCGTCTGCAGCTTCGCCGAGCCCTCGGTGCGTACCTGCCCGCTCGACTCGCTGCCGCCGCTGACGTTGAACTTGTCGCCGCCCGGCAGCAAGCCGGACGCGACGGCCACGGCGCCTACCGCCATGGCTGCGGAAGCACCGAGCAGCCCGGTGCGCACGGGCACAGCTGCCCGCCTCTTCCGGCTATGGCGTCCCATCTGCAGTGCCTTCCTCATGCTCGACGATGCTTGACGGTCGAATATCAAAGCAGACTCACCCATACGGGTGAGTCTCATTTCGACCGGACTGTACGCCATGACGGGTGGGGGTGAAGTGCTCAGAGAGGAATTGGCCGGTTAGCTTGCACCCATGGATGATGTTGCACGGCTCACCGCCTGGGTACGCGGCCGAGTACAGGGAGTGGGCTTCCGCTGGTTCACCAGGGCAAATGCTCTGCAGATCGGCGGCCTTACGGGATTCGCCGTCAATCTCGACGACGGCAGAGTGCAGGTTGTGGCAGAGGGGTCACGTGAGAATTGCCACCGTTTGCTGGAGTGGCTGCGCTCCGGCGACACACCCGGGCGGGTCGACGGTGTCACTGAGATCTGGGGCACTCCGCGAGGCGGTTACGAGGACTTCGCGATCCGCTGAAGATCACCACGGATTTCGTCGCCACGGCGGCCCAAAACGCATGCCTCAGGCACCTGCCTTTGGCGGAATGACCTGGTGGTTGCCAAGAAGGGCTTGTCGTGCGAGGCTGCGCCAGTAAGAATGATCTCTACGCCCCAAGGGCCCCGCAGATGAGGCTCCGCCGCACGTTTCGTGGCCGGATGCCCCCGGGTTTGCCCGCTGATGCGGGGCGTGATCGTGTTGACCGTCAAACTTTTTGGTGAGACTCTGGAAGTCCCCGCGCACCTTAGCTGTTTGGCAGTAAGAACCGCAGCAATATCAGCAGTAACAAGCACTGTCGAACACCGCGGGTGCGATTCCCTCACGACCCACACCGCTTCGGTCGGTCACTCAGTGTGGAGGACCATCCATCATGGCAAAGGCGCTTCTCGGTTACGTCGGCGGTTCCGACCCGCGACTCCTCGCCGAGATGCGACGGCTTCAGCAGCGCGTCCAGGACCTGGAATCCGAGCTTGTACGGATCCAGTCCGAGAACGACGCGCTCAACGCTGCCGTCGCTCAGCACCCTGGAGAGTCGCTGCTTGACGGCATCGACATCGACGTACCCCAGGCGGAGCCTGCGCTCACCTGAGCACGGCGATCTCTGGAGATACATCGCGCAAGATATGCAAGGGACGCTTCGGCGTCCCTTCTTTCTTTGCCCCCCGCCCCCTACGGTGCTTCTCTTAACGTCTGATGTGCCCTGCACCTTCATGGGTGAAACCGCGAGTGAAAGGTAGAGTCCGGCGGCGTGCACCTCAAGGCCATGACCCTGCGCGGGTTCAAATCCTTCGCCTCCGCCACCACACTGCGGTTCGAGCCGGGCATCACCTGTGTCGTCGGGCCCAACGGCTCCGGCAAGTCCAATGTGGTGGACGCGCTCTCCTGGGTCATGGGTGAGCAGGGAGCCAAGTCGCTGCGCGGCGGCAAGATGGAGGACGTCATCTTCGCCGGGACGACCGGGCGGCCCCCGCTCGGCCGCGCCGAGGTCTCTCTCACCATCGACAACTCCGACGGCGCGCTCCCGATCGACTACGCCGAGGTCACCATCACGCGGATCATGTTCCGCAACGGCGGCAGCGAGTACCAGCTCAACGGCGACACCTGCCGGCTCCTCGACATCCAGGAACTGCTGTCCGACTCCGGCATCGGCCGCGAGATGCACGTCATCGTCGGGCAGGGCCAGCTCGACTCCGTACTGCATGCCGATCCGATGGGCCGCAGGGCCTTCATCGAGGAGGCCGCCGGCGTCCTCAAGCACCGCAAGCGCAAGGAGAAGGCGCTGCGGAAGCTGGACGCGATGCAGGCCAACCTCGCCCGCGTACAGGACCTGACCGACGAGCTGCGCCGGCAGCTCAAGCCGCTGGGGCGGCAGGCCGCGGTGGCGCGGCGGGCCGCCGTCATCCAGGCCGATCTGCGCGACGCCCGGCTGCGGCTGCTGGCCGACGATCTCGTACGGCTGCGGAAGGCACTGCGCAGCGAGATCGCCGACGAGGCCGCGCTCAAGGAACGCAAAGACGCCGCCGAGGCGGAGCTCAAGGCGGCGCTGAGCCGCGAGGCGGAGCTGGAGGACGACGTACGGCGCCTCGCGCCGCGGCTGCAGCGGGCGCAGCAGAGCTGGTACGAGCTGTCCCAGCTGGCCGAGCGGGTGCGGGGCACGATCTCGCTGGCCGACGCGCGGGTGAAGAGCGCGACCGCGGCGCCCGCTGACGAGCGGCGCGGCCGCGACCCCGAGGACATGGAGCGCGAGGCCGCCAGGATCCGCGAGCAGGAGGCGGAGCTCGAGGCCGCTCTGGAGGCGGCCGAGCGCGCGCTGGAGGACACCGTCGCGCACCGCGCCGAGCTGGAGCGGGAGCTGGCCGTCGAGGAGCGGCGGCTCAAGGATGTCGCGCGGGCGATCGCCGACCGGCGCGAGGGACTGGCCCGCCTCAACGGTCAGGTCAACGCCGCCCGTTCGCGGGCCGGATCGGCGCAGGCCGAGATCGACCGGCTGGCCGCCGCACGCGACGAGGCCCAGGAGCGGGCCGTGGCCGCCCAGGAGGAGTACGAGCAGCTGAAGGCCGAGGTCGACGGGCTCGACGCCGACGACTCCGCGCTCGGCGAGCAGCACGATGCGGCCAAGCGCGAACTGGCGGAGGCGGAGGCGGCACTGAGCGCGGCCCGCGAGGCCCTCACCGCCGCCGAACGCAAGCGCGCAGCCATGGCCGCCCGCCGCGAGGCGCTCGCCCTGGGCCTGCGCCGCAAGGACGGCACGGGCGCGCTGCTCGCCGCGAAGGACCGGCTGAGCGGTCTGCTCGGCCCGGCGTCCGAGCTCCTCACCGTCGCTCCCGGCTACGAGGTGCCGGTCGCCGCGGCGCTTGGCGCGGCCGCGGACGCCGTCGCCGTGTCGACCCCGGCGACCGCCGCCGAGGCGCTGCGACTGCTCCGCAAGACGGACGCGGGGCGCGCGGCAATACTGCTGGGCGGCGCCCCCGAATCCGTACCGCCGGAGCGGCACGCGGACGGGCCCGCGTACGCCGCCGATCTGGTGCGCGGGCCCGATGAGCTGATGCCCGCCGTGCGCCGGCTGCTGCGGGGCATGGTCGTCGTCGGGACGCTGGAGGACGCCGAGGATCTGGTCTACTCGCGGCCCGAACTCACCGCCGTGACCGCCGAAGGCGACGTCCTCGGGGCGCACTTCGCGCAGGGCGGATCCGCCGGAGCGCCGAGCCTGCTGGAGGTGCAGGCATCCGTCGACGAGGCGGCCGCCGAGCTGGAGGAGCTGGCCGTCCAGTGCGAGGAGCTGGCCGCCGCCCAGCAGCTGGCCACCGGGCGTCGCCGCGAATGTGCCGCGCTGGTGGAGGAGTTGGGGGAGCGCCGCCGGGCCGCCGACCGTGAGAAGTCGGCCGTGTCGGGGCAGCTGGGACGGCTCGCCGGGCAGGCCCGCGGCGCCGCGGGCGAGGCCGAGCGGACGACCGCGGCCGTCGCCAGGGCGCAGGAGGCGCTGGAGCGGGCGCGGGAGGAGGCCGAGGAACTGGCCGAGCGGCTGCTCGTCGCCGAGGAGGCTCCCATCGAGGAGGAGCCCGACACGCATGTACGGGACCGGCTCGCCGCCGACGGCGCCAACGCACGCCAGACCGAGATGGAGGCCCGCCTCCAGGTCCGTACGCACGAGGAGCGCGTCAAGGGGCTCGCGGGGCGCGCGGACGCACTCGACCGGGGAGCGCACGCCGAGCGTGAGGCACGGGCGCGCGCCGAACAGCGGCGCGCCCGGCTGCGCCACGAGGCCGAGGTCGCGTCCGCCGTGGCGAGCGGCGCCCGCCAGCTGCTGGCACATGTCGAGGTCTCGCTGGTGCGGGCGGAGGCGGAGCGGGTCGCGGCCGAGGCGGCCAAGGCCGAGCGCGAACAGGAGTTGAGCGCAGCCCGCAACCAGGGGCGCGACCTCAAGAGCGAGCTCGACAAACTCACGGATTCAGTTCACCGCGGCGAGGTACTCGGGGCGGAGAAGCGGCTGCGGATCGAGCAGTTGGAGACCAAGGCTCTGGAAGAGCTCGGCGTGGAACCGGCCGGGCTGATCGCGGAGTACGGCCCCGACCAGCTGGTGCCGCCGTCACCGCCCGCCGAGGGAGAGGACCTGCCCGATGACCCTGAGCACCCGCGCAACCAGCCGAGACCTTTCGTACGCGGTGAGCAGGAGAAGCGGCTCAAGTCTGCCGAACGGGCGTATCAGCAGCTCGGGAAGGTGAATCCGCTTGCCCTGGAGGAGTTCTCCGCGCTGGAGGAACGCCACAAGTTCCTCTCGGAGCAGCTTGAAGACCTGAAGAAGACCAGGGCCGACCTACTCCAGGTGATCAAGGAAGTCGACGA
The DNA here is from genome assembly GCF_055563295.1 of Streptomyces sp. NPDC002868. Classification (NCBI taxonomy): domain Bacteria; kingdom Bacillati; phylum Actinomycetota; class Actinomycetes; order Kitasatosporales; family Streptomycetaceae; genus Streptomyces; species Streptomyces sp. NPDC002868. The sequence continues at coordinate 137,310 of NZ_JBVHDR010000012.1, read as the reverse complement.
GCGCGTCGAGCAGGTCTTCACTGATGCGTACCGGGACACGGCCCGCCAGTTCGAGGGTGTCTTCTCGCGGCTCTTCCCGGGCGGAGAGGGCCGGCTGATTCTGACCGACCCCGACAACATGCTCACCACGGGCGTGGACGTCGAGGCCCGGCCGCCGGGCAAGAAGGTCAAGCGGCTCTCGCTCCTGTCCGGCGGCGAGCGGTCGCTGACCGCCGTCGCGCTGCTGGTGTCGATCTTCAAGGCTCGGCCGAGCCCGTTCTATGTGATGGACGAGGTCGAGGCTGCGCTCGACGACACCAACCTCCAGCGGCTGATCCGGATCATGCAGGAGCTCCAGGAGTCCTCGCAGCTGATCGTGATCACGCACCAGAAGCGGACGATGGAGGTCGCTGACGCGCTGTACGGAGTCTCCATGCAGGGCGACGGCGTCTCCAAGGTCATCAGCCAGCGCCTTCGCTGACAACCGCTGACCAATCTTCAAGTGTTGAACTCAAGTCGAGCTGGCTTTGGTTCATGTCTCTTTGAGGCCGGGTCTTGACTTCGAAACTTGAACGAATAGTCTCTGCAGCGTTGCTTTTACCTTCAGGTGGTGGGCGTCGTGAAGTTGTGCGCCACTTGAAGGGCTCGCCCCGCCCACGCCCGGCGACGCTGCCGGACGGCCCCAGGAGTACACGTGACCAGCACCTCGCAGCCGCCACCGGCATCGGGAGCCCGTGAAGCCCACCCTGAGCATCTCGCCCACGTCATCTTCATCACGGCCTCCGCCGCGATGGGCGGCTTCCTCTTCGGGTACGACAGCTCCGTGATCAACGGTGCCGTCGAGGCCATCCGGGACCGCTACGACATCGGCTCGGGAACGCTCGCCCAGGTCATCGCCATCGCCCTGATCGGCTGCGCCATCGGCGCCGCCACCGCCGGCCGGATCGCCGACCGCATCGGCCGCATCCGCTGTATGCAGATCGCCGCCGTGCTCTTCACCGTCAGCGCGGTGGGCTCCGCTCTCCCCTTCGCCCTCTACGACCTCGCCTTCTGGCGCGTCATCGGCGGCTTCGCCATCGGCATGGCCTCGGTCATCGGCCCGGCCTACATCGCCGAGGTGTCCCCGGCCGCCTACCGAGGCCGGCTCGCCTCCTTCCAGCAGGCCGCGATCGTCATCGGCATCGCCGTCTCCCAGCTGGTCAACTACGGCATCCTGCAGCTCGCCGACGGTGAGCAGCGCGGCGAGATCGGCGGGATCGAGGCCTGGCAGTGGATGCTCGGCGTCATGGTCGTCCCCGCGATGCTGTACGGCCTGCTCTCCTTCGCGATCCCCGAGTCGCCCCGCTACCTGATCTCCGTCGGAAAGGTCGACAAGGCGAAGGAGGTCCTCGGCGAGGTCGAGGGCCACAAAATCGACCTGGACGCCCGTGTCGCCGAGATCGACCTCGCGATGCGCCGCGAGCACAAGTCGAGCTTCAAGGACCTGCTGGGCAGCCGCTTCAGCTTCCTGCCCATCGTCTGGGTCGGCATCGGACTCTCCCTCTTCCAGCAGTTCGTCGGCATCAACGTCGTCTTCTACTACTCCGCGGCGCTGTGGCAGTCGGTCGGCATCGACCCGGCCAGCTCGTTCTTCTACTCGTTCACCACGTCGATCATCAACATCATCGGCACCGTGATCGCGATGGTCCTGGTCGACCGGGTCGGCCGACGTCCGCTCGCCCTCGTCGGCTCGACCGGTATGGCGATCGCTCTCGCCTTCGAGGCCTGGGCCTTCTCCGCGGACCTCGTCGACGGCAAGCTGCCCAGCACCCAGGGCGCCGTCGCCCTGATCGCCGCGCATGTCTTCGTGCTCTTCTTCGCCCTCTCGTGGGGCGTCGTGGTCTGGGTCTTCCTGGGCGAGATGTTCCCGAACCGGATCCGTGCAGCGGCGCTCGGCGTCGCCGCGTCCGCGCAGTGGATCGCCAACTGGGCCATCACCGCGAGCTTCCCGAGCCTGGCGGACTGGAACCTCTCCGGCACGTACGTCATCTACACAGCCTTCGCCGCGCTCTCGATCCCCTTCGTACTTCTGTTCGTCAAGGAGACCAAGGGCAAGGCGTTGGAGGAGATGGGCTAATCCCCGCTGCCCCTCTCCTCGCCACGGAACTGCCCCGGCTCAGCGTCTCCCAGAGGCGCTTGAGCCGGGGCAGTACGTGTGCCCGGGCAGGCTCAGCCGGCGAGCCGGGGGAGCACGCTCTCGGCGAAGAGCTGAAGGCTGCGCCAGCCCTCGTCCACCGGCATGCCGCCGCACAGCGGATGCAGCACCAGACTGTCCCCGCCGAGCGCCACGCACTCGTTCGGCGTGACGATCCGGTACACGCCCTCGTCGCGCAGCTCCTCGACCGTCGTCGCCTTCGAGCGCACCGCGGAGCGGATGTCCTTCGACTGCCAGGAGGCGTACATCCGCGCCTCGTGCAGGAAGTGTCCGCCATACTCGGCCCACGCGCGGTCCGGGTCCTCCGCGAGATGCAGGAGCGGCGTCTTCTCCGCCGGCATCATCGTCCAGCCCTCGGTCCCGTACCGCTCACGCTGCTCGTGGTAGTACGCCTCCAGTTCCGGCAGATGAGCGCTCGGGAAGAACGGCAGCCCGAGCCGGGCCGCGCGCCGGGCCGCCGCTCGCGAGGAGCCGCCCACCAGCAGCATCGGATGCGGCTGGGTGTACGGACGCGGGGTCACCCGGACAGTCCGGCCGCGGTATGTGAACGGCTCACCGGTCCACGCCGTCAGCAGTGTCTCGAGCAGCTCGTCCTGGAGCTTGCCGCGCCGGGTCCACTCCACCCCCAACTGCTCGTACTCCTCTGGCCGGTAGCCGATGCCCGCGACCGTGACCAGACGGCCCTTGCCGATCAGGTCGAGTACGGCGATGTCCTCGGCCAGCCGCAGCGGATCGTAGAGCGGACCGATGATCGCGGAGACGGTGACCGCGATCCGGCGCGTGGAGCCGAGGACCGCGCCGGCGAAGACGAAGGGGGACGGCAGCCAGCTGTTCTCGGCGCCGTGGTGCTCCTCGGTCTGGATCGTGTCGAGGCCGCGGTCGTCGGCGTACGCGGCCATCTCCAGGGCGGCGCGGTAGCGAACCGCGAGGGTCTCGGGCGTCGCGCCGGGATCGACGAGATTGAAACGGGCCACTGTGAAGGCCACGGGAACGTCCCCCTCCGCCGGTATGAACGTGGCGAAGGGGGACGGTAGCTGACGCAGCGTCAGATTGACAGGGTCGCGGACTCGGGTTCTGCGACGGGGGTGGCCGGGATCGGCTCGGGCGCCGCGGACCGGGTGCGCGGCAGCACCGCGTACAGCGCCGCCGAGACGACGATCGTGGCCGCCCAGCCCAGGCCGTGCTTCCCGATCCAGGTCGGGGCGAGCGGACCGGCGAACCAGTCGACCTTGGTGAAGAGCAGACCGACCAGCAGCGCGAGCGCCCACGCCGTCATCGCCTGCCAGGCGAAGCCGCCGCGGTACCAGTAGGCGCTGGTGCGCGTGGTGTCCATCAGCGCCTCACCGTCGTACGTACGCCGGCGCAGCATGTCCACACCGAAGACGCCGATCCACGCCGAGAAAGCCACCGCGAGCAGCGTCAGGAAGGAGATGAACGAGCCGATGAAGCTGGTCGCCACCACCATCAGCAGGAAGCCGAAGACCAGGCTGATGACGGCGTTCACGCTGACCGCCCAGGCACGCGGGACCTTGATGCCCAGGGTCTGCGCGGTGAAGCCCGCCGAGTACATCGACATCGAGTTGATCAGCAGCATGCCCACCAGCGCGATGAGGAGATACGGAACGGCGATCCACATCGGCAGAATCTGGCCGATGAACGCGACCGGGTCGGTGGCGCTCGCCAGATCCGGTGTCGAGACCGCCATCACCGCGCCCATCAGCACCATCGGCAGTACGACGATCCCGGCTCCGCCGACCGTCGAGCCGACCATCGCCCTGCCGGAGGCGGCGCGCGGGAGGTAGCGGGTGAAGTCCGGGCCCGAGGGGACCCAGCTGATGCCGCCCGCCGCGATAGTGCCGATACCCGCGACCATCATCGCCGTCGACCCGGCCGGCTTGCCGAAGACCGCGGACCAGTCGGTGTTCGCGACCAGATGGACCAGCACCAGCACGCTGAACGCGCCGAAGAGATATGTCGACCACTTGCTGCACACGCGCAGCGCGTTGATGCCGAGTCCGGAGACCAGGAACGTGCAGGCGACGAAGACCAGCAGCGTGACCACGATCAGTGCGGTGTTGCTCTTCACGCCGAAGAGCAGATCCAGCACGGTCAGCACGGCGTACGCGCCGGTAACCGCGTTGATCGTCTCCCAGCCCCAGCGTGCGACCCAGATGAGCGAGCCGGGGAAGAGATTTCCGCGCTGGCCGAAGACCGCGCGGGACAGGGCCATGCCGGGGGAGCCGCCGCGCTTGCCGGCGATGGAGATCAGGCCCACGATTCCGTACGAGACGAGGGGTGCCGCGACCCCGACGACCAGCACCTGCCAGAAGTTCAGACCATTGAAAACGATCAGGCCCGCGCCCATGGTGAGCAACAACACGCTGATGTTGGCTGCGACCCAGGTGGGGAAGAGTTCACGTACGTGGCCGGTGCGCTCGCCGTCGGGGACGGGTTCGAGGCCACGAGTCTCTATCGCGCCTTCGGATTCGGAGGCGTGGGGCATGGAAGTGCTCCGTACAGAGGTGGGCGTGCTGGCCGGCAGAAGGCCTGAACAACCAGCATCGCCCGTACCCCCCAAAAGGTCCAAATGGAGTCGGATGCCTTGTGGGATCCTCCGGGGCTGCTGAGGGTGAGCGGTCGTGGCCGATACTGGGTGGGTTATGGAAATCCTCATCCTTGCTGTAGTCATCGCCCTGGTCGCGGTCGGCGCGATCAGCGGGCTCGTGGTCAGCAGCCGCAAGAAGAAGCAGCTGCCGCCCTCGGCGCCGTCGAGCACGCCGACCATCACTGCCCCGCCCGCCGAGCCTCAGGTCGGTGAGGACGCGGCGCCGACGGTCGAAGAGCCACGCCGCACGATCGAGGAGGTCGACCTCCCCGACGCCGCCGCGGCCGTCGAGACCCCGGCCGCCGTCGAGGATCCGGTCGTCGCGGCGCCGCCGCTCCCCGAGATCGAGATCCCCGAGCCGACCGCCGGCCGTCTGGTCCGGCTCCGCGCCCGCCTCGCCCGGTCCCAGAACACGCTCGGCAAGGGGCTGCTCACGCTCCTGTCCCGAGACAACCTCGACGAGGAGACCTGGGAGGAGATCGAGGACACCCTGCTCACCGCGGACGTCGGCGTCGCGCCGACCCAGGAGCTGGTCGAGCGGCTGCGCGAGCGCGTAAGGGTGCTCGGTACGCGTACGCCCGACGAACTGCGCGGCCTGCTGCGCGAGGAACTGCTGCATCTGCTCGGCACCGACTTCGACCGCGTGGTGAAGACCGAGAGCGGTCTGGACACCCCTGGCGTCGTCATGGTCGTCGGCGTCAACGGCACCGGAAAGACCACGACGACCGGCAAGCTGGCGCGGGTGCTCGTCGCGGACGGCCGCTCCGTGGTGCTCGGCGCGGCGGACACGTTCCGCGCGGCGGCCGCGGACCAGCTCCAGACCTGGGGCGAGCGGGTCGGCGCGCGCACGGTGCGCGGCCCGGAGGGCGGCGACCCGGCGTCGATCGCGTTCGACGCGGTCAAGGAGGGCATCGCCGAGGGCGCCGACGTCGTACTGATCGACACGGCGGGCCGGCTGCACACCAAGACGGGCCTGATGGACGAGCTCGGCAAGGTCAAGCGCGTCGTCGAGAAGCACGGACCACTGGACGAGATCCTGCTGGTCCTGGACGCCACGACGGGGCAGAACGGTCTGGTGCAGGCACGGGTGTTCGCGGAGGTCGTGGACATCACCGGCATCGTGCTGACGAAGCTGGACGGCACGGCCAAGGGCGGCATCGTGATCGCGGTCCAGCGGGAGCTGGGCGTACCGGTGAAGCTGGTGGGCCTGGGCGAGGGACCGGACGACTTGGCGCCGTTCGAGCCGGAGGCGTTCGTGGACGCGCTGATCGGCGACTAGCTGCCGCTGGGGCGGGCCTGTTCCCCGACCCGCCCCTAACCGTAACTGGGGCTCCGCCCCGGACCCCGCGCCTCAATCGCCGGCGGGGCTGGATTTGCCCGGGCGGGCTTCAAGTTTCCGCCGGAGGGGCTGCAAATGCAGCCCGTTGGGGATCCCCCCGGACGAAGTCTGGGGGAGATTGAGGACAACGCCCGAAGGGTGTACGGGGGCTGGGGGCTTGCCCCCAGTTCGGGAAGGGGCGGGGTGGGGAACAAGCCCGCCGCAGGCGCACCCGCTCGCGGCGCGTCATGGGGCGTACCCAAGAAAATGCCCGGCCACGTCGTGCAGACGAGGCCGGGCACTCCCGTATCGGCCCGACCCAGGGTCACGAACGGTGGCAGACGTACGCCAGCGTGCCCAACAGCAGTCGCGCCTCCGGCGGCGCCGTCGCCGTGTCCAGAGACGGTGGGCGCAGCCAGCTGACCGGGCCCAGGCCCGCGTGGTCGGAGGGCGGGGCCGTGATGTGGGCGCCCGGGCCCAGGCAGTGCAGGTCCAGGTCCGCGTCGTCCCAGCCCATCCGGTAGAGCAGGTCCGGGAGTTCGTCGGCGGCGCCGGGGGCGACGAAGAACTGGCAGCGGCCGTCCGGCGTGGCCGTCACCGGGCCGATCGGCAGCCCCATCCGCTCCAGGCGCACCAGCGCACGGCGGCCGGCCGGGGCGGCAATGTCGAGGATGTCGAAGGTGCGGCCGACCGGCAGCAGCAGCGACGCGCCCGGCAGCTCCGACAACGCCTTGGTGACCTCGTCCAGCGTCGCGCCCGCGGGCACCTCGGGAGCGAAGCCCAGTGGATGGGCCCCCGGGGACGCGCAGTCCGCCGCCCCGCAGGAACATTCGCCGGACGCCGCTCGCGCCCCCGGCGCCACGTCCCAGCCCCACAGCCCTGTGTACTCGGCCACAACTGTGCACTCTGTGGTGCGGCCGCGGCGCCGTGAGCCGGACCGCATCTCCCGGATGCCGCCGATCGTGAAGCCCATGCCCCCTCCAACGGGTCTGAATCGCCGGTGGTTACGACCCGAAGTCTCCTCGTGACACTGAGTCGCAACCGGTAAAGGTCTGGTGGCGCACAGTGGCGCAAGGGGTGGTGCGGACCAGGCTGCGCGCCTGTGCGTGCACCGCTCCGCCACATTCTGATCGTCGTATGTCAAGTGAATCGCGCCCGGCGGCAAGGGAGTTCATTCGAAGGGGTGGCGAATGGTGGCGTTTCTGCAATTGCGCTCGCGAGAGGGGTGATCGTGGGATTACTTTCAGTACACGAACCCTGGAGCTTTGCGCACCCGCGGGTATGCCGGGGGCAACTCGGTTTCCTGTTCGGTAGGGCGCAACCTCCGCACGGACGGTCTCAACTCACGGCATTCTGGTAGGGGTTCGGGGCAACAGAAGCTTCAGCGGATGGGAGCGTTCCAGTGGACGGCAGCGGCGCAAGCGGTACGGAGGCCGGCAAGCGCCCGAACGAGCAGTTGAACTCGTGGTTCGTGCGCAGCGGTTGGTCGAAGGGCGAACTCGCGCGTCAAGTGAACCGCCGGGCGCGCCAGATGGGCGCACACCACATCAGCACCGACACCTCACGCGTACGCCGATGGCTCGACGGCGAGCAGCCGCGCGAGCCGATTCCGCGCATCCTCTCCGAGCTGTTCTCCGAGCGCTTCGGCACCGTCGTCGCCATCGAGGACCTCGGACTGCGCTCGGCGCATCAGTCACCCGCAGTGTCCGGGGTGGATCTCCCCTGGGCGGGCACCCAGACCGTCGCCCTGCTCAGCGAGTTCTCGCGCAGCGACCTGATGCTGGCCCGGCGCGGTTTCCTCGGGACCTCGCTCGCCCTTGCCGCGGGACCCGCACTCGTCGAGCCGATGCAGCGCTGGCTGGTGCCCTCCCCGCCCGGTGAGCCGGGGCAGCAGGTACCTCTCGCAGCGTTGCGCAGGGCATCGCGGCTCTCCAAGCCCGAGCTGGAGCTGCTGGAGTCCACCACCGCGATGTTCCGCCAGTGGGACGCGCAGTGCGGCGGCGGGCTGCGACGCAAGGCCGTCGTCGGCCAACTGCACGAAGTAACCGATCTGCTGCAGGAGCCGCAGCCCCAGGCCACCTCACAGCGGCTGTTCAGGTGCGCAGCCGAGCTCGCCGAGCTGGCCGGCTGGATGAGTTACGACGTCGGACTGCAGCCCACCGCTCAGAAGTACTTCGTACTCGCCCTGCACGCCGCCAAGGAGGCGGGCGACAAGCCCCTCGGCTCGTACATCCTGTCCTCCATGAGCCGCCAGATGATCCACCTCGGGCGGCCCGACGACGCCCTGGAGCTCGTCCATCTCGCGCAGTACGGCAGCCGCGACTGCGCGACCCCGCGCACCCAGGCGATGCTGTATGCGATGGAGGCCCGCGCTTACGCCAACATGGGCCAGCCCAGCAAGTGCAAGCGAGCCGTCCGGATGGCCGAGGACACCTTCGCCGACGCCGGTCTCGACGGCGAGCCCGAGCCCGACTGGATCCGCTTCTTCTCCGAGGCCGAGCTCAATGGGGAGAACGCCCACTCGTACCGCGATCTGGCATATGTGGCGGGCCGCAGCCCCACCTACGCCTCGCTCGCCGAGCCGGTCATGCGGCGCGCCGTCGAGCTTTTCGGCCAGGACGACGAGCACCAGCGGTCGTACGCACTCAATCTGGTCGGCATGGCCACGGTTCATCTGCTCAAGAAAGAGCCCGAGCAGTCCACGGAGCTGGCCGGCCAGGCGCTCAAGATCGCCAAGCGGGTGCGCTCCGAGCGGGTCAACACCCGGTTGCGCAAGACCGTCGACACGGCGGCCCGGGACTTCGGCGACGTGCCCGAGGTCGCCCACTTCACCGACCAGCTGACCTCCCAGCTGCCCGAGACCGCGGAAGCGGTCTGAGCGGGCGGCGTCACCAGGCCCCGGCCGCGGCGCTCACCCCGAACAACCCGACTCGGCTCCCCCGTGCCAGGTCAGGCGGGTAGGCGTCGCGGTCGGCTGGTGATGTGCGCAGAGGATACTCCCGGCCCTCCCGCCGGACCCACCTGTTCATAGCCGCGTAACACGCCGGACCTCTTCGTCACTGCGGCGAAACATGGTGCGGCATTGACGGAAACCGCCTTGCGCCAACTTTAGGGCGCATAACCGGCCCGCCCTTCCGCACAGGCTTCGCCCGCACGCGGCCGCACCGACGACGAGGAGACGCCGATGCCTCAAGGCATCTCGACGCTTGCCGCAGACGCCCCGACACTGTCTGCAGCCAATACCGGCTTCATGCTCATCTGTTCCGCCCTGGTGATGATCATGACGCCGGGCCTTGCCTTCTTCTATGGAGGCATGGTCCGGGTCAAGAGCACCCTCAACATGCTGATGATGAGTTTCATCAGCCTCGGGATCGTCACCATCCTGTGGGTGCTGTACGGCTTCAGCCTCGCCTTCGGCACCGACAAGGGCTCCATCATCGGCTGGAGCGCCGACTACGTCGGGCTCAGCGGCCTCGGCCTCACCCAGCTGTGGGACGGCTACACCATCCCGGTGTACGTCTTCGCCGTCTTCCAGCTGATGTTCGCGATCATCACACCCGCGCTGATCAGCGGTGCGCTCGCCGACCGCGTGAAGTTCACCGCCTGGGCGCTGTTCGTCGCGCTGTGGGTCACCGTCGTCTACTTCCCGGTCGCGCACTGGGTGTGGGGCGCGGGCGGCTGGCTCTTCGAGCTCGGCGTCATCGACTTCGCGGGCGGCACCGCCGTCCACATCAACGCAGGTGCCGCGGCCCTCGGCGTGATCCTCGTCATCGGCAAGCGCGTCGGCTTCAAGAAGGACCCGATGCGGCCGCACAGCCTGCCGCTGGTCATGCTCGGCGCCGGTCTGCTGTGGTTCGGCTGGTTCGGCTTCAACGCCGGCTCGTGGCTGGGCAACGACGACGGTGTCGGCGCGGTGATGTTCGTCAACACCCAGGTCGCCACCGCGGCCGCGATGCTCGCCTGGCTGGCGTACGAGAAGATCCGCCACGGCGCGTTCACCACCCTCGGCGCCGCGTCCGGCGCGGTCGCGGGTCTGGTCGCCATCACCCCGTCCGGCGGCGCCGTGAGCCCGCTCGGCGCGATCGCCGTCGGCGCCATCGCCGGTGTGCTCTGCGCCATGGCCGTCGGCCTGAAGTTCAAGTTCGGTTACGACGACTCGCTCGACGTCGTCGGCGTCCACCTCGTCGGCGGTGTCGTCGGCTCGCTGCTGGTCGGCCTCTTCGCCACCGGCGGCGTCCAGAACGACGTCAAGGGCCTCTTCTACGGCGGCGGCCTCGACCAGCTCGGCAAGCAGGCCATCGGTGTCGGCGCTGTACTGGCCTACTCTCTGGTGGCATCGGCGCTGCTCGCCTTCGTCCTCGACAAGACGATCGGCATGCGGGTCGAGGAGGACGTCGAGGTCTCCGGCATCGACCAGGACGAGCACGCCGAGACGGCGTACGACTTCAGCGGTGCCGGCGGCGGCGCCGGTTCCCGTAAGGCCGTGCCCGCCCCGGGCGACTCCGTGGCAGCCGCGGCTCCGACCAAGAAGGTGGACGCATGAAGCTCATCACCGCCGTCGTGAAGCCGCACCGGCTCGACGAGATCAAGGAGGCCCTGCAGGCCTTCGGAGTCCAGGGGCTCACGGTCACGGAGGCCAGTGGATACGGCCGCCAGCGCGGTCACACCGAGGTCTACCGCGGTGCGGAGTACACCGTCGACCTGGTGCCGAAGATCCGCATAGAGGTACTGGTCGAGGACGACGACGCCGAACAGCTCATCGACGTGGTCGTCAAGGCGGCCCGCACAGGCAAGATCGGTGACGGCAAGGTGTGGAGCGTCCCCGTCGAGGCAGCGGTACGGGTGCGGACCGGCGAACGCGGCCCGGACGCGCTGTAAACGCAGAGCAGAACAGGAGCTGCTGGGTGACGAGCCTGGATGTGACCACCGAAGCGGAAGACTCGGGACCCAGCGGCTATGCGGCGGCCCGGCTGCGCCTTCTCAACGAGAAGGCGCAGTCCGGGCCGCCGCGCCGTGCTGCCCTGGCCAGACTGACCGACGACTGGCTGAACGCGCTGTTCACCACGGCCTGTCTGGAGGCCGGGGTGCGGGGCGCGGCGCTCGTCGCCGTCGGCGGCTACGGGCGCGGCGAACTCTCCCCGCGCAGCGACCTCGATCTGCTCCTGCTGCACGACGGGCGGGCGGACGCGGGTGACATCGCCGCCCTCGCGGACCGGATGTGGTATCCGGTGTGGGATCTGGGGCTCGCACTCGACCACTCCGTACGCACTCCCGGCGAGGCCCGCAAGACCGCGGGCGAAGACCTCAAGGTGCAGCTCGGGCTGCTGGACGCGCGCCATGTCGCGGGCGATCTGGGTCTGCTGACCGGGCTGCGCACCGCTGTGCTGGCCGACTGGCGCAACCAGGCCCCCAAGCGGCTGCCCGAGCTGGACGAGCTCTGCCGCGAACGGGCCGAGCGCCAGGGCGAGTTGCAGTTCCTCCTGGAGCCGGACCTGAAAGAGGCGCGCGGCGGGCTGCGGGACGCCACCGCACTGCGCGCCGTCGCCGCCTCCTGGCTCGCCGACGCGCCTCGCGAAGGGCTCAACGAAGCCCGCCGGGCGCTGATGGACGCCCGGGACGCGCTGCATCTGACCACAGGGCGGGCCACCGACCGGCTCGCCCTGCAGGAGCAGGACCAAGTCGCCGCCGAACTCGGCCTGTTGGACGCCGACGCGCTGCTGCGGCAGGTGTACGAAGCGGCGCGCACCGTCTCGTACGCCACGGACGTCACTTGGCGCGAGGTGAACCGCGTACTCAGGTCACGCGCCGTACGGCCCCGGCTGCGGGCGATGCTGGGCGGCGGCCGCGGCACCCAGCCCGAGCGCAGCCCGCTCGCCGAGGGCGTCGTCGAGCAGGACGGCGAGGTGGTGCTCGCCCGCGCCGCGCGGCCCGAACGTGACCCGGTGCTCCCGCTGCGGGCCGCCGCGGCCGCCGCCCAGTCCGGGCTGCCGATCTCCCTGCACGCGGTACGGCGGCTCGCGGCCACTGCCTGCCCGCTGCCGGTGCCGTGGCCCGCCGAAGCACGCGAGGAGCTCCTCACCCTGCTCGGCGCGGGGGAGTCGACGATCGCGGTCTGGGAGGCGCTCGAAGCCGAGGGCCTGATCACCCAGCTGCTGCCCGACTGGGAGCGCGTACGGTGCCGGCCACAGCGCAACCCCGTACACACCTGGACCGTCGACCGGCATCTCGTCGAGGCGGCGGTCAAGGCATCCGCGCTGACCCGCCGGGTGGGCCGCCCCGATCTGCTGCTGATCGCGGCCCTGCTGCACGACATCGGCAAGGGCTGGCCCGGGGACCACTCGGTGGCGGGCGAGACCATCGCCAAGGACGTCGCCGCCCGGATCGGATTCGACCGCGCCGACGTGGCCGTCATCGCCACGCTCGTACGCCACCACCTGCTGCTCATCGAGACAGCCACCCGGCGCGATCTGGACGACCCGGCCACGGTTGCCTCCGTCGCCGAGGTCGTCGGATCGGCCGGCACGCTCGAGCTGCTGCACGCCCTGACCGAGGCCGACGCGCTCGCCACCGGGCCCGCCGCCTGGTCCTCCTGGCGCGGTTCGCTCGTCGGTGACCTGGTGCAACGGGTCGCCGCGGTCCTCGCGGGCAATGCCCCGGCCGAGCCGGAGCCCGCCGCGCCCAGCGCCGAACAGGAACGCCTCGCCATCGAGGCGCTGCGCACCGGCGAACCGGTGCTCGCGCTGCACGCCCAGACCGAGCCGCCGGCCGGCGACGAACCCGAACCCGTCGGCGTCGAGCTGCTGATCGCGCTGCCCGACCAGCCGGGGGTGCTGCCCGCAGCGGCCGGCGTGCTGGCCCTGCACCGGCTGACCGTCCGGGCCGCCGACCTGCGCTCCATCGACGTGCCCAGCGAACTCGGAGGGTCCGGTGGCGTACTGCTGCTGAGCTGGCGGGTGGCGGCGGAGTACGGCTCACTGCCGCAGGCCGCCAGGCTCCGCGCCGATCTCGTACGGGCCCTGGACGGCTCGCTCGACATCCCGGCGAGGCTCGCCGAGCGGGAGGCCGCCTATCCGCGGCGCCGTGGGGTCCAGGCCCCGCCCCCGCGCGTGACCGTCGCGCCCGCGGGCTCCCGGCTCGCCACCGTGATCGAGGTACGCGCCCACGACGCCCCCGGGCTGCTGCACCGCATCGGCCGCGCGCTGGACGAAGCGGCGCTACGGGTGCGCAGCGCCCACGTCTCCACGCTCGGCGCGAACGCCGTCGACGCCTTCTATGTGACGGGCCCGGAAGGGGCGCCGCTGCCGGCCGAGGAGGCCGCCGAGACGGCCCGTGCGCTGGAGGCGGTGCTGCGCGCCTGACGTGAGACCCCCCACGGGGCAGACCACACCGCGCGCGGCCGGATACCCTGGGGGACACTGTCCGCCTGCTCCCGACACCTGAGGATCCGCGACCACCGTGTTCGACACCCTCTCCGACCGCCTTGCCGCGACATTCAAGAACCTCCGGGGCAAGGGCCGCCTGTCCGAGGCGGACATCGACGCCACGGCGCGCGAGATCCGTATCGCGCTGCTCGAGGCGGATGTCGCGCTGCCCGTCGTCCGGGCCTTCATCAAGCAGGTCAAGGAGCGCGCGAGTGGCGCCGAGGTCTCCCAGGCGCTGAACCCGGCCCAGCAGGTCATCAAGATCGTCAACGAGGAGCTCATCGGCATCCTCGGTGGCGAGACCCGCCGCCTCCGGTTCGCCAAGCAGCCGCCGACCGTGATCATGCTCGCGGGTCTGCAGGGTGCCGGTAAGACGACGCTGGCCGGAAAGCTGGGCCTGTGGCTCAAGGGCCAGGGGCACTCGCCGCTGCTCGTCGCCTGTGACCTCCAGCGCCCCAACGCGGTCACCCAGCTCTCCGTCGTCGCCGAGCGCGCGGGCGTCGCGGTCTACGCGCCGGAGCCGGGCAACGGCGTCGGCGACCCGGTCAAGGTCGCCAAGGGCTCCATCGAGCACGCCAAGTCCAAGCAGTACGACGTGGTCATCGTCGACACCGCCGGCCGCCTCGGCATCGACCAGGAGCTGATGCAGCAGGCCGCGGACATCCGCGACGCCGTCAGCCCCGACGAAGTCCTCTTCATCGTCGACGCGATGATCGGTCAGGACGCGGTCAACACCGCGGAGGCGTTCCGCGACGGCGTCGGCTTCGACGGCGTGGTGCTCTCCAAGCTCGACGGTGACGCCCGCGGTGGCGCGGCGCTCTCCATCGCGCACGTCACCGGCCGCCAGATCATGTTCGCCTCCAACGGCGAGAAGCTGGACGACTTCGACGCGTTCCACCCGGACCGCATGGCGTCCCGCATCCTCGGCATGGGCGACATGCTGTCGCTGATCGAGAAGGCCGAGCAGACCTTCAGCCAGGAAGAGGCCGCCAAAATGGCCTCCAAGCTGGCGAGCAGCAAGGGCAAGGACTTCACGCTCGACGACTTCCTGGCCCAGATGGAGCAGGTCAGGAAGATGGGCTCCATCTCCAAGCTGCTCGGGATGCTGCCCGGCATGGGGCAGATCAAGGACCAGATCAACAACATCGACGAGCGGGACGTGGACCGTACCGCTGCGATCATCAAGTCGATGACGCCCGGCGAGCGTCAGGAGCCGACGATCATCAACGGCTCGCGCCGTGCCCGGATCGCCAAGGGCTCCGGTGTCGAGGTCAGCGCGGTGAAGGGCCTGGTGGAGCGGTTCTTCGAGGCCCGCAAGATGATGTCGAGGATGGCGCAGGGCGGCGGGATGCCGGGTATGCCCGGGATGCCCGGCATGGGTGGCGGCCCCGGCCGCCAGAAGAAGCAGGTCAAGCAGGCCAAGGGCAAGCGCAAGAGCGGCAACCCGATGAAGCGCAAGGCTGAGGAGCAGGCGGCTGCGGCGCGCCGCGAGCAGACGGCGCAGGGCAACGCGTTCGGTCTGCCGACCGGTGAGCCGGGCAAGGACTTCGAACTGCCCGAGGACTTCAAGAAGTTCATGGGCTGACGCGCTGACACGCTGACGCGCTGACATCAGCCCCGAAGGGCCCGCGGCCGGTCCGGCCGCGGGCCCTTTGCGTGCTCGGTCCCGCCGGGTGACGGCGCCCTCGCAGGGCCGGCGGCTTCGGCTGGCGACGCCTGGGGATCTGTGCGGTCATGGGCACAGGCGCCGAGTCACGGCAGAGGAGAGCAGGCGTGGCCAACCCCGTACCTCCACGCGAGCGGACCGACCAGCCGTGGCGCTCCGAGGGCGCGCCTCCGCCGAGGAAGATGCCCGGAGGCTGGGCCGGCCTGATTCTCACCGCGCTCGTCGTCTTTCTGGCCGCCAATCTGCTGCTGTCCTTCTTCGGCGGCGGGGGCGGGCCCGCCATCTCGTACACGGAGTTCAGCAAGCAGGTCAGAAACGGCAACGTCTCGAAGATCTACGCCAGGGGCGACACGATCCAGGGCGAGCTCAAGCGGGAGGCACCCCTTCCTGACGGCAAGGGCGACTACACCAAGTTCACGACCTATCGGCCGGCCTTCGCCGACGACAATCTCTGGGACGAACTGAGCAAGCAGAACGTCACCGTGACGGCCGAGCCGGTCGTCACCACGGGACGCGGCATTCTGGCCAATCTGCTGATCTCGCTCGCGCCGATGCTGTTCCTCGTACTGCTGTGGTTGTACATCGCCCGGCGGACGGGCGCGCCGCTGGGCGGCGGCGTGCTCGGGCGTAGGCCGAAGCCGGTGGAGGCCGAGCCGGGCGAGCGCACCACCTTCGATGACGTGGCCGGCAGCGACGAGGCCAAGGCCGAACTCAATGACATCGTCGAGTTCCTCAAGAACCCGCCGGCGTACCGGAAGATGGGCGCAAGGATGCCCGGCGGCGTACTGCTCTCGGGACCGCCCGGCACCGGGAAGACCCTGCTGGCGCGGGCAGTGGCGGGCGAGGCCGGGGTGCCGTTCTTCTCCGCGTCCGCCTCGGAGTTCATCGAGATGATCGTCGGAGTGGGCGCCGGCCGGGTCCGTGAACTCTTCGCCGAGGCGCGCAAGGTCGCCCCCGCCATCATCTTCATCGACGAGATCGACACGATCGGGCGGGTGCGGGGCGGCGGCGCGGGCGTGGGCGGGCACGACGAGCGTGAGCAGACGCTCAACCAGATCCTCACCGAGATGGACGGCTTCAGCGGCTCGGAGGGAGTGGTCGTACTCGCCGCCACCAACCGCGCCGACATCCTCGACCCCGTGCTGACCAGGCCCGGCCGCTTCGACCGGGTCGTCCAGGTCTCTCCGCCCGACCGCGCCGGCCGGGAGGCCATCCTCAAGATCCACACCCGGCGGGTCCCACTGGCCGAGGACGTCGACCTGGCCCAGATCGCCAGTGCGACGCCGGGGATGACGGGCGCGGATCTCGCCAACCTGGTCAACGAGGCCGCGCTCCTCGCGGTCAAGCGCCAGCAGTCGGCAGTCACCCAGTCCGACCTCTTCGCCGCCCTGGAGAAGGTCCAGCTCGTCGCGGAACGCCCGCTGGTCATGCCGGAGGAGGATCGCAGACGCACCGCCTACCACGAGAGCGGTCACGCGCTGCTCGGCATGCTCCAGCCCGGCGCGGACCCGGTCCGCAAGGTCACCATCGTGCCGCGCGGCCGGGCGCTGGGCGTCACCCTCTCCACCCCCGACGCGGACAGGTACGCGTACACCGAGGCGTATCTCCGCGGCCGCATCGTCGGCGCGCTGGGCGGGATGGCGGCCGAGCACCTGGTCTTCGACGTGATCACGACGGGCTCGGAGAGCGACCTGGAACAGGTCACGCACCTGGCCAGGGGCATGGTCGGCCGCTGGGGCATGAGCGAACGGGTCGGCAGACTGACCGCGATCCCGAACGACGCCCAGCAGGCGTACGGGCTCTGCGCCGCCCCGGCGACGCTGGACACGGTGGAGCACGAGATGCGCCGGATCGTCGACGAGTGCTATGAGAGCGCCTGCCGCCAACTGCGAGACAACCGCGACCGTTTGGACGCGCTGGCGCGGGCGCTGCTGGAGAACGAAACCCTGGAGGAGTCCGCGGCGTACCGCGCGGCGGGCATCTCACGCCCGGACAAGGCGGAGTAGCGCGTCGGCGTGCGGCGCGCCACACGAGGTCCGTTGGCTGCCCCCGGCGATCCCGGGGCCACCCGAGCCCCAGCAGCCCGACGCCGCGAAGCTGCCGCCGGGCCGGGGGCGAGCGCCCGCAGGGTGGCGGCGCGAAGCTGCCGTTCAGGAACGCCCGTACGGCGGCGCGAAGCTGCCGTTCAGAAACGCCGGCACGGCGGCGCGCACCTGCCGTTGAGGAACGCCGGTGCAGCGCCCCGGCGAGCCGGGCGGCGTGAAGGTGCCCGCGCCAGGCATCATGCGCGCCTCCGGCGCGGGCAGTTGCTCCCGCAGGGTGCGGCGCGAAGCTGCCGTCGGCCGGGCCCGGTTCGGGGGTCCGGGGCTTGCCCCGGTTGTGGGAAGGGACGGGGAGGGGAAAGGCCCCGCGCAGCGGAACCCGCACCCCCGCCCAGCCTCACCGCGTCCGCGCGATCAGGTACCGGAACACATTCGGCATCCACACCGTGCCGTCCCGCCGCCGATGCGCATGCAGCGCCTCCCTGATCTCCTTCTCCACCTGCGACTGGTCCGTCGCCCGCACCGCCGCCGCGTACAGCCCCGTCGACAGCAGCCCCCGCACCGCGCTCTCCATGTCCGCGTAGCCGAAGGGGCACGCCACCCGGCCCGAGCCGTCCGGCTTCAGGCCCGCCTGGGCCGCGACGTCCTCCAAGTCGTCCCGGAGCGCCGGGCGCCAGCCGCCCTTCCGCAGCCGGTCGGTCAGCCGGCCCGCCACCCGCAGCACACCCGACGTCGCGCACCGCTCCGGCGGGCCCCAGCCCGTCAGCACCACCGCGCTGCCGTGCTCCGCCAGTTCGACGGCCGCCGCGACAGCCGGTCCAAGGCCCTCCGAGTCACCCGCCGCACAGCCGATCGGCTGAAACGCGGTGATCAGGTTGTACGGACCCCGCTCCGAATCCGCCGCGGCCGCCGCATTGCCTTCCGCCAGCTCGACGTCCCGCGCAGCCGCCCCCGCATCCGGAGCCATCCGTTCCCGCGCAAGCGCGAGCCGTTCGCGGTCCGTATCGACTCCGGTCACCCGCGCACCGCGCGACGTCGCGATCAGCAGTGCGAGACCGGACCCGCAGTCGAGGCCGAGCAGCCGCGTCCCGGAGCCGACCTCCAACCGCTCGTACACCGCCTCGTACAGCGGCACCAGCATCCGTTCCTGGATCTCGGCCCAGTCCCGGGCCCGCGCACACGCCTCCGCCGGTGACGGAGACGCAGACGACGCGTGGGGTCGGTGCTGGACGAGCGTTGGTGTCATCGAAAGCGCCCCAATCCGCCAAGAGGTCAGCAGAGCCCTGAAGGACAGCCCCCCGTGTGCGTACGCCTGCGCTCCCCCCGTATGCCAGAGAACTCCGCATGCGCCCGCAAGTCCAGGGGTTGAGTGGCAATGCTTGCGTGCCCCCGGCGTGCGCCCGCAGACGTCGGCCGATTCACGCTTGGCCCCGGTGTCGCCGTACGATGCGCGCCATGGCAAAGGCACCCGTTCTCACGCCCCAGGCGGAAGACTTCCCGCGCTGGTACCAGGACCTGATCAACAAGGCCGAATTGGCGGACAACGGCCCGGTGCGCGGCACCATGGTCATCCGGCCGTACGGCTACGGCCTGTGGGAGCGGATGCAGCAGGAGATGGACGCCCGCATCAAGGACGCGGGTGCCCAGAACGCCTACTTCCCGCTCTTCATCCCACAGTCTTACCTGACTCGGGAAGCTGAGCACGTCGAGGGCTTCGCACCCGAACTCGCGGTCGTCACGCACGGTGGCGGAAAGGAGCTCGAGGAGCCCGTCGTCGTACGCCCCACGTCCGAGACGATCATCAACGACTACTTCTCGAAGTGGGTGCAGAGCTACCGCGATCTGCCGCTCCTGATCAACCAGTGGGCCAATGTGGTCCGTTGGGAGATGCGCCCGCGGGTCTTCCTGCGTACGACCGAATTCCTCTGGCAGGAGGGCCACACCGCCCACGCCACCTACGAGGACGCCCGCGACTACGCCGCCTACATCCACAAGCACGTCTACGCGGACTTCATGATCAACGTCCTCGGCATCGACGTGGTGCTCGGCCGCAAGACGCCCAAGGAGCGCTTCGCCGGCGCCATCAACACCCTTACGCTCGAAGCCATGATGGGCGACGGCAAGGCCCTTCAGATGGGTACGAGCCATGAGCTCGGCACCAACTTCTCCAAGGCCTTCAACACCACGTATCTGTCGAAGGACGGCAAGCAGGAGCTTGCCTGGCAGACCTCCTGGGGCTCGTCCACCCGGATGGTCGGCGGACTGATCATGTCGCACGGCGACGACAACGGACTGCGCGTCCCGCCGCGTCTCGCCGCCGTCCAGGTCGTCGTCATGGCCATCAAGGGCGACGAGGCCGTCGCCAAGGTGCGCGAGATCGGCGACCGGCTGAAGGCCGCGGGCCTGCGCGTGCAGATCGACGACCGCACCGACACCCCCTTCGGCCGCCGCGCGGTCGACTGGGAGCTCAAGGGCGTTCCGGTACGCATCGAGGTCGGCCCGCGCGACCTGGAGGCGGGCACCGCGATGCTGGCCCGCCGCATCCCCGGGGGCAAGGAACCGGTGCGGATCGAGGCGCTGGCCGAGCTGCTGCCCAAGGTCCTCGAGGAGGGCCAGGCGCAGCTGCTGAAGGAGTCGCGCGACCGCCGCGAGTCCCGTACGACCGACGTGACGACGATCGAGGAGGCCGCAGAGGCCGCGGTCGCCGGCGGCTGGGCCCGTATCCTCTGGTCGACCCTGGGCCAGGAAGGCGAGGACAAGCTCGCCGAGCAGGCCGTGTCCGTACGGTGTCTGGTCGCCGAGGACGGGTCGGTTCCTGAGGCCGATGACGCGCCGGGTACTGTCGCGATCGTGGCCCGCGCCTACTGACGCGGCCCGCTGAGGCGCACGCTGCCCGGAGTCGGGCAGCCTCCCCGGCGCACGGCCCTTGTCTACGCGCTGGGGCGTACGCGCCGCTACGTACCACCTTGATGTGAGCTGTGAAGCTTCTCCGCAGATCGGCGCACCCGCCCTCGTCCGGACGCATCAACGGCAACTGACGGGTACGTGCAAATTATTTGGGATGCCCCGGAATGGAACCCGCGAGCGCCCCGGCTCGTTATCACGACGTGAGCACGACACCACCTGTTCTCGCCGCAGAGCTGGCACAGGCGTGGGCCGATATTCAGCGGCACCACCCCGAGCTGCCGGATCTTGCCGCGCCAGAGTCCCTGATCGGAGAGTCCTCGTCCGCCTGCGGCCACGAGCTCTCCTTCGAGCGACTGCTCCACGAGGCAGTCCATGGCATCGCCGCCGCCCGAGGTGTCCGCGACACCTCCCGCGCCGGCCGCTATCACAACCGCCGATTCCTGGCGATCGCCGAGGAGATGGGGCTGGACCATGTCGACGAGCCGCACCCCAGCAGCGGCTTCTCGCTGGTCGCGCTCAACCCCGAGGCGAAGCGGCGGTACCGACCCACGATCGAGAGACTGCAGCGCGCCCTCAAGGCGCACACCGTCGCGACGGCCTCCGACACCAAGCGCACCTTCCGCGGGCCGGCCGCCCGCCACGGCTCGTCCGGCGGTGGCGTGCGGGTCAAGGCCGTGTGCGACTGCGGCCGCAATGTCCGCGTCGTCCCGTCCGTTCTCGCCCAGGCTCCCATCGTCTGCGGCGGCTGCGGCAAACCTTTCCGTATCCCGGAAGTAGTCGCCGCCGCGAGCTGATGGCCTTTGCCCGCCGGGTCGGGCCGCCGACGGGGGCGGTGCGACACCGGCCGGGTGCAAGCCCGCCGCAGGTCTGTGGCACAATGGCTAGCTGTACTCGACAGCCGCACAGGAACCCTCTCGCCTCCGGCTGACGCGTCCATCGGGCACCCGAGTACCGCAACCCCACGTGGCATCTCGTTGTGCCCAACCACGTCAAGACCAGGAGACACCACTCCCGTGGCAGTCAAGATCAAGCTGAAGCGTCTGGGCAAGATCCGTTCGCCTCACTACCGCATCGTCGTCGCCGACTCCCGTACCCGCCGTGACGGCCGGGCCATCGAGGAGATCGGCCTGTACCACCCGGTGCAGAACCCCTCGCGCATCGAGGTCAACTCGGAGCGTGCGCAGTACTGGCTGTCCGTCGGCGCCCAGCCGACCGAGCCGGTTCTCGCGATCCTGAAGCTCACCGGTGACTGGCAGGCGCACAAGGGCCTGCCGGCCCCGGCGCCGCTGCTCGTCGCGGAGCCGAAGGACAAGCGCGCCGCGTTCGAGGCCTTCACCAAGGGCTTCGAGGGTGACGAGCCGAAGGGTGAGGCCATCACCCCGAAGGCGAAGAAGGCCGACAAGAAGGCGGACGAGGCTGCTGAGGCCCCGTCCACCGAGTCGACCGAGGCCTGAGCATGCTCGAGGAGGCTCTCGAGCACCTCGTGAAGGGCATCGTCGACAACCCGGACGAAGTGCAAGTGGCTTCGCGCAATCTGCGCCGCGGTCGCGTGCTCGAGGTCCGGGTTCACCCCGACGATCTCGGTAAGGTGATCGGCCGCAATGGCCGCACCGCGCGCGCCCTGCGCACCGTCGTGGGCGCCATTGGTGGCCGTGGCATCCGCGTCGACCTCGTCGACGTGGACCAGGTTCACTGACATACGCAGCACCGGCACGGGCCGGGGAGGGCCTTATGGCCGTCCCCGGCCCGTAGTCGTCGACAGGAGAGAGTGTTAAGTGCAGTTGGTAGTCGCGCGGATCGGCCGCGCCCACGGCATCAAGGGCGAGGTCACCGTCGAGGTGCGCACGGACGAGCCGGAACTGCGGCTCGCGCCCGGCGCCGTACTGGCCACCGACCCGGCCACCACCGGACCGCTGACGATCGAGACCGGCCGGGTGCACAGCGGCCGGCTGCTGCTGCGCTTCGAGGGCGTACGGGACCGCAACGCCGCCGAAGCCCTGCGCAACACCCTGCTGATCGCCGAGGTGGACCCGGCAGAAGTCCCCGAGGACCCCGAGGAGTTCTACGACCATCAGCTGATGGACCTCGATGTCGTCCTCGCCGACGGTACCGAGATCGGCCGGATCACCGAGATCAGCCATTTGCCCTCGCAGGACCTGTTCATCGTCGAGCGGCCCGACGGCAGCGACGTGATGATCCCCTTCGTCGAGGAGATCGTGACCGAGATCGACCTCGAGAAGCAGCGCGCCGTCATTGACCCGCCGCCCGGGCTCATCGACGACAGCGAGGCGGAGATCGCATCGTCGCGCGATGCCGAGGACGATGCCTGATGCGGCTCGACGTCGTCACGATCTTCCCCGAGTACCTGGAACCGCTGAACGTCTCGCTCGTCGGCAAGGCACGCGCGCGTGGGCAGCTCGATGTCCATGTGCACGACCTGCGCGAGTGGACGTACGACCGGCACAACACCGTCGACGACACCCCCTACGGCGGCGGCCCCGGCATGGTCATGAAGACCGAGCCCTGGGGCGACGCCCTCGACGACGCGCTGGCGAGCGGCTACGAGGCGGGCGCGCACGGCCCGGTCATGGTCGTGCCCACACCCAGCGGCCGCCCCTTCACACAGGAGCTCGCCGTCGAGCTTTCCGAGCGGCCGTGGCTGATCTTCGCCCCCGCTCGCTACGAGGGCATCGACCGCCGGGTCATCGACGAGTACGCCACCCGGATACCGGTCTACGAGGTGTCCATCGGCGACTACGTCCTGGCCGGCGGCGAGGCCGCCGTACTGGTGATCACCGAGGCCGTGGCGCGGCTGCTGCCCGGGGTCCTGGGCAACGCCGAATCGCACCGGGACGACTCCTTCGCGCCCGGCGCGATGGCCAATCTGCTTGAAGGCCCCGTCTACACAAAGCCGCCCGAGTGGCGCGGACGCGCCATTCCGGAGGTGCTGATCAGCGGGCACCACGGGAAGATCGCCCGCTGGCGGCGGGACGAGGCGCTCCGCCGTACGGCCCTCAACAGGCCCGACCTGATTGAGCGTTGCGACCCGGCCGTCTTCGACAAGAAGGACCGGGAGATCCTCTCCATCCTGGGCTGGGCGCCGGAGCCCGGCGGCCGATTTTGGCGCAGCCCCGAGGCCGTGGAAGAATAGGGCGCTGCTGTACGTCCAGCGGGCGCCCCTGCCACAGGGGGAACGACGCCCGCTCGACGTGGACGGCACTCTGATTCTCATCTCGATCATTCCGCTGATGACCTGTGGCATCGGCGAGGAAGCAGACCTTCATGGCCAGCCTGCTCGACTCCGTCAACTCCGCGTCGCTGCGCAGCGACGTTCCCGCCTTCCGTCCCGGCGACACCGTGAACGTCCACGTTCGCGTCATCGAGGGCAACCGCTCGCGTATCCAGCAGTTCAAGGGCGTTGTCATCCGCCGCCAGGGCTCGGGCGTCAGCGAGTCCTTCACGGTCCGCAAGGTCTCCTTCTCCGTCGGCGTCGAGCGCACCTTCCCGGTGCACAGCCCGATCTTCGAGAAGATCGAGCTCGTCACCCGCGGTGATGTCCGTCGCGCGAAGCTGTACTACCTCCGCGACCTGCGCGGCAAGGCCGCCAAGATCAAGGAGAAGCGCGACAACTGAGCTTCGGCTCGCCTCTCGCGCCTGAGCTTCGGCTCACACTGACGCCGGGTTCACAGGGCCGCCGGATAGGCTCTGGCCCCGATGGACACCGAAGCGAAGCACACGGAGCGCGACCGCTCTTCCGCCCCCGAAGCCGGGGAAGAGGGAGAGGGGTCGCGTTCTGTGCGTTCATCGAGCCGCTCCGGACAGTTGGGAAAACGTCTCTCCGGGATGTCCTGGCGCAGGGCGGGGCTGCTCGGCGTCGTCTGCACCGTCGTCGTGCTGCTGTTCAGTCACTTCGTGGTGCAGCCCTTCCAGATCCCCAGCAGCTCCATGGAGCCCACCCTTCAGGTCGGCGACCGGGTGCTGGTGAACAAGCTGGCGTACCGTTTCGGTTCCGGGCCCCAGCGGGGGGACGTCGTCGTCTTCGACGGCACAGGATCCTTCGTACAGGAGGGCCTGGAGGAGAATCCGGTCAGCGCCCTGACGCGCGGTGCGCTCGCGGCGCTGGGGCTGGCCGAGCCCGCCGAGACCGACTTCGTCAAGCGCGTCGTCGGTGTGGG
The DNA here is from genome assembly GCF_055563295.1 of Streptomyces sp. NPDC002868. NCBI lineage: Bacteria > Bacillati > Actinomycetota > Actinomycetes > Kitasatosporales > Streptomycetaceae > Streptomyces > Streptomyces sp. NPDC002868. The sequence continues at coordinate 113,003 of NZ_JBVHDR010000012.1, read as the reverse complement.
CGGTGACAGAGTGGTCTGCTGCGACAAGGGGGGCAGGGTCGAGGTGAACGGCGTACCGGTCGACGAGAGATATCTCCATCCCGACGACGTCCCGTCCGAGGTCCCCTTCGACATCGTCGTTCCGCAGGGCACTTTGTGGGTCATGGGAGACCACCGGAGCCACTCGCGTGACTCCCGCGACCATCTCGGGGAGCCCGGCGGCGGCATGGTGCCCGTCGACAAGGTGATCGGACGGGCGGACTGGGTCGGCTGGCCGATCGGGCGCTGGACCTCGCTGGAGGGGACCGACCTCTTCGTGGGCGTACCTGACGCGGAACGAATGCCGGGCGGCGCCCATGGGTAACCGCGGGCGTCGTGCGAGTCACCGGGCTGACACCCGGCTGCCGACCGGGACCCGGCCGACGGACGGCGCCAGGACGCTGCCCGGCCGGGCGGAGCGGCGCAGGCTCGCGCAGAAGGTGAAGCGCAAGCGTCGCCGGTCGGCCGTGAAGGAGATACCCCTCCTGATCACCGTGGCTCTGCTGATCGCGCTGGTCCTGAAGACGTTCCTGGTGCAGGCCTTCGTGATCCCGTCGGGCTCGATGGAGCAGACCATACGGATCCAGGACCGTGTACTGGTGGACAAGCTCACCCCGTGGTTCGGCTCCAAGCCGCAGCGCGGGGATGTCGTCGTCTTCAAGGACCCCGGCGGCTGGCTCCAGCAGGAGCAGGCCCCCAAGAAGGACGACCCGATCGTCGTCAAACAGGTCAAGCAAGGCTTGACCTTCATAGGGCTGCTGCCGTCGGACGACGAGCAGGACCTGATCAAGCGGGTGGTCGCGGTCGGCGGGGACACCGTCAAGTGCTGCGACAAGGACGGGCGGGTCACCGTCAACGGCGTACCGCTCATCGAGCCGTATCTGAACCCCGGAAACGTTCCCTCAACGCTCAAGTTCGAGGTCAAGGTGCCGGCCGGGCGGATCTTCGTGATGGGCGACCACCGGGCCAACTCGGCTGACTCGCGCTTCCACCTCGACGAGAAGGACCGGGGCACCGTCTCGGAGGAGGAGGTCGTCGGGCGAGCGGTCGTCATCGCCTGGCCGGTCAGCCACTGGCGCAAACTCGAAGAGCCGGAGACATACGCATCCGTCCCGAACGCGCGTGCCGGGTCGACCTCAGCGCTCTCCCCGTCGAATAGGGTGTCACCTCAGGATCTGAACGGGATGATCCTGCTCCCGAGCCCTGCGGAACTCCCGCTCGTTATGGGAGTGGTGGGCTTGCTCCGACTTCGGGGCAGGCGGTTCGCACGGAGTGAGGAGTGGATGTGGGGGATGTGGCCGTCGGCGCACGATCCGGACACGATGAGCCGGAGGAAAGGCCGGGGAAGCTCGCCGAGCCGCCCGCGGCCGTAACGGACGAAGCGGCGGCTCGGACGCCGGGGACGGCGGGAACGGTGGATGCCGAGAGCGGATCCTCCGAGGACAGTGGTACGGGACAGAAGAAGCAGCGATCCTTCTGGAAGGAACTGCCGCTCCTGATCGGTATCGCGCTGCTTCTCGCGCTGCTCATCAAGACCTTCCTGGTGCAGGCCTTCTCGATCCCCTCCGACTCGATGCAGAACACCCTGCAGCGCGGCGACCGGGTGCTGGTCGACAAGCTCACCCCGTGGTTCGGCTCGGAGCCCGAGCGCGGTGAGGTCGTCGTCTTCCACGACCCGGGCGGCTGGCTGGAGGGTGAGCCCACCCCCGAACCGAACCCTGTGCAGAACTTCCTCAGCTTCATCGGCCTGATGCCGTCGTCCGAGGAAAAGGACCTGATCAAGCGGACGATCGCGATCGCCGGCGACACGGTGGAGTGCAAGAAGGGCGGCCCGGTCAAGGTCAACGGGAAGGCGCTCGACGAGCCGTACATCTACCCCGGCGACACCCCCTGCGACGACCAGGCGTTCGGCCCGTTCAAGGTGCCCAAGGACCGGATCTGGGTGATGGGCGACCACCGCCAGAACTCCAGGGACTCCCGCTACCACATGGAAGACGTGAACAACGGCTTCGTACCGGTCGACAAGGTCGTCGGACGCGCTGTCGTGGTGGCCTGGCCGCTGAACCGCTGGTCGACGCTGCCGGTGCCCGGCACCTTCGACCAGCCCGGGATCAACACCGCTGCCGCTGTCATGTCGGCCGGTCCCGTCCTGGGCGTTCTGCCCTTCGCGCTGTGGCGCCGCAGGAAGCTGACCGCGGGGCATACCGCCGGGTAGGGTGCCGTCCCAGATCGCCGATCTCCGAGGATGGCTCTTGGGGACCGAATCTCCGAGGTGGGGAGCGCTGGGATGAGCGGAACAGTACGTACGGACGACGGCCGTGGCCGGCTCGGCAGTGCATTGTCGGGCCTGGCCGTGGCCGTCGGCTGTGTGCTCTTCCTCGGGGGGTTCATCTGGGGGGCCGTGGTCTACCAGCCGTACACAGTGCCGACCGACTCGATGTCCCCGACCGTGATGGCGGGTGACCGGGTACTGGCGCAGCGGATAGACGGCGACCAGGTGCGGCGCGGCGACATCGTGGTGTTCCGCGATGCGCAGTGGGGCGATATGCCGATGGTGAAGCGGGTGGTCGGCGTGGGTGGCGACAAGATCGCCTGCTGCGGCGACGGCGGCAAGCTGACGGTCAACGGCACGGCGGTTGAGGAACCGTATCTGCGCAACAAGGGGCTCGCTTCGCCGGACCGCTTCACGGCCACGGTCCCCAAGGGGCAGCTGTTCCTGCTGGGTGACGAGCGCAGAGGCTCGCTGGACTCCCGCGTCCACCTCCAGGACCCCGGGCAGGGGTCGGTGCCGCGCTCGGCGGTGACGGCGCGGCTGGACGCCGTGGCATGGCCGCTGGACGGCGGTCTGCTGGACCGGCCGCAGGGCTTCGCTGTGCTGCCGGGCGGTGTGTCGCAGCTGGGCCCGGTGAAGCTGGTGGTCGGGGCGGTGGTGGTCGGGGCCCTGTTGATCGTGGGCGGTGCGACCTACGGTCCGATCGCGCGACGGCTTTCGAGGAAGGGGCGCGGGGCCTCGGGCGCCGGTGGCGGCGGACGCGGGGGCTCGGGGCGCGGAACGGCGGCCGCCGGTGTCGGCTGAGGGCCGCGAGGGCGGGGACCACGACAGGGAGCTGCGGGACCGTGATGGCGGGTCGGCCCCTGAGAAGGAGCTGCGGGCTCCCGAGGGCGAGCTGCGGGCCCGCGAGGGCGAGCTGCGGAAGGTCGCACGGGTCGTGCTGCTCGATCCGCAGGACCGCATTCTGCTGATGCACGGGTACGAGCCCGAGGATCCGGCCGACCGCTGGTGGTTCACACCGGGCGGCGGCCTGGAGGGCGACGAGACCCGACAGGAGGCCGCGCTGCGCGAGCTGGCCGAGGAGACCGGGATCACAGAGGTGGAACTGGGCCCGGTGCTGTGGCGCCGGACCTGCTCATTCCCGTTCGACGGACGGCGCTGGGACCAGGACGAGTGGTACTTCCTGGCACGTACCGCACAGACGGTGACGGCCCCGCACGGACTGACGGAGCTCGAGCAACGCAGTGTCGCTGGGCTGAGGTGGTGGACCTACGCCGAACTGTCGGCGGCGCGTGAGACGGTGTATCCGACCAGGCTCGCCGAGCTGCTGCGCACGCTGTTCGACGAGGGTCCTCCGAGTGCACCCGTGGTCCTGGCCCCAGAAATCGTCTAGGGGCGCAGGGGGCTGGAGCACAATAGGGGGACGCACGGCTGAAGGGGAACATGCCATGAGCGCCGAGGACCTCGAGAAGTACGAGACCGAGATGGAGCTGAAGCTCTACCGGGAGTACCGAGACGTCGTCGGGCTGTTCAAATACGTGATCGAGACCGAGCGTCGCTTCTACCTCACCAATGACTACGAGATGCAGGTGCACTCCGTACAGGGCGAGGTTTTCTTCGAAGTATCGATGGCGGATGCCTGGGTCTGGGACATGTACCGACCGGCCAGGTTCGTCAAGCAGGTACGCGTGCTCACGTTCAAGGACGTGAATATCGAGGAGCTGAACAAGAGCGATCTCGAGCTTCCCGGCGGCTGACGCTCGGGTGGCTGAGTTATCCACAATGGACGGGTTATCCACCAAGATCAACTAGGGATGGTCTGACGCGTCACAGTCGGTGCCGGAGGTGGTGCCGATATGAACGCGACGGGGGCACTGGGGCGGTACGGCGAGGATCTGGCGGCGCAGCTGCTAGCCGGTGCCGGCATGACTGTGCTGGCACGGAACTGGCGCTGTGGGCGGGCCGGTGAGATCGACATCGTCGCCCGGGACGGCGACGCGGTGGTCGTCTGCGAGGTCAAGACCCGCAGAGCCGGTGCTGACGGACCGTATGAGCATCCGATGGCCGCGGTCACGCCGACGAAGGCGGAGCGGCTGAGACAGCTCGCCGAATGCTGGCTGGAGCGGCATGGCGGACCGCCGCCCGGCGGGGTGCGTATCGATCTCGTGGGCGTGGTCCTGCCCAGACGCGGCGCACCGCTCGTCGAGCATGCGCGGGGGGTGGCCTGATGGGGTTCGCGCGTTCCTGTTCCGTGGCGCTGGTGGGCGTCGAGGGCGTGGTGGTCGAGGTCCAGGCGGACCTGGAGCCGGGCGTGGCCGCGTTCACCCTGGTGGGGTTACCGGACAAGAGCCTGGTGGAGAGCCGGGACCGGGTCAGGGCGGCGGTGGTGAACTCCGGCGCCGAGTGGCCGCAGAAGAAGCTCACCGTGGGGCTCAGCCCGGCGTCCGTGCCGAAGGGCGGAAGCGGGTTCGATCTTGCCGTGGCCTGTGCCGTGCTCGGTGCGGCGGAGCGCATCGACCCCAAGGACATCGCCGATCTGGTGCTGATCGGCGAGCTGGGTCTGGACGGCCGGGTGCGGCCGGTGCGCGGGGTGCTGCCCGCCGTCCTCGCGGCCGCCGAGGCGGGCTACCGGCAGGTGGTCGTCCCCGAGCAGACCGCGGGGGAGGCCTCACTGGTGCCGGGAGTTTCGGTCCTCGGTGTGCGGAGCCTGCGGCAGCTCATCGCCGTACTGACCAATGGACCGGTGCCCGAGGAGGAGCCGGTCCCGGAGGGCAGCCCGGACCCCATGCTGGCCGGGCTGATGGTGCCCGGCACGGGGGTGGGCACGGGGCTGGCGAGGGATCCGGCGGACGGCCCCGACCTGGCCGATGTCGCCGGGCAGCGCGCGGCACGCACGGCTCTGGAGGTCGCTGCCGCGGGCGGTCACCATCTGCTGCTGCACGGACCGCCGGGCGCGGGCAAGACCATGCTGGCGGAACGGCTGCCCGGGGTGCTTCCACCGCTGACCAGACGGGAGTCCCTGGAGGTCACGGCAGTGCACTCGGTGGCGGGCATCCTGCCGCCGGGGGAGCCCCTGGTGCGTACGCCGCCGTACTGCGCGCCCCACCACTCGGCGACGATGCAGTCGCTGGTCGGCGGAGGCAACGGGCTGCCGAGGCCCGGAGCGGTGTCGCTGGCCCACCGGGGCGTGCTGTTCCTCGACGAGACTCCCGAGTTCTCGGGCAAGGCGTTGGACGCCCTGCGGCAGCCGCTGGAGTCGGGGCATGTGGTGGTGGCGCGCAGCGCGGGGGTGGTGCGGTTGCCGGCCCGCTTTCTGATGGTCCTCGCGGCCAACCCCTGCCCCTGCGGGCGGCACACCCTGCAGGGGGCGGGGTGCGAGTGCCCGCCGTCGGTGATCCGGCGGTATCAGGCGCGGCTGTCCGGGCCGCTGCTCGACCGGGTCGATCTGCGGGTCGAGGTCGAGCCCGTCAATCGCAGCGATCTGCTCTGCCAGGGCGGCCGGGGCGAGCCGACGGCGGCCGTCGCGGCACGGGTCCGGGAGGCCAGGGAGCGTGCCGCGGTCCGGCTGCGGGACACCCCCTGGAGCGCCAACAGCGAAGTGCCGGGCCATGAGCTGCGTACGCGCTGGCTGGTCGCGCCCGGGGCACTGGCCGCGGCCGAGCGGGACTTGGAGCGGGGTCTGCTCACGGCGCGCGGACTCGACCGGGTGCTGCGGGTGGCGTGGACGATCGCGGATCTGGCGGCACGGGACCGGCCGCAGGCGTACGACGTGGACCTGGCCCTGGAGCTGCGCACCGGGATCTCGCGCGGTGCGCCCATGCCTGTCGGCGGGGGAGTGCACTGATGCGCGAATCGGGGGCGGGCGCGGGGGAGCAGGAGCGGATCGCGCGGGCCGCGCTGACGCGGGTGATCGAGCCGGGCGACGAGCACGGCGGGCGGTGGCTGCGCGAGTTCGGGGCCAGGGATCTCTTGGCGCGGCTCACCTCGGCGGAGCACGAGGACGCGGCGCTTGCCGGGGCCACGGCGCGGCGGCTGGCGGGCTACCGGATACGGGCGGCGGCGGCCGAGCCGGACCGGGATCTGGCGGCGGTCGCCGCGGTCAAAGGGCGCTTCATCTGCCCCGGCGACCAGGAATGGCCCACCCAGCTCGACGACCTCGGGGACGCCAGACCCATCGGACTCTGGACGCGAGGAGGGGCCGACCTGCGGAAATGGGCGCTGCGCTCCGTCGCCGTCGTCGGGGCCAGAGCCTGCACGCCGTACGGGGCGCACATGGCGGCCAGCCTCGGTTCCGGGCTCGCGGAGCGCGGCTGGGTCGTGGTGTCGGGGGCGGCGTTCGGGGTCGACGGCTCCGCGCACCGCGGCGCACTGTCCGCGGGCGGGGCCACCGTCGCCGTACTCGCCTGCGGTGTCGATGTCGTCTATCCGCGCGGCCATGCCGAATTGATCAGGCGCATCGCGGAACAGGGGCTGGTCATCGGGGAGTTGGCGCCGGGCAGTCATCCCACGCCCAGCAGATTCGTCCTGCGGAACCGGGTGATCGCAGCGCTGACCAGGGGCACCGTCGTGGTCGAGGCCGAGTACCGCAGCGGTTCGCTGGTCACGGCGCGCAGCGCGCAGAAGCTCGGACGCTTCACGATGGGAGTTCCAGGGCCTGCCACCAGCGGGCTCTCGGCCGGTGTGCACGAACTCCTGCGCGGTGAGGGCGTGCTGGTCACCGATGCCGACGAAGTGGCCGAGCTGGTCGGCGGCATCGGCGAGCTGGCACCGGACAGACGTGGTCCTGTGCTCCCCAGGGATCTGCTGGATCCCATGAGCGCACGGGTTCTTGAGGCCCTTCCGGCCCATGGCGCGGTCGGCGGGGAGCGGGTGGCCCGCGACGCCGGGACGACGACCGACGAGACGCTCGGCAGGCTGTACGAACTGCACTCGCTGGGCTTTGTGGAACGGCACGGGGACGGCTGGCAGTTGACGCACACCGCGATCGGCGGTTCGAACGCGCGGCGAGGCGGTCCTTGACCTGGAGCATTCGGGTGAAAAGGTGATGGCGATGACCTTTGCAGGCCTGTCGGCGACACCTGAGGGGCCGGCGCCGGCGGCGTCGGCACCGGTTCGAAGGTATGGGCGACGGCAGGTACCCGCACAGGTTCGTTCCCCCGTCCTTCGCCCACCGCAACACCGCAGTCACGCTACGCTCACCTCGATTCCGGCCCAGACGCTCGTCCCCTCCCCCCTCACAGCAGAACGGCTCAAGGCAACGCATGCCCCAGCACACCTCCGGGTCTGACCGCGCGGCAGTGCCACCCGCTGCCCGTGGCACCGTGCGGCCCCCCGCTCCCTCGTCGCTCGACGAGTTGTGGCGGTCGTACAAGGCCACGGGTGACGAGCGGCTGCGGGAGCAGTTGATCCTGCACTACTCACCGCTGGTGAAGTACGTCGCGGGCCGGGTGAGCGTCGGGCTGCCGCCCAACGTCGAACAGGCGGACTTCGTCTCCTCCGGAGTCTTCGGACTCATCGACGCCATCGAGAAGTTCGACATCGAACGGTCCATCAAGTTCGAGACATACGCGATCACCCGGATCCGCGGCGCGATGATCGACGAACTCCGCGCGCTCGACTGGATCCCGCGCTCCGTGCGGCAGAAGGCCAGGGCCGTGGAGCGCGCCTACGCCACGCTCGAAGCGCAGCTGAGACGTACACCTTCGGAGTGCGAGGTTGCCGCCGAGATGGGCATCGCGGTCGAGGAACTGCATGTGGTTTTCAGCCAGTTGTCGCTGGCCAACGTCGTCGCGCTGGAGGAGCTGCTGCACGTCGGCGGCGAGGGCGGCGACCGGCTCAGCCTGATGGACACCCTCGAGGACACCGCCGCCGACAACCCGGTCGAGGTGGCAGAGGACCGGGAGCTGCGCCGGCTGCTCGCGCGCGCCATCAACACCCTGCCGGAGCGCGAGAAGACCGTCGTCACCCTCTACTACTACGAGGGCCTCACCCTCGCCGAGATCGGCAATGTCCTCGGCGTCACGGAGAGCAGGGTCAGTCAGATCCATACGAAGTCGGTGCTTCAGCTGCGGGCGAAGCTGGCCGACGTCGGACGTTGACGCTGAATCGTCCCTGCCTCATCCGTAGAGTGGAGGCGTGCCCAGGATTCGAGCGGCCTCCGTGGCCGAGCACCGGACCATGCAGCGCGGCGCCCTGCTGGACGCCGCGCGCTCCCTGCTGTCCGAAGGTGGTACGGAGGCGCTGACCTTCCCCGCCCTCGCCGAGCGCACGGGCCTGGCCAGGTCCTCCGTCTACGAGTACTTCCGCTCGCGCGCCGCGGTCGTCGAGGAGCTCTGCGCGGTCGACTTCCCGGTCTGGGCGGCGGAGGTCGAGGCCGCGATGCAGCAGGCGGACACGGCAGAGGGCAAGGTCGAGGCGTACGTACGCCAGCAGCTGGAGCTCGTCGGCGACCGGCGCCACCGGGCCGTTGTCGCGATCTCCGCGAGTGAGCTGGACGCCGGGGCGCGGGAGAAGATCCGTGCCGCGCACGGCGGGCTGATCGCGATGATCGTGGAGGCGCTCGGCGAGCTGGGTCACGACCAGCCAAGGCTGGCGGCGATGCTGCTGCAGGGTGTGGTGGACGCCGCGGTGCGCCGCATCGAGATCGGCGCGGCGGAGGACCCGTCGGCGATCGCCGAGGCGGCAGTGTCGATGGCCCTGCGGGGCGTGCAGGCCTGACCCCGCAAGGGCCTCGCGGACCGGGAGGGCCCGGTAGGCCGGGCTCCCGAGCCCGGCGCAGGCCCCGGTGCGTCAGGGCGACAGTGATCAGCAGCAACGCCGCGTGCAGCGCTGTCCCGGACGACCCCGCGAGAACGGGCGTGGCAATCCGTGCGGCGACCGGAGCGACAGTCGCCTCAAGAGGCGGGACGCCGAACACCGGCAGCAGCCGGGACGGCGATCGGCGCAGCAGCCAGGGCGGCAGCAGGGACAGCGGATCCAGATACTCCGCGCCGCGCAGCAGCCCCCAGTGCAGACAGCCCGCCGCACAGTGCGAAGGGCCCGGCTCGACGGTCGCCACCACCTGGCCGGCGCTCACCTCCGTTCCCTCGGGGAGCAGCGGGCGCACGGGTTCGTACGTCGTGCGCAGCGGCGGTTCACCCGTACCGGTGAGGGTGAGGGAGAGGACGCCGCGGCCCGCGACCCGGCCCGCGAAGAAGACCCGGCCGGGCGCCGCCGCGCGCACCGGGGTGCCCGGCGGCGCGGCCAGATCCACGCCGCGGTGCCCCGGCCCGTACACCGAGTCCGGTGGCTCCCAGCCGCGTACGACGGTGGGCCGCGGCGGACCCACCGGCCAGCTCCGGTCGCGATCGAGGGCAGACGCCGGGGGCGCACCCACAATGAGCAGGGCAGCGGCAAGGGCAACGACAACGGCGACTACAGGTACGAGAAGTCTGCGGATGCGGCGGTACATGCCACAGACCGTCCCGCGGAACCCCGCAACCGCGTGGATCATGGTCCCGATCTGTGGAGTACTGACCGGTTGTGGACAGCGCCGTCACCCGGCACCGCGCCGGTCCCGTACACTTCTTCTGGCGATCCGGGTCACCGGGTCGACTTCGCACGCCCCGCCACCACACCCTCTTCAGGTCGGTGGCCGCGCTCCTCGGTCCCTTGTGGCACGGCGCGTCGGGGCGTCAGGACATAACCGAGAATCCAAGGAGATACGGCCATGGCCGTCGTCACGATGCGGGAGCTGCTGGAAAGCGGCGTCCACTTCGGTCACCAGACCCGTCGTTGGAACCCGAAGATGAAGCGATTCATCTTCACGGAGCGCAACGGCATCTACATCATCGACCTGCTCCAGTCGCTGTCGTACATCGACCGCGCCTACGAGTTCGTCAAGGAGACCGTCGCTCACGGCGGCTCCATCATGTTCGTCGGCACCAAGAAGCAGGCCCAGGAGGCCATCGCCGAGCAGGCGACGCGCGTTGGCATGCCGTACGTCAACCAGCGTTGGCTGGGCGGCATGCTCACCAACTTCTCCACCGTCTACAAGCGCCTTCAGCGTCTGAAGGAGCTTGAGCAGATCGACTTCGAGGATGTGGCCGCGTCCGGCCTCACCAAGAAGGAGCTGCTGGTTCTCTCCCGCGAGAAGGCCAAGCTGGAGAAGACCCTCGGTGGCATCCGCGAGATGCAGAAGGTGCCCAGCGCCGTCTGGATCGTCGACACCAAGAAGGAGCACATCGCCGTCGGTGAGGCGCGCAAGCTCCACATCCCGGTCGTCGCGATCCTGGACACCAACTGCGACCCTGACGAGGTCGACTACAAGATCCCGGGCAACGACGACGCGATCCGCTCCGTCACCCTGCTCACCCGCGTGATCGCCGACGCCGTCGCCGAGGGCCTCATCGCCCGTTCCGGCGTCGCCACCGGTGACTCCAAGCCGGGCGAGAAGGCCGCCGGCGAGCCGCTCGCCGAGTGGGAGCGCGACCTCCTCGAGGGCGAGAAGAAGGCGGACTCCGACGAGGCTGCCGAGGCTCCGGCCGCCGCCGAGGCCGAGAAGCCGGCCGAGGCCGCTGCCGAGGCCCCTGCCGCCGAGGCGCCCGCTGCCGAGGCTCCGGCTGCCGAGGCCCCGGCCGCCGAGGCCGAGAAGCCGGCCGCGGACGCCGAGCAGGCCTGACCGCTCAGGTTCGGTAGTTGACGGCGGGGGACGGTGCCACAAGCACCGGCCCCCGCCGCTCACCCGTAGATCTTCGACTTTCGACTTTCGAGAGAGATTCAAGGACATGGCGAACTACACCGCCGCTGACGTCAAGAAGCTCCGCGAGCTCACCGGCGCCGGCATGATGGACTGCAAGAAGGCGCTGGACGAGGCCGACGGCAACGTCGACAAGGCCGTCGAGGCTCTGCGCATCAAGGGCCAGAAGGGCGTCGCCAAGCGCGAGGGCCGCTCCGCCGAGAACGGCGCCGTCGTCTCCCTCATCTCGGACGACAACACCTCCGGTGTCCTCGTCGAGCTGAAGTGTGAGACGGACTTCGTCGCCAAGGGCGACAAGTTCCAGGCCGTCGCGGCCGCGCTCGCCGCCCACGTCGCCGCGAGCTCCCCGGCCGACATCGAGGCGCTGCTCGCCTCCGAGATCGAGCCCGGCAAGACCGTCCAGGCGTACGTCGACGAGGCCAACGCCAACCTCGGCGAGAAGATCGTCCTGGACCGCTTCGCGCAGTTCACCGGTGGGTACGTCGCCGCGTACATGCACCGCACCATGCCTGACCTCCCGCCGCAGATCGGCGTCCTCGTCGAGCTCGACAAGGAGAACGCCGAGGTCGCCAAGGGCGTCGCGCAGCACATCGCCGCCTTCGCGCCGAAGTACCTCTCCCGTGAGGACGTCCCGGCCGAGGTCGTCGAGGCCGAGCGCCGCGTCGCCGAGGAGACCACGCGCGCCGAGGGCAAGCCCGAGGCCGCCCTCCCGAAGATCGTCGAGGGTCGCGTCAACGGCTTCTTCAAGGAGGCCACCCTCCTGGGCCAGCCGTACGCGCTCGACAACAAGAAGTCTGTCCAGAAGGTCCTGGACGAGGCCGGTGTCACGCTGAAGCGCTTCGCGCGCATCAAGGTCGGCATCTGACCCGTTAAGCGATCGACACGGGAGCCCGCTAGGGTTCCTTACGCAGTCGCCGGTCGCGCTCGCGCCGGACGACCGCAGATCTGACGAGGAGGCCATTGCCGACAGGGATACCAGTAACCCACGGCAATGGCCTTCTTCGTATGTGCACGAGGAGATCTCCATGAACAAGGGCGCGGACGCCAAACAGGCTGCCGACGACAAGAGCGACCACGACGTCAAGAAGGTCGGGCGCTTCATGCTGAAGCTGTCCGGTGAGGCCTTCGCCGGCGGTGGAGGACTCGGCGTAGACCCCGACGTCGTACACGCAATGGCGCGCGAGATCGCCGCGGTTGTCCGCGACGGTGCTCAGATCGCGGTCGTCATCGGTGGCGGCAACTTCTTCCGCGGGGCCGAGCTCCAGCAGCGCGGCATGGACCGGGCCCGTTCCGACTACATGGGCATGCTCGGCACGGTGATGAACTGCCTCGCCCTCCAGGACTTCCTGGAGAAGGAGGGCATCGACTCCCGCGTCCAGACCGCCATCACCATGGGGCAGGTCGCGGAGCCGTACATCCCGCTGCGCGCAGTACGCCACCTGGAGAAGGGCCGTGTCGTTATCTTCGGCGCCGGTATGGGCATGCCCTACTTCTCCACCGACACCACCGCGGCGCAGCGCGCCCTGGAGATCGACGCCGAGGCCCTGCTGATGGGCAAGAACGGCGTCGACGGGGTCTACGACTCCGACCCCAAGACCAACCCCGACGCGGTGAAGTTCGACGCGCTGGAGTACGGCGAGGTGCTCTCCCGCAACCTCAAGGTCGCCGACGCCACCGCGATCACGCTCTGCCGCGACAACGCTCTTCCGATCCTTGTCTTCGAACTGCTCGCCGAGGGCAATATCGCTCGGGCCGTCAAGGGTGAGAAGATCGGCACGCTCGTGAGCGACCAGGGCACCCGGGCCTGACTCGGGGGACGTCCCTCGGGGGACGCCCCTCGAGGGATAGACAAAGTCCTGCCGGTCGGACACCGTGCAGGGGAAGACGCGACACAGGGTTCCGCCGGCCCAGTTTGACGCCGGGCCTACTCAAGACACGCAGGAGCAAGTGGTGATCGAAGAGACCCTCCTCGAGGCCGAGGAGAAGATGGAGAAGGCCGTCCTGGTCGCCAAGGATGACTTCGCCGCGATCCGCACTGGACGTGCGCACCCGGCGATGTTCAACAAGATCGTGGCGGACTACTACGGTGCGCTGACCCCGATCAACCAGCTGGCCTCGTTCTCGGTTCCCGAGGCGCGGATGGCCGTGGTGACTCCGTTCGACAAGAGCGCGCTGCGCAACATCGAGCAGGCAATCCGCGACTCCGACCTCGGCGTCAACCCGAGCAACGACGGCAATATCATCCGGGTGGTGTTCCCGGAGCTCACGCAGGACCGCCGCAAGGAGTACATCAAGGTCGCCAAGACCAAGGCCGAGGACTCCAAGATCTCGATCCGCTCCGTGCGCCGCAAGGCCAAGGAGACCATCGACAAGCTGATCAAGGACGGCGAGGTCGGCGAGGACGAGGGCCGCCGCGGGGAGAAGGAGCTCGACGACACCACCGCGAAGTACGTCTCGCAGGTGGACGAGCTGCTCAAGCACAAGGAAGCCGAGCTGCTCGAGGTCTGATGAACGACTCTTCCTGGGGGGCCCCGCCGAGAGCCGGTTTCTGGGGACCGCCCCACCAGGGGCCTGCCCCGGCGGGTCCCGCATACGATGAGCATGACGCACAGCAAACTCGGCCCATGCCCATCGTGCCGGACTTTCCCGACGCAGGTAGAGACGCCGGAGACCGCGACGACCGCGATCACCGCGACGACAGCAACGACCGCGACCGGGGGGCCGCTCGGCTGGGTGGCCCCCTGTTCCGCGACGAGATTCCGCAGGAGCCCATGCCCACCCCGCCGTCGGCCCCCGAGCCGCCGCAGAAGAAACGGGCCGGCCGTGATCTGCGCGCGGCCATAGGGGTCGGCGTCGGTCTCGGCGCTGTGATCGTCGCGTCGCTCTTCATCGTCAAGGCCGTGTTCGTCGGCGTGATCGCGGTCGCCGTCGTGGTCGGGCTGTGGGAACTCACTTCGCGGCTGGAGGAGCGCAAGCAGATCAAGGCTCCGCTGGTGCCGCTCGCGGTGGGCGGCGCGGCGATGGTCGTGGCCGGTTATGTGCGCGGCGCCGAGGGCGCCTGGGTCGCCATGGCGCTCACGGCGCTCGCAGTGCTGGTCTGGCGGATGACGGAGCCTCCCGAGGGCTATCTGAAGGACGTCACGGCGGGCGTCTTCGCAGCTTTCTACGTTCCTTTCCTGGCAACTTTCGTCGCGTTGATGCTCACCGCGGACGACGGCCCTTGGCGGGTGCTCACCTTCCTGATGCTGACCGTGGTCAGCGACACGGGTGCGTATGCCGTCGGCTGGCGCTTCGGCAAGCACAAGCTCGCGCCGCGCATCAGCCCGGGGAAGACCCGCGAGGGCCTCGGCGGCGCGGTGGCGTTCGCGATGGGCGCGGGTGCGCTGTGCATGCAGTTCCTCATCGACGACGGCACCTGGTGGCAGGGTCTGCTGCTGGGCTTCGCGGTCGCGGTCAGCGCCACGCTCGGCGATCTGGGCGAGTCGATGATCAAGAGGGACCTGGGCATCAAGGACATGGGCACGCTGCTGCCGGGTCATGGCGGCATCATGGACCGGCTGGATTCGCTGCTGCCCACGGCTCCGGTGGTGTGGCTGCTGATGGTGATCTTCGTCGGGTTCGGCTGACCCATTTGACCTGCGCTTTTATACGTGAGGGGCTCGTTGTCCACAGGCGGCGGGCCCCTCTTCGTAGCTCTGCGACACCGGCACGTCTCTGGGCCGTCAGCCTTGATTCCGGCGTACGAGGTTGCTGCCACGGAGGCGCCGCTGACTGCGCCCACGATCATGCGGCTGACGCGGCCCGGTGGTTCCATGGGGTCCATGGCAACCAGGACTGTCGTCGTCGAGCGCGTGATCCGGGCGTCTCCCGAGCGGGTGTGGGAGGCCCTGACCGACCTTGAGGGCGCGGAGCGCGTGCTCAGCGGTGTGGAGCGGATCGAGGTCCTCACCGAGGGCGGCTTCGGCGTGGGCACACGGTGGCGTGAGACCCGGCGGATGCTGGGGAAGGAGGCCACCGAGGAGATGTGTGTGACCGCCAGCGAGCCCCCCGAGCGTTTTGTGGTGGAGGCCGACTCCCAAGGCACCCACTATGTGTCGGAGTTCGCGCTGCTGACCGCCGGGCCGGAGGCGACGACCGTGCGGATGACATTCTCGGCCGTCCCGCCCGGCGGCTTCATGGGTCTGCTCGCCAAGCTGCTCGGCGGCCTCGGCGTCAGGGCCGTGAGCAGGGCGATCGCGAAGGACCTCGACGATGTCGCCGCCGCGGTGGAAAGCCGCAGCGGCTAGCCCGTTACTGCTCAGGGATTGTCGGCGGCCTCTCTTGTACCCCGCAAAAACACCCGGTCGACCACCTTGCGCGTTCGTTCTCGACTCGTGCATGAGGTGCGCGTACACCGGCAGGGTCAGGGCTGGGTCGGAGTGCCCCACGTACTCGCTCACGGCCTTGACGTTCTCTCCTGCGTCCACCAGCACCGAGGCGTAGAAGTGCCGCAGGGCATGCATCCCGTGCTCGCGGGCGGACGAGTAGGCTTCCCCCTCCCCGGGCTCGGCAATGAATCCTGCTGCGATCGCAGGCTCGGACGTACGTTCGAGTCTAGGTCCCGGCGGCCCGGTTTCGACAGAGAGACCAGCGGGGGAGAGGTTCGCCATGTTGTGGTCGACGGCTTCAGCGGTAACGCCGGCGCTGCCCGTTGGCGTGCTGGCCAGCCAGAACGCCCTTCGGCTGGGCCGTCTGTGGGCCGTCCGAGGGTGCCCAGCAGTGACCAACAACGACCGTCAATGCCCACCCCGGGCGGCAACGGCCGCAGGTCACGAGATTCGGTCTGCGACACTGATAGCACCATGCCCAAGCCCGGAGAACTCACTTTCGTCGCGCCCCGCGGAGCCAAGAAGCCCCCGCGGCACCTTGCCGACCTCACGCCCGCCGAGCGCAAGGACGCCGTCGCCGCGATCGGCGAAAAGCCGTTCCGCGCCAAGCAGCTCTCGCAGCACTACTTCGCGCGGTACGCCCACGACCCCACCCAGTGGACCGACATCCCCGCCGCCGCGCGAGAGAAGCTCGCGTCCGAGTTGCTGCCCGATCTGATGTCGGTCGTCCGGCACATCTCGTGCGACGACGACACCACCCGCAAGACGCTGTGGCGGCTGCACGACGGCACGCTCGTCGAATCCGTCCTGATGCGCTACCCGGACCGGGTGACGATGTGCATTTCGTCGCAGGCCGGCTGCGGGATGAACTGCCCCTTCTGCGCCACCGGGCAGGCGGGGCTCGACCGCAATCTGTCGACCGCCGAGATCGTGCACCAGATCGTCGACGGCATGCGCGCCCTGCGTGACGGTGAGGTGCCTGGGGGTACCTCCCAGGCCGAAGGCTCTGGGGGAGGCCCGGCGCGGCTGTCCAACATCGTCTTCATGGGTATGGGTGAGCCGCTCGCCAACTACAAGCGGGTCGTCGGCTCCATCCGCCGCCTCACCGACCCCGAGCCGGACGGGCTCGGGCTCTCGCAGCGCGGCATCACCGTGTCGACCGTCGGCCTGGTTCCCGCCATGCTGCGCTTCGCCGACGAGGGCTTCAAGTGCCGTCTCGCCGTCTCGCTGCACGCGCCGGACGACGAGCTGCGCGACACCCTGGTCCCGGTCAACACCCGCTGGAAGGTACGGGAGGTGCTGGACGCCGCCTGGGAGTACGCGGAGAAGTCGGGCCGCCGCATCTCCATCGAGTACGCACTGATCAGGGACATCAACGACCAGGCGTGGCGGGGCGACCTGCTGGGCCGCCTCCTCAAGGGCAAGCGGGTCCATGTGAACCTGATCCCGCTCAACCCGACGCCGGGATCGAAGTGGACGGCCTCCCGCCCGGAGGACGAGAAGGCGTTCGTGGAGGCCATCGCGGCCCATGGCGTGCCCGTCACCGTCCGCGACACCCGTGGCCAGGAGATCGACGGAGCGTGCGGACAGCTCGCGGCCTCCGAGCGGTAATCTTGGCTCGAACATTTACATATTCCGACAGGGGAGCGCCACAGCGCTGAGAGTGCGACCACCGCTATGAAACAGCACAGCGGTCGCAGACCCTCTGAACCTTGCCCAGGTCATTCTGGGTAGGAAGTTCGGTCACCACTCAAGCTGTTGCGCCCTGCTCACTTTGTGAGCAGGGCCGCGTCTCTTCCTGGTCACTCCAGGAGGAATTTCAGTGAGCACCACCAAGAAGTTGACGGTTACCGCCGTCGCCGCCGCTCTCGGCATCTCGACCCTCGCGGCCTGCGGCGGGGAGTCCAAGGACTCCTCCTCCGGCGGCTCGGAGTCCAAGACCGTGACGCTCGTCAGCCATGACTCCTTCGCCGCCTCCCCGGCCGTGCTGAAGGAGTTCACCCAGGAGACCGGCTACACGGTCAAGGTGCTCAAGAGCGGTGACGCGGGCGCGGCCCTCAACAAGGAGATCCTCACCAAGGGCTCCCCGCAGGGCGATGTCTTCTTCGGCGTCGACAACACCCTGCTCTCGCGGGCGCTCGACAACGACCTGTTCACGCCGTACGTCGCCAAGGGCCTCGGCCAGGTGTCCGACGAGGCGCAGCTCGACAAGGACAAACACCGCGTCACGCCCGTCGACACCGGCGACATCTGCGTCAACTACGACAAGAAGTACTTCGCCGACAAGAAGCTCGCGCCCCCGCAGTCCTTCGACGACCTGATCAAGCCCGAGTACAAGAACCTCCTCGTCACCGAGAATGCCGCGACCTCGTCGCCCGGTCTCGGCTTCCTCCTCGGCAGCGTCGGTAAGTACGGCGACGAAGGCTGGCAGGACTACTGGAAGAAGCTGAAGGCCAACGGCGTCAAGGTCGTCGACGGCTGGGAGCAGGCGTACAACGAGGAGTTCTCCGGTTCGGCCGGTGGCAAGAAGGCCGAGGCGGACCGGCCGCTGGTCGTCTCATACGCGTCCAGCCCGCCCGCCGAGGTGCTCTTCGCCAAGCCGCAGCCGACCGAGGCGCCCACCGGCGTCGCGACCGGAACCTGCTTCCGCCAGACGGAGTTCGCGGGTCTTCTCGACGGTGCGAAGAACGAGGCGGGCGGCAAGGCCCTGCTGGACTTCCTGGTCTCCAAGAAGTTCCAGGAGGACATGCCGCTGAACATGTTCGTGAACCCGGTGGTGAAGGACGCGAAGCTGCCCGAGCTGTTCACCAAGTTCGGCGCGGTCGTCGACAAGCCGGAGACCGTCGCGCCTGACAAGATCGCCAAGAACCGTGAGCAGTGGGTCCAGTCGTGGTCCTCGCTCGTGCTGAAGTAGGCAGGTCCGTCCGCGGGAATGCGGCGCGGCTCGGGCTGATGGCCGGGCCCGTCGCGTTCTTCGCGGTCTTCTTCGCCTATCCCGTCGTCGCGATCGTGGGCCGCGGTCTGGAGATCGACGGGGTATGGCAGTTCGGGCGGATCGGCGAGGTGCTGGGCCGTTCCGACATTCAGCAGGTGCTGTGGTTCACCATCTGGCAGGCGCTCGCCTCCACTGCGCTCACCCTCCTGATCGCGTTGCCCGGCGCGTACGTCTTCGCCCGCCTCGACTTTCCCGGGAAGCGGCTGCTGCGGGCGGTGGTCACCGTTCCGTTCGTGCTGCCGACCGTCGTCGTAGGGACGGCGTTCCTGGCGCTGCTGGGGCGCGGCGGGCTGCTCGACGAGCTGTGGGGCGTCAGGTTCGACACGACCGTCTGGGCGATCCTGCTCGCCCATGTCTTCTTCAACTACGCGGTGGTCGTACGGACCGTGGGCGGACTGTGGTCGCAACTCGACCCGCGTCAGGAGGAGGCCGCGCGAGTCCTGGGCGCCGGGCGGTTCGCGGCCTGGCGGCGGGTGACGCTGTCCGCGCTCGCGCCCGCCGTGGCGGCGGCCGCCCTGATGGTCTTTCTGTTCACCTTCAGCTCCTTCGGCGTCGTACTGATCCTCGGCGGGCCGGCCTTCTCCACACTTGAGGTGGAGATCTACCGTCAGACGGCTCAACTGCTGGATCTGCCCACGGCGGCGGTGCTCACGCTGCTGCAGTTCGCCGCGGTCGGCGCGATCCTCGCCGTGCACGCGCGGACGGTACGGCGGCGGGAGACCGCGCTGAAGCTGGTGGACCCGGCGCAGACCGCGCGCCGACCGAGTGGCGCGGGGCAGTGGGTGCTGCTCGGCGCGGTGCTCGCCACGATCCTGCTGCTGGTCCTGGCCCCGCTCGGCGTCCTGGTCGAGCGCTCCTTCGACGGTCCCGGAGGCTATGGCTTCGGCTACTACCGGGCGCTCGCCTCCAGCGATGCGAGCGGTGGGGCCTTCCTCGTGCCGCCCATCGACGCCGTGTGGAACTCGTTGAGTTACGCATTCGTCGCGACCGCCATCGCGCTCACCGTCGGCGGCCTCGCCGCGGCCGCGCTCACCCGGAAGGCCGGCCGGCTGGTGCGCGGCTTCGACGCGCTGCTGATGCTGCCGCTCGGCGTCTCCGCGGTGACCGTCGGCTTCGGGTTCCTCATTACCCTCGACAAGCCGCCGCTCGATCTGCGCGGGTCGTGGATTTTGGTGCCCCTCGCCCAAGCGCTGGTCGCAGTGCCCTTCGTCGTACGCATCATGCTGCCGGTGCTGCGAGCGGTGGACGAGCGACTGCGCGAGGCCGCGGCGGTGCTCGGCGCGTCCCCGCTGCGTGTGTGGCGGGAGGTGGACCTGCCGTTGGTGCGGCGGGCGCTGCTGATCGCCGCGGGGTTCGCATGCGCCGTGTCGCTCGGCGAGTTCGGGGCGACCGTGTTCATCGCCAGGCCCGACAATCCGACGCTGCCGGTGGCCGTGGCCCGGCTTCTCGGCCGGCCCGGTGAGCTCAACTACGGGCAGGCGATGGCGCTGAGCACGATCTTGATGGTGGTGTGCGCGGCGGCGCTGCTGCTCCTCGAACGCATCCGTACCGACAAGACCTCCGGAGAGTTCTGATGGCGTTGCTGCGGCTTGAGGGCGTGACCGTACGGTTCGGGGCGCGGGCGGCGCTCGACTCGGTGGATCTGGAGGTCGCCGAGCACGAGATCGTCTGCGTGCTGGGGCCGAGCGGCAGCGGTAAGTCAACGCTGCTGCGGATCGTCGCCGGGCTGCAGACCGCCGACGCCGGGCGGGTGCTGCTGTCCGGCGCGGACCAGGCCGGGGTGCCGGTGCACCGGCGCGGTGTGGGCCTGATGTTCCAGGACCACCAGCTCTTCCCGCAGCGCGACGTGGGCGGCAACGTCGCCTTCGGGCTGCGGATGCACGGCAGCGGCCGGGCCGAACAGGCCCGCCGCGTCGACGAGTTGCTGGAGCTCGTCGGGCTGCCGGCCGCGCAGCGCCGGGCCGTTGCCTCGCTGTCCGGCGGGGAGCAGCAGCGGGTGGCGCTGGCCCGTGCGCTCGCGCCGGAGCCCCGGCTGCTGATGCTGGACGAGCCGCTCGGCCAGCTGGACCGCGGGCTGCGGGAGCGTCTCGTCGTCGAACTGCGCGGGCTGTTCGGTCGGTTGGGCACCACCGTGCTCGCCGTCACCCACGACCAGGGCGAGGCCTTCGCGCTCGCCGACCGCGTCGTCGTCATGCGGGACGGACGGATCGCCCAGGCGGGCACGCCGCTGGAGGTCTGGGAGCGGCCCGCCTCCGAGTTCGTGGCCCGCTTCCTCGGCTTCGACAATGTGGTGCCGGCGACGGTGGGCGGTGCCGCCGCCGACACGGTGTGGGGCAAGATCCCGGTGCCGGAGGGTTCGCCGCAGGGCGAGTGCAAGGTGCTGGTCCGGCCCGCCGGGGTGCGGCTGGCCGACGCCTCGGACGGGCTGCCCTGCACGGTCGAGGGGCGTACGTTCCGGGGCAACCACGTCGCCGTACAGCTGCGGCCCTGTGACGGGCCGCCGCTGGAGGCGGAATGCTCGCTGCGGGACGCGCCGGATGAAGGGGCCGAGGTGGGGGTCGTCTTCGCCGCCGCCGATGTGGTGGTACTGGACCCGGCCGGGTGAGCACTTGCTGCTCGCTGCGGGAATCGCCGATCACCCCGCCGGGTAATGGACGGGGCGGCTAGGGGACGGAGATCAGCTCATCGGGGTGCGAGTCCGTCGGCTGCGGCTCCGTGCCATGGGCCTCTGGCGCGCCGAACCAGGCCACCGCGACCGCGCCCGCCACCGCCAGTACGAAGCCGAGAATCGCCATCCAGGCGAAGCCGGGGCGGGACGAGTCGCCCAGCCACAGCACGCCGATCATGCCCGGCAGTACGGTCTCGCCCACGACCAGCGCCGCGGTCGCGCCGTTCACCGAGCCGATCTGCAGTGCGACGGTGTGCAGATACATGCCGCCGATCCCGGCCACCAGGATCGCGTAGAGCGCGGGGTCCGAGAGCAGGGCGCCCAGATCGAAGGGGTCGATGCCGTTCAGGACGCGTACGCCGACGCCCAGCGCGCCGAAGCCGAGGCCGGACAGCAGACCCGCCAGGATCGCGGCGCGCGCGCCGAGGAGGCGTACGACGACGGTGCCGCCGACCATCAGCAGCAGCGAGATCGCCAGCAGCCACCAGTGGGTCGCGATCGGGGTGTGGCCGCTGCCCTCCGGGCCCGCGGCCGTGGCCAGCAACACCAGGGCCGAGCAGACGACGGCGATGGAGGTCCACTCGGCGCGGTTCAGCTTGATGCCCAGCAGCTTCACGCTCAGCACCGCCGTGATCACCAGATTCGCGCTGATCACGGTCTGCGAGAGGAATAGCGGGAGGAGACGGGCGGCCAGTGCGCCCAGGCCGAAGCCGACGAAGTCCAGGATCGTGCCGACGATGAACTCCCAGGTCATCGCGGCCTGTGCCGTGGAGGACAGGCTCGGTCCGCCGTGCTGGGTGACGCCCGCCGCGGCCGCCTCGCGGCGGGCGGCCTTGCGGGATCCCACGGCTTGCAGCACCGACCCCGTGCCGTAACAGATCGAGGCCGCGACAGCGGTCAGTAGGCCGATCAGCACCAGGAGCTCCGTTCACGTGGGGTCAGTCCAACTGCCAGACGTGAGTTTGGGGCCGGAAGTTGCTTCTGCTTTCGTGCCGCTCTTTACCTGAGGCCGGTGAGGCGGCGCAGCGCGTCGGGCGCCTCGTCGACCGAGTCGACGAGCGCGATACGGGACTCCATCGAGCGGCCCGCCGCGAGGGACTGGAGCAGCGGCCAGGTGGGGAGCCGCTCCGTCCAGTGCGTGCGGTTGACGAGGACCATGGGGGTCGGCTCGCCGCGGGACTCGTAGTAGTTCGGGGTCGCGCTGTCGAAAATCTCCTGGACTGTGCCGGCGGCGCCGGGCAGGAAGATCACACCGGCGTTGGAGCGGGCGAGGAGGCCGTCCTCGCGGGTGGCGTTGGCGAAGTACTTGCCGATGTGGCCCGCGAAGGCGTTCGGCGGCTCGTGGCCGTAGAACCAGGTGGGGATTCCGACGGAGTCACCGCCGCCGGGCCAGCGGTCCCGCACCTCGAAGGCCGCGCCCGCCCAGTCGGAGATCGAGGGGATGAAGGAGGGGGCCTTGGCGAGGAGTTCGAGCGCCTCGTCGAGCATCTCGTCGGGGCGCGGGGCGGCGTACGCACCGAGGTTCGCGGCCTCCATCGCACCCGGTCCGCCGCCAGTGGCGACGGTGAATCCGGCCCTCGCGAGGGCCTGTCCGAGGCGGGCGGCGCCTGCGTACGCGTCGGTGCCCCGGGCCATCGCGTGGCCGCCCATCACGCCCACGACGCGGGCGCCGACGAGGAGTTCGTCCAGAGCGTCGGAGATCGCGTCGTCGTGGATCGACCGGAGCATGGAGGCGAAGATGTCGCCGTCGGCCTTGGTCCGCTGGAACCAGTCGTAGGCGAGGGCGTCGGGGGTGGCTTCGTAGCCGCCGGCGGCGAGGCCTTCGTAGAGCTCGTCAGGGGAGTACAGGAGCCCGCGGTACGGGTCGAAGGGCAGATCGGGGACGGGCGGAAAGACGAGCGCGCCGTCGGCCCTGACCTTGGCGGCGGCGTCGGGCTGCATGGGGCAGCCGAGGAAGACGGCGCCGGTGGTGTCGGCGGAGAGCAGGGCGAAAGTGCGGTCTGTCAGGTCGACGGACTGGACGCGGTGACCGACGAGTGAGCCGTGGGCGACGACGTGGTCGAACTCCTCGAGGGTCTCTATCTCGCGGTCGTGGCTGTGGGCTTGCGGTCCGTGTCCATGCACCATGCGGCCACGATAGGCCCTGCGGGTGGGGCGGCGCGGGGCGGGTCTTTTCCCCGCGGGCGGTGTACGGCTGGCTGCTGCTCACCGCGCGCTCAGTTTGAGAACGGGACCGCTGCCAGGGCCGTCACCGCCCACGTCAGGGGGGCGAAGACCGCCAGAAGTGCCGCCGCGCGCAGAGCGGTTGCGTTGCGCAGGACCGTCGCGGGGATGCCCATGCTGCGGAGGGAGTCCGTGTTCGTGGCGCGGGTCTGCCTTGCCTCCAGGGCCGAGACCAGCAGTGTCGCCGTCGTGCACGTCATCACCAGTGCCGTGCCCAGGCCCGTCAGGAGGCCGATGGGCTGCTCGGCCGTACCGCCGTACAGCGTGGCGGCCTCGATCGCCGCAGAGGCGACCGCGCAGACCACGCCGAGAGGGCGGCCGATGCGGCGGGATTCCTCCATCAGGATGCGGCCCGCCAGCAGACGGGTCGCGCCCGGGCGCAGCGACTGGAGGAGCCGGCCGCTGAAGTGGGTGATGCCCGGGCCCGCCAGGGCCAGGCCCAGGGCGGTGAGGGTCCAGCCGACGAGAACGCCGGCCGGGTTGCCGTCGATCTCGCCCGGGACGGGGAGCGGTGAGCCGGCGCCACCGCGGCCCGCGTACGTCTCGACGGCCATGCCGATGGCCATCAGCGCGACGCCCCACGGCAGCTCGGTCGGCGCGGAGGACGCCGCGTCCGGCGGCGGGGGCACCCGGCGCGGGCGCAGGGACAGTGCCGCGGCGACCGAGGCCAGCAGCGGCACCAGCGCGAGGAGCGTCAGCGCGGCCGCCAGCGGCAGCGGCTGGTCCGCGGCCAGCAGCTCGGCCGTCGCCCCGTCGAACGGCAGCCCCGTCAGATCGCCCCGCAGATGAAGGAAGATGAGTAGAGCGAGCATGCTGCCGAGCGTGCCCGAGACGGCAGTGGAGACAGCGGCCAGCGCGGTGAGCCTGGCGGGCCCCAGGCCGACCGCCGAGAGGCCGGGCCTGGGCCGCGTACTCGGATCCGTACGCGCCACCGCCACCGCGAAGTGCACCGTCGCCGCGAGCGGGATCAGGCACCAGAGCAGCCGTAGCCCCGATGTGCCCGAGTCGGTGGGATGGGACAGCGCGTACGTCAGCGTGCACAGCAGCAGGAAGCCCACACCCGCCGACGCCGCCGCCACCATCAGCCGGCGCAGCAGGACGAGAGGGTGCGTACCGCGGGCTAGACGGAGAGCGAGCACTCGGCTCGGCCTTCCGCGTCGGCGGTCGCGAGCGAATTGACGCGCCGGCCGTCCACGAGCGTGACCGAGCGGTCCGCGCGCGTTGCCACCTCCGGGTCGTGCGTGGCGAGCACGACGGTGATCCGGTGCGAGCGGGCCGCGGCCATCAACGTACGCAGCACCCCCGTCCCGTCCGCGCGGTGCAGCGTCGCCGTCGGCTCGTCGGCGAACACCACCAGTGGCGTGCTGACCAGCGCCCGTGCCGTGGCGACCCGCTGCCGCTGCGCCTGCAGCAGCGCATGCGGCCGTAGCCGGGCGCACGCGCCGATGTCGAGCCGCTCCAGCCACTCCATCGCCGCGGCCTTCGCCTTGCGGTGCGACGCGCCGCGCAGCAGCTGCGGCAGGGCCGCGTTCTCCCACGCCGTCAGCTCTGGGACCAGCGTCGGCTCGGGGTCGATCCAGCCGAACCGGTTGCGCCGGAGCCGCTCGCGCAGCAGCGGGGTCAGCGTGTGCACGGGGGAGCTGTTGAACCACACTTCGCCCTTGTCGGCGACGAGTTGGCCGGACAGGCACCGCAGCAGCGTGGTCTTTCCGCTGCCGCGCGGGCCGTACACGGCGAGGATCTCGCCCTCGCGCACACCCAGCGAAACGCCGACGAGCGCGGGCGAGCCGCTGTGGGAGTGGTGCAGGGAACGTGCCCAGAGCACATCGTTGTCCGGCGGGGCCACCATGGCGTACACCTCGGTTCTGATCAGATTTCTCCTCCCCCGTACGGGGGAACGAAGACAGGGCCGATCGGTCACTCGGCACGGTATGGATTCAGAACCGGCGTATCGGGAAGCACGCGGCCCGGGTGCACCCCATCCCACTCGGATGGCCGAATGAGATGCCGGGTGCCCCGGGCCGTTTGCCGTAAGCGACCAAAGGTCAGAGCTTCGTCCAGGCCTCCGTGAGGACCGTGCGCAGAATCTGCTCGATCTCGTCGAACGTCGACTGGTCGGCGATCAGCGGCGGCGCCAGCTGCACGACCGGGTCACCGCGGTCGTCGGCCCGGCAGTACAGACCGTTCTCGTACAGCGCCTTGGAGAGGAAGCCGTAGAGCACGCGCTCGGTCTCCTCGTCCGTGAAGGACTCCTTGGTGACCTTGTCCTTCACCAGCTCGATGCCGTAGAAGAAGCCGTTTCCGCGTACGTCGCCGACGATCGGCAGGTCGTGCAGCTTCTGCAGCGTGGACAGGAAGTTGCCCTCGTTGTCCAGGACGTGCTGGTTGAGGCCCTCGCGCTCGAAGATGTCGAGGTTGGCCAGGCCCACCGCGGCGGAGACCGGGTGGCCGCCGAAGGTGTAGCCGTGCAGGAAGGTGTTGTCGCCCCTGTAGAACGGCTCGGCGAGGCGGTCGGAGATGATGCACGCGCCGATCGGGGAGTAGCCCGAGGTCATGCCCTTGGCGCAGGTGATCATGTCCGGTACGTAGCCGAACTTGTCGCAGGCGAACGTCGTGCCGAGTCGGCCGAAGGCACAGATGACCTCGTCCGACACGAGCAGCACGTCGTACTGGTCGCAGATCTCACGGACCCGCTGGAAGTACCCGGGCGGCGGCGGGAAGCAGCCACCGGCGTTCTGTACCGGCTCCAGGAAGACCGCCGCGACCGTCTCGGGGCCCTCGAAGAGGATCTGCTGCTCGATCTGGTCGGCGGCCCAGCGGCCGAAGGCCTCCGGGTCGTCGCCGTGGATCGGCGCGCGGTAGATGTTGGTGTTCGGCACCTTGTGAGCGCCGGGGACCAGCGGCTCGAAGGGGGCCTTGAGCGCGGGCAGACCGGTGATGGACAGGGCGCCCTGCGGGGTGCCGTGGTAGGCGACCGCACGCGAGATGACCTTGTACTTGGTGTACTTGCCCTGCAGCTTGAAGTACTGCTTCGCCAGCTTCCAGGCGGTCTCGACAGCCTCGCCGCCGCCGGTGGTGAAGAAGACCTTGTTGAGGTCGCCGGGGGCGTGGTGCGCCAGCCGCTCGGCGAGCTCGACGGCCTTCGGGTGGGCGTAGGACCACACCGGGAAGAAGGCGAGCTCCTGCGCCTGCTTGTACGCGGTCTCGGCGAGCTCTACGCGGCCGTGGCCGGCGTTGACCACGAAGAGGCCGGCGAGGCCGTCGAGGTAGCGCTTGCCCTTGTCGTCGTAGATGTAGGTGCCCTCACCACGCACGATGGTGGGGACGGGTGCGTTCTCGTACGACGACATGCGGGTGAAGTGCATCCACAGGTGGTCGTAGGCGGCTTTGGAGAGGTCCTTGCTCACGGCTATCGGGTTCCCCACATATAGGTCTGCTTCTTGAGCTTGAGGTAGACGAAGCTCTCGGTGGTGCGCACGCCGGGGAGCGCGCGTATCCGCTTGTTGATCACTTCGAGCAGGTGGTCGTCGTCCTCGCAGACGATCTCCACCATGAGGTCGAACGAGCCCGCGGTCATCACCACGTACTCGCACTCGGCCATGGCTGTGAGCGCATCGGCCACCGGGTCGACGTCGCCCTCGACCGTGATGCCGACCATCGCCTGGCGTCGCAGGCCCACGGTGAGTGGGTCCGTGACGGCGACGATCTGCATCACGCCCTGGTCGAGCAGCTTCTGGACGCGCTGCCGGACGGCCGCTTCGGACAGGCCCACGGCCTTGCCGATGGCGGCGTACGGACGACGCCCGTCCTCCTGGAGCTGTTCGATGATTGCGAGGGAGACGGCATCGATCGTCGGAGATGATCCGCTGCCGTTCCTGGAGTCTGCGTTACGACTGGCCACGAGCTCACTCTGCACTGCGACTCGTCTGTCCCGCAAGCCCTGAGCGATGATATTCGTTGTTCTGGGGCCGCAATTTCACCGAATCCGAAGTTGCGGGGGGTTGGGGCTGTCGAAAGCGTCACGTAGGAGATTAGGGTGGAGGTCTCACCCATCGGACATCTGACAGGAGGGGTGGCAACAGTGACCACCGAGCTGCGTCGTCTGCGCAACTACATCAACGGGGAGTTCCGGGACGCCGCCGACGGGCGGACAATCGAGGTCGTCAACCCGGCCACCGGTGACGTGTACGCCACGTCGCCGCTCTCCGGGCAGGCAGACGTCGACGCCGCCATGGACGCTGCCGCGGCCGCCTTCCCGGGCTGGCGCGACACCACCCCGGCCGAGCGCCAGAAGGTCCTGCTGAAGATCGCAGACGCCTTCGAGGAGCGGGCCGAGGACCTGATCGCGGCCGAATCGGAGAACACCGGCAAGCCGCTCGAGCTCACCCGCACCGAAGAGATCCCGCCGATGGTGGACCAGATCCGCTTCTTCGCGGGCGCGGCGCGGATGCTGGAGGGCCGGTCGGCCGGCGAGTACATGGAGGGCTTCACCTCCATCGTCCGGCGTGAGCCGGTCGGCGTCTGCGCGCAGGTCGCGCCGTGGAACTACCCGATGATGATGGCCGTCTGGAAGTTCGCGCCGGCGCTGGCGGCGGGCAACACCGTCGTCATCAAGCCGTCCGACACGACGCCCGCGTCGACGGTCCTGATCGCCGAGATCATCGGCTCGATCGTGCCCAAGGGCGTCTTCAACGTCATCTGCGGTGACCGGGAGACCGGCCGCGCGATGGTCGAGCACCCGACCCCGGCGATGGCGTCCATCACCGGTTCCGTACGGGCGGGCATGCAGGTCGCCGCGTCCGCGGCCAAGGACGTCAAGCGCGTCCACCTGGAGCTGGGCGGCAAGGCGCCGGTCGTCGTCTTCGAGGACACCGACATCGCCAAGGCCGTCGAGGACATCTCAGTGGCGGGCTACTTCAACGCGGGCCAGGACTGTACGGCCGCGACGCGCGTCCTGGTGCACGAGTCGATCCACGACGAGTTCGTCTCGGCGCTGGCGAAGGCGGCGGCGGACACGAAGACGGGCATGCCGGACGACGAGGACGTGCTGTACGGCCCGCTGAACAACGCGAACCAGCTGGCCCAGGTCTCGGGCTTCATCGACCGGCTGCCGGCGCACGCGAAGGTCGAGGCGGGTGGCCACCGGGTCGGCGAGAAGGGCTACTTCTATGCGGCGACGGTCGTCTCCGGCCTGAAGCAGGACGACGAGATCATCCAGAACGAGGTCTTCGGTCCGGTCATCACGGTCCAGTCCTTCTCGGACGAGAAGCAGGCGCTCGAGTGGGCGAACGGCGTGGAGTTCGCGCTGGCGTCGTCGGTGTGGACGAAGGACCACGCGCGGGCGATGAGGATGTCCAAGGCGCTGGACTTCGGGTGTGTGTGGATCAACACGCACATCCCGCTGGTGGCGGAGATGCCGCACGGCGGCTTCAAGAAGTCGGGGTACGGGAAGGACCTGTCGGCGTACGGGTTCGACGACTACACGCGGATCAAGCACGTGATGACGTCGCTGAACGCGTAGTTCTCGGGGGCGGGGTGGGGGCTTCCCCCATCCCGCCCCTTCCCGAAAACCGCGGGCTGCGCCGCCGGACGCCTGGGCGCCCCGCGGCGCCGGCCTCGCCCGGACTCCCTGCCGCTCAGCTCGTTGGCGTGCGGTGGAGCGTCACCAGGAGGCGCCAGACCTGGGCGGCCATGTCTTCCGGCGTCGCGGCGATCGTGCCGTGCAGCCAGTCCGCCAGGACGCCCGCGAACGCCGATGCCACCGCCGAGGCGATCAGGTCCGGGGCCGGTGCACCCGCCAACTCGCGTTCCTTGCGGCTGCGTTCGCGCAGCTCGCGGTGGAGCAGGTCGCCCAGCGGGCCGCTGCCACCCTCGCGCAGCAGGGTGCGGTAGAGCGCGGCATGCGGGGCCAGCCCGGTGAAGAAGGCCGTCAGGGCGGGCGGGGGAGCGCTCGGGTCGGGGGTGCCGCGCCAGGCGTGGAGGGCCTCCACCGCGTCTCGTACCACCTCCGCGCAGGCGTCGACCGCCAGCGCCTGCAGGTCCGGGTAGTGCAGATAGAACGTGGCCCGGCCCAGGCCCGCCCTGCGCACCAGGGCCGCGACGCTCACCTCTTCCAGCGGCTGTTCCGCGCACTCCTCCAGCAGCGCCTCGCGCAGCCTGGCCCGGGTGCGCTCCGCGCGCGGGTCGCCGGTGGAGCTCGTGCTCATCCGGCCACCAGGACCGCCGCCAGTGCCAGCGCCCCCGGCAGCGCCTGAGCCACCAGGATGCGCCGGTTCGCGGTGAAGCCGCCGTACAGGCCCGCGATCACCACGCAGCTGAGGAAGAAGACCTGCGCGCGGTACCCCGTCGGGTCCGCGGCGATCAGGCCCCAGACCAGGCCCGCCGCCAGAAAGCCGTTGTACAGGCCCTGGTTCGCGGCGAGGGGGGCCGTCGCGCGGGCCATCTCCGAGTCGAAGCCGGAGAGGCCGCGGCCCGGCTTGCGCTGCCACAGGAACATCTCCAGAACCAGGATGTACGCGTGGAGCGCGGCCACGAGGCCGACCAGGACATGTGCCGTTGTGTTCATCATTGACCTCAACTTCTTGGACAGGTGTCCAGTAAGTATAGACACATGTCCATGATCGACAGAGTGGCCGCCCGAAGCACGTACCGATCGACGCAGCGTCCATTGCTGCGCGTAGCTCCCGCCCGCCATTCTTCGGACGTGCCAGCGATCCGGATGAACCCCATGTCACGGCGGTCCCTGCTGTTCGGCTTCGCCGCCGGCGCCGCGCTCACCGGATGCGGGGTGCCCGCGGCGTACGTGAAGCCCTCAGAGCGCGCACGGCGCGACGACTCCGAGCGCGACCGGAGCGTCGACTTCGCCAACTGGCCGCTGTACGTCGACACGGACTACGAGGACACCTCCGAGCGCCCCACCCTCAACGCCTTCACCGAACGCACCGGGATCTCCGTCCGATACACCGAGGAGATCAACGACAACGACGAGTTCTTCGGGAAGATCAGCCCCGCGCTGATGAACCATCAGGAGACCGGCCGGGATCTGATCGTGGTCAGCGACTGGATGGCCGCCCGCTTCGTACGGCTCGGCTGGGTGCAGGAGATGGCCCGCGCCAAGCAGCCGAACGTCGCCAAGTACCTCGACCCGCAGCTGCGTTCACCCGCCTTCGACGACGGGCGGCTGCACAGCGTCCCCTGGCAGTCCGGGATCACCGGCATCGCGTACAACCGCAGGAGGCTCGGCCGCGAGATCCAGCACACCGATGACCTGTGGGCGGACGACCTGCGCGGCAAGGTCACGCTGCTGTCCGGCCTCGATGAATCCTTCGCGCTGCTTATGCAGGGCAACGGCGTCGATGTCACCCGCTGGACCGCCGACGACTTCCACACCGTGTGCGAGCAGGTGGAGCGGCTGGTGAAGGCGAAGCACATCAGGCGCTTCACCGGCAACGACTACATCAAGGACCTCTCCACCGGCGACGTGCTGGCCTGCCAGGCGTACTCCGGCGATGTCATCCAGCTCCAGGCCGACAACCCGGACATCGAGTTCGTCGTGCCGCAGGAGGGCGCGGAGCTGTGGGCGGAAAGCCTGATGATCCCCAACCTCGCCCGCCACAAGCGCAATGCCGAGGCGCTCGTGGACCACTACTACGAGCCGGAGGTCGCCGCCGCGCTCGCGGCCTGGGTCAACTACGTCTGCCCGGTGCCGGCCGCCCGTGACGTCCTGGCCTCGTTCAAGGACGAGGAGACGGCCGCTCTTGCCGAAGACCCGCTGATCTTCCCCGACGACGAGATGCGCAAGCGCCTGGCGATCGCGAGGGACATCACATCCGAGGAGCGCACGGAGTTCGCCGAGCGGTGGAACTCCATCGTCGGCCTGTAGCAGGCCCGCGACCATGAACTCGCCTGTCGCACATGGACTGTTCGCGGCCCGGGCCCCGCACGCCGCCGAGGGCGACGCCGCCGCTCGCAGCTACGGCTTGCGGGCGACCGCGCCGAACTGCGCCACCTGTACCGGCTCGGCGCCGGTCGCCGGGTCGTGCCGCCAGCGTGCGCACGACACGATGCCCGGCTCCAGCAGGTCGAGGCCCTCGCAGAACGAGGCGAACTCCGCGCGGCTGCGCGCGGTGATCGGCGGTGTCGCGTTCTCGTTCCAGAACGCCATCGCCTCGGAGTTGCCCTCGCCGCCCAGCTCCAGCGTCGGATGCGTGAGTACGAGATAGCTGCCGGACGGCACCGCCTCCATCAGCCTGCGCACGATCGACCGCGCCTCGTCGGTATCCATCACGAAGTTCAGGATGCCGAGCATCATCACCGCCACCGGCCGCTTCAGATCCAGTGTCGCCTCGACCGAGCTGACGATCGACTCCGGGTCGTGCGCATCCGCGTCCAGATACTCGGTCGCGCCTGCGGGAGAGCTGGTGAGCAGGGCGCGCGCGTGCGCCAGCACTATCGGGTCGTTGTCGACGTACACGATCCGGGCGTCGGGCGCGATGCGCTGGGCGACTTCATGGGTGTTCTCGACCGTGGGCAGACCGGTGCCGATGTCCAGGAACTGGCGTACCCCCGCCTCACTCACGAGGTGTGTGACCGCGCGGCCCAGGAACGCCCGGTCCGCGCGCGCCACTTCGCCGATGCTCGGGTACAGCCCGGTGACGTGGTCGCCCACCGCGCGGTCGACCGGATAGTTGTCCTTGCCGCCCAGCCAGTGGTTCCAGACCCTGGCGTTGTGCGCTACGTCGGTGCGGATCCTGTCGGTCACGTGTCGCTCCTCGGCCGGCTGCGTCAGGGCCATCATGCCGGACGGATCAAGACGGCCTGCCGCCAGGGGAGTTCGGCCGGACCGTGGAGTGCAGCGTGTCCACGCGGTTGGTGGTGATCGCGTCGACGCCGTACTTCATCAGCCGGCGCATGGTGCGCCGGGTGTCCACCGTCCAGGCGGAGACCAGCAGCCCGTCCCGGTGGATGCGGTCCGTCAGCTCCTGACCGAGCAGCCCGAAACGGTAGTTGAGCCAGCGCGGCCCCACCGCGTCGAGCAGCGCGGGACGCGGCGGCGCAAGAGTCGTCCATGTCATCGCGATCTCGGCCGCGGAGTCGGTGGCCCGCACCGCGAGCATGGTGACCGGGCCCGCGCAGTAGTACACCCGCTCGCCCGCGCCGGATTCGCGGACGGTGCCGACCACCGTCCGCACCGACTCCTCCGAGGCCCCGGGCAGATCGATCATCACGCGGTGCGCGCCGACCGCGAGCAGCGCCTCGCGCAGCGTGGGCACTCCGCCGAGGGTCAGCTCGTCGACCTCGGCCCGGGTGAGCTTCGCGAGTGGCCGGTCGTGACCCCACAGCCGTTTCAGCGAGTCGTCGTGCAGCAGCATGGGCACGCCGTCACGGGTGAGGCGTACATCGATCTCCACCGCGTCCGCGCCCCGTTCGATCGCCGAGCGGAGCGAGGGCAGGGTGTTCTCACGGACGCGGTACGGATCGCCACGATGGCCCACGACACTGACGGTGCGCATGGGCCCATTGTCGGGGCCGGTCAGCGGGCGGGCCATGCGGCGGTGTACGCGTCGATCTCCGCCACGATCCGCGCCTTGCCGGCCGGATCAAGGAAGGACGCCTCCACGGCGTTCTTCGCGAGGTCGGCCAGTCCGCGCTCGTCCAGCTGAAGCAGCCTGGCGGCGACCGCGTACTCGTTGTTGAGGTCGCTGCCGAACATCGGCGGGTCGTCGCTGTTGATGGTCACCAGCACTCCGGCGTCCACCATCTCCTTGACCGGGTGCTCGTCCAGGTCGCGGACCGCGCGGGTCGCGAGGTTCGAGGTGGGGCACACCTCCAGCGGAATCCGGTGCTCCGCGAGGTGGGCGAGCAGCTTCGGGTCCTGTGTCGCGCTGGTGCCGTGGCCGATGCGCTCGGCGCGCAGGTCGTTCAGCGCGTCCCAGATCGTCTGCGGCCCTGTCGTCTCGCCGGCGTGCGGCACGGAGTGCAGGCCGGCCGCGATCGCGCGGTCGAAGTACGGCTTGAACTGCGGCCGCGGCACTCCGATCTCCGGGCCGCCGAGCCCGAAGGAGACCAGGCCGTCGGGGCGCAGGTCCACCGAGAGCCGCGCGGTCTCCTCCGCGGCCTCGAGACCGGCCTCGCCCGGGATGTCGAAGCACCAGCGCAGTACGACGCCGAGCTCGGCCTCGGCAGCCTTGCGGGCGTCCTCGATCGCTGCCATGAAGGCGTACTCGTCGATGCCGCGGCGGGTCGAGCTGAACGGCGTGACGGTCAGCTCGGCGTAGCGGATGTTCTGCCGGGCCATGTCGCGGGCCACCTCGAAGGTGAGCAGCCGTACGTCCTCCGGTGTGCGGATCAGGTCCACGACCGACAGATAGACCTCGATGAAGTGCGCGAAGTCGGTGAAGGAGAAGTAGTCGGCGAGCGCCTCGGGGTCGGTGGGGACCTTGGAGTCGGGGTGGCGGGCGGCCAGCTCGGCAACGATGCGCGGGGAGGCGGAGCCGACATGGTGCACATGCAGCTCGGCCTTGGGAAGCCCCGCGATGAAGGGGTGCAGATCGGTCATCGGGGTCCTCCACGGGCGATGGGATAAGCACCAAGGTGCGCGAGGGCGGGGTGCGAGGGCGGTGCGACCGGCTGTTCGGGTCGGGGGCCACCGTTCGGGTCAGGGATCATCGTAGGGGGGCCTGGGTCGAGCGCGGGCCGCAGCCCGTAGCATGACCGAACCACGATGGGGGAGAACCATGTCTGACAACCAGGCCCAGCCGCCGGGCGGGCCCGAGCCCCGCGACCGCGATCCCTGGGCTCCTCCGGAGAGCAGCGCGGCACAGAACAAGGTGCCGCTGCACAAGCCCGCCGCCCCGACGCCGCCGGTGGCGCCCGTGCACGACCAGCCGACGGTGACGTCGATGCCCAGTACCGGGCTCACTGCCGACGCGGGTGCCGTACCGCCTCCTCCGATAGCCCCGGGCGGACCGGCACAGCCCGCCGCCGGACCGTACGGCTACCCCGCCGCCCCGAGCGCCCCGCAGCCCGGCCCCGGCGTGGGCCCGGGCGTGGGTGATCCCTACGGTGGCTACCCCGGATACCCGGGTTATCAGAACTACGGCCAGACCGCGTGGCAGTCCGCCCCGGCGAACGGCATGGGCACCACCGCGATGGTGCTCGGCATCCTCTCCGTCTGTCTGTTCTGTCTGTACGGGGTCGTCGGGATCATCCTGGGTGTGCTCGCCCTGATCTTCGGCATCCTCGGCAGGAAGCGCGCCCAGCGGGGCGAGGCGACCAACAGCGGA
This sequence comes from Streptomyces sp. NPDC002868, assembly GCF_055563295.1. NCBI lineage: Bacteria > Bacillati > Actinomycetota > Actinomycetes > Kitasatosporales > Streptomycetaceae > Streptomyces > Streptomyces sp. NPDC002868. The sequence goes on along the minus strand of NZ_JBVHDR010000012.1, from coordinate 78,438 downwards.
ATGGCTCTGGCCGGCATCATCCTCGGCTCTGTCGGAATCGTCATCGGCCTCATCATCGTCGGTGTGATGGCTTGGGGGATCAATAGGGCGATCAACGAGGAGCGGGACAAGGACAACGTCTACGACGACTACTCCAACTCTCTCGTGATCGACGGCGTCAGGCGTTAGCCGGACCGGCCCCGCAACTCCTCACGCGCCTCCATCAGCGCGAACCCCAGCAGATTGAGCCCGCGCCAGAGCGCGGGATCCTGGGCCCGCGCGTCGTCCGAGGCCAGCCCGATGCCCCACACCCGGTCAAGCGGGCTGGCCTCGACGAGCACCCTGTCCCCCGTGGCCAGCAGAAAATCGCGCAGCTCGGCATTCTGACCGAACTTGTGCACACTGCCCGCGCGCACAATCGCGGACCGCTCGCGCTCCCATATCGCGTCGTCGAAACCGCGCACCAGCCGCCCGGCCCGCTTGGCCGCCGCCGGACTGCCCGCATCGAGCGCCTGCCGCTCGGCCTCCGCGTCCCCGAAGAGCCGCGCCTTTCCCGCCATCATCCAGTGCTCCGCCGTGGCGTACCGAACGCCGTCGACCACGAAGGGTGACGGCCACCACTGGCTCAGACAGCTTGCGCCGATCGATCCGTCCCGGCGCGGCGCATGCCCCCAGAAAAACAGATACTTGATTCGCCTGTTGCTGCTGACCTGCTCGATCAGCTCCTCCATCCCCATGCACGCGAGTCTGGCATCCACCACTGACACTCCGTACGGGTATTGCCGGACCGACGCGACACATGGTCGACTGATTCCGTCGCGTAACCAAAAGGCAACAACGGAATCACTTGTTGGAGAGCCGGTGCTCTGCCAGGATCGGCACTCAATTCGATCTGGAACTACGGAGAGCGTCATGGGCAACCGCTTCCAGGTGCAGGACCGCTATGCGGACGGTGCACAGTTCATCGGCGGGCGGCTGCGGCCCGGCACCTCAGGACGCAAACAGAACATCGTGAACCCCGCCACCGGCGAGACGGTCCACAGCTATGAACTGGCAGGGGCCGCCGACGTCGACGCGGCCGTCGACGCCGCCCGCAGGGCCTTCCCCGGCTGGGCGGGCGCCACCCCGGGCGAGCGCTCCGACGCACTGCACAGCTTTGCGTCCGTCCTCGCGGACCAGGCCCCCGACCTCGCGTACGCCGAGTCCCTGCAGTGCGGCAAACCGATCAAGCTCACCACCGAGTTCGACGTCCCGGGCACCGTCGACAACACCGCCTTCTTCGCCGGCGCGGCCCGTCATCTCCAGGGGCAGTCGGCCGGCGAGTACAGCGGCGACCACACCTCGTACGTACGCCGGGAGCCGATCGGCGTCGTCGGCTCCATCGCACCTTGGAACTACCCGCTCCAGATGGCCGCCTGGAAGGTCCTGCCGGCCATCGCCGCGGGCAACACCATCGTGCTGAAGCCCGCCGAGATCACCCCGCTCACCTCGCTGATGTTCGCCGAGGCGGCGAAGGAGGCCGGGATCCCCGACGGCGTCGTCAACGTCGTCAACGGCGCGGGCAAGGACGCGGGCGAGCATCTGGTCGGACACCCGGACGTCGCCATGACCTCCTTCACCGGCTCCACCCCCGTCGGCAAGCGCGTCGCCGAGATCGCCACCGCCACCGTCAAGCGCCTCCACCTCGAACTGGGCGGCAAGGCCCCCTTCGTCGTCTTCGACGACGCCGACCTGGAGGCCGCGGTCCACGGCGCGGTCGCGGGCTCGCTCATCAACTCCGGCCAGGACTGCACGGCCGCCACCCGCGCCTATGTCCAGCGGTCCCTGTACGACGCCTTCGTCAGCGGCGTCGCCGACCTGATGGCCACCGTCCGCCTCGGCGACCCTCTCGACCCCGCCACCGACCTCGGCCCGCTCGTCTCGCATCTCCAGCGCGACCGCGTCGCGGGCTTCGTCGACCGGGCTCGCGCGTACGCCACCGTCGTCACCGGCGGCGAAGCGCCCCAGGGAGAGCTGTCGAGCGGCGCGTACTACCGCCCCACCCTCGTCGCAGGCGCCGCCCAGGACAGCGAGATCGTCCAGTCCGAGATCTTCGGCCCGGTCCTCGTCGTCCTCCCCTTCGACTCCGACGACGAAGGCATCGCGCTCGCCAACGACACCCCCTACGGCCTCGCCGCCTCCGCCTGGAGCCGCGACGTGTTCCGCGCGAACCGCGCCACCCGGGAGATCAAGGCCGGGTGCGTCTGGATCAACGACCACATTCCGATCATCAGCGAGATGCCGCACGGCGGATACAAGGCCTCCGGCTTCGGAAAGGACATGTCGGTGTACTCCTTCGAGGAGTACACGCAGGTCAAGCACGTGATGTACGACAACACGGCGGTGGTCAGGAAGGACTGGCACCGCACGATCTTCGGGGACCGATAGCTCAGCATCCGTTTGCGGCCACCGCCGCGCGGCCGCCCGACCAGCGGCCACCATCCCGAAAGGGCACAGCGCATGGAGCACAACGAGCCGGACCGTCTCTCCGCGGCCCAACTGGCCGCCGTGCGACGCAGCTTGGCGAACGGGCGAGGCGCACTCTCCCGCCGTTCACTGTTGCGCGCGTCGGGCGTCGGCGCGCTTGCGGTCGGCGGCGCCGGCATATTGAGCGGCTGCGGAATCCCGCCCGCCAAGCGGGAGGCCGGAGCGGCCGCCTCGGACGACCACTCGGACCAGGAGAAGCAGATCAACTTCTCCAACTGGACCGAGTACATGGACATCAGCGAGGACGAGAAGAGCCGTCCCACTCTGGTGGAATTCACCAAGCGCACCGGGATCAAGGTCAAGTACACCGAGGACATCAACGACAACGTCGAGTTCTTCGGGAAGATCCAGCCGCAGCTTGCGGCGGGCCAGGACACCGGCCGCGACCTGATCAATGTGACCGACTGGCTGGCCGCCCGGATGATCCGGCTCGGCTGGGTGCAGAAGCTCGATGCGTCGCTCCTCCCGCACGCGTACGCCAACCTCTCGCCCCAGTTCCGCAGCCCGGACTGGGACCCGGGGCGCGCCTACTCCTATCCCTGGACCGGAATTCCGGCCGTCATCGCCTACAACGTCAAGGCGACCGGCGGCCGCAAGGTCGACTCCGTCACCCAGCTGCTGGACGACCCCACCCTCAAGGGCCGGGTCAGCTTCCTCACCGAGATGCGGGACACGGTCGGCCTGACCCTGCTCGACATGGGCAAGGACCCCGCCAAGGTCAACGACGCCGACTACGACGCCGCAATCAACCGGCTCCAGAAGGGCGTCGACAAGAAGCAGATTCGCCGCTTCACCGGTAACGACTACACCTCGGACCTCGACAAGGGCGACATCGCCGCCTGCGTCGCCTGGGCCGGTGACCTCATCCAGCTCCAGGTCGACAACCCGGACATCAAGTTCTCGATCCCGGCCGCCGGCTACATGACGGCCACCGACAATCTGCTGGTCCCGGCGCATGCCCGGCACCAGAAGAACGCCACCCGGCTGATCGACTACTACTACGAGCTGCCCGTCGCAGCCCAGCTCGCCGCGTACATCAACTACGTGACCCCGGTCGCCGGAGTCGGCCCGGAGCTCGCGAAGATCGACCCGGAGCTGGCCAAGAACCCGCTGATCATCCCGGACGAGGCCATGGCGGCCAAGTCCCACTCTTTCCGCTCGCTCTCCTCCAAGGAAGAGACGGCGTACGAAGAGAAGTTCGCCAAGCTCATCGGCGCCTGACCTCCCCTGCTCCCTTCGACACACCGGGACTGCGACCCATGACTGAAAAGACAAAAGGCGGCGACGTCCGTCTCTCCGGGATCAGCAAGACCTACGGCTCCTTCACGGCCGTCCACCCGCTGGACCTGACCGTCCCGCAGGGCTCCTTCTTCGCCCTGCTCGGCGCCTCCGGCTGTGGAAAGACCACCACCCTGCGGATGATCGCCGGACTTGAGGACCCGACCGCCGGAACCGTGTTCCTCGGCGACAAGGACGTCACCGGCCTGCCGCCGCACAAACGCCCCGTCAACACGGTCTTCCAGAGCTATGCGCTCTTCCCGCACCTCGACATCTACGAGAACGTCGCGTTCGGGCTGCGCAGGCGCGGCATCACGTCGGTGAAGAAGCAGGTCGGCGACATGCTCGACCTCGTGGAGCTGGGCGACTTCGCCAAGCGCAAGCCGCATCAGCTCTCCGGCGGCCAGCAGCAGCGCGTAGCCGTCGCCCGCGCGCTCATCAACCACCCACAGGTGCTGCTCCTCGACGAGCCGCTCGGCGCGCTCGACCTCAAGCTGCGCCGCCAGATGCAGCTGGAGCTCAAGCGCATCCAGACCGAGGTCGGCATCACCTTCGTCCATGTCACCCACGACCAGGAAGAGGCCATGACCATGGCCGACACCGTCGCGGTGATGAACGCAGGACGTGTCGAGCAGCTGGGAGCGCCCGCCGAGCTCTACGAGAACCCGCAGACCACCTTCGTCGCCAACTTCCTGGGCACCTCCAACCTCATCGAGGCCGAGGTCGCCGAGAACAGCGGCGGCGAGGTCGTCGTCACGGCCGCCGACGCCAAGCTGCGGCTGCCCGCCGAGCGCTGTGCCACCCAGCCGCGCACCGGCGGAAAGCTGCTGGTCGGCGTGCGTCCGGAGAAGATCTCGCTGGCGCACGCGGACGACGCGGGCACGATCGCCGAGGGCCGCAACCGGTTCACCGGCAAGATCGCGGACTCCAGCTTCATCGGCGTGTCCACGCAGTACGTCATCGACAGCCCGGTCTGTCCGGAGCTGGAGGTGTACGTACAGAACATCGAGCGTGACTCGCGGCTCGTCCCCGGGGCCGAGGTCGTCCTGCACTGGAACCCGGAGCACACCTTCGGGCTCGACGCGGCCCAGGACATCGACGCCGGTGTGGAGACGGTGGAGGTGACGCCATGACCGTCACCGAGGCACCGCCCGCCTCGCCCGCTCCCCAGCCGGTCGAGCCGGTCGTCCGCAGGCAGTCCGTCCGGCGCAAGCTCGTCCCGTACTGGCTGCTGCTGCCCGGCATCCTGTGGCTGTTCGTCTTCTTCGCGCTGCCGATGGTCTACCAGGCGTCGACCTCCGTGCAGACGGGCTCCCTGGAAGAGGGCTTCAAGGTCACCTGGCACTTCCAGACGTACTGGGACGCGCTGACCGAGTACTACCCGCAGTTCCTGCGCTCGGTGCTGTACGCCGGCACGGCCACGATTCTGTGTCTGCTGCTGGGCTACCCGCTCGCGTATCTGATCGCGTTCAAGGCGGGCCGCTGGCGCAATCTGCTGCTGGTCCTGGTCATCGCGCCGTTCTTCACCAGCTTTCTGATCCGCACGCTCGCCTGGAAGACGATCCTCGCGGACGGCGGCCCGGTGGTGGATGTGCTGGGCAGCGTCGGCTTTCTGGACGTCACCAGCTGGCTCGGGATGACCGAGGGGAACCGGCTGCTCGCCACCCCGCTCGCGGTGGTCTGCGGTCTCACGTACAACTTCCTGCCGTTCATGGTCCTGCCGCTGTACACCTCGCTGGAGCGGATCGACCCGCGGCTCCACGAGGCGGCCGGCGACCTGTACGCGAAGCCGTCCACCATCTTCCGCAAGGTGACCTTCCCGCTGTCCATGCCGGGCGTCGTCTCCGGCACGCTGCTGACCTTCATTCCGGCCAGCGGCGACTACGTCAACGCCGAGCTGCTCGGCTCCACGGACACCAAGATGGTCGGCAACGTCATCCAGTCGCAGTTCCTGCGCGTTCTCGACTACCCGACCGCGGCCGCGCTGTCCTTCATTCTCATGGCGGTCGTGCTGATCATGGTCACTGTCTACATCCGCCGGGCCGGGACGGAGGATCTCGTCTGATGCGTTGGATACGGCACCACCTGGTGGTCATCGCGGGCCTGATCACGCTCGCGTACCTGATCCTTCCGAACATCGTCGTGATGGTGTTCTCGTTCAACAAGCCGGCCGGCCGGTTCAACTACTCCTGGCAGGAGTTCTCCACCGATGCGTGGAAGGACCCGTGCGGCGTCGCCGACTTGTGCGGCTCGCTCGCGCTGTCCCTCCAGATCGCCCTGTGGGCGACGATCGGCGCCACCGTCCTCGGCGCGATGATCGCCTTCGCGCTGGTCCGCTACCGCTTCCGGGCGCGTGGCGCGATCAACTCGCTGATCTTCCTGCCGATGGCGATGCCCGAGGTGGTCATGGCCGCCTCGCTGCTGACCCTCTTCCTCAACCTGGGCGCGGAGCTGGGCTTCTGGACCATCCTCATCGCGCACACGATGTTCTGCCTGAGCTTCGTGGTCGTGGCGGTCAAGGCACGTGTGCTGTCGATGGACCCCCGCCTGGAAGAGGCCGCGCGTGACCTCTACGCCGGTCCTGTGCAGACGTTCCTACGGGTCACGCTGCCGATCGCCGCTCCCGGCATCGCCGCCGGCGCGATGCTCGCGTTCGCGCTCTCGTTCGACGACTTCATCATCACCAACTTCAACTCGGGCAACACCGTCACCTTCCCCATGTTCGTGTGGGGCTCGGCCCAGCGCGGTACGCCCGTCCAGATCAACGTCATCGGCACGGCCATGTTCGTCATCGCCGTACTGATCGTGGTCTCCGCCCAGTTGATCAGCAGCAGGCGGAAGAAGACCGCACTACCCAAGTAGGCCCCGAAGGAGTGGAAACCATGGCCCCAGCTGCCATGACCTTTGCCTCATCACTCTCCGACGCCCAGCCCGTCTCCTATTGGCTGGACGACCCCGCGAAGCCCGGCGCGCTCCCCGCGCTCACCGGTGACGAACAGTGTGACCTCCTCGTTGTCGGCGGAGGTTACAGCGGACTGTGGACCGCGCTGCTGGCCAAGGAGCGCGACCCCGGCCGGGACGTCGTACTGATCGAAGGGCGCGAGGTGGGCTGGGCCGCCTCGGGCCGCAACGGCGGCTTCTGCGCCGCCTCCCTCACCCACGGCTTCGGCAACGGACTCGCCCGCTGGCCCGGTGAGCTGGCCAGACTGGAGGAGCTCGGCGACCGCAACCTCGACGCCATCGAGGCCGCGGTCAAGGAGTACTCCATCGACTGCGACTTCGAGCGCACCGGCGAGATCGACGTCGCCACCGAGCCCTACCAGGTCGACGAGCTGCATGAGATGTACGAGGAGGCGACCCGGCTCGGCTTCGACGGCCTCGAACTCCTCGACCAGGACGCGGTACGCGCCGAGGTGAACTCCCCGACCTTCCTCGGCGGTGTGTGGAGCCGGCGCGGGGTGGCCATGCTGCACCCCGCCAGGCTCGCCTGGGGTCTCAAGCAGGCCTGCATGGACCTCGGCGTACGCGTCTACGAGAACACCCAGGGCCTCGAACTCGGCACCTCCGGCACCTCCGGCACCTCAATGGTGGTCCGCACGCCGTACGGCAGGGTCCTCGCCCGCCGCGTCGCGCTCGGTACCAACGTCTTCCCGTCGCTGGTCAGGCGGGTGCGCGCGTACACCGTCCCGGTCTATGACTACGCTCTGATGACCGAACCGCTCAGCGCTCAGCAGCTCGCCGAGATCGGCTGGAAGCGGCGGCAGGGGCTCGGCGACAGCGCCAACCAGTTCCACTACTTCCGGATCACCGCCGACCACCGCATCCTGTGGGGTGGCTACGACGCGATCTATCCGTACGGCGGCAAGGTCAGCGCCGAGATGGACCACCGGCCCGAGACCTATCTGAAGCTCGCAAGCCACTTCTTCCACTGCTTCCCGCAGTTGGAGGGCCTGCGCTTCAGCCACGCGTGGGGCGGCGCGATCGACACCTGCTCGCGCTTCTCCGCCTTCTTCGGCACCGCGCACGGCGGCAAGGTCGCCTACGCCGCCGGATATACGGGTCTGGGCGTCGGTGCCACCCGCTTCGGCGCGGACGTCATGCTCGATCTGCTCTCCGGCGAGCGCACCGAGCGCACCGAGCTGGAGATGGTGCGCAGCAAGCCGCTGCCGTTCCCGCCCGAGCCCGTCGCCTGGGCCGGTATCGGCCTCACCAAATGGGCGCTGGCCAGGGCGGACGCCAACGGCGGCCGCCGCAATGCGTGGCTGCGGGCGATGGACAGGCTCGGCCTCGGCTTCGACAGCTAGAGGGGACGCGGTGCACCGCCGATTGGTAGCCGGAACCCGCGTAATCCCGCGCGCCCACCCCGCTCTCCCCGTGTGAACGCACCGTCTGCGGACACGGAATGGAGGCCGGGCAATGTGACTGGCTCGGGGGCCAAGGCTGCGATGGAGTGGCTGGCATCGGTGGCGCCCGACCCGGACGCCTGCCGGTGGGAATGGGAGCGCAACCCCCTCGGGGTCGCCCTCCTGCCCGCAGGCCGGCGCTGGGACGTGTTGATCCTCAAGACCGAGCTGGGCTGTCCGACGCTCGACGTACTGGCCCGGCTGGTCGACCGGCCGGGGCCGGTCCTCGCCGACTTCGACGATGCGCGCATGGGCTTCTTCGTACCGCCGGGCACAGCCGGGTGCTGGGTCGGCACGGGCGTACGCAGCGCGGGCCTGGGGACCTGGATCGTCGTCCCGTATCCGGGTCGGGCCGGCGACGGTGTGCGCTGGCTGGTCCCGCCCGACGGCACCGGCACGCTCACCGATCCCCTGCTGCTGGAGCTCGCGATGCACGAGGCGGCGGCGGGCCTTGCGCGCGGTGGCGGGTAGTGAGGCGGCCCGGGAGCTGCCAGAGGTCTTGACAACAGCAATTGGTCTGGACCATGTTGTGCGCGCTCCCACTTGAATTCCCCCACGCCCGGAGGCAGTTGTGGACCGCACCAGACTTTTGGCCGCCCTGTCGGCGGCCGCCCTCGCCATCAGCGGACTTGTCGCCACGGCGACCTCCGCCGGAGCGGCCGACACCGAACTCGCGCGCAATGGCGGCTTCGAGGCGGGCCTCGACGGCTGGAGCTGTACGTCGGGCAGCGGCGCCGTCGTCAACTCACCGGCCCACGGCGGCAGTTCCGCGCTCAAGGCAACGCCTGCCGGCAGCGACAACGCCAAGTGCAGCCAGACGGTCACGGTCAAGCCCAACTCCGACTACACGCTGAGCGGCTGGGTCCAGGGCAGCTATGTCTACCTGGGCGCAGCGGGCACCGGCACCACCGACGTCTCCACCTGGACGGCGTCCGCGCCGAGCTGGCAGCGGCTGACCACGACCTTCCGCACCGGTGCGGCCACCACCTCGGTGACCATCTACACCCACGGCTGGTACGGCACCCCCACCTACTACGCCGACGACCTCTCCCTGCTCGGCCCCGGCGGCGATCCGGTCCAGATCCCGGCCGCCCCCACCGGCCTCACAGCGGGTTCCCCCGGCTCCACCTCGGTCCCGCTCAGCTGGTACGCGTCCTCCGGCGCCACCAGTTACCACGTCTACCGGGGCGGCACCAAGGTCCAAACGGTGAGCGGGACTTCGGTCACCGTCACCGGACTGGCCCCCTCCACCTCGTACAGCTTCCAGGTCTCCGCGGCCAATACGGCGGGCGAGTCCGCGAAGTCGGCGGCGGTCACCGCGACCACCACCTCGGGCGGCGGCGGCAGCGGCGGCGAGCTGCCCGCCCACGCCCTCGTCGGCTATCTGCACGCCAGCTTCGCCAACGGCTCCGGCTACACGCGCATGGCCGACGTCCCCGACTCCTGGGACGTCATCAACCTCGCCTTCGGCGAACCGACCTCGGTCACCTCCGGCGACATCCGCTTCAGCCTCTGCCCGGCGTCCGAGTGCCCGAACGTCGAATCGACCGCCGACTTCAAGGCCGCCATCAAAGCCAAACAGGCGGCCGGCAAGAAGGTCCTGATCTCCATCGGCGGCGCCAACGGCCAGGTCCAGCTCTCCACCACGGCCGCCCGCGACACCTTCGTCTCCTCGGTCTCGAAGATCATCGACGAGTACGGGCTCGACGGCCTGGACATCGACTTCGAGGGCCACTCGCTCTCCCTGAACACCGGCGACACGGACTTCCGCTCACCGACCTCACCCGTGATCGTCAACCTGATCTCGGCGATCAAGACCCTCAAGGCGAAGTACGGCTCCGACTTCGTGCTCACCATGGCCCCGGAGACGTTCTTCGTACAGCTCGGCTACCAGTACTACGGCTCGGGCCCCTGGGGCGGCCAGGACCCGCGGGCCGGGGCGTACCTGCCGGTCATCCACGCCCTGCGCGACGACCTCACCCTGCTGCACGTCCAGGACTACAACTCGGGCTCGATCATGGGCCTGGACAACCAGTACCACTCCATGGGCGGCGCGGACTTCCACATCGCCATGACCGACATGCTGCTGACCGGCTTCCCGGTCGCCGGTGACACCACCAAGGTCTTCCCCGCCCTGCACCCCGGGCAGGTCGCCATCGGCCTGCCCGCATCCACCCAGGCGGGCAACGGCCACACCACGCCGGCGGAGGTGAACAAGGCGCTGGACTGCCTGACGAAGAAGGTGAGCTGTGGCTCGTACCAGACCCACGGCACCTGGCCGTCCCTGCGTGGCCTGATGACCTGGTCGATCAACTGGGACCGATTCAACCAGTGGGAGTTCTCGAAGAACTTCGACGCCTACGGATGGAGTTGACGATCAGCAGCATTCCGCACAGGCACCAGCTGCCGATGACGTCCAGCGGCCAGTGATAGCCGTGCAGGACGAGTCCGATGCCCGTCGCCAGGGTCAGCACCACGGCGACGGGCATCGCCCATCTGCGCCTGAGATACGGGGTGAGGAGCATCGCCGCGCCGCAGTAGGCCACCATCGCGGTCGCCGTATGGCCGGAAGGGTAGAAGCCGGTCACCTCGGTGAGCGGGCCCTGGCGGTCGATCAGGGCCTTCAGGGGCACGACGAGCGCGGGAACGGCGGCCATGGCGAGGGCGGCGTACAGCGCCTCGGTCCGATGGCCGCGCCACACCGCGTACACGATGGCCGCGCCCAGAACAGGAAGCGCGACCTCCATACTGCCGAGGTCGGCCAGCAGACCGGTCAGCGTCCGGGGACCGTGGCCGGCGAGCCTGAGCTCGACGCGTTCGTCCAGGGACCGCAACGGCCCGTCCGCGGCCACCTGCCAGGTGATCACCGCGAAGAGGACGGCGCACAGCGCCACAAGTGATGCGGAAAGAAGAGAAGCCGGCCGCCTCGGAACAGGGGGGGTAGTTCCGAGGGGGCCGGCCGGACCGGTTTGCCGCGCGCCCCGGGGGGTTTGGGGCGGGCGGCCATCCGATCGGTGAGGAGTTCCGGAGCCGGAAGCTCCAGTGGTGTGCGCGAGGGCACAACCAAGGCGGGGCTGGGGATGCTCCGCCGTGGTGTCGCCCGCAGTCTCCTGCGAGCGGGGTGTTTCTCTCATCTGCAGAAACCGTACGGCAGGGGCCGGGGGGACCGACAGGCGGATCTCCATCCCGCCATCGGCCCCCCACAGCTTCTTCACAGGCCCTGACTGTTCCACTTGGCCAGACGTCGGTCGGACGTCGGTCGGACGTCCGTCGGAGGTCGGTCAGGTGCTCGTCACACGCCGGCGAAGGCCTGCTCGATGATGTCCAGACCCTCGTTGAGCAGGTCCTCGCCGATCACCAGCGGGGGCAGGAAGCGCAGCACATTGCCGTACGTGCCGCAGGTGAGGATCAGCAGACCCTCGGCGTGGCAGGCCTTGGCGAGCGCGGCGGTGGCGGCCGGGTTCGGCTCCTTGGAGGCGCGGTCCTTGACCAGCTCGATCGCGATCATCGCGCCGCGGCCGCGGATGTCGCCGATGATGTCGAACTTCTCGGCCATCGCGGTGAGGCGGCCCTTCATGACCTCCTCGATGTGCTTCGCCTTGCCGTTGAGGTCGAGCTCCTTCATGGTCTCGATGGCCCCGAGCGCGCCGGCGCAGGCCACCGGGTTGCCGCCGTAGGTGCCGCCGAGGCCGCCCGCGTGCGGGGCATCCATGATCTCGGCGCGGCCGGTCACGGCGGCGAGCGGCAGACCGCCCGCGATGCCCTTGGCGGTCGTGATCAGGTCCGGGACGATGCCCTCGTCCTCGCAGGCGAACCACTGGCCGGTGCGGCAGAAGCCGGACTGGATCTCGTCCGCGACGAACACGATCCCGTTGTCCTTCGCGAACTGCGAGATCGCGGGCAGGAAGCCCTTGGCCGGCTCGATGAAGCCGCCCTCGCCGAGGACCGGCTCGATGATGATCGCGGCGACGTTCTCGGCGCCGATCTGCTTGTTGATCATGTCGATGGCCTGCGCGGACGCCTCGGCGCCGGCGTTCTCGGGGCCGGTCAGCCAGCGGTAGCCGTACGCCACGGGCACCCGGTAGACCTCGGGCGCGAACGGCCCGAAGCCCTGCTTGTACGGCATGTTCTTGGCGGTCAGCGCCATCGTGAGGTTGGTCCGGCCGTGGTAGCCGTGGTCGAAGACGACGACGGCCTGGCGCTTGGTGTAGGCGCGGGCGATCTTCACGGCGTTCTCGACGGCCTCGGCGCCGGAGTTGAACAGCGCGGACTTCTTCGCGTGGTCGCCCGGCGTCAGCTCGGCGAGCGCCTCGGCGACCTCGACGTACCCCTCGTAGGGCGTGACCATGAAACAGGTGTGGGTGAAGTCGGCGAGCTGCGCGGACGCGCGGCGTACGACGGCCTCGGCGGAGGCGCCGACGGAGGTCACGGCGATGCCGGAGCCGAAGTCGATGAGGCGGTTGCCGTCCACGTCCTCGATGACACCGCCGCCGGCGCGGGCAGTGAACACGGGCAGCACGGACCCCACACCGCCGGCGACCGCGGCGGTACGGCGGGCCTGCAGCTCGATCGACTTCGGGCCGGGGATGGCGGTGACGACGCGGCGCTCCTGCGGGATTGCGGTCATGAGGGGCTCCTGGGGGTGTTCCGGACGCTACTTCTCTTTCTCCGCAGGCTAGGCGCGGGAGAGGGGGCCGGGCATGCGCCGTTCGGGAGTGTTGGGGGTGTGTCGTTGTCCGCGCCGGACATAGGCGGGCGGGGACAGGGCGGGCGGGTCCGTGCCTGGGCGCCCGGCCGAGATGCAGGGCAGCAGGCACGTGCCCGGACCGTCAGGGCGAGGTGAATCAGTGAACTACCCCGGCAGTGGCACTAGATTGACGGGTGCACAGAGCGGGCCTGGCTGGTCAGGGGGCAGCGGTTCATGGATTCCGAAGGCACATTCGACGCACGCGGCACGCGGTCCAACCCGGTGCCACGGCAGGCGAGGCCACCAGTCGTCCCCGGGATCCCCGCCGTCCCGGGCCACGCGCCCACCACCCGCCCCGCCGTCGCCGACTGGCTGCGCACCCCGCGCCCGGCCGCCGCCCCCGGCATCTGGCGCCTCGGCCACCGCGCCCGCCCCGAGGAGGAGCCCGAGCTCGTCCCGGCCCGCCGCCTCTTCGCCGGCGCCGTCATCGCACTGCTCAGCGGCTGGCTGCTGTGGTCCCTGCTGTGGAACGGCTACCTCGGCCGCTACTGGATCTGGCCGCTCCTCGTCCTGACTCCCGACTCCTGGCGCTCCGACCCGCCCACATGGGCAACGGCCAGCTACATCTACTACGCGATCGTCGGCGGCGCCCTGCTCGTGTTCTTCGCCCGGATCGGCCACGTACCGGAGATCTGGCACCGCTATGTGCGCCGCGCAGACAAGCCGGTCACCGCCCCGCCTCCGCCTCCGGAGGCCGACCCCGCCGACTGGCCCGAGCTGCGCGCGGCCGGCCTGGCCGACGCGGCGCAGAGCCTCGCCGAAGCCACCCGCTCCGGCGTGCTCGGAGATGTCGACTACGCACGGATCCGGCGCGCCTGGCAGGGCGTCCACGCCCGGCCCGAACGGCTCGCCGCCTTCACCGACACCGTGCGCAAGCACGGCCCGGCCGCCTGCGCCCACCCTTCCGGCGGACGCGACCTGCCCGTCCGCACCGCCACCCACGACCTGGCCACCGCCCAGGTCAAGATCGGCACCGCCGTCGACGACCCCCGCAACCCCTACGCCCGCCGCACCACCGGCGTCGCCCTCGAACCCGCCCTCCTCGGCACCTCGCTGCTCGCCGTCGGGCCCTCCGGTTCCGGCAAGAGCGTGCGTCTTGTGCGGCCCGTCGTCGAGTCGATGTGCCTGCTCGCGCTCGCCAACCGCGCGGCCGTCGTCGCCGTCACCGCGTACGGCACCGGCCTCGCCCCCGACGACGCCTTCGACCTCGTCATCGGCGTCGGCCGCCCCGACTCCACCCACGACCTCGACCTCTACGGCGGCGCCGACGACCCCGACGAGGCCGCCCGGATGCTCGCGGAGGCCCTCGTCGGGGATCTCGCCGCCACCCTTCCCGGCGGTGACAGCAGGCGCGCCGCCACCGCGCTGGCCCAGCTGATCGGGCCGTACCAGTGCGTCCACGGGCACTTCCCCGCCGTACCCGAGCTGCGTGAGCTGCTCGGCGGCGCGCCCGCCGCGGTCGGCGCGCTGCGCACCGCCCTGGAGGCCACCGCCGACCCCGGCGCCGCCGCCCAGCTGCGTGAACTGGACGCCAGGGAACGGCAGTCGGCCCGCGCCGACGACATCGGCGTACTGCTCGCCGAGCGGATTTCCTTCCTGGACCGGCCCGCCTTCGCGCACTTCTTCCGTACCGACGGCGGCGGCCGGCAGTTCTCGCTGCGCGCCATCGAGCACCCGCTGCGCGTCCGCGTCGACCTGCCCGAGCGCGGCCACGCCGAGGCCTCGCGGATCATCGCGCGCCTGGTCCTCGCCCAGTTCACCGAGGCCGCGCTGACCCGCTCCGACCGGTCCCTGTTCGCCGCTCTCGTGCTGGACGACGCGACGTACACCGTGACCGCCGACTCGGTGCGCGCGGTGCAGCGGCTGCGCTCCGCCAACGCCGGCGTGGTCTTCGCGCTGCGCACCCTGGAGGACGTGCCTGAGCCGCTGCGCGGTCCGCTGCTCGGCGCGGTCGGCTGCCGGATGGCGTTCGCCGGGCTCGCGCCCTGGGACGGCGGCCGGTTCGCCGAGACCTGGGGCACCGAATGGGTGCAGACCCGGGACGTCACCAACCGGCAGATCATCTCCGACGAGCCCCTCACCAAGGCGCTGCACATGATGCGCCGCCTGGTCACCGGTAAGGCGGCCACCGCCGAGGCGATCACCGTGCGGGAGGTCGAGCGGGCCCGCTGGTCGGCGTCCGACCTCGCGCACGCCGTGCCCGCCGGGCACGCGGTGCTCTCGCTGACGACCGTACGGGGCGAGCACGCGCCGCCCCTTCTGGTGGATCTGAGGACCTGACCCGAGCCACGCACTGCTACGCCCTGGCAGAATCGATGTACGCCGTTCATACGGGACGGCGAAATCATCTGCACCTCTGCGCGTCTGTTCGAAGGGCTCACGGTCCCATGCCGCCCACGCTCGCCTCGCTCGTCCAGCACTCGGCGCTCAGACTCACCGTGCGCGCCGGGGAGGACCGGCTCGAGACGCCCGTACGCTGGGCGCATGTCAGCGAACTCGCCGACCCCGTGCCGTACATGGAGGGCGGCGAACTGCTGCTCGTCACGGCGATGACCCTGGACGCCGAGGACCGCGAGGCGATGCGCCGCTATGTGCGCAGACTGGTGGGCGCGGGCGTCGTCGGGCTCGGCTTCGCGGTCGGCGTGTACTACGACGACATCCCGGACGCGCTCGTCGAGGCGGCGAAGGAGGAGGACCTTCCGCTCCTCGCCGTACCGCGCAGGACCCCCTTCCTCGCCATCAGCAAGGCGGTCTCCGCCGCGATCGCCGCCGACCAGTACCGCGCGGTGACAGCCGGTTTCGAGGCACAGCGGGAGCTGACGCGGGCCGCGCTCGCCGAGGGCCCCGACGGCGTCGTCGCCCGCCTCGCCGCGCATGTCAACGGCTGGGCCGCCCTGTACGACGCGTCCGGCGCCGTCGTCGCGGCAGCGCCCGAATGGGCCGCACGGCGGGCCGCCCGGCTCACCGCCGACGTGGAGCGGCTGCGCGAGCGGTCCGCGCCCGCGAGCGCGGTGGTCGGCGACACCGACGACGACCGGGTCGAACTGCAGTCGCTGGGCACCGGACGGCGGGTGCGCGGCGCGCTGGCCGTCGGCACCGGAGCGCCGCTGGGTACCGCCGAGCGGTACGCCGTGCACTCCGCCGTCGCCCTGCTGACCCTCTCCACGGAGCGCTCCCGCTCGCTCCAGGAGGCGGAACAGCGGCTCGGCGCGGCGGTGCTGCGCATGCTGCTTTCCGGCCAGCAGGACCACGCGCGCGCGGTCGCCGGAGACCTCTACGGCGGGCTGCTCGACGCCCCCTTCCGGCTGCTGATCGCCGAGCCCGCGGGTGAGCCGGAACCGGCCGCCGAGCACCCGCTCCAGGCCTTCGCCGAATCGCTGGAGTCGGCGGCGGCCAAGGCGGGGGAGCCACTGCTCGACGTGCCGGACATGGACGACCGGCTGGTGGTGCTGGCCGCGGACGGCGGTGCGGTCGTCGCGGCATGCACCGCGGCGTACGCGGACAAAGAGGCCGAGGACGCCGAGGTGGTGGTCGGACTCTCCGCGCCGACCGGGCCAATAGCTGCCGCAGGCGCGTACAAACAGGCCGAACAGGCGCTCTCGGTCGCCCGGCGGCGCGGCCGCGCCCTCGTCGAGCACGAGGAACTCGCCGCCGGATCGGTCCTCCCGCTGCTCGCCGACGACGCGGTGCGCGCCTTCGCCGACGGCATGCTGCGCGCGCTGTACGAACACGACGCGACCGGCCGCGGCGACCTGGTCGCCTCCCTGCGCGCCTGGCTCTCGCGCCACGGCCAGTGGGACGCTGCAGCCGCCGACCTGGGCGTACACCGCCATACGCTGCGCTACCGGATGCGCCGGGTCGAGGAGATCCTGGGCCGCTCGCTGGACGACCCGGACGTGCGTATGGAGCTGTGGCTGGCCCTGAAGACGACATCGGCGGCGGCCTCCGAGTAGGGCACCTGGGCGAGCTGCGGGCCCTCGCTGGGCGGGCGAAGCCGCCCGGCGGACGCCCGCAGCTTGCGGGCGGACTCGTCCCGGCGGACCGCCGCAGCCGGCGGTCGAAGCTGCCCCCGGCGGACCGCCGCAGCTCGTGGGCCTCCCGGCTCCCGGGACACCGGCCCGCCCCGGGAAAAGCTCCCCTCCCCGCCAATTCGGCGTGCCCGCAGACCCCCACACTCCACGCCGGACAAACGACCATCCGCCCCCACGGTCCTACCGTGGGGCGGAGACAACCCCACTACTTCGGAAGGGCCGGGACCCGAACATGACTTCCACCCACGCCTTCTGGCTCGCCGGCCGCCAGGCCACCGGCGAGGCAACCTTCGTCGTCACCTCCCCCTGGGACGGACGTCTCGTCGGTCAGGTTTCCGTCCCGACCGACGCCCAGGTCGAGGCGGCCGTCGCCGCCGCACACGCCGTGCGGGACGAGTTCGCGGCCACTCCGGCCCATGTACGCGCCGCCGCTCTCGACCATGTCTCGCGCCGCCTCGTCGAGCGCACCGAGGAGATCGCCCAGCTGATCTCCGCCGAGAACGGCAAGCCGGTCAAGTGGGCCCGCGGCGAGGTCGGCCGCGCCGTCTCCGTCTTCCGCTTCGCGGCCGAGGAGGCCCGCCGCTTCAACGGCGGCGAGGCCCAGCGCCTGGACACCGACGCCGGCGGAGTCGGCCGGCTCGCGCTGACCCGCCGCTTCCCCAAGGGCGCCGTCCTCGGCATCGCGCCGTTCAACTTCCCGCTGAACCTCTGCGCCCACAAGATCGCCCCGGCGATCGCGGTCGGCGCGCCGATCATCCTCAAGCCCGCCCCGGCGACCCCGCTGTCCGGGCTGATCATCGGCGAGCTGCTGGCCGAGACCGAGCTCCCCGCAGGCTCCTGGTCGGTGCTCCCGGTCCCGAACGACAAGATGCCCGCCCTCGTGCAGGACGAGCGCCTGCCGGTGATCTCGTTCACCGGCTCCGACAAGGTCGGTTACGCGATCATGGACTCGGTGCCGCGCAAGCACTGCACCCTGGAGCTGGGCGGCAACGGCGCGGCCGTCGTCCTCGGCGACTTCGCCGGTGAGCAGGACCTGGACTGGGCGGCGACCCGTATCGCCACCTTCTCCAACTACCAGGGCGGCCAGTCCTGTATCTCCGTGCAGCGTGTGATCGCCGACGCCACGGTTTACGACCGTCTGCTGCCGAAGATCGTCGCGGCGGTCGAGGCCCAGGTCACCGGCGACCCGTCCGACTCCGCCACCGACGTCGGCCCGCTGGTCAGCGAGGACGCCGCCAAGCGCGTCGAGTCCTGGGTCGAAGAGGCGATCCAGGCGGGTGCGAAGCTGCTGGCCGGCGGCAAGCGCGACGGAGCGTCCTACGCGCCCACCGTCCTCGCCGACGTCCCCGCGGACTCCACCATCGCCTGCGAGGAGGTCTTCGGACCCGTCCTCACGGTCAGGAAGGTCGACGGCGAGGCCGAGGCCTTCGCCGCCGTCAACGACTCCAAGTACGGCCTGCAGGCAGGCGTGTTCACGCATGACGTGCAGACCGCCTTCCGTGCCCACCGGGCCCTCGAGGTCGGCGGCGTGATCATCGGCGATGTGCCGTCGTACCGCGCGGACCAGATGCCCTACGGCGGCGCCAAGCAGTCCGGCGTGGGCCGCGAGGGCGTGCGCTTTGCGATGGACGACTACACGTACGAGCGGGTGCTGGTCCTCACCGGTCTGGCGCTGTAACGCCCGTACGCCACGGACGACGGCCGGAGCCCACTGTGCGGGGGCTCCGGCCGTCGTCATCGCGCCGGTGCCGTACCTCCAGTGCCGTACGGAGACTGGTGGAGAGGGCAGGAATCGGGTACTACGGACGAGTAGCACCGGTCGGTACGGCGCGCCTCCGTGCCCCCGGCCGAAGCCCCGGAAGTCCCCGACTCGCGGCGAGGTGAGCCTCATGTCCGCTCCACTCCAGAAGACCCAGCCACCGAAGGTCAGTGAGCGCGAAGCACGACAGGTCGCCGAGGCCGCGCGCGAACAGGACTGGCGCAAGCCAAGCTTCGCCAAGGAGCTGTTCCTGGGCCGCTTCCGCCTGGATCTGATCCATCCGCATCCGATGCCCGCTGGTGAGGACACCCGGCGGGGCGAGGAATTCGTCTCGAAACTCCGCGACTTCTGCGAGACGAAGATCGACGGTGCGCTCATCGAGCGCGAGGCGCGGATCCCCGACGAGGTGATCAACGGGCTCAAGGAGCTCGGCGCACTCGGCATGAAGATCGATATCAAGTACGGCGGCCTCGGCCTCACCCAGGTGTACTACAACAAGGCGCTGGCCCTGGTCGGCTCGGCGAACCCGGCGCTTGGCGCCCTGCTCTCCGCCCATCAGTCGATCGGCGTACCGCAGCCGCTGAAGATCTTCGGCACGCAGGAGCAGAAGGACGCGTTCCTGCCACGCCTCGCCCGTACCGACATCTCCGCCTTCCTGCTCACCGAGCCGGACGTCGGCTCCGACCCCGCCCGCCTCGCCACCACGGCCGTCCCGGACGGCGACTCGTACATCCTCGACGGCGTCAAGCTCTGGACGACCAACGGCGTCGTCGCCGACCTCCTCGTCGTCATGGCCCGCGTCCCCAAGGGGGAGGGCCGCAAGGGCGGTATCACCGCCTTCGTCGTCGAGGCGGCGAGCGAGGGCGTCACCGTCGAGAACCGCAACGCGTTCATGGGCCTGCGAGGCCTCGAGAACGGCGTCACCCGCTTCCACCAGGTGCGCGTCCCCGCCGCGAACCGCATCGGCCCCGAGGGCGCCGGCCTCAAGATCGCCCTCACCACCCTCAACACCGGCCGCCTCTCGCTGCCCGCGATGTGCGTCGGCTCCGGGAAGTGGTGCCTGAAGATCGCCCGCGAGTGGTCGGCTGCCCGGGAGCAGTGGGGCAAGCCGGTCGCGAAGCACGAGGCCGTCGGCGCCAAGATCTCCTTCATCGCCGCGACCACATTCGCCCTCGAAGCGGTCGTCGACCTCTCCTCGCAGATGGCCGACGAGGACCGCAACGACATCCGCATCGAAGCGGCGCTCGCCAAGCTCTACGGCTCCGAAATGGGCTGGCTGATGGCCGACGAGCTGGTCCAGATCCGTGGCGGCCGCGGCTTCGAGACGGCGGACTCCCTCGCGGCCCGCGGTGAACGGGCCGTTCCCGCCGAGCAGATGCTGCGCGACATGCGCATCAACCGCATCTTCGAGGGCTCGACCGAGATCATGCATCTGCTGATCGCCCGCGAGGCGGTCGACGCCCACCTCGCCGTGGCCGGCGACATCATCGACCCCGACAAGCCCCTGTCCGCCAAGGCGAAGGCGGGCGCGAACGCCGCGGCCTTCTACGCCCGCTGGCTCCCCAAGCTGGTCACGGGACCGGGTCAACTCCCGCGTACGTACAGCGAGTTCCACCCGGCCGGGCTTCCGGACCTCTCCGGGCATCTGCGCTACGTCGAGCGCTCCGCCCGCAAACTCGCCCGCTCCACCTTCTACGCGATGTCCCGCTGGCAGGGCCGGATGGAGACCAAGCAGGGCTTCCTCGGCCGGATCGTCGACATCGGCGCGGAACTGTTCGCGATGAGCGCGACCTGCGTACGCGCGGAACTGCTGCGCACCACCGGGGAGCACGGCCAAGAGGCGTACCAACTGGCCGACGTCTTCTGCCGCCAGTCCCGCATTCGCGTCGAAGAGCTCTTCACCCGACTGTGGTCCAACACCGACGACCTCGACCGCAAGGTCGTGGACGGCGTCATGTCAGGTACGTACACCTGGCTGGAGCAGGGCATCGTCGACCCGAGCGGCGAAGGCCCTTGGATCGCGGACGCGACCCCGGGTCCGGCCGAACGGGACAACGTGCACCGCCCGATCCGCTGAGAACTCGACCGGACTGGTGTCCCTGCCCCACAATCGACCTTCGATCACGGTCAACACGGAAACGGGGCAGGGATGTTCGGGGCGGGGAATCAGTGCGGTCGGCGGCGGGCGGTCGCCCTGCTTGTGGCGGTCGTCCTCGGCGGTGTCAGCGCCTGCGGCGGCAGTGACGACAAGGGCGGCAAGAGCGGCGAGGCCGACGACAAGCCGTCCGCGTCCGCCCCCAAGGCGCTGACGGAGGCGCAGCTCAAGGCCGTCTCCTTCACCGACGGCGAGAAGATCGGCCCGTACACCGCGTCGGAGTTCACCCTCGGCGCTCCGCTCGGCGAGGACTACACCGCGGACCCCGCCGTCTGCCAGCCCCTCGTCAGCCTCGCCGAGGGCGCCACCGCGCACGACCCCGCCGCCGAGGTCAACCGCGAGGTCGACGTCGCCGACGAGATGGCCGGAATCGGCGTCGCCGTACAGCTGCGCTCGTACGCGAGGGGCGAGGCCGCCGCCGTCATGAAGGCCCTCGCCGCGGCCGGCACCCAATGCGCAGGCGGCTTCGTCGAGGAGCGCGCCATCGCGAAGGCGAAATACCTGAAGGTGGAGCCCGCCAAGGCGCCCGCATTCGGGGACGAGGCCAAGGCGTACCGCTTCACCATCCTCGATGTGAAGGGGAAGCTGAAGCTGTACGAGTACCTCACCGTCGTCCGCTCCGGCTCGACCACGCTCTCCTTCCGTGCCGACTTCCTCGGCACCAAGGACATCGGTGCGGTACCCGCGGAGGTCATGACGGCGCAGTGGGAGAAGTTCGAGGCGGGCCGTAAGTCCGGCGCGTAGGGAAGCGTACGGGGGCGTACAGAGGGGCGTACGCGGGGACGCACTGTCCGGCCGGACAGGACTTGCGGCCACAATGGGGTCATGAGCGACAGCCCATCCCCCCTCGCCGACCCGCATATCGTCTTCGACGCGACCGAAGGCCGCCGGAACATCGTCGTCCTCGGCTCCACCGGGTCCATCGGCACTCAGGCCATCGACCTGGTCCTGCGCAACCCCGACCGCTTCCGAGTCACCGCGCTCTCCGCCGCCGGCGGCCGCGTCGGACTCCTGGCCGAGCAGGCACGGCAGTTGCGGGTCGACACGGTCGCGGTGGCCCGCGAGGACGTCGTGCCCGCACTGCGCGAGGCGCTCGCGGAGCAGTTCGGCACCGAGCCCCTGCCCGAGATCCTGGCCGGGCCTGACGCCGCCACCCAGCTCGCCGCATCCGCCTGCCACACCGTGCTCAACGGCATCACCGGCTCCATCGGCCTCGCCCCCACCCTCGCGGCGCTCGAAGCCGGCCGGACCCTCGCCCTCGCCAACAAGGAGTCGCTCATCGTCGGCGGGCCGCTGGTCAGGGCCCTCGCCAAGCCGGGCCAGATCATCCCGGTGGACTCCGAGCACGCGGCCCTCTTCCAGGCCCTGGCGGCCGGGACGAGGGCCGACGTACGCAAGCTCGTCGTGACCGCGTCGGGTGGCCCCTTCCGCGGCCGTACGAAGGCGCAGCTGGCGGACGTCACCCCCGAGGCCGCCCTCGCGCACCCGACCTGGGCGATGGGCCCGGTGATCACGATCAACTCCGCGACCCTGGTCAACAAGGGGCTTGAGGTCATCGAGGCGCATCTGCTCTACGACATCCCCTTCGACCGCATCGAGGTCGTCGTCCACCCCCAGTCGTACGTCCACTCCATGGTGGAGTTCACGGACGGCTCGACCATCGCTCAGGCCACCCCGCCGGACATGCGCGGCCCCATCGCCCTCGGCATCGGCTGGCCCGAGCGGGTCCCGGACGCAGCCCCCGCCTTCGACTGGTCCAAGGCCTCGACGTGGGAGTTCTTCCCGCTCGACACCGAGGCCTTCCCTTCGGTGGGACTCGCCCGGCACGTGGGGGAGCTGGGCGGAACGGCCCCGGCGGTGTTCAATGCCGCGAACGAGGAGTGCGTGGACGCGTTTCTCGCCGGGCGGCTGCCGTTCAACGGAATCATGGATACGGTCACCGAAGTCGTCGCCGAGCACGGTGAGCCCGCCAAGGGAACCTCGCTCACGGTGGCGGACGTCCTGGAAGCGGAGACCTGGGCCCGGGCGCGGGCCCGGGAACTGGCAGTGAAGGCAACAGCGGAGGCTCGCGCATGACGATTCTGTTGACGGTCCTCGGCATAGCGCTGTTCGCCGTGGGACTGCTGTTCTCCATCGCCTGGCACGAGCTCGGTCACCTCTCGACGGCCAAACTCTTCGGCATCCGCGTGCCCCAGTACATGGTCGGCTTCGGCCCGACCCTCTGGTCCCGGCACAAGGGCGAGACGGAGTACGGCATCAAGGCCATCCCCATGGGCGGCTACATCCGCATGATCGGGATGTTCCCGCCGGGGGAGGACGGCCGGATCGAAGCACGGTCCACCTCGCCCTGGCGCGGGATGATCGAGGACGCCCGCTCGGCCGCCTTCGAGGAGCTGAAGCCCGGCGACGAGAACCGCCTCTTCTACACGCGCAAGCCGTGGAAGCGCGTGATCGTGATGTTCGCGGGACCGTTCATGAACCTGGTCCTCGCCGTCGCGATCTTCCTCGGTGTGGCGATGTCCTTCGGCTTCCCGACCCAGACCACCGAGGTGGCAGGCGTCCAGAAGTGCGTCATCTCGCAGAACGAGAACCGCGACAAGTGCCAGAAGGGCGACCCCGTCTCGCCCGCCCAGGCCGCCGGCCTGCAGAAGGGCGACAAGATCGTCGCCTTCAACGGCGAGCCCGTCGCCGACTGGTCCGAGCTGTCGAATCACATCCGCGAAACGATCGGCCCGGCCACCATCACCGTGGAGCGCGACGGCAAGGAGCAGGTACTCAAGGCCACCCTCGCCCAGAACATGGTGGTCAAGAAGGACGCGGACGGAGAGGCCGTCCCCGGCGAATTCGTCCCGGCCGGCTATCTCGGCTTCGCCGCGCAGACCGAGATCCTCCCGCTCTCCTTCGTCGATTCCATGGACCGCATGGGCGACATGATCCAGAACGGCGCCGAGTCGGTCATCGCGCTGCCGTCCAAGGTCCCCGACCTGTGGAACGCGGCCTTCGGCGACGGTGAGCGCAAGGACGACTCTCCGGTCGGCGTGGTCGGTGCGGCCCGAATCAGCGGCGAGTTGATGAACGTGGACGCCCCGACGCAGAACATCGTCGCGTGGTTCCTGATGCTGCTCGCGGGCTTCAACCTCTCGCTGTTCCTGTTCAACATGCTGCCGCTGCTTCCGCTGGACGGCGGGCACATCGCAGGGGCGCTGTGGGAGTCCGTACGCCGCAATGTCGCGAAGCTGTTCCGGCGTCCCGACCCCGGTCCCTTCGATGTGGCCAAGCTGATGCCGGTCGCCTACGTCGTGGCGGGGATCTTCATCTGCTTCACCCTGCTCGTGCTGGTCGCGGACATCGTCAACCCGGTCAAGATCAGCTGAGCAAACCGCTGTGTCGACGGCCGGACACCCTTTGTGTCCGGCCGTTCACCTCTGCGTTCACCTTTGTATTCACCTTTGAGTGGATTCGACGGCGCGATGTGCTGGGCCGAACCTCAGTGCCGTAATCTCGATGGCTGGAGCCCGCCGATCTCGGGACCACGATCCACACCTTGGGGTTGCACAGCAGATGACTGCAATTTCTCTCGGAATGCCGTCCGTTCCGACCAAGCTCGCCGACCGGAGGGTCAGCCGCAAGATCCAGGTCGGTTCCGTGGCCGTCGGCGGGGACGCCCCCGTATCGGTGCAGTCAATGACGACCACGCGCACCTCGGACATCGGCGCGACGCTGCAGCAGATCGCGGAACTGACCGCGTCCGGCTGCCAGATCGTACGAGTGGCCTGTCCGACCCAGGACGATGCGGACGCGCTCGCCACCATCGCGCGCAAGTCGCAGATCCCCGTGATCGCGGACATCCACTTCCAGCCGAAGTACGTGTTCGCGGCGATCGACGCCGGGTGCGCGGCGGTGCGGGTGAACCCGGGCAACATCAAGCAGTTCGACGACAAGGTCAAGGAGATCGCCCGCGCCGCCGGCGAGACCGGCACCCCGATCCGGATCGGCGTCAACGCCGGTTCGCTCGATGCCCGGCTGCTCGCCAAGTACGGCAAGGCGACCCCCGAGGCGCTCGTCGAGTCCGCGCTGTGGGAGGCGTCGCTCTTCGAGGAGCACGGCTTCCGCGACATCAAGATCTCGGTCAAGCACAACGACCCGGTCGTGATGGTCAACGCCTACCGGCAGCTCGCAGCCCAGTGCGACTACCCCCTCCACCTCGGCGTCACCGAGGCCGGACCCGCCTTCCAGGGCACGATCAAGTCGGCCGTCGCCTTCGGCGCGCTGCTCAGCGAGGGCATCGGCGACACCATCCGGGTCTCGCTGTCCGCCCCGCCCGCCGAAGAGGTCAAGGTCGGCATCCAGATCCTGGAGTCCCTCAACCTCAAGCAGCGCCGCCTCGAGATCGTCTCCTGCCCCTCCTGCGGCCGTGCCCAGGTCGATGTCTACAAGCTCGCCGACCAGGTGAGCGCCGGTCTCGAAGGCATGGAGGTGCCGCTGCGCGTCGCCGTCATGGGCTGCGTCGTCAACGGCCCGGGCGAGGCCCGCGAGGCCGACCTCGGCGTTGCCTCCGGAAACGGCAAGGGCCAGATCTTCGTCAAGGGCGAGGTCATCAAGACCGTGCCCGAGTCGAAGATCGTCGAGACCCTCATCGAAGAGGCGATGAAGATCGCCGAGCAGATGGAGCGGGACGGCATCCTCTCGGGCGAGCCTGAGGTGTCGGTCAGCTCCTGACGTCCCGGTCACAGGCTCCTGTCCGGCCAGAGGTCTCGGCCGGCCGGTGACTGCGTACGGGCCCCGTGCTCGCCCCTTGGCGTGTGGCGGGGCCTTGCGCTGGGCTCGGCACCCCGCAGACCTGCCAGGTACAGTGCGGAGATCAGCAGACCGTATGGTGAGGCCCCCTCGTGTTGACGCAGACCACCACCCGGGTCCTCGAGCCCAGTGACCTCGGCGCAGCGCTCGCCATCCTCGAGAGCGAGCCCGTAGCGAACGCCTTCGTCACGTCCCGCGTCCAGGTCGCCGGACTCGACCCCTGGCGCCTCGGCGGCGAGATGTGGGGCTGGTACGCGGACGGGCGGCTGCGCTCGCTCTGCTACTCCGGCGCCAATCTCGTCCCCATCTGCGCCACCCCCGAGGCCGTGCGCGCCTTCGCCGACCGGGCGCGCAGGACCGGCCGCCGCTGTTCCTCGATCGTCGGCCCGGCCGAGCCCACGACCCAGCTGTGGCGTCTGCTCGAGCCGAGCTGGGGCCCGGCCAGGGATGTCCGCTCCCACCAGCCGCTCATGGTCACCGAGCAGCTCCCCGACACCATCGAGCCCGATCCGTACGTCCGGCGCATCCGCAAGGAAGAGATGGAGGTGATCATGCCGGCCTGTGTGGCGATGTTCACCGAGGAGGTCGGCATCTCCCCGATGGCCGGCGACGGCGGGCTGCTCTACCAGGCCAGGGTGGCCGAACTCATCGGCGCGGGGCGGTCGTTCGCCCGCATCGACGACGGCAGGGTCGTCTTCAAGGCCGAGATCGGCGCGGCCACCACCCAGGCCTGCCAGATCCAAGGCGTCTGGGTCGCACCGGAGTTCCGCGGCCGCGGACTGTCCGAGACCGGTATGTCGGCCGTGCTGCGCTACGCACTCGAGGACGTCGCGCCGGTCGCCAGTCTCTACGTCAACGACTACAACACCGCAGCCAGGGCGGCCTACCGTCGGGTCGGCTTCCGCGAGGTCGGCGCCTTCATGAGCGTGCTGTTCTGACCGTGCGCGACGGCAAGTAGGGTTTCGCGCATGGCAGCACTCTCAGGCGGCGGACCCCACACCCCCAGCGTCGTGGTCGGGCCCGTCGATCTCGCCGCGCGGATCGACGAAGCCCTGGCCGTGCAGGCCCTCGCCTTCGGGCTCAGCGAGGACGAGATCGAAGTGCGCCGCCATATCGTCTACCGCCATCTCATGTACCCCGGGGCCCGTGCGCTGGGCGCGCTGACGGAGTCGGGGCGCCTCGTCGGCTTCGTCTACGGCATGCCGAACGACCGCACCCACTGGTGGTCCACCGTCGTCGAGCCGTATCTGCGCCGCACCGGCACCGACAGCTGGCTCGACGACTCCTTCGTCATCACCGAACTCCATGTCCACCCCGGCTACCAGGGGCGGGGCATCGGCCGCTCGCTGATCACCACGATCACCGACGACGCCGACCAGCCGCGCTCCATCCTCTCCGCGATCGACATCGAGAGCCCGGCCCGCGGCCTGTACCGCACGCTCGGCTACCAGGACCTCGCGCGCCAGGTGATGTTCCCCAGCGCGCCCAGTCCGTACGCCGTAATGGGCGCCCCGCTGCCGCTGCTGCGCGAGAAGTGATTTCCGCCCGCCCGGGCCGCCCGGTTAATCTCCTGAGCATCACCCTTTCTTGACGCAGGAGATTTCCCCATGGCCCAGGTCCAGCGCATGTCCCGTCTGATGGTCAAGACACTGCGCGACGACCCGGCGGACGCCGAGACGCTCAATCACAAGCTGCTGGTGCGCGCCGGCTATGTGCGGCGGACCTCCGCCGGCATCTGGAGCTGGCTGCCGCTGGGCAAGAAGGTCCTGGAGAACATCACCAGGGTCGTGCGCGAGGAGATGGACGCGATCGGCGGCCAGGAGGTGCTTCTCCCGGCGCTCCTCCCCAAGGAGTCGTACGACGCGAGCGGGCGGTACGAGGAGTACGGCGACCTGCTGTTCCGGCTCAAGGACCGCAAGGGCGCTGACTACCTCCTGGGCCCCACCCACGAAGAGATCTTCACGCAGATCGTCAAGGATCAGTGCACGTCCTACAAGGACCTGCCGGTGATCCTCTACCAGATCCAGACGAAGTACCGGGACGAGGCGCGTCCGCGTGCGGGTGTGCTGCGCGGCCGCGAGTTCCAGATGAAGGACTCGTACTCCTTCGACACCACGGACGAGGGCCTGGCCGAGTCGTACGCGCTGCACCGCGAGGCGTACATCCGGATCTTCGAGCGGCTCGGGCTCGACCACCGCATCGTTTCGGCGGTCTCGGGCGCGATGGGCGGCTCGGCGTCCGAGGAGTTCCTGGCGCCCGCGCCGGCGGGTGAGGACACGTTCGTGGACTGCCCGGCGTGTGAGTACGCGGCGAACACGGAGGCCGTGACCTTCACCGCGGTCGCGGCTGACGCCTCGTCCCACGGCCCGGTCGAGGAGCTGGACACCCCCGACACCCCGACCATCGAGACGCTTGCCGCGCACCTGGGCGTGCCGGCGTCGGCGACGCTGAAGAACCTGCTGGTCAAGGTGGACGGCGAGATCACGGCGGTGGGCGTGCCCGGCGACCGTGAGGTGGACCTGGGCAAGCTGGCGGAGCACCTGTCGCCGGCGGAGGTCGAGCTGGTCACCGCGGAGGACTTCGCGGGCCGCCCCGATCTCGTTCGCGGCTATGTCGGCCCGCAGAGCCTGGAGAAGGTCCGCTACATCGCCGACCCGCGGGTGGCGCCGGGCACGGCGTGGGTGACCGGTGCGAACAAGCCGGACAAGCACGCTCGCAATGTGGTGTGCGGGCGGGACTTCGAGGTCGACGAGTACCTCGACGTGGTCGTGGTCCAAGAGGGCGACCCCTGCCCGAAGTGCGGTACGGGCCTCAAGCTCGACCGCGCGATCGAGATCGGCCACATCTTCCAGCTGGGCCGCAAGTTCGCGGACGCGTTCCAGCTCGACGTACTCGGCCAGAACGGCAAGCCGGTCCGCGTGACCATGGGCTCGTACGGCATCGGCGTCTCCCGCGCGGTCGCGGCGCTGGCCGAGCAGACGGCGGACGACAAGGGCCTGTGCTGGCCGCGCGAGATCGCCCCGGCGGACGTCCACGTGGTGGCCGCGGGCAAGGCGCTCCAGACGGAACTGGCCCTGGAGGTCGCGGACCAGCTGTCCGCGGTGGGCCTGCGGGTGCTGGTCGACGAGCGGGCCGGGGTCTCACCGGGCGTGAAGTTCACGGACGCGGAGCTGATCGGCGTCCCCAAGATCGTGGTGGCGGGCCGCCGCGCGTCCGAGGGCGTGGTGGAACTGAAGGACCGCCGCACGGGCGAGCGCGAGGAGCTGTCGGTGGCGGAGGCGGTGGCGCGGCTGCGGGCGTAACGCCTGCGGCGGGCTCACGCGGCGGAGCCGCACATCGATACAGCCCCCGCCCCGCCCCTTCCCGTAACTGGGGGCAAGCCCCCAGACCCCCGTACGCCCTTCGGGCGTGTCCTCAATCGCCGGACGGGCTTGAGTTTCCGCCCGTCCGGCCGAAACTTGAAGCCCGCCCGGGCAAATCCGGCCCCGTGGGGGTCCCCCCGGACGAAGTCTGGGGGAGATTGAGGCGCGGGGTCCGGGGCGGAGCCCCAGTTCGGGAAGGGGCGGGGTGGGGGCTACAACCAGCCCGCGAACTCCAGCGCCGGCTCGCCCTCCCGGCGCCGCCCCGTCGTGATCGCTCTCGTGCCCGATTCCACCGCACGGAACAGCGTCCACCCGCGCAACCGCTCCCGGTCCACATCCAGCGAGTCCGCGAGCTTGTTCACCCGGCGGCGGGCCGCCGACGCGCCCGCGGACGTGGCGATCAGGTCCTCGACGCGGTCGCGGACCAGGCGGGCCAGGTCGTAGGCGCGCTCGCCCACCAGGGGCTCGGGGCCCACCGCGAGCCACGGTGCGCGGTCGGCCGCCAGGACTTTGCCCTGGCGGAAGTTGCCGTGCAGCAGCAGGAGTTCGCGGGCGGACGCGGTGAGCTCGTCCCGGGCGGCCAACGCCGCGGAGACCAGCGAAGCCGTGCCCGGGTCCGCGAACGCCCGCATCGCGTCCGCCTGCCGCGCCGTCCGTTCCGCCACCGTCTCGAAGCTGTGGTCCGCCGGCGGCTCGACCCACAGCCGCCGCACCGTCCCCGCCGCCTCCAGGAGCGCCTTCGCCTCCGGCAGGGACCGCAGCGACACCTCCGGGTGCAGCCGTTCCAGCAGCAGAGCGCCGTCCGCGGAGGCGAGCAGACGGACCGTGCCCCAGCCGTCCCAGTGCTCCAGGGCCGCGCGCTCCAGCTCGGGCGAGGCCGACGGCGGGGCGACCTTCAGTGCCGCCGGCGACCCGTCCGGCTGCCGTACGAGCACGACCAGACTGCTCCGGCCGCCCGGCGCCATCACCCGCTCGACGTCCAGCTCCCACCGGTCCGCCGCCTCCTGGACGGCCTTCGGCAGCTGCCCGAGCCAGCCGTCACTCTCGCCCAGCGCCTGGACCAGTCGCTGCGGCGGTTCGAAAGCCATGCGTCCGTTGTTCCCTTTCCGCTTCAGCGCGCTCGACTCCCGGTCCGCTCGGCGAGCCCAGGAAAGGCTACGCCGCTGCCGCGCCACCGCACCGCACGTACGGCCGCCTCGCGGAGCGCGCCCGCGGCCTCCCGCCGCAGCGGTCCTTCCGCGGCCCGTACGAGATCGGAGTAGACGCCCGCGACCCGGTCCTCCAGCACCGCGGCGAGCCGCACGGCAGCCGCCGAGTCCGGCACCGGAAAGGGCAGTGCGTACGCGGCCGCCGCCGCGGCGGGCGTCCCGCCCAGGTCGCGCACCGTGCGCGCCAGCGCGTCCCGCCGGGCCCGGTGCGCGGCGTACGCGCTGGTGGCCTCGCCCTCGCGGTCGTCGCCGATCCGGCCGCCGACGACCCCGTACCCGTACACCGCCGCGTGCTCCGCGGCGAGCGCGGCCTGTACCGCGTCCAGCGTGCTCATCACGAGCCCTTCTTCGTCAGCAGGTACGCATGCGCGGCCCCGGCCGCCGCGACCGACGCGAGCAGCCGGGCCAGCTCAGGCTCCGCGTCGACCAGGGAGGCGGAGTGCGCGTCGGAGATCCGCCGCTCCGCCGTGGCCAGCGCCTTCAGCGCGGCCGCCGGATCGGCGGGAACTTCCGGCGGAGCGACTGCGGGCAAGGTGGTCACCGCCGGACCCGCGAGCGCCGTGACATGCTCGGCCACCGCCGCCCGCAGAGCCGCCAACTTCTCTGCCAGTGCGGGATGTTGCGCGATGACGGCGTCGTACTGGTCACGCAGCGCCCCGCTCGTCGCCGCCAGCCGACGCCGCAGCGCCGCCTCCGCGCGAGCCGGGTCCGCCGCCGAGCCGGACGTCCGCCGTTGCTCCGGCTCCTCGGTCGAACAGCCCGTCAACACTCCGGCCGCGGCCGCACCTGTCACCATGAGCGCACGCCTGCGTGTCGTCCCCGTGCGCCCCACGCCTGTCTCCTCGGACCTCGCACTGATCATCGCCGCAGGCGAGCGTACCTGCGGGTCCGGCCCAGGTGGACGGCAACACCCCCCGGGACCGGATACCCTTTGATCTGACACGCGACGATCCCAACAACAGCACACGCGGCCGAGGAGTCACCCGGATGAGCACCACCCAGAGCGAGAGGCTGCGCGGGCTGCTGGAACCGCTCGTCAGCGCCGCGGACCTGGATCTGGAAGAGATCGAGGTGTCCCGGGCGGGCAGGCGACGCGTGCTGAGGATCGTCGTGGATTCCGACGAGGGCGCCACTCTGGACGCCTGTGCCGAGCTGAGCCGCGCGATCTCGGAGAAGCTGGACGAGACGGACGCGATGGGCGAGGACGAGTACGTCCTCGAAGTGAGCTCGCCCGGCGCCGACCGCCCGCTGACCGAGCACCGCCACTACGTACGCGCTGTCGGCCGACTGGCCAGGCTCCATCTGCACGGGGACGGCGAGCTGGTCGCCCGCATCCTCACCGTGGACGACGAGGGACTCGACCTCGAGGTGCCGGGCGTGAAGGGGCGCAAGCCCACCGCCCGCCGGGTCGCCTTCGCCGAGATCGCCAAGGCCCGCGTGGAGCTCGAGTTCAACCGCAAGGACAAGAAGGAAGAGGAGGCGTAGCCGTGGACATCGACGTAAAGCTCCTGAAGGGCTTGGCACAAGAGAAGGAGATCCCCTTCGACCTGCTGGTCGAGGCGATCGAGTCGGCCCTCCTCATCGCATACCACCGCACCGAGGGCAGCCGCCGCCACGCCCGTGTCGTGCTCAGCCGCGACACCGGCCATGTGACGGTGTGGGCGAAGGAGGACCCGGCCGACCTCGAAGAGGGCCAGGAGCCCAAGGAGTTCGACGACACCCCCTCCGACTTCGGCCGGATCGCCGCAACCACCGCACGCCAGGTCATTCAGCAGAGGCTGCGGGACGCGGAGAACGACGTCACTTTCGGTGAGTACGCCCGCCGCGAGGGCGATGTCGTCGCCGGCATGGTGCAGCAGGGCAAGGACCCCAAGAACGTCCTGGTCAGGCTGGACGACAAGCTTGAGGCGATCCTGCCGGTGCAGGAGCAGGTGCCGGGCGAGGAGTACACCCACGGCCTGCGCCTGCGTACGTACGTCGTGCGCGTCGCCAAGGGTGTGCGCGGCCCGTCCGTGACCCTCTCCCGCACTCACCCCAACCTGGTGAAGAAGCTCTTCGCGCTGGAGGTTCCGGAGATCGCGGACGGCAGTGTCGAGATCGCGGCAATCGCCCGCGAGGCCGGCCACCGCTCGAAGATCGCCGTCCGCTCGACCCGCTCGGGGCTCAACGCCAAGGGCGCCTGCATCGGCCCGATGGGCGGCCGTGTGCGCAATGTCATGGCCGAGCTGCATGGCGAGAAGATCGACATCGTGGACTGGTCGGACGACCCGGCCGAGATGGTGGCCAACGCCCTCTCGCCGGCCCGCGTCAGCAAGGTCGAGGTTGTGGATCTTGCCGCCCGCTCCGCCCGGGTGACCGTGCCGGACTACCAGCTGTCGCTGGCGATCGGCAAGGAGGGGCAGAACGCCCGGCTGGCCGCCCGCCTCACCGGCTGGCGCATCGACATCCGCCCCGACACGGAGCAGAGCGCCGAGCCCGGCTCCGACCGGGGCTCCGACCAGGACTGAGGACCGACGGCGGGCCTCACCTGGATCAAGACAACAACCGTTCGATTTTTGCCCCAAAGGGGTGAGGTCGGTACGGGGAGGTAGACTGAACGTGTCTGGCCGGACGCATGCCCGCGTATGCCCTGAGCGAACCTGTGTGGGATGCCGGGAGCGAGCGGCCAAGACCGATCTGCTGCGCATCGTGGTGATCGGTGGCGAGTGCGTCCCCGATGATCGCGGTACGCTGCCCGGCCGGGGTGCGTATGTACACCCCGCCTTGGTCTGTCTCGACCTGGCGGTCCGCCGCCGGGCGTTTCCCCGGGCCTTCAGGGCCAAGGGACCGCTCGATACCGCGGAAGTACGCCGGTATGTCGAGCAGGCAGCACAGTAAGAAGAGAACGGCACGGGACCCCGTGCGGTCAGGTACCTCGCGAGTTGGAAGTAGGTCGAGATTGCGATGAGCACTCGATGAGTACGCGATGAGTACGCCCATGAAGTAGCGACGGTCCGGCGGTAACCCGGACCTAAAAGGAGCGAAGTGGCTAAGGTCCGGGTATACGAACTCGCCAAGGAGTTCGGTGTGGAGAGCAAGGTCGTCATGGCCAAGCTCCAAGAACTCGGTGAATTCGTCCGTTCGGCGTCCTCGACGATCGAGGCGCCGGTTGTACGTAAATTGACTGACGCTTTGCAGGGACCCGGCGGCACCGCCGGCAAGTCCGCTGCCAAGCCCGGCGCGCCCCGCAAGGCCGCGCCCGCCAAGCCTGCCGCGCCCTCACCGGCGTCGTCGGCCCGTCCCGCTGCCCCCAAGCCCGGCGCCCCGGCCCCCAAGCCGGCCGCAGCCGAGGCTCCGGCGAGCAGCACCCCCAGCACCCCGTCCGTGGCCCCGGCTTCCGCCGGCCCGCGTCCGGGTCCCAAGCCCGCACCGGCCAAGCCCGCTCCGGCGGCTCCGGTGCCCGCGGCCGAGTTCTCGGCCCCGGCTCCGGCACAGCCCAGCGCGCCGCAGGCCCCGCGTCCCGCGGGTGCCACTCCCGGCCCGCGTCCCGCCCGTCCGGCTCCGGCCGGCGGTCAGCGTGACGGCGGCCGTGACGGTGGCCGTGGTGGCGAGCGTCCGGCGCGTCCCGCCGGTCAGGGCGCCCCGCGCCCCGGCGGTCGTCCGGCCGGTCCCCGTCCGGGCAACAACCCCTTCACCTCGGGTGGCTCCACCGGTATGGCGCGCCCGCAGGCGCCCCGTCCGGGTGGTGCCCCGCGCCCCGGCGGCGGTCAGGACCGTCCCGGCGCCCCGCGTCCGCAGGGTGGTCCCGGCGGCGCTCCCAGGCCTCAGGGTCAGGGCGGCGCCCGTCCGAGCCCCGGCGGCATGCCGCGTCCGCAGGCTCCCCGTCCCGGCGGTGGCCCCGCAGGTAACCGCCCGAACCCGGGCATGATGCCGCAGCGTCCCGCTGCCAGCCCCCGTCCTGGTGGCGGTCCCGGCGGTGGCGGCGGTGGCCGTGGCCCCGGTGGCGGCGGCGGTCGTCCCGGCGGCGCCGGTGGCGGTCGTCCCGGTGGTGGCGGCGGCTTCGCCGGTCGTCCCGCCGGTCCCGGTGGCGGTCGTCCCGGTGGCGGCGGCGGCTTCGCCGGTCGTCCCGGTGGCGGTGGCCCCGGTGGTGGCGGCGGCTTCGGTGGCGGCGGTGGCCGTCCCGGCTTCGGCGGACGTCCGGGTGGTCCCGGCGGCCGTGGTGGCACGCAGGGCGCCTTCGGTCGTCCCGGCGGCCCGGCGCGTCGTGGCCGTAAGTCGAAGCGGCAGAGGCGCCAGGAGTACGAGGCCATGCAGGCCCCGTCGGTCGGCGGTGTGATGCTGCCTCGCGGCAACGGCGAGACCGTTCGCCTGTCGCGCGGTGCGTCCCTCACCGACTTCGCGGAGAAGATCAACGCCAACCCGGCGTCGCTCGTCGCCGTGATGATGAACCTCGGCGAGATGGTCACGGCCACGCAGTCGGTCTCCGACGAGACGCTGCAGCTGCTGGCCGACGAGATGAACTACACGGTTCAGATCGTCAGCCCGGAGGAGGAGGACCGCGAGCTTCTCGAGTCCTTCGACATCGAGTTCGGCGAGGACGAGGGCGGCGAGGAAATGCTCGTCTCCCGTCCGCCGGTCGTGACCGTCATGGGTCACGTCGACCACGGTAAGACCCGACTGCTCGACGCCATCCGCAAGACGAACGTCATCGCGGGCGAGGCCGGCGGCATCACGCAGCACATCGGTGCGTACCAGGTCGGCACCGAGGTCAACGGTGAAGACCGCAAGATCACCTTCATCGACACCCCGGGTCACGAGGCGTTCACCGCCATGCGTGCCCGTGGTGCCAAGTCCACCGACATCGCGATCCTCGTGGTGGCGGCGAACGACGGTGTGATGCCCCAGACGATCGAAGCGCTGAACCACGCCAAGGCGGCCAACGTGCCGATCGTGGTCGCGGTCAACAAGATCGACGTCGAGGGCGCGGACCCGACCAAGGTGCGCGGTCAGCTGACCGAGTTCGGTCTGGTGGCCGAGGAGTACGGCGGCGACACCATGTTCGTCGACATCTCCGCCAAGCAGGGTCTGCACATCGACAGCCTGCTGGAGGCCGTGGTCCTGACCGCGGACGCTTCGCTCGACCTCCGGGCGAACGCCGAGATGGACGCACAGGGTATTGCGATCGAGGCCCACCTCGACCGCGGCCGCGGTGCCGTCGCCACCGTGCTCGTCCAGCGCGGAACGCTGCGCGTCGGCGACACGATGGTCGCCGGTGACGCGTACGGCCGTGTCCGGGCGATGCTCGACGACAACGGCAACAACGTCGAGGAAGCGGGTCCGTCGACCCCCGTCCTGGTCCTGGGTCTCACCAACGTCCCCGGCGCCGGCGACAACTTCCTGGTCGTCGACGAGGACCGTACGGCCCGTCAGATCGCCGAGAAGCGCGCCGCGCGTGAGCGCAACGCCGCCTTCGCCAAGCGCACCCGCCGGGTGTCCCTCGAGGACCTCGACAAGGTGCTCAAGGCCGGTCTTGTGCAGGATCTCAACATCATCATCAAGGGCGACGCGTCCGGTTCGGTGGAGGCTCTCGAGTCCTCGCTGCTCCAGCTCGACGTCGGCGAAGAGGTCGAGATCCGCGTTCTCCACCGTGGTGTGGGTGCGGTCACCGAGTCCGACATCGACCTGGCGATGGGCTCCGACGCCATCGTCATCGGCTTCAACGTCCGTGCGGCCGGCCGTGCCGCGCAGATGGCGGAGCGCGAGGGCGTCGACGTCCGGTACTACTCGGTGATCTACCAGGCCATCGAGGAGATCGAGGCGGCCCTCAAGGGCATGCTCAAGCCGGAGTACGAAGAGGTCGAGCTCGGCACGGCGGAGATCCGCGAGGTCTTCCGCTCGTCCAAGCTGGGCAACATCGCGGGTGTTCTCATCCGCTCCGGCGAGGTCAAGCGCAACACCAAGGCCCGGCTCATCCGCGACGGCAAGGTCATCGCGGAGAGCCTCAACATCGAGGGTCTGCGCCGCTTCAAGGACGACGTCACCGAGATCCGCGAAGGCTTCGAGGGCGGTATCAACCTCGGAAACTTCAACGACATCAAGGTCGACGACGTCATCGCGACGTACGAGATGCGCGAGAAGCCGCGAGGCTGATGCGGCCGGGGGCGTAGCCCCCTAGGCAGCACTGCGGTCCGGGGCCGGTCGGCGGAGAGTATTTCCGTCGATCGGCCCCGGCCGTTGCGTGTACGGTTCTTGTGTCCCTGCCAAGTGACGGAGGGGCCCTCTAACCCGTACCGGCGGGACATCCGGACATACATGTATGTGGGGACACTGTCCTTCGATCTGCTCCTCGGCGACGTACGGTCGTTGAAGGAGAAACGCTCCGTGGTCCGCCCGATCGTGGCCGAGCTCCAGCGCAAATACGCGGTGAGCGCGGCGGAAGTGGGCGGACAGGACCTCCACCGCAGGGCCCAGATCGGCCTGGCAGTGGTGTCCGGGGACACGGGGCACCTCACAGACGTACTCGACCGGTGCGAGCGCCTTGTCGCCGCCCGGCCGGACGTGGAGCTGCTGTCGGTGAGACGCAGGCTCCACAGCGACGAAGACTGAATGAGCAAGGCAGAGAAGGAGAAGGACCAGTGGCCGACAACGCGCGGGCGAAGAAGCTGGCAGACCTCATCCGGGAGGTGGTCGCCGAGAAGCTGCAGCGCGGCATCAAGGACCCTCGCCTGGGTACGCACGTGACCATCACGGACACCCGCGTCACCGGTGACCTGCGGGAGGCCACGGTCTTCTACACGGTTTACGGCGATGACGAGGAGCGGGCCAGCGCGGCAGCCGGGCTGGAGAGCGCCAAGGGCATCCTGCGCTCGTCCGTCGGCGCCGCGGCGGGGACGAAGTTCACGCCGACCCTGACGTTCGTGGCGGACGCGCTCCCGGAGACCGCCAAGACGATCGAGGACCTCCTCGACAAGGCGCGGGCCTCCGACGCCAAGGTGCGCGAAGCCTCCTCCGGCGCCACGTACGCCGGCGAGGCCGACCCGTACCGCAAGCCCGAGGACGAGGACGAAGCCTCGGAATGACACAGCAGAACAAAACTCCCCCGGCCACCGCTGGGAGGGGCCCCCAGGACGGCCTTGTCATCGTCGACAAGCCGTCCGGCTTCACTTCGCACGACGTCGTCGCCAAGATGCGCGGGATCGCCAGAACCCGCCGCGTCGGGCATGCGGGGACGCTCGACCCCATGGCCACCGGAGTGCTGGTGCTGGGCGTCGAGAAGGCCACCAAGCTGCTCGGGCACCTCGCGCTGACCGAGAAGGAGTACCTCGGCACCATCAGGCTGGGGCAGAACACCGTCACCGACGATGCGGAGGGCGAGATCACGTCGTCCGTGGACGCCTCCGGGGTTTCCCGGGAGGCCGTCGACGCGGGCGTGGCCAAGCTGACCGGCGACATCATGCAGGTGCCGTCGAAGGTTAGCGCCATCAAGATCGACGGCAAGCGGTCGTACGCGCGCGTACGCGGCGGCGAGGACTTCGAGATCCCGGCCCGTCCGGTGACCACCTCCTCGTTCCGGGTGTACGACGTCCGGGAAACGGTGGCCGAGGACAATACGCCGGTCGTCGACCTGGTCGTATCGGTGGTCTGCTCCTCCGGTACGTACATCCGCGCCCTCGCCCGTGACCTCGGCGCCGATCTCGGCGTCGGCGGGCATCTGACCGCGCTGCGCCGCACCAGGGTCGGTCCCTACGGCCTGGACGCGGCGAAGACGCTCGAGCAGCTCCAGCAGGAGCTGACCGTGATGCCGATCGCCGAGGCGGCCGCGGCCGCCTTCCCGCGCTGGGACGTGGACGAGAAGCGCGCCAAGCTGCTCACCAACGGTGTACGGCTGGACATGCCGGCGTTCGACACCGCGCCGGTGGCGGCCTTCGGGCCCGACGGGCGGTTCCTGGCGCTGGTGGAGGAGCAGAAGGGCAAGGCCAAGAGCCTCGCCGTCTTCGGCTGAGCGCACTGGCCCGGGGTTGACCCCACCGTGGAACGGGCAGGGTCACTGCCCGTTCCACGATCCCCCTCGGGAGAAGGTCTATCCGCCGCCGCCCCCGGATTCACCCCTTCGGGCAGGCGCTCGGAGTGACCGAGGGTGCACTGAGGGGGCGCTTTCGGTACGCCTCCTTCTCCCGGTGATCACCGCCGACCTAACGTCGACACCATGGGACGCGGGGACCTGGCGACGCTGGTACACATCTGCGATCTGGCGGGGCGGCCGCGCGGGACCGGGTTCGTCGCCGACGAGCTCGGCACGGTCGTGACCAGCCATGAGGCGGTCGACGGGCTGGTACGGGTGGTGCTGCACGCGCCCGGCGACCGCACCTGCCTCGCCGAGGGCGACGCCATCGTCCCCCTGCCGGAGGTCGGCCTGGCGCTGGTGCGCACCGAGGGGCTCGGGGTGCGGCCGCTGCCGATCAGCGCGCGGGAGCGGGTCGCGGCGGGCACGTACGTACGGCTCGCCGCTCGCGGCTGGCGTGAGGCGCGCGTGCTCGGCACTGCCCAGGTGACGTACACCGCGGCCGATCGCTGCCATCTGGTCGGCGACGCCCTGGAGTTGGCGATCGGGACGGACGGCAGCGACGCGCTGCGGCTGGGCGGCGAGGCCGCCGGGGGACCGGTGCTCGACTCCTCGACCGGCGCGGTGCTCGCCGTCCTCGGCACCGCGCTGCAATCCGGACACCGGGCGGCCGGGTTCGCGCTGCCGCTGCGGGCCACCGGCCGGCCGCCGGACGGGCCGCTCGCCGAGCTGCTGCGGCGTAACGCGGCGACCGTCCCCGGTTACGGGCACGACCTCAACCTCGCGGCCGTGCTGAAGCTCACCGCGACCTCCGTGGGGTCGGCCGCAGGGCCGGGCGCCGGGCCCGATCCGGTGGAACGACCGGACACGGTAAGGGAGTTCGCCTCCTTCACCGCCCTGGTGATGGGGCTCGTCGGCGATCCGGGAACGGGCCGCACGACCGAACTCGCCGCGCTCGCCGCGCGGCGGGCCCGCGGACCGGAACCCGCACCCACCGTGTGGCTGCGCGGCGCCGATCTGCACGCCGGCGACACCTCGGTCGCCGACGCCGTCGCGCGCACCCTCAAACAGGCGGGCCGCATCCTCGCCGCTTCGGGCGCGCGCGGCGACATGGACTGCGTCACCCCGGAGCTGGTCGCGCGCCGCGCCCGTGAGGCCGGGCGACCGCTGCTCGTGCTGCTCGACGGGCCCGAGGAGATGCCGCCCGTACTGGCCCACCGGCTCCCCGACTGGACGGCGGGGACCGTGAACTGGCTGAGTTCCTGCGGTGTGCGGATGATCGTCGGCTGCCGGCCCGAGCACTGGGAGCAGGCCGGGGCGCTGTACCCGCCGGATGTACTGCACCGGCCCGCCACGCCCGCGCACCGGCTGCCGCCCGCCCTGCACATCGCCGCACTGTCGGTCGGCGAGGCGGAGCGCGCACGGGAGCGGTACGGGCTCCCGGCCGGGGTGATCGCCACCGCGGACGAACGGCATCCGCTCGCGCTGCGGCTGCTCGCGGAGGTACGGAAGGCGCTGCCCGGCGAGGTGCCGGGGCGGCCGTCCCGCGAGGACGTCTTCACCGCGCATCTGGACATGCTGTGCCTGCGGATCGCGGTCCGCGTCGCCGCGGCCTCCCGGCCGCCGCTGCGGGCTTCCGCCGTGCGCAGGCTCGCGGCGAAGGTGGCGGGCCAGGTCCACGAGGCGGCGCGGCGCTGTCTCGGGCCCGGGCTGGGGGAGCTGGACCGTGAGTCCTTCGAGGAGATCTTCCCGTGGGGAACCGGGTGGGCATCCGCAGTGCTCACCGAGGGCCTGCTGGTTCCGGCGGGCGCCGGCTACCGCTTCGCGCACGAGGAGTTCGCCGACTGGGTCCAGGGCGCGCACCTCGACCTCGATGCGGCGC
This sequence comes from Streptomyces sp. NPDC002868, assembly GCF_055563295.1. Taxonomy (NCBI): domain Bacteria; kingdom Bacillati; phylum Actinomycetota; class Actinomycetes; order Kitasatosporales; family Streptomycetaceae; genus Streptomyces; species Streptomyces sp. NPDC002868. The sequence continues at coordinate 38,270 of NZ_JBVHDR010000012.1, read as the reverse complement.
TCCACTCCCTGGTCCACCGCCGGCACGCGCGGGCGGCGCCGGTGGAGCTGCCTTCGCGGCCGGGGACCAGCGGTCGGGGGAGCGGCTATGTGCCGCCGCCGCCCGGCTCGGGGGAGCCAGAACCGCGCTCGCTGCCGGTTCCGCGGCATCGCATCGGCCCGGTGGTGCAGGCCCTACTGCTCCTCGACCGGGTGCACGGCCCCGGGCAACTGGCGTGCAGGCTGGAGAAGTTGGTCGAAGCGCTGGACGGGCTGGAGGACCCCGGTTGCGAGGCGGGCGCGCGGCTCGACGACGCCCGGTGGTGGGGAGCCCATCTGTTGGGGGAGGCGCTGCTGCGGGTGCCCGACGCCGGGGCGTACCTCCCGGTGCTTCGGCTGCTCGCGGAGCGGATCACCCGGCGCTGCGTACGCGAAGGCGGGCCCCGAAACCTGGGCGGGCTCGGCGAGTTCGGGCCGTGGTTCTGGGAGCGGCTGCGGGTGACCGAGGCCCAGCGGCTCGATCTGCTGCGACGGCTCGTGCCCGCGGACCCGGTCCCGGGGCATCGCACGGAGCCGCGCTATCTGGATTCCGTCGTCGCGCGGCTCGCCGCCGAGCCCAGCGCCGTACAGCCGATGCTCTGCCGCTGGTTCACCGACAGTACGCCGCTTCCCGCCGGCCCCGATGCCGAGGTCCGGCCCACCGTGGCCGCCGCCGCACAGGCCCTCCTCTACGCCCGCCGCGGCCTCGCCGTCGACGACCTCACCGAGGCCCTCGTCGCGACCGCCCACCCCCGCGCCGACGAGCTGCTGGCCGCGCTCGCCGATGAGGAGCCGTCCGCCCTGTGCCGGGCCGTCGACCGCTGGGCGCTCGACCCGCGGCCCGAGCGGCGGGTCGCGGCCGCCGCCTACGGACTGGCCACCGTCGCCCGGGTCACCACCGACGCCGACCGCGAGCTGCTCAGGTACGCCGCCCTCGCCCTGCTCGCCAGACCCGCCGACACCGCCCTGCACGCCTCAGCCCTCGCCCTCCTGGTCCACGATCCGGACACCCGGTCCCGCTATCTGGCCAGGGCGCTCGAGGCCTTCGGGGCCGGCGACCCGGGACTGCCCGCGAGCGCGCTGGCCGCCGCGCTCACCACGCACCCCGAGCCCGTCCTGGCCGCCTTCCGGGCGCGGCTGCACCAGCCCGGGGACGGCGCGGGGGAAGTGCTGCGGGCCCTCGCCGAGGTCACCACCCCCGCGTCGGCCCGCCGTGCCGCCGCGCTCGTCGGCGAGTACATCGACCACCGGCCCGAAGGCGCGGCCCACGCCGCCGCCTACGTCGACCGCCGCCTGGAACACGGCCCGGCCGCCCGCGCCATCCTGTTCCCACTGGTCACCGGCCTGCTGCGGGGCCGGCCCGGCCGGGTCCGGATGGCCCTCGTGCCCGTCCTCGCGGCACCGGGCAGCCGGGCCTCGCGGCCGCTGCGGGCCGAGCTCCTCGACGTACTGCTGGACCACGAGCAGTACGCGACACGTGACCTCGCCGTCCTCGACGCCCTGCTGCGGGCCGCCGCGCACGGCTGCGCGACCCGGCCCGAAGCCCGAACCCGCGAGCTCGTCCGCCGCGCCGGTCTGCTCCTCGTCCGCACCCCCGACGGCGCGACCTGCTTCGACCGGCGGCTCGTGGAGCTGGCCCGCGAGGTCCCCGGCTTCGCCGCGCTCGTCGCGGGGTGGCTGGACCGGGCCCCGCAGGAGTGGGCAGCGGTGGTCGGCCCGAGCGCGCGCCGGATGGTCGAGACCCTCGGCAGCCCGATGCCGATGCGAACCGACAGTCGCGGGCATGGCAGTCTTAGACCTGCGTAACCGGCAATGACGTACACAGGTTCGGGCGAGGAGCGGTCACAGTGCAGCGCTGGCGTGGCTTGGAGGACATCCCCCAGGACTGGGGACGCAGCGTCGTCACCATCGGCTCCTACGACGGGGTCCACCGCGGACACCAGCTGATCATCGGGCGGACCGTGGAACGGGCACACGAGCTCGGGGTGCCGTCGGTCGTCGTGACCTTCGACCCGCACCCGAGCGAGGTCGTCCGCCCCGGCAGCCATCCGCCGCTGCTCGCGCCGCACCACCGGCGCGCCGAGCTGATGGCGGAGCTGGGCGTGGACGCGGTGCTGATCCTTCCCTTCACGAGCGAGTTCTCGAAGCTGTCGCCCGCGGACTTCATCGTGAAGGTCCTGGTCGACAAGTTGCACGCGTGCGCGGTCATCGAGGGCCCGAACTTCCGCTTCGGCCACAAGGCGGCGGGGAATGTCGCGTTCCTCGCCGAGCTGGGCGCGACGTACGACTACGAGGTCGAGGTCGTCGACCTCTTCGTGAGCGGCGCGGCGGGCGGCGGCGAGCCCTTCTCCTCGACCCTGACGCGCCGCCTGATCGCCGCCGGCGACGTCGAGGGCGCGGCGGAGATCCTGGGCCGCCCGCACCGCGTCGAGGGCGTGGTGGTGCGGGGCGCGCAGCGCGGCCGTGAGCTGGGCTACCCGACGGCGAACGTGGAAACGCTGCCGCACACGGCGATCCCGGCGGACGGGGTGTACGCGGGGTGGCTGACGGCGGCGGGCGAGTGGATGCCGGCGGCGATCTCGGTGGGCACGAACCCGCAGTTCGACGGCACGGAGCGGACAGTGGAGGCGTACGCGATCGACCGGGTGGGGCTGGATCTGTACGGGCTGCATGTGGCGGTGGACTTCTTGGCGTATGTGCGGGGGCAGGAGAAGTTCGACTCGATCGAGGCGTTGCTGGATGCGATTGCGGCGGACGTCAAGAAGTGCCGCGAGCTGACAGCAGCGGCGTAGCGCCGGGCGGCGCGGAGGCCTCTCCGGGTGCCCGGTCCGGGGCGCGGGCCCTTGGGCTGACGGTGCTCCCCGGTCCGCGTCAGCCCCCCATGTGCCCTCTCACGCCCAGTGGCACGCCACCCCCGCCCCACCCAGCACTCCCATCTCCTCCGACCGGCACCTGTCCGCCACCCCCGCCCTCTCCGCCTCGCCCGACGCCAGCACCTGGCAGCGCGCGTGGAAGCGGCAGCCTCCCGGGATGCGGGACGGGTCCGGGGGTTCGCCCGTCAGGACCACCGGGGGGATCGCCGAGTCCGGGAGGACGGACAGCAGCGCCTGGGTGTAGGGGTGTTGGGGACTCGTCAGCACGTCCTCGACGGTGCCGCACTCCACGATCCGGCCCAGGTACATCACCGCCACCCGGTCCGCGATGTTCCACGCGAGCCCCAGGTCGTGGGTCACCACCAGCGCGGACAGGCCCAGATCGTCCCGCAGGCGCAGCAGCAGCGCGAGGATCTCGCCGCGTACGGACGCGTCCAGTGAGGCCACCGGCTCGTCCGCGACGATCAGTTCGGGTTCCAGGACCAGCGCCCCGGCGATGACGACGCGCTGGCGCTGGCCGCCCGAGAGCTCGTGCGGGTAGCGCAGGAAGAAGCGCTCCGGCGGCCGCAGCCCGGCCCGCGAGAGCGCCTCGGCCACGGCAGGGCGTTCGTCCCCGGTGTACCCGTGGATCCGCAGGCCCTCGGCCACCGCGTCGTACACCGTGTGCCGCGGGTTCAGCGAGCCGCTCGGGTCCTGGAGGACCAGCTGGACGCGCCTGCGGTACGACTTCAGCGCGCGGGAGGTGTACGACAGGGGCGCACCGCCGAAGGTGACCGCGCCGGACGTAGGCGGCACCAGGCCCAGCAGTGAGCGAGCCAGCGTCGTCTTCCCGCAGCCGGACTCGCCGACCAGGGCGACGATCTCGCCCGCGCCGATGTCGAGGTCGACGCCGTCGACGGCACGGGCGGCCGGCCCGCCGCGCCGCCCGGGGAAGGTGACGTGCAGACCGGTGGCCGAGAGCAGGGGAGTGGTGGTCATGACTGGCTCCTGGGTACGGCCCCGGCGACGCGGTGAACCGGGCTGGGGGACAGCGGAGTTCGGGACCGGCGTGTCACAGCGGCACCGCCCCTACGTGGACGCATGCCGCCCGGTGCCCCTCACCGGCCGCCGAGAGCACCTGGTCCTCCAGCGCGCACGCGTCCAGCGCGACCGGGCAGCGCGGGTGGAACGTACAGCCACTCGGCAGCGCCGACGGGTCGGGCGGGTCGCCCGGCAGGCCGCGTGGGGCCCGGCGCGAGGCGATGTCGCCGACGCGCGGGAAGGCCGCGGACAGGGCGCGCCCGTACGGATGCTCCGCCGCGCTGTACACCGCCTGCGCCGGGCCCTCCTCGACGACCCGGCCCGCGTACATCACCGCAAGCCGGTCGCAGGTGTCGGCGAGCACCGCCAGATCGTGGCTGATCATCAGCAGACTGATGTCCTGTTCGTCCACCAGCTGCTCGATCAGCCGCAGGATCTGCGCCTGGATCATCACATCGAGCGCGGTGGTCGGCTCGTCCGCCACGATGAGCTGAGGGTCGCAGGCGAGCGCCATCGCGATCATGACGCGCTGGCGCTGGCCCCCGGACAGCTCGTGCGGATACGCGTCCGCGCGGGACACGGGCAGCCCCACGTGCTGAAGCAGTTCGGCGACCCGCTTCTTCGCCGCCGACGGCGTGGTCTTGTGGTGCAGCAGGATCGGCTCGGCGATCTGTTCGCCGACCCGGTGCACCGCGTTGAGCGAGTGCATCGCGCCCTGGAAGACGATCGACGCGCCGGCCCACCGCACGGCCCGCAGCCGCCCCCACTTCATGGTGAGGACGTCCTCCCCGTCGAGGAGGATCTCGCCGGAAAGCTTGGCGGAAGCGGGGAGAAGGCGGAGGAGGGCAAGGGCCAGGGTGGACTTGCCGCAGCCCGACTCGCCCGCGATTCCCAGCTTCTGCCCGGCGGCCACGCTCAGATCCACACCCCGTACGGCCGGGACGGCCCGCGCTCCCGAACCGTACGTCACCCGCAGGTTCTTGACTTCGAGCAGGCTCAACGAGCCACCCCCAGCTTCGGGTTGAGCACGGCCTCGACAGCCCGGCCGCACAGCGTGAACGCCAGCGCCACCAGCGCGATGGCGATCCCGGGCGGCGCCAGATACCACCAGTGGCCGGAGGAGACCGCGCCCGCCTCCCGCGCGTCCTGGAGCATGCCGCCCCAGGAGACGATCGTCGGATCGCCGAGGCCGAGGAACGCGAGCGTCGCCTCCGTCAGGATCGCCGTGGAGATGCCGAGCGTCGTCTGGGCGAGGACCAGCGGCATGACGTTGGGCAGCACATGCCGGGTCATGATGTGGCTGTGGCCGCCGCCGAGCGCCCTGGCGCGCTCGATGTACGGACGCGACTCGACCGCGATCGTCTGCGCCCGCACCAGACGGGCCGTGGTCGGCCAGCTGGTGACGCCGATCGCCAGGATCACCGTCCAGATGCTCCGGGACATCACGGTCGCGAGCACGATCGCCAGCACCAGCGCCGGCATCACCAGGAACCAGTCCGTGATCCGCATGATGACGGTCGAGAACCAGCCGCCGTAGTGACCGGCGATGATGCCGACCAGGGTCCCGATGGCCACCGACAGCGCGGCAGCCAGCAGTCCGACGGTGAGCGAGATCCGCGCCCCCCACACCAGCAGCCCGAGCAGCGAGCGCCCGAACTGGTCGGTGCCGAGCGGGAATTCGCCGCTCGGCGACTCCAGCGCCGTGCCCGGCGCGTTCGTCACGCTCTGCACATCGCCGCCGACCAGCAGCGGCGCGGCGAGCGCGATCAGGGCGATGAGCGCGAGCGCGCCAAGGCCGAAGAGGCCCGCCCGGTGTGTGCGGTACGAGTGCCAGAAGCGGGCCACGGAATCGCGGCGGCGCGCCCAGGCGAGGGAGCGCGCGGTCTGGGTGGTACGTGCGGTCTTCGGGACCGGCGTGATCGTCATCGGCCCACCCGGGGATCGAGCAGCGGATAGAGCAGGTCGGCGAGGAGATTCATCAGGATCATCGCGCCGGCGAAGACCACGAAGAGCCCCTGCACCAGCGGCAGATCGGGCACGCTCAGCGCCTGGTAGAAGAGCCCGCCCAGGCCCGGCCAGGAGAACACCGTCTCGACGAGGATCGAACCGGCCGCCACATGGCCCAGATTGATGAAGACCATCGTGACGGTGGGCAGGAGCGCATTGGGCACGGCATGGCGGCGGCGTATGGCATCGTCCCGCAGCCCCTTCGCCCGCGCCGTCGTCAGATAGTCGCTGCCCATCTCGTCCAGCAGCGACGAGCGCATCACCAGCAGCGTCTGGGCATACCCGACCGCGACCAGCGTGATGACCGGAAGCACCATGTGGTGCGCGACATCGCCGATGTACGCGAAGCCGGTTTGGTCACCCGACTCCATGCCGCCGGTCGGGAACAGTCCGGGAACCGGGCCGACGCCGACCGAGAAGGTGATGATCAGCAGCAGGCCGAGCCAGAACGACGGCACGGACCACAGGGTCAGCGCCACACCCGTATTGAGCTTGTCGCCGAGGCTGCCGTGCCGCCAGGCGGAGCGGGTGCCGAGCCAGAGCCCGATTGCCGAGTAGATCACCACGGCGACCCCGGTGAGCAGGAGCGTCGCGGGCAGCTTCTGCGAGATCAGCTCGCCGACGGGCGCGTGGAACTGGTACGACGTACCGAGATCGCCCGTCAGCGCCTTGCCGCAGTAGTCGGTGAACTGCTGCCACATCGGCTGGTCGAGGCCGAACTGGCGGCGCAGCGAGGCCAGTTGCTCGGCCGAGGTCGGCATGCCGTGCGTCATCGCCTTGACCGGGTCGCCGGGGATGATCCGGAAGAGGAAGAAGCTGGTGACGAGCACGGCGAGCAGCGAGATCGCCGCGCCGCCCAGCTTGCCCGCCACATAGAGGAGATAGGCGCGTGCGCCGCCGCTCGCGGCGCGGGCCTCGGGGGCCCGCACCACGGCGGCAGTGCCGGTCGTGCTTGTGGTGCTCATCGACTATTCACGGTCTTCCGCGGTGGTACGTCGGCGCATCGCGACGAAGAGCCCGATGGCGGCGGCGAGGACGACAGCCGCGCCGATGCCGATCACGACACCTGTCGAGGAGCCGCTGTCGGAGCTGCCGTCGCCCGCGGCCGGCTCGGCCGACCACCAGCTCCAGTAGCCGTCCTGGCCCCAGAGATTGCCCGCGGCCTCCGGCATCGTCTTGATGGACTTGATCTGGTCGGTACGGTACGCCTCGACGGCGTTCGGATACGCGATGACATTCATGTATCCGGTGTCGTACAGGCGAGATTGCATCTGCTTGACGAGTCCGGCCCGCTTGGCCGCGTCGTACTCCGCGGTCTGCTGCGTGTACAGCTCGTCGAACGGCTTGTCGCAGATGAAGTTGTCGGTCGCGCCGGTGTCCTTGGGCGTGGCCGGCAGCGCGGCGCAGGTGTGGATGGACAGGACGAAGTCCGGGTCCGGGTTGACCGACCAGCCGTCGAAGGCCAGGTCGTAGTCGCCCTTGACCCAGGGGTCGGAGACATTGTCGAGACAGTCCACCTTGAGCCCGATGCCGAGCTCGCCCCACCACTCCTGCAGATACTTGCCGATCGCCTTGTCGTTGGGGTCGGTGGCGTGACAGAGGATGCGCAGATCGAGGGCCTTGCCGTCCTTGCCGACGCGCTTGCCGCTGCCGTTCTTCTTGTAGCCGGCCTGGTCGAGGAGGGCGGCGGCCTTCGCCGGGTCGTACGCGATCTTCTGGCTCGCCCCGGGCTTCCAGAAGTACGAGTCGAAGCGCGGCGGGATGTAGCCCTCGCCCTCGACGGCGTGGCCCTGGAAGACCTTGTCGACGATGGTCTTGCGGTCGGTGGCGTGGAAGAGCGCCCTGCGCACGGCCGGGTCGAGCAGGGCCTTGTGGCCGCTGCCGAACGTCTTGCCGTCCTTGGACCTCGCCCCCGGATTGGTGGCGAGAGCAAAGAAGCGGCGGCCCGGAGCGTCGTTGACCTTGATGTTCTCGGCGCTCTTCAGGGCCGTGGCCTGGGCGGGGGTGAGGCCCTGGACGAAGGAGACCTCGCCCTTCTGCAGCGCCGCGACGGCCGCGTCACCGTCCTTGTAGTACTTGAGCACCAGCTCGTCGAACTTGGGCGCGCCGCGCCAGAAGTCCATGTTGGGCTTGAGCTTGACGAACTGGTCGACCTTGAAGTCGGTGATGACGAACGGGCCGTTGCCGACGATCGGGAACTGCTTGTCGTTGTTGAACTTCGAGAAGTCGCCGACCTTCTCCCAGACGTGCTTGGGCACGATCGGCACATCCAGCGCCGTCATGGTGGCCTGAGGCTTCTTCAGCTCTATGACCAGCGTCTCGGGGTCCGGGGCCGTGACCTTCTTGAAGTTGGCGGTGAAGCTGCCGTTGGCGGTGGCGGCGTTCTCGTCCGTCATCATCTTGTTGAAGGTCCAGGCGGCGTCCTCGGCGGTTGCCTGCTTCCCGTCGGACCACTTGGAGTTCTTCCGGATGGTGTACGTCCACGTCAGCTTGTCCGGGGACGTCTTCCACTCGGTGGCCAGGCCCGGGACCGTGTGAGCGTCCTTGACGTCGTAATTCGTCAGGTACTCATAGGCCAGTCGGTGGATGGTGGTGCTGACCAGCTTCTGCGCCAGGAACGGGCTGAGGGAGTCCACGCTCTGCGAGACGGCGACGGTGAGAACCTTCTTGCCGCCGTCGTCCTTGCCGTTGTCGGCGGCCTGGGCCGAGGGGGTTGCTGTTCCGGCCACCAGTGCGGCGGCGGCGCTGGAGGCCAGAAGCAGTCGGATGCGGGCTGGAACCTTTGTGACCATAGGACGGGGACCTCGCGTCATCACTCGCTCGGAGAAGGCAGGTTGAGCTCTGGTTCGCCAATTGGTGAAGCGAGGTTTATCAGCGGCGGTCGATTGCGTCAACGGGCCGTCAAACCCCGTGTGGGCTGCGGGAATACACTGAGGGCCCGCACCGTGGAGACGGTGCGGGCCCTCATTGGTTCAGACCTCTGTCGCGTTACTGCTGAGGGGCTGGCGGTGCCTGCGGGGGCTGCTGCTGCGGCCATCCGGCAGGTGGTACGGGCCCCTGCAACTCGGGTTGTCCGGGGCCACCCGGCTGGCCCTGCTGCCCGGGGTGACCCGGCTGTCCCGGCGGTCCGGGCGGCGGTCCGGCGGGGCTCCCGGGGGACTGGGCCTGGGAGGGCAGCGACTGCTGCCAACCCTGCGGCGGGTACGGCTGGTGGGGCGGCTGGCCTCCGTACGGCTGCTGCGGCTGGCCCTGCGGCGGGTAGGGCTGCTGCGGGGGCTGCGGCTGTTGAGGCACGTACGGCTGACCGGGCATCGGCTGGCCCGGCATCTGCTGCTGGCCCGGCATCGGCGGGGCCAGGTGCGGCGGCGGGTTGCCGTCCGCCGTCCACAGCCCCTGCTGCTGCTGAGCCCGGACGAAGTCCTCGGCGATCAGCGCGGAGAGATTGAAGTACGCCTCACGGGTCTTCGGGCGCATCATGTCCAGGTCGACCTCGGCGCCCGCCGACAGGTGCTCGTCGAAGGGCACCACGATCACACCGCGGCAGCGCGTCTGGAAGTGCTGCACAATGTCGTCGACCTTGATCATCTTGCCGGTCTCGCGTACCCCGGAGATGACCGTGATGGAACGCTGCACCAACTCGGCGTACCCGTGCGCGGACAGCCAGTCGAGCGTCGTCGACGCGCTGCTTGCACCGTCCACGGACGGCGTCGAAATAATGATCAACTGGTCGGCCAGATCAAGCACTCCACGCATCGCGCTGTAGAGCAGACCGGTGCCGGAGTCGGTGAGGATGATCGGGTACTGCTTGCCCAGTACGTCGATCGCGCGCCGGTAGTCCTCGTCGTTGAAGGTCGTGGAGACTGCCGGGTCCACGTCGTTGGCGATGATCTCCAGACCGGAGGGCGCCTGCGAGGTGAACCGGCGGATGTCCATGTACGAGTTGAGGTACGGGATCGCCTGCACCAGGTCGCGGATGGTGGCCCCGGTCTCGCGGCGCACCCGGCGGCCGAGCGTGCCGGCGTCAGGGTTGGCGTCGATCGCCAGGATCTTGTCCTGCCGCTCGGTGGCCAGCGTCGAGCCCAGCGCGGTGGTCGTCGTGGTCTTGCCGACGCCGCCCTTGAGGCTGATGACCGCGATCCGGTAGCAGGACAGCACCGGCGTACGGATCAGGTCAAGCTTGCGCTGCCGCTCGGCCTCCTCCTTCTTGCCCCCGAGCTTGAAGCGGGCGGCGCTGGAGGGGTTGCGGCTGCTCTTGGCCTTCTGCTTGTTGTTGCGCAGGAGGCGGTCGGAGGAGAGCTCGACGGCCGCGGTGTATCCGAGCGGGGCGCCCGGCACGGAACGCTCGCGCTGGTCGTGCGTCACCGGTGTCGGCCAGCCGGCACCGGTGCGCGGGTCTGTGGGACCGACCGGAGTCTGGGGGTGCGGCGGGCCCTGGGGGCCCTGGGGGTGCGCCTGCGGGTGGGACTGCTGCGCGGGCAGATGGGGTGTGGCGGGCGCGGGCAGGTTGGGCGTCTGCGGCGGCAGCGGTACGGGCGCGTTCGCGCCGGGCAGCTGGCCCGGCTGACCCGGCTGGGGGAAGCCGTAACCGGTCTGCGGTGCCGGGGTGTTGGGGTCCGGTACAGCGGGCGGCAGTGGTGCGGCGGGTGCGGGCTGACCCGGCTGCGGGAAGCCGTAACCGCCCTGCTGGGCGGCGGGGTGCCCCGGCTGACCGGGCTGCCCCGGCTGGGGGAAGCCGTAACCGCTCTGCGGTGCCGGGGTGTTGGGGCCCGGTACGGCGGGCGGCAGTGGTGCGGCGGGTGCCGGCTGACCCGGCTGTCCCGGTTGCGGGAAACCGTAACCGCCTTGCTGGGCGGCGGGGTGCCCCGGCTGGCCGGGCTGCGGGAAGCCGTAACCGCCCTGCTGCTGAGGTGTGGGCGTCTGCCAGGCGGGCGGGGTCTGGGGGCCGCCCTGCACCGGCTGCTGCGGCTGCGGTGGGGCGGACTGCTCCGCGGTCTGCGGCGACACGGGCCATTGCGGCGCGGACGGCGGCGCGGCGGGCTGGAAGGCGGGCGGCAGCGGCGGCAATGGGGCGCTCTGTCCTTGCCCCTGTCCATGCGGGGGCGCTGCCGGGGACCAGGGCTGAGCCGGTACGGGCGCGGGCGGAGTGTCCTGGGGCACGGAGTCGGCCGGCTCGTCGGCCGTCACCTCTCCCGCGCTCTGCGGGGCGCTCTCGTCGCGCGGCTCGGCGTCGCCGCCGTCGGAGTCCTGGACCTCGGAGTCCTGGACCTCGGAGTCCTGGACCTCGGAGTCCCGCGCCTCGGAGTCCCGCACCTCGGAGTCCTGGACCTCCACGTCCGGTACGTCCGAGGAGTCTTCGGGGCCGTCGGTGTCCGCGGGCTCTGCGGACTCGTCAGCGGAGTCCTCGGCCGAGGCCTCGGCGACCTCGTCCGACCCGGCCGCGACCGGGGCCCCGGGATCGCCGGAACCCTCAGCGGTGCTCTCGTCGGTCTCCTTGGCAGCCGCCCGCTCCTCCATCTCGCGCTTCAGCGCGGCCGGGGAGAACCGCATGGTCGCCCCGCTCTCCACATCGCCGCCCCCGAAGGGCTGCGACGCGGGCTCGGCGGCCGACTCGGCAACCGGAGCCGGAGCCGGAACGGGAGCCGCAGGAGGCGTCTGCACAGGAGCGGGAGCTGGCGCTGGGACGGGCGCTGGGACGGGCGCAGGCGCGGGCGTCGGCGCAGGCGCCTGAACCTGTGCCGGAGGAGGCGTCGGCGCAGGCGCCCAGTTGGGCTCGAAACCGCTGCCCGCGGGCAGCCCCGGCACGGCCACCGGCGCCCCGTTCGGCGGCGGTGGAGGCGGCGTGTGCCCCTGCTGGCCCGAGCCCCCGCCCGAGATGTCGCCCGACGCGTTCTGCGTGTACCAGGCCGGCGGGGTGTAGTCGATGGTGAACTCACCCGTCAGCTCGGCGGGATCCGCGTCGGACTGATCATCGACGGGAATGTTCCAGCCCCCGTGGATCTCGTCCCGATCGCCGTTCACTTTGCCTCCTGGTGTGGTCGAGCACCCTTGTGCCGTGGTGGGTGGGGGCGACCTCTTCGTCCGATCGGCCCGGCTCTCCCCCTAGGGACGCGGTCAACACGCCCGCAGGTTCTTCTGCCGCGCCCTGTCCCACCCTAATCGTCAACAATGCCGGACCGGCAGGGCCGACCGCCCGTCGGCTGCTGTCCCGTACGTCACGGCCTGCCCCCACGTGGTCCGGGTGGGGCGCAGCGTAAGGAAGTCGACGGGTCAAAACCGTACAACTGCGTACGTACGGAAGGGCTGCCGGCCCGTCAGTCCATCCGGCGGGCGCTGCCCAACAATCCGGTCTCGGCATCCGTGGCCTGTGTCATGACGAACTGCCGGTCCCGCGCCGTGCACCAAAGTGTGACGCCGTCCGCGAGCGTGGACAGCGCCTCCGTCTCGGGCCGCGGAAGATGCATGATGCGGCCGATCTGCGCGGCCTCGTCGGGCGAGACGCGCTGGATGCCGACCAGGCCCGACTTCTCCATCAGCCGCGGCGCCACCGGGCTCAGATACGGCAGCAGCGTCAGCACCGACTGCCAGGGGCCCGAGACCACCCGGCCGCGCGGCGGCCGCATTCCGCAGTCGCGCACCACGACCACCGGGCTGCCGGCCGACGCGCCCTGCGGCGGCACCCGCCCCACGTCGTGCAGCGAGATGACCTGTGTCCCACCGCCCGCCGCCTGGGCGAGCGTCGTCCAGGCGTGCGCCCGGCCCGTCTCGACGGTGACCCGCGCTCCTGTCGCGGCGGCGCGCAGCGCGAGCACCTGCGCGGTCCAGAGGCCGCCGATGAGCGTGACGTCGTACGGCGTGGGCCGGTTGATGCCGAGCACCCCGGGCCGGCCATCGGCGTCCACGCCGATGACCACGCCGTCGTCGCCGACCGGCAGCGCGAGCGCGGCCAGTTGGTCCACCGACAGCGCATGACGGTCGCGGCGGGGTCCGATCAGTCCGAAGCCGATACGAGGCTTGGTGACAGACGAAGGCATCAGCGGGCTCCCCCGAGCGGCAGTGTGGCGAGCATCCCGGGCAGCTGTTCACGGTCGAGCCGTACGAGCCCGGTCTTGACCCCGCGGGCCGCTCGCTCCAGTTCATGGCGCGCGGCGACCAGTTCCTCGTCGCTGCGTCCGGTGATGCGGACATGTCCGGTGACCGACACGCCCTGCCGTTCGCCGTGGCCCAGCGTCAGGCTGAACGTCGTGGCCAGCGCGGGGATCGAGGTGAGCAGCGCGACGAGCTGCGGCATCGGAGCCCCGCCGCCGCCCAGTTGGGGCCAGCGGCCCACCCAGTACGTGGTGTGGCGGCGGTCGTCGACGCGCCAGGTGCGCGAGGTCTCCTGGGTGCGCCGCGCGGGCGCCTCCGCTCGGCCTGCCTGGGCGATGGCCATGGGGCTGGCACAGGAGGAGGTGGCGACGGCCGCCGTCAGCTCCTGCTCGGTCAGTACGGTCGCCCGGAAGCCGGCGCCGGTCAGCCGGCTCGCCAGCTGGTCTGCCGTACGCACCAGGCACTTCTGCGCGCCTTCGAGTCCGCCGCCGCGCGCCGCCACCGCCTCGGGGCAGAGCTCAGGGTCGAGCTTGAGCGCGATCCAGGTGATCCGTATCGCCGGGGACCCGGTCTGGGCCTGCAGAGGTGCGTAGTTGCGCGCGGCCACCGACTGATGCGGCAGATGCGGGGCGGGTGCGGGCTGGGTGTGCTGGACTATCTGCGCGGACTCCAGCCGGATGCCGTCGACGTCCAGCACGTCCCGTACGAGAGCCATCGGCAGGGGCCTGGCGGTGCGGTCCGGCCGCAGGGCCGTCGCGTCGGCCTCGACCTGCAGCACCGCGGTCAGGAAGGTCCCGTCGCCGATCATGCCGACCGGGCGGCGGTCGCGGTCGCTGTAGGTGTACGTCCGCAGGGCGGGGTCGCACTCGACGGCGGGCGCCAGGCCCGGTTCGGTATCGGGCGGGAGGATCAGGGACGCGGCCTTGCGCCTGCGCGCTCGCAGCGCGAAGACGGTGGCCAGCCATTCGGGCAGGGAGCGCCGGTGCCTGCGCAGCAGCGCAAGCAGCACCAGCACCGCGGCCACCACAAACGCCGGAACCAGCATCAGGGGGTCGATCACCCAGCTGACCAGGAGCACCGCGGCGGCGATCTCGATCAGCACGAGTTGTTGCAGTCGGAACGAACCGAAGTGTCCGGGTCGTGCCTTGAGTCGGGGTGCGGCCGGTGAGTGGGACGGCGGTTGGGGCCGTGCGGAGGTCTGCCCGTGGGCCGTGGGCCGAACGCGCGTCGCGGAAGCCATTATTCCGGCACCCCCCAGTTCATTAGGCCCCAATTCATCCCGATCACCCCTGTCCGGCCCTGCCCAGCAAGGCCTTTGGCGGCTGGATCACCCTACCCGCCCCACAAGCACCATCGATCAACAGGCATAGTAGGGGGCCGGTCCGACAATCTGGGCCCGGGGACCGTGCTCACCACAAGGCCCCGCGGGGAGACAGTGCCTTCTTTACCAATGGGGACTCATGGCATCACGGCGGGATGAGCTCAACGCGTACACCTTTGCGAAGAAGCGCACGGTGGCGGCATTCCTCCAACCCTCTTCCACGGGTACGGAGGAGGGGGCGCCGCGCCCGATGCGCGCCGTCCTCCCCAGCATCATCGTCGGGGCGCTGATCCTCGCGGGTTTCGGCGCCTTCGGCATGTTCAAGCCGAAGGCACCCAAGGACTGGGCGGCGCCCGGCACGAAGGTGATCGTCGGCAAGGACTCCACCACCCGCTACGTGGTGCTGTCGACCGGCAAGGGCAAGAACAAGAAGACCCTGCTGCACCCCGTGCTGAACCTCGCCTCCGCGCGACTGCTGCTCACCCCCGACCAGTTCAAGGTGATCACGGTCAGCGACGACATCCTGGACTCCGGCAAGCCCCCGCGCGGGCCGATCCTCGGCATTCCGTACGCCCCCGACCGGCTGCCCACCCACAAGGAGGCCGCCAAGTCCAAGCGCTGGGCGGTCTGCGAGCAGCCCGGCGGCGGCAAGGGCAACACCGTGCAGAAGGCGACTTTCGTCTTCGGCGACCGCGATCTCAACCGCACAGAGGGCAAGCAGAAGCTGAGCGGCGGCCAAGTCCTTTACGTCAAGGGGCAGAACGGTCTGCGCTACCTCGTGGACGCCGGCGGCACCAAGTACCTGGTGCGCGGCACCCAGACCCATTCCGCGATCCTCACCCGCGCCCTGGTCGGCAGCAAGGAGCCGCAGTCCGTCACCGACGACTGGCTGGCGACGCTGCACGTCGGCAGCCCGGTCGACTTCCCTGTGATCCCCGGCCAGGTCCAGGCCAAGGCCGGTGCCGGCAGCGGTCTTACGCCCGAACAGGACCGGGTCGGCATGGTCCTGCAGGCGCAGACCGGCTCCGGTCCTGTGCACTACGTGGTCCTGCCCGGCAAGGTCCAGCCGGTCTCCGACTTCACCGCCTGGCTGCTGATCAACTCCCCGCAGACCGACAGGCTCGACATGGGCGGCAAGGCGACCGTCGTCGACGCGGCGTCCTTCGCCCCGGAGAGCGACTTCTTCGGCGCCGAGAACCGCTGGCCCGCACGGAAGGCCGAGCAGGTCAACTCCGCGAGCGGCGACCGCGACACCGTCTGCAGCGTGCTGCGCGAGGTCGATGACAAGGGCCGTACGACCCTGTCGACCTGGGCCGGTTCCGAGTACCCCGCCGAGATCACCGCGGGCGGCACCAGCACCTATGTCACCCCCGGCACCGGACTGCTCTACACCCAGGTGCAGGGCAAGCAGACCAAGCCCGACGGTTCGCTCTTCCTGGTGACCGACACCGGACTGCGGTACGCGGTCCAGGCGAACGGCGACAGCGACGCGGACCGCTCCGACATCGGCACGGGCGACCAGGAGAAGCAGCAGGACGGCCGCCCCGAGGCCAGCCAGGCGCAGATCCGGCTCGGCTACGGGAAGGTCACCCCGACCCTCGTCCCGATCACCTGGTCGGAATTCCTGTCCAAGGGACCCCGGCTCGACACCAACAGCGCGCGTCAGCCGCAGGGTTCGTAAGGGGAGTGCGACCGATGCTGCACCTGCGCAGAAAGACTGCCGTGCTGGCCGCCGCCGCGGCGCTGACGGGCCTGGCGGCCGCGCCCCCGGCCGCGTACGCCGACGAGGGCCACGACGTCCCGTACGAACTCGGCATCGACGGCAGCGGCGAGTGCACCTTCCCGATGAAGGAGCAGATCGCGGGGATCCCCTGGCCGCTCCAGCGAGTCCTGCTCGACGAGTTGTGGCAGGACACCAAGGGCAAGGGCGTACGGGTCGCGGTCATCGACACCGGCGTGGACAACGACAACGTCCAGCTCAAGTCGGCGGTTGACGCGTCCGCGGGCAAGGACCTCCTCAAGCCCGACAAGGAGGCCGGAACGGACGACAAGCGCGGCAAGACCGACGGCACGGTCGACGAGGTCGGCCACGGCACCAAGGTCGCCGGGATCATCGCCGCGCGCCCCCGCAAGGGCACCGGCTTCGTCGGCCTGGCACCCGAGGCCACGATCATCCCGATCCGCCAGAACGACGAGAAGAACAGCGGCAACGACAAGACGATGGCCACGGCCATCGACCACGCCATCGCCAAGGGCGCCGGCGTCATCAACATCTCCCAGGACACGACGAAGCCCCTGTCGCCCGACTCGGTGCTGGGCCTGGCCGTACAGCGGGCAATCCAGAAGGACATCGTCGTGGTCGCCTCCGCGGGCAACGACGGCATGGACGGCAAACTCAAGAACACCTATCCCGCGGCCTTCCCGGGCGTTCTCGCCGTCGCCTCCTCCGACCGCAACAACGAGCGGGCGGTCTTCTCGCAGGCGGGTGATTTCGTCGGCATCGCGGCCCCGGGCGTCGACGTCGTCTCCACCGTCCCCGGCAACGGGCAGTGCGTCGACAACGGCACCAGCTTCTCCGCGCCGTACGTCGCGGGCGTGGCCGCGCTGCTGAAGGCCAAGTACCCCAAGTGGACCGTGCCGCAGATCATCGCGCAGATCGAGCAGACGGCCGAGCGCAGCATCAACGGCAAGGACAGCTTCGTCGGCTGGGGCGTCATCGACCCGGTGCGCGCGCTGGACGGCGACGACGGCCCGCCGGAGGCCCCGCGCGCGGACCCGGGCCCGCCGAAGCCGCCCGCGCCGGAGCCCGCCCATCTGGCGATGACCGAGACCGTTCAGGAACGCAAGGAGCGGTACGCAACCTACGGGCTCGGGATTGGCGTCGTACTGGTGGCAGTCGTCGCCGGCGCGGCAACGGTCATCCGGGACACCCGGCGCAATAGGGCCCAGTGAGCCAAGTCTCCATACGGGGCTTTGCAGTTGGAACTGTCGTATCAAGTGGATAGAGTGACGGCAGGACCCAGTGAGGACTGGTGTCCGGCACGGGGGCGGCATCCACTCGGCTTCCGTCTACAGCGCCGTCGTAGGAGAAGGGGCACAGATGTCGGGTCAAGACCTGAATGTAACCAGTTCCGAAATTTCGGACCTCTCTGGCAAGATCCAGACGTTTCAGAACACGCTGCGCGACCGCATCGGCGACCTGAACCGTGTGGTCGACCTCATCCAGGGTGGCTGGAAGGGCGCGGCGAGCCAGCAGTACGACGAGGTTCAGACTCGCCTGAACAGGAGGCTCGCCTCGGTGCAGCGCGACCTCGAGAACCTCGAGAGGCTCGTCAAGATGAGCGCCGAGGGCTTCGACGAGGAGGAGCGGAGGCGCATGTCCTCCTTCGCCGGCATGGAGACGTCGAACGGCAAGGCCAGCGCCATTCTCGACGTGTGAGCCGTCCGTATCCCTCCGCTGAACTTCGTCACTAGGAGCAAAAGATGACCACTGCCGTCAATTACGACACGGTGACCCAGGCGGCCCGCGACACCAACAAGACCGCCACGGACCTGAATGAGCAGCTCCGGGTCCTGCTGAACCACGTCAACGAGACCGCGGGCAAGTGGAAGGGTGAGGCCAAGGAGGCCTACGTCGCCATCCAGAGCCAGCTCGCCACCGACATGGACGGGCTGACCCAGGACCTGCACTCGATCGCGCGTCTGCTCGGCGAGTCCGTCGTCGGCTACCAGGACACGGACAAGGGCAACGCCGCTCGCTTCCGCATGATGATGTGACGAGCCCTGTTCAAGACAGAGGGGTTGCCCGCCTGAGCGGGCAACCCCTCCGTCGTATCCGTACTGCCGTGTCGCCTACCTGAGGTCGAACTCGCCGTCGCGCGCGCCGAGGACGAACGCACGCCACTCTGCCTCCGTGTACCGCAGCACCGTCTCCGGCTCCAGCGACGAGCGCATCGCCACCGCCCCGCCCGGCAGATGCGCGATCTCGACCCGCTCCTCGTCCTTGCTCGTGCCGGGCGCGCTGAGCCACTCCACACCGGAGATGTCGAGGGCGTACAGCTCTTCCTTCTGGCGTTCCTTCTCGCTTGCGTCAGCCATCGGCGCGGTCCCTCCCACAGGTGTGACGAACGAGGTGCGCAACTACCCTACTGGGCAAGACGGTCCAGCGTGGCGCGCACATCGGCGGCCGGAATGCGTACGGAGACCCGGGATCCCGGATTGAGCTTCAGGGTCATGTCGGCGGGCAGCAGCCGCAGCAGTTCGGCGCACGGAACGGAGCGCAGCCGCTCGACCGTCGGCGGAGCGTGCCGAGGATCCGTCAGTACGGGAACGAAGCGGCCCTCCGCGTCGGTGTAGACCGCGATGTCGTCGCCCTCGTCCGCCGGCAGACAGACCGTGGCGACGGCGAGCGCGTCCACCACCGCCTGGTCCGGGCCGTGGCCCGTGGCCGCGAGCTGCAGCGCCGCGTCCACCGGATCGGTCGGCTCGGGAAGCCCCAGAGTCACCGGGGACGGACGGTAGTCGGGGTTGTGCGTGAACGGTCCCGGCTCGCCCTTGTCGTCGACCGGCCAGGCCCCGATGATCGCGAAGGGCGGTACCGCGCCCGCCGGGTCGTATGCCGGATCGATGGAGTAGAGCCAGCTCCCCGGAGCGCGCAGGGCCTGGTCCCTGAGCTCCTGGGTGAGCTCGGGCTCCGGGCGGTTGCTGTTCTGTTCGGTCACAGGGGTTCCAGTCATTTCGTCCATCCGGGCGGCAACACGCTACTGGGAGGTGCCGCCGGTGGTCCGCCCGGCGTCGCGGACGGGTTGTAGTGCGGGTTCGGGATGTAGTTGTCGAACGAGCCGTCGGGCAGCCGCTCCCACGCTCCCTTGATGTTCTCCGTGCGCACACCGCCGGGGAAGGCGATCTCCTGCTCGCGGGCGAAGATGTTGTCAGGTATCGACTTGTTGACGTCGATGCCGCCGGGCGCGTCCACGTCGTACCGGTACTTCGAGCCCCAGCCCAGGTCCGGGTCGCGGGTGGTGCCGACGTACACGGAATGGTCGTTGTTGCGCACATAGCCGCTGAGGTCCGTGTTCGAGTTGTTCCACGGCTGGAAGCCGTCCCGGAAGATCTCGGACGGGCCACGGTCGTCGTTGCGCCACAGCGGTTCGTCCGTCGTGCGCCACACCGCGTCGTCGGGGAGCTTCGACGCATCCACCGAGCGGTCGGCCGCGGCGTGCAGCGGGTCGTTCGTCGTCGGCGGATCCGGCACGTGCCGCGTCGGCGGAATGTCGTCGGCGCCCCTGCGGATCGCGTTCTCCGCGGCGTTCTCCAGGCCCTCCTTGGCGGCCACCCGCAGACCGGTGCGGGCGGTGCCCAGACCCTTCGTACCGAGGAGCTCTGGCAGCAGCCGGCCGACGCCCTCGCTCGGGTCCTTCTTGAAGCTGTCGATGAGCGCGCCGGGAATGCGCTCGGGGTGCGCGGCGGTGGAGACCAGACCGGCGAGCGTCATATTGACGTTCTGCATGTACTGCGCCGGGTGCGTGATGTTGTAGATGTCCAGCGGGTTGAGGCCGCGGGCGAAGTTGAGCAGTCCCGCGGTGCCCTTGACCACGCCGCCCACGACGTGGGCCGCCTCGACATTCAGCGCGCCGTAGCCGTCGATCGCCAGCGCGGCCGCACGGTCCAGCGGCGGCGGCTCCTTCGGCGCGTGCGCCATCGCCGTGTCGATGGTTTTCTTCGCCGTGTCCGCGGCTTCGTTGCGCTGCCTGCGAGCCTCGTTCAGGATCTCCTGCGCCCGCTCGCGCTGGGCCTTGCCCGGGTCGCTGAACTCGGGCCTGGGGCCCTGTTCCTGTCCGGCCCTGCCCTTGGCGTTGTACTCCTCGGCCCTCTGGTTGTACGTCTCGACGGCCTTGTCCGAGGCGTCCTTGCCCTTCTTGTAGAGGTCGATCGCCTCCTGGGCCTTGTCCTGCGCCCACTTGACCGTGTCGGCGTATGTGTCCAGAGCCTTGCCCGCCGATTCACAGGCGTCCGCGGCGTGCAGCCAGTCGGCCGGGTGCATCGCGAACTTCTCCCGGAAGGCGTCCGCGGACGCGCCCTTCCAGTGCGAGGAGTCGAGCTTCTTCATGCCCTGGCCGACGCGGTCGAAGGCCGTGTGGAAGTCCTTCAGATGCTTGGCGCTCTCCCGAATCTTGTCCGGCTTGCCGTGCACCAGCTCATTGGCCTGCTCGGTCTGGCCGAGCTGCTGCTCGCCGACAGAGGCGCCGAGGTCGGACGCGACGTCGTCGCCCCAGTCCTCCACGGTGTCCGCGAGGCCCTCGGCGCCGACGTACTCCAGGCCGTCGCCGACCCGGTCGGTGGTCCAGTCGACGCCCTCGCCGAGCGCCTTCTTGCCGGCGTCTATGCCTTCCTCGACCTTGGACAGACCGCTGTTGAGCAGGTCCTTGCCACCGTCGACGAGATCCCCGAGGCCCATCAGTTCCCCCCGGCCTGCTGCTGCTTGGCGCGCTCCTCCGGCGGCGGCCCCAGGGTCTCCCGCATCCCCTCGTCCACCTCGTCGCGCAGGCCGGCCGCGTCGATGATGTTGTTGCTGAGTGACACCTTGGACGTACTGACGTCCCAGGCGGTGTCCTTCCACGCCTGCATGCTGTTCTCGCCGGACTTCTGGAACGACTCGGCGCTGTAGTCGGCGTCGCGGATGTGGGTGTAGGAGTTGCTGGAGAGCACCTCGCCCCAGTCCTTGTTGATGATCTCTTCCTCGGACGCATACGGATTGCCCATGGCCGAGTTGGTCAGCACCTTGAAGGCGCCGCCGATGTACTGCTCCTGCTCGTGGAAGACACCGGCCGACAGGCCGACCTGCTGGGCGAAGCTGTTGCCCTGCTGCACCAGCGAGCGAACCCCCCACTCCCAGCGCTCGCAGTACGTCCTGAGGGTCGACGTCAGCCCGTCGTGCCCGGTCTCCATGCCGGTCAGCGCCAGGTCGGAGAAGCCGCGGCCCATGCTCGCCTCACCGACCATACCGAGCTCCTTGAGCTCGCCCAGAGCCCCGGTGATGCCCTTGGTTATCAGATCGAGGGCATCCTTGCCCGCCGCGAGGTCCGGATCATTGCCGGTCATGCCTCACCCTCCCCGTAAGCACTGTTGTCGACCGCAGCCGCGTCCGGCACGATCCCGGTCACCGGCGGGAAGAGCGTCCCGCCCGCGCTGCCCGCGTCCAGCGCCACCCCGCAGGGGAAGTCGACGGCAGGGACCACCTCGTCGAGCAGCCGGGAGCCGAGCACTTTGCGGTACGTCCACTCCCGGGACGCGTCCGCACGCGCCTCGGCGAACCGGGCCAGCGCCGCGTCGTCGGAGAATGCGCAGATCCAGCTGATACCGCCGAGATCGGTGGTCCACAGGCCGCCTTCACTGTCCAGCGGCACCAGCACGACGGAACTGCGGAAGTGGGCGATCCGCTCCAGGACGGCTTCTCTCGCCTCCTCGACGGCCTGCTCCGTCATCCCGTTCAGGACGTCCGGGCCCGGCGGGGCGGCCTGGCCGGCCGCACCCGCGTCACCGCGTCTTCCGGGAGGAGCCTCGCCGCGTACCACGCGACCGGTCGACTCCGCCCGTACCTCGCCCCACAGCTCGTCGAAGTTCATCGCTGTGCCGTGCCTTCCGTCTTACTGATCCGGCAGCCAGCCCACCTGGACCAGCGGTGCGCCCCGCTTGCGCGACACGAAGGTGCCACGGCCCGGAGGCATCGGACGCGCCCGGACGTTGCCGAGGATGTCGCCCTCGCCCGGGTCGCCGGAGAGAATAACGCCTTGCGCGCCAAGCTCCTTGATCCGCTGCATGAATGATTCGTACATGGCTCGTGAAGCTCCTGCGGCGCTGCGCGCGATGATGAAGCGGATGCCGACGTCACGGGCGAACGGCAGATTCTCCACCAGCACCGAGAGCGGGTTGCCGGAGTTGGTGGCGACCAGCTCGTAGTCGTCGATGAGCACGAACAGCTGCGGTCCCGTCCACCAGCTGCGGTCGCGCAGCTGCTGCGGAGTGATGTCCGGCTTCGGCGCGCGCTTGCCCATGACCGTGTTGATCGCGTCCATGTGCATCTGCATCGCCGATGTCATCGGCGCGTACTCCAGGAGATGCGACGACGGCACGGCCTCCAGCATCGTGCGGCGGTAGTCGCCGACCACGATCCGCGCCTGCTCCGGGGTGTAGCGCTCGGAGATCTGCTTGGCGATCAGACGCAGCAGCGCCGTCTTGCCGGACTCGCTCTCACCGAAGATGAGGAGGAACGGGTCGGACTCGAAGTCGACGAACACCGGCTCCAGGTTTGTCTCGTCGATGCCGATCGCGATGCCGTGCTGCGGGTACTCGAAGCCCTTCGGCAGCTGCTCGGCCGGCAGCCGGCGTGGCAGCAGCCGGATGGCCGGCGCCGGGGCGCCCGACCAATTCCCCTTGACCGCCTGCACGAAGGCCGCCGTGCCCTCCGACAGATCGCCGGAGCTGCTGATCGAGTCGATACGCGGCAGAGCCGTCATGAAGTGCAGCTTCTCCGGGACCTGGCCACGACCCGGCACACCGGGCGGGACGTTCGCCGCGACCTTGCGGTCGAACTCGGAGTCCATGACATCACCGAGGCGCAGCTCGAGCCGCCCCAGCATCTGGTCCTTGAGCGCCGCACGCACCTCCATATAGCGGGCGGCGGTGATGACGACATGGATGCCGTAGCCCAGACCGCGCGCCGTGAGGTCGGCGACGACCGGCTCCAGCATCTCGTAGTCGTTCTTGAAACCGCCCCAGCCGTCGATGACCAGGAAGACGTCTCCCCATGCCTCTCCGGGCAGTTCGCCCGCGGCACGCTTGCGCCGGTAGGTGGCGATGGAGTCGATGTTGTTGGCGCGGAAGAACTCCTCGCGCCGGTTCAGTACGCCCATCACCTCGGCGACCGCTCGGCGCACCCGCTCCGGGTCGAGGCGGGAGGCGACACCGCCCACATGCGGCAGGTCGGAGAGCGAGGACAGGCCGCCACCGCCGAAGTCCAGCGCGTAGAACTGCACTTCGCTCGGGGTGTGGGTGAGCGCGAACGACGAGATCAGCGTCCGCATCAGCGTCGACTTGCCGGACTGCGGACCGCCGACGACCATCATGTGGCCCGCTGCGCCGGAGAAGTCCCGGTACAGCACCTCGCGGCGCTGTTCGAAGGGCTTGTCGATCAGACCGAGCGGGACGGTGAGTCCGCCGGGGCGCGTGTACTCGGTCGCGGTGAGACCGCGCTCCGCGGTCGGCGCGAGACCCGGCAGCAGCTGGTCCAGCGTCGGCGCCTGGTCCAGCGGCGGCAGCCACACCTGGTGGGCGGGCACGCCCTGCCCCTCCAGCCTGCGCACGATCACATCCAGCACGGTGTCCGCGAGCGCCTCGTCCTCGGCGGTACGGGCAGCGGCCACGGCCGCCGGATCGGGAGCCGCGTACACCACGGGCACCGGCGCCGCGGTGAAGACCGCGGGCCGCCGCTCGATCGGCAGCTGACCCACCGACAGATCCGGACCGCCGGTGCGGTACGTGCCGGAGACGTACGCCGCCTTGAAGCGGGTCATCTCATCCGTGCCGAACTTCAGGTAGCCGGAGCCGGGCACCGACGGCAGGTGGTACGCGTCGGGCACACCGATCGCCGTACGCGACTCGGCCGCCGAGAAGGTCCGCAGACCGATCCGGTACGAGAGATAGGTGTCCAGGCCGCGCAGCTTGCCCTCCTCCAGGCGCTGCGAGGCGAGCAGCAGATGCACACCCAGCGAACGGCCGATCCGGCCGATCTGGATGAACATGTCGATGAAGTCGGGCTTGGCGGTGAGGAGTTCGGAGAACTCGTCGATGACGAGGACGAGCGAGGCGAGCGGCTCCAGCGGTGCGCCCGCGGCGCGCGCCTTCTCGTAGTCGTGGATGTTGGCGTAGTTGCCCGCCGAGCGCAGCAGCTCCTGCCGGCGCTGCAGTTCACCGCGGATCGCGTCACCCATACGGTCGACCAGGGTGAGGTCGTCCGCCAGGTTGGTGATGACGGCGGCGACATGCGGCATCTGCGACATTCCCGTGAAGGTCGCACCGCCCTTGAAGTCCGCGAGGACGAAGTTCAGGGTCTCCGACGTATGCGTGACCGCGAGACCGAGCACCAGGGTGCGCAGCAGCTCCGACTTGCCGGAACCGGTCGCGCCGACACACAGACCGTGCGGTCCCATGCCCTCCTGCGCGGCCTCCTTGAGGTCGAGCATCACCGGCTGACCGTCCTCGCCGACGCCGATCGGCACCCGCAGCCGCTCGGCCACCGACCGCGGCCGCCACGTGCGGGCCACATCGATGGATGCGGCGTCGCCCAGGTTCAGCAGATCGGTGAAGTCCAGGTTGGCGAGCAGCGGTTCGTCGTCGTCGCCCCCACCCATCCGCAGCGGCGCCAGCTGACGCGCCAGCGCCTCGGCGGCCGGCAGCGAAATCCCGTCCGGCACACCCTCGTACGCCACCCGGTGCCCGGACTCCAGACGCAGCCGCCCGGGACGGACGACCACCGAAAGACCGCCGCGCGGCTCATCCAGATCGCCGGAGACGACCTCGACGATGGTGACGCCCTGCAGCCCCTCGGCCGCCGCGAACAGCGAGTCCGGCGGCACCATCCCGCCGTCCAGTACGACGACGACGTGCGGCTGGTCCATCACCGGCTGGTTGTCCCGGCTGAACCGCGGCCGCCCGTCGAGCCTGCTGTGCAGCAGCTGCTCCAGCTCACCGAGGTCGTCGCCGAACAGCCGCTTCGTACCGGCGCCGTCCACCTGCCCCGGAACCTGCGTGTGCGGCAGCCACTTCGTCCAGTCCCAGCGCGCGACCGCGCCCGGTGCCGCCACCACCGCGACCATCAGGTCCTCGGGCGAGTGCAGCGTCACCAGCTGGGAGACCAGCGCCCGCGCCGCGGACTGCGCCGACTCCGGCTCACCGGAGACCGTCACGTGGTAGAAGGCGCGTATCGAGACCGCCATCGGCAGCCCGTCCAACGAGCCGTGCACAGCCAGGAACTGCTGCATCGCACCGGCCGACAGCGGCTCCAGCTCGTCAACCGGCGCGGTGTCCGGCGCGATCAGCGGCGTCGCCAGCTGCTGTGCGCCGAGCCCGACGCGCACCTGCCCGAAGTCCTTGTCGCCCACGCGGCGTTCCCACACCCGCGAGCCCTCGGCCACCACCGACCACAACTGCTCGGGGGAGGGGTGCATATACAGCTGGGCGTCACGCTGCTTGCGCGCGGTCTTGCGCACAGTACGCCGTGTCTGCGCGAGGTATTTGAGGTAGTCGCGGCGGACATCGGCCATTTGCCCCTGCGTACCGCGGCGGAATCTGACGACCTGTGCGACGACCATGCCAACAGTCGAGACCAGCATCAGGACACCCATGATCCGCATGAACGGAGGTGCCTGCGGCGAGAAGAAGAAGACCACTGACGAGCCCATGCCGAGGACCGGCAGGATCTGCATCAGCATGCCCTCCTGCTGACCCCTCGGCAGCTCCGGAGGAGCCTCCAGAGCCAGTTCCTCCGTGGGCACTTCAGGCGGCAGTGACCTCGGCGGGCGTTTAACGACGATCTGGCTCACCGGAGCATCAATCCCTCGATACGGACCCAAGACGGACGGGCAGGTTCCGCACCGACGCCCCCGTGGCGACGGCCTCCCTCCGCGCGACGGTGATCCTACTTGCAGACCGACCCGGCGTGTCCCGGTAGGGTGGCGCGCGCACCGTGCGCAACCGCGAATCAGGGGGTCCAGAACGTGAGTACGACCGCAGCGACCGGCTTCTGCCGCGTCACAGTCGTGGCGCCGGACAGCCGTATAGATGTCGCCCTCCCGGAGGACATCGCCGTCGCCGACGTCTACCCGGAAATACTCCGCCTCACCGGCCAGACCCAGTCCGCGGGCACTCCGACGGGCTATCACCTGGTGCGCCGCGACGGCACCGTACTCGACGGCGCCCGCTCACTCGCCGCCCAACAGGTCCTCGACGGCGAAGTGCTCAGCCTGCGCCCCTTCGCCGAGTCGCTGCCGCCCGCCGTCTTCGACGACGTCTCCGATGCCGTCGCCTCCGCCGTGACGCGCGACCGGCATCTGTGGAGCGACGAACTGCTGCGCGGCGCAGGCCTCGTGGGCGGTGTCCTGCTGCTGGTCCTGATGGGCTTCGTGCTCTGGTTCGCCGACCCGGTCCGCCACGACATGCACAGCCTGCCCGGCATCATCGCGGGCGCGGCCGGACTGCTGCTCACCGCCTTCGCGGGCGTCCGGGCCCGGGTGTACGGGGACCGGGCCACCGCCGTCGCCCTCGGACTCGGCGCGCTGCCGCTGCTGCTCATCGCGGGCTCCGGGATCATCGGCCCGGACGCCGGCGACGGTCCCGGGCGTCTGCAGTTCCTGCTCGGCTGCGTGACCGTGCTGGTCGCCTCGGTCACCCTCGTCGCGCTCACCCCGAGCGGCGACGCCCCCTTCGTCGCGGCCACCTTCCTGGGCGCCACCGGCACCCTCGCCACCTTCATGGCGATCCTCACCGAGTCCACGGCAACCGAGACCGCCTCCGTCGTCGCCCCGGTCGCCATCGCCCTGGTCGCCTTCCTGCCCGGCCTCTCGGCCCGCTTCGCGCGCCTCCCCATCGGCTACGCGTCCCCGCGCAGCGCTGCCGACGACGATTTCGACGCCGACCTCAGCGAGACCCCGGACGCCCAGCCCGTCGATGCCGAGCGGATCGCCGCCCAGGCCCGCCGCGGCCACGAGATGCTTCTCGGCCTGGTCGGCGGCTGCGCCGCGGTCGTCGTCGGCTGCGCCGCCGTACTCGGCTTCTCCAGCAGCCTGTGGGGCCAGCTCCTCGCTCTCGCCGCAGGCCTCGCGATGCTGCTGCGCGCCCGACTCTTCCGCTACACCTCGCAGGTCGCATGCACCCTGGTCGCCGGCATCGCCGCGATCGCGCTGCTGGTCCTCGGCCTGTCCCTGAACCCGCCGGTGGACCTGGTCAAGGACCTCCTGATGTACAGCGACCGGGGCGGCCTGGACATCCGTACGATCTGGCTGACCGCGGCCGTCGCCGCCGGCGCCGCCCTGATCACCGCGATCGGCCTGGTCATCCCGAAGAAGGGCCTCTCGCCCTTCTGGGGCCGCCTGCTCGACCTCGCCGAGAGCGCGGTGCTGCTGTCGCTGGTCCCGCTCTGCCTGGCCGTACTCGACGTCTTCAACGCGGCCCGCTCGCTGACCAGCAAGTAAGAAGCGCTCCCGGGGGCTGGTACGCTGTGTGACGGCCGTTTGTGTACGCGACCTCCGGAGCTCTCTCAGGGCTCTGCGGTCTGCGCTCATCGGACCTTCGCCTCCGAGTAACGGAAGCTCCCCTGAGATCAAGACCAGGGGCACTCGTGGGCGCATCGAACACTAAAAAGGAGTACCGAGTGTCTCTCGACGCCGCTACGAAGAAGCAGATCATGGCCGAGTTCGGCACCAAGGAGGGCGACACCGGCTCCCCCGAGGTCCAGGTCGCGATGCTGTCCCGCCGTATCTCGGACCTGACCGAGCACCTCAAGACCCACAAGCACGACCACCACTCCCGCCGTGGTCTGCTGATCCTGGTGGGCCAGCGCCGCCGCCTGCTGCAGTACCTGGCCAAGAAGGACATCCAGCGCTTCCGTGCGCTGGTCGACCGCCTCGGCATCCGCCGCGGTGCGGCCGGCGGTGCCAAGTAAGACGCCGTGAAGGGAGCGGTTCCCACTCTTAGGGGGCCGCTCCCTTTGCTGTACGTGCGCGACGTACCGGACGGCATTTAGTCTGGTCGCACAACGCAATACCGGAACAACGCAATACCGAACGAACGAGAAGCTGCCTCCCCGCCGCCGGTCCTCGGTAGTGGCCCCCGGAGAACCAAGCCCCGGGTGCTTCGATCGAAGACCGGCCCGCAGAACGAGAGCTTCTCGGCCACCGTCCCCCGCCACACGGGCGAGGGGACGAAGACGAGGAGAAAACGCTAGTGGAGAACGAGACCCACTACGCCGAGGCCGTCATTGACAACGGTTCCTTCGGCACCCGCACCATCCGCTTCGAGACGGGCCGACTGGCCCGTCAGGCCGCCGGCTCCGCCGTCGCCTACCTGGACGACGACACCATGGTGCTGTCGGCCACCACCGCTTCCAAGAAGCCCAAGGACCAGCTCGACTTCTTCCCCCTGACGGTGGACGTCGAGGAGCGGATGTACGCAGCCGGCAAGATCCCCGGCTCCTTCTTCCGTCGTGAGGGCCGGCCCTCCGAGGACGCGATCCTCACCTGCCGCCTGATCGACCGCCCCCTGCGCCCGTCCTTCAAGAAGGGCCTGCGCAATGAGATCCAGGTCGTCGAGACGATCATGGCGCTCAACCCCGACCACCTGTACGACGTGGTCGCGATCAACGCCGCCTCCTGCTCCACGCAGCTGGCCGGCCTGCCCTTCTCCGGCCCGATCGGCGGCACCCGTGTCGCCCTGATCAAGGGCCAGTGGGTCGCCTTCCCGACGCACACCGAGCTCGAGGACGCCGTCTTCGACATGGTGGTCGCCGGTCGCGTCCTGGAGGACGGCGACGTCGCGATCATGATGGTCGAGGCCGAGGCCACCGAGAAGACCATCGAGCTCGTCAAGGGCGGCGCCGAGGCGCCGACCGAGGAGATCGTGGCCGCCGGTCTCGAGGCCGCGAAGCCCTTCATCAAGGTCCTCTGCAAGGCGCAGTCGGACCTCGCCGCCAAGGCCGCCAAGCCGACCGGCGAGTTCCCGATCTTCCTCGACTACGAGGACGACGTCCTCGAGGCGCTGACCGCCGCGGTCAAGAGCGAGCTCGCCCAGGCGCTCACCATCGCCGGCAAGCAGGAGCGCGAGGCCGAGCTGGACCGCGTCAAGGCGCTGGCCGGCGAGAAGCTGCTCCCGCAGTTCGAGGGCCGCGAGAAGGAGATCTCCGCCGCCTACCGCTCGCTGACCAAGACCCTGGTGCGCGAGCGCGTCATCAAGGAGAAGGTCCGCATCGACGGCCGTGGCGTCACGGACATCCGTACGCTCGCCGCCGAGGTCGAGGCCATCCCGCGCGTGCACGGCTCGGCGCTGTTCGAGCGTGGCGAGACCCAGATCCTGGGCGTCACCACCCTCAACATGCTCCGCATGGAGCAGCAGCTGGACACCCTTTCCCCGGTGACCCGCAAGCGCTACATGCACAACTACAACTTCCCGCCGTACTCCACCGGTGAGACCGGCCGCGTCGGTTCGCCGAAGCGCCGCGAGATCGGCCACGGCGCCCTGGCCGAGCGCGCGCTCGTGCCGGTGCTGCCGACGCGCGAGGAGTTCCCGTACGCCATCCGCCAGGTCTCCGAGGCGCTGAGCTCCAACGGCTCCACGTCGATGGGCTCGGTCTGCGCCTCCACCATGTCGCTGCTGAACGCCGGTGTGCCGCTCAAGGCCCCCGTCGCCGGTATCGCCATGGGCCTGATCTCCCAGGAGATCGAGGGCGAGACCCACTACGTCACCCTCACCGACATCCTCGGTGCGGAGGACGCCTTCGGTGACATGGACTTCAAGGTCGCCGGTACGAAGACCTTCGTCACCGCGCTCCAGCTCGACACCAAGCTCGACGGCATCCCCGCCTCGGTCCTGGCCGCCGCGCTGAAGCAGGCCCGCGACGCCCGCCTCCACATCCTCGATGTGATGAACGAGGCCATCGACGTCCCGGACGAGATGTCCCCGAACGCCCCGCGGATCATCACCGTCAAGATCCCGGTGGACAAGATCGGTGAGGTCATCGGCCCCAAGGGCAAGATGATCAACCAGATCCAGGAGGACACCGGCGCCGACATCACGATCGAGGACGACGGCACCATCTACATCGGTGCCGCCGACGGACCGGCCGCCGAGGCCGCCCGCGCCACGATCAACGGCATCGCCAACCCGACCATGCCGGAGGTCGGCGAGCGCTACCTGGGCACGGTCGTCAAGACGACCACCTTCGGTGCGTTCGTGTCCCTGCTCCCGGGCAAGGACGGCCTGCTGCACATCTCGCAGATCCGCAAGCTCGCCGGTGGCAAGCGCGTGGAGAACGTCGAGGACGTGCTTGCGGTGGGCTCCAAGGTCCAGGTCGAGATCGCCGAGATCGACTCCCGCGGCAAGCTCTCCCTCATCCCGGTCATCGAGGGTGAAGAGGGCGACGACCAGAAGGACGACACCGACAAGTGACGTCCCGTAGTTCCAGGACGACGGCCCGCACCTCTTCGGAGGCGCGGGCCGTCGCCCGTACCCAAACGCTTCTCAAGGGCGAGAACGGCATCGGCACGGTCCGCTGCACCGTCCTCCCCGGCGGCCTCCGCGTCGTCACCGAGACCCTGCCGTCCGTACGCTCCGCCACCTTCGGGATCTGGGCGAACGTCGGCTCCCGCGACGAGACGCCGTCCCTGAACGGCGCCACGCACTACCTCGAGCACCTCCTGTTCAAGGGCACGCACAAGCGCTCCGCCCTCGACATCTCCTCCGCCCTCGACGCCGTCGGCGGCGAGATGAACGCCTTCACGGCGAAGGAGTACACCTGCTACTACGCGCGGGTGCTCGACACCGATCTGCCGCTCGCCATCGACGTGGTCTGCGACATGCTCACCGGCTCGCTGATTCTGCAGGAGGACGTCGACGCCGAGCGCGGCGTCATCCTCGAAGAGATCGCGATGACCGAGGACGACCCGGGCGACTGTGTGCACGATCTGTTCGCGCACACCATGCTCGGCGACACCCCCCTCGGCCGCCCGGTCCTCGGCACTGTCGACACCATCAACGCGCTGACCGCCGACCGCATCCGGCGCTTCTACAAGAAGCACTACGACCCGACGCACCTGGTCGTCGCCGCCGCGGGCAACGTCGATCACGCCACGGTCGTACGCCAGGTCCGCAAGGCCTTCGAGAAGGCCGGCGCCCTGTCCCGTACGGACGCGGCCCCGACCCCTCCCCGCGACGGTTCGCGGAGCATCCGCACCGCCGGCCGCGTCGAGCTCCTGAACCGCAAGACCGAGCAGGCCCATGTCGTCCTCGGCACGCCGGGCCTGGCCCGCACCGACGAGCGCCGCTGGGCGCTCGGCGTGCTCAACACCGCCCTCGGCGGAGGCATGTCGTCGCGCCTGTTCCAGGAGGTGCGGGAGAAGCGGGGCCTCGCCTACAGCGTGTACTCGTACACCTCGGGCTTCGCCGACACCGGCCTCTTCGGCGTCTACGCGGGCTGCCGCCCCAGCCAGGTCCACGACGTCCTGAAGATCTGCCGCGACGAGCTCGACCGGGTCGCCTCGGACGGTCTGTCGGACGAGGAGATCGGCCGCGCCGTGGGCCAGCTCTCCGGCTCCACCGTGCTGGGCCTGGAGGACACCGGCGCGCTGATGAACCGAATCGGCAAGAGCGAACTGTGCTGGGGAGCGCAGATGTCGGTCGACGACATGCTCGCCCGGATAGCCGCCGTCACCCCCGACGAGGTACGTGCGGTGGCCGGCGAGGTGCTGGGACACCGCCCCTCGCTGTCGGTGATCGGCCCGCTCAAGGACAAGCAGGCGGACCGCCTCCATGAAGCGGTCTCCTAGAAGCGGTCTCCCAACCCCTAAGGAAAGAGCAATGAGCAAGCTGCGCGTGGCCGTTCTCGGCGCCAAGGGACGTATCGGCTCGGAAGCGGTACGAGCCGTCGAAGCCGCCGACGACATGGAACTGGTCGCGACCCTCGGCCGGGGCGACAAGCTGGAAGCCCTCGTGGAGGCCGGCGCCCAGGTCGTGGTCGAACTGACCACCCCGGCCTCGGTGATGGGCAATCTCGACTTCTGCGTACGCCATGGCATTCACGCGGTCGTCGGCACCACCGGCTGGACCGACGAACGCCTCGCGCAGCTGAACACCTCGCTCGCCGCATCCCCACAGACCGGTGTGCTCATCGCGCCGAACTTCTCCATCGGCGCGGTCCTCACCATGAAGTTCGCGCAGCAGGCGGCGCGTTACTTCGAGTCCGTCGAGGTCGTGGAACTGCACCACCCGAACAAGGCCGACGCGCCCTCCGGCACCGCCACCCGCACCGCCCAACTCATCGCGGCGGCCCGCGCGGAGGCTGGCTGCGCCCCGCAGCCCGACGCCACCGTGACCGCCCTGGACGGCGCCCGCGGCGCTGACGTGGACGGTGTCCCGGTGCACGCCATCCGCCTGCGCGGCCTGCTCGCCCACCAGGAAGTCCTGCTCGGCGGCGAGGGCGAGACGCTCACGATCCGGCACGACTCCCTGCACCACAGCAGCTTCATGCCGGGCATCCTGCTCGGCGTCCGCCGCGTGGTGTCCACCCCAGGCCTCACCTTCGGCCTGGAACACTTCCTCGACCTGGGCTGACGGCCATGGGCGGAAAGATCACGTACTTCTTCTTCGCCACCGTGCTGGTCATCGTCTTCGGCGTGGTGGCGCTGGAGGGTGTGCTCCTCATGCTGACCGGCGAGCCGGCCGCGATGGGGATGGGCGCGGTGGCCTTCCTGCTGCCGTGCGTCGGCGTGTGGTTCCTCTGGCACAACACGCGGTTCGCGCGCAATGCTCATCGGCTGGCCCGCGAGTTGGAGGCCGAAGGCGGCCTGCCGGTCGACGAGTCGAGGCGTACGGCAGGCGGGCGCATCGACCGCGACTCGGCCGACGAGGTCTTCGCCAGGCGTCGAGCGGAGACCGAGGATTCACCGGACGACTGGCGCTGCTGGTTCCGTCTTGCCGTTGCCTACCACGACGCCCGGGACACCCCGCGCGCCCGTAAGGCGATGCAGCGGGCGATCGCACTGCACGACGGCAGGCCGGCCCCGGCCCAGACCTAGGCGGTCCGGTACTCCGCGCCCCAGGCCTCGACCGTGTCCGCAGCCCGGTCGAAGGCCTCGGGACGCGACAGGAAGTCCGCGTTGTGATCGGTCAGCAGGGGCAGTGGCTCACCGCTCTGCCGTACGACGACGAGCGCCTGCCCCTGCACGGTTCGCGGCAGCCCGAGCCAGCGGACCGGCTGCTGAACGGTACGCAGCGCGGCAGCGTGGTTCCACGGCACCGTGGTGGTCGAGAAGAAGTTCACGCGCCGCACTCCGTGGCGGCTGACCCAGACGCCCGCGCGCAGCAGCCGCAGCGCCGCGAAGATCAGTATGAGACCCAGACCGAGGCACGCGCCCGCGCCCGGCAGCGCACCGGCAAACGCGATGATCATCGCTGCGATGAGGACGAACGAGGCGAGCAGCAGCAGCAACGCCGCCGCGGCGACCCGCCAGGGCCCCGGACGGTACGGACGCCGCCAGTGGTCGTGGTCGTCGAAGGGCAGCGCGACGTCGTCATCGGTCGTGCCAAATGCACGGTCGGCCGTCAGAAAAGGCAGGGGCACGACTGATCCTCACTCACCAGCACACTCGGTTGGGCTGTGCCCGGTGAGGCTACCGAGGAGGCATCTGACCGACCACCCCAGGGGGCCGTACGAGTCAGCGCCTCTCGGACGCCTCGGACTGCTGCGAATGCCCCGGCGCCTGGCCGGAATCCAGCGCGGGAAGCCCGAAAAGCAGGGAGCCAACGAGTCCGGAGACGATGGTCAGCCCGACCAGCGTACGGCCCGCGAGGTCAGAGACGCTCAGCCGCTCACGGGGCGGCTGAGTGACGTTACTGCGGAAGCGGTCGGCCTCGGCGACGAAAGCGAACGGGACGGCCTCTCCCCGGCGGAACATCAGGGCACTCTCCTTGGAATCTGGGGTTGGAATCTAGTGACAGGACACTTCTACTGGTACTGACGTCAAAAACTGTCATTTGGTGCCCGAGTTACCTGAAATGTTCAAAGGGGGCCGAGATACTGCCACGGCGTTCCCTCGTTAAAGTGGGCGCCGAAGCGTTCAACCGGAAGGACCCCTGGTGCCCGACACCCCCATCGAGACAGCCACGCCGAGCTTCCGCAGCGATGTCACCGTCGAGCTGGTGAAGCACACCGCCGGCGACTCCGACGTGCTGTGGGCCGCCCGAGTCTCCACGGCAGGCGAGCAGTCTCTGGAGGAGCTCCACAAGGACCCCGAGCGCTCCAAGGGGCTCATCAACTACCTGATGCGCGACCGCCACGGCAGCCCCTTCGAGCACAACTCGATGACCTTCTTCATCAGCGCCCCGATCTTCGTCTTCCGCGAGTTCATGCGGCACCGGGTCGGCTGGTCCTACAACGAGGAGTCCGGCCGCTACCGCGAGCTGCAGCCGGTCTTCTACGTCCCCGGCCAGGACCGCAAGCTCGTACAGGAGGGCCGCCCCGGAAAGTACGTCTTCATCGATGGCTCCCCGGAGCAGCACAAGGTCGTGTCCGAAGCCATGATCGACTCGTATCGTCGCTCGTACGAGACGTACCAGGAGATGCTGGCCGAGGGCATTGCCCGCGAGGTCGCCCGTGCCGTCCTCCCGGTCGGCCTGTTCTCCTCCATGTACGCGACCTGCAACGCCCGTTCACTCATGCACTTCCTCGGCCTGCGCACCCAGCATGAGCTGGCGAAGGTCGGGTCCTTCCCGCAGCGGGAGATCGAAATGGTCGGCGAGAAGATGGAGCAGCACTGGGCGAAGCTCATGCCGCTCACGTACGCCGCCTTCAATGCGAACGGCCGCGTGGCTCCGTAGGCGCCCGCAGAGGACCCGCCGTGTACCCGCCGAGCACCCGTAGAGCACAGATGTACGGACAGCCCGGCGAAGTGTCCGCATTGCGGTGTTTCATGAAGTTCATCTAGGCTGATCAAACGGACCCGGCACTGCTTGAACCCCCGAGCAGGCAGTGCCGGGCTCCTCATGCCACCTTGTACATCACGTCCCCCGAGGGGACACTGCGTACTGAGCAGCGAGTAGCGTGTTACCCATGGCTCCGATCTCCACTCCGCAGACCCCCTTCGGGCGGGTCCTCACCGCTATGGTCACGCCCTTCACGGCGGACGGCGCACTTGACCTCGCCGGTGCCCAGCGACTGGCCGCCCATCTGGCGGACGCAGGCAATGACGGCCTGATCATCAACGGCACCACCGGTGAGTCGCCGACCACCAGCGACGCGGAGAAAGACCAGCTCGTACGGGCCGTGCTGGAAGCGGTCGGAGACCGGGCCCATGTCGTCGCCGGCATCGGCACCAACGACACCCGCCACAGCATCGAGCTCGCCCGCACCGCCGAGCGCGCCGGCGCGCACGGCCTGCTCGCCGTGACGCCGTATTACAACAAGCCCCCGCAGGAGGGCCTGTACCGTCACTTCTCGGCCATCGCCGACGCGACGGAACTGCCCGTGATGCTCTACGACATTCCCGGCCGCAGCGGCGTCCCGATCGACACCGAGACGCTCGTACGCCTTGCCGACCACCCGCGCATAGTGGCCAACAAGGACGCCAAGGGCGACCTCGGCCGCGCCAGCTGGGCCATCGCCCGCAGCGGTCTCGCCTGGTATTCCGGCGACGACATGCTCAACCTCCCGCTGCTCTCGGTCGGCGCCGTCGGCTTCGTCTCGGTCGTCGGCCATGTGGTCACCCCCGAGCTCCGCGCCCTCCTCGACGCCCACATCACCGGTGACGTCCAGAAGGCCACCGAGATCCACCAGCAGCTGCTCCCGGTCTTCACCGGAATGTTCCGCACCCAGGGCGTCATCACCACCAAGGCGGCACTGGCCCTCCAGGGCCTCCCGGCCGGACCGCTCCGGCTCCCCCTGGTGGAGCTCTCCCCGGAGGAAACCGCGCAGCTCAAGATCGACCTCGCTGCCGGTGGGGTACAGCTCTGAACATCCCGAATGGCCGCAACGGCCTGAACGGCTTCAAACCCAGACTTCACAACTGAATACGCGAAGTAATCCGACCAAAACGGCCGGACACAGACAACAGCAAGTGCACGAATGTCATGTACGCCACGTGCCGCAGCGGTACGTGGCGTGCGTGGTGAGGAGAGTCTTTTGAGTCATCCGCATCCTGAACTCGGCGCCCCGCCGAAGCTCCCCAAGGGCGGCCTGCGCATCACCCCACTCGGCGGTCTCGGCGAGATCGGCCGAAACATGACGGTCTTCGAGTACGACGGCCGGCTGCTCATCGTCGACTGCGGCGTCCTCTTCCCCGAGGAGGAGCAGCCCGGTATCGACCTGATCCTGCCGGACTTCACCACCATCCGGGACCGTCTCGACGACGTCGACGGCATCGTGCTCACGCACGGCCACGAGGACCACATCGGCGCCGTCCCGTACCTGCTCCGCCTGAAGCCGGACATCCCGCTGATCGGCTCCAAGCTGACCCTCGCCCTGATCGAGGCAAAGCTCCAGGAGCACCGAATCCGCCCGTACACCCTCGAAGTCACCGAGGGCCACCGCGAGCGCATCGGTCCCTTCGACTGCGAGTTCATCGCGGTCAACCACTCCATCCCGGACGCCCTTGCGGTCGCCATCCGCACCCCCGCGGGCATGGCGGTCCACACCGGCGACTTCAAGATGGACCAGCTCCCGCTGGACGGCCGCCTGACCGACCTGCATGCCTTCGCGCGGCTCAGCGAGGAGGGCATCGACATTCTCCTCTCCGACTCGACGAACGCCGAGGTCCCGGGCTTCGTCCCGCCGGAGAAGGACATCTCCAATGTCCTGCGCACGGTCTTCGCGAACGCCCAGAAGCGCATCATCGTGGCGAGCTTCGCCAGCCACGTGCACCGCATCCAGCAGATCCTCGACGCGGCCCACGAATACGGCCGCCGCGTGGCCTTCGTCGGCCGCTCGATGGTCCGCAACATGGGCATCGCCCGCGATCTCGGCTATCTGCGGGTTCCGGCCGGTCTGGTCGTGGACGTCAAGACCCTCGACGACCTCCCGGACCACGAGATCGTGCTGGTCTGCACGGGATCCCAGGGCGAGCCGATGGCCGCGCTCTCCCGGATGGCCAACCGCGACCACCAGATCCGCATCGTCCAGGGCGACACGGTGATCCTGGCCTCGTCCCTCATCCCGGGCAACGAGAATGCGGTCTACCGCGTGATCAACGGCCTGACCCGGTGGGGCGCCAACGTCGTCCACAAGGGCAACGCCAAGGTCCACGTCTCGGGCCACGCCTCGGCCGGCGAGCTGTTGTACTTCTACAACATCTGCAAGCCGAAGAACCTGATGCCGGTCCACGGCGAATGGCGCCACCTGCGCGCCAATGCCGAACTCGGCGCGCTGACGGGCGTCCCGAAGGACCACATCGTCATCGCCGAGGACGGTGTCGTCGTCGACCTCGTCGATGGCAAGGCCAAGATCGTCGGCAAGGTCCAGGCGGGCTATGTCTACGTCGACGGCCTCTCGGTCGGCGATGTCACCGAGACCTCCCTCAAGGACCGCCGCATCCTCGGCGACGAGGGCATCATCTCGGTCTTTGTGGTCGTGGACAGCACCACCGGCAAGATCACCGCCGGCCCGCACATCCATGCCCGCGGCTCCGGCATCGAGGACTCGGCCCTCAACGCCGTCATCCCGAAGA
The DNA here is from genome assembly GCF_055563295.1 of Streptomyces sp. NPDC002868. Lineage (NCBI taxonomy): Bacteria > Bacillati > Actinomycetota > Actinomycetes > Kitasatosporales > Streptomycetaceae > Streptomyces > Streptomyces sp. NPDC002868. The sequence goes on along the minus strand of NZ_JBVHDR010000012.1, from coordinate 466 downwards.
TCGAGGAAGCCCTGAACAAGTCCGCCCAGGACGGCGTGGTGGAGCCCCACCAACTCCAGCAGCTGATCCGCCGCTCGGTGGGCAAGTGGGTCTCGGACACCTACCGCCGACGCCCGATGATCCTCCCCGTCGTCGTCGAGGTCTGACGCCGTCGACCTGGAGCGGGGCCCTCGATTTGCATCGGGGCGCCCCGCTCCAGTACGTTTACGGCTCCGCCCAACGGGAACCCGGCGTACTTGTGCGCCCGGAAGGTTCTCCCGAACGGAGCGGGAATTCCGACTCAGAATCTCTGATAAAGTCGGGCCAGCCGAAAGGCAAAAGACCTCTCCAGCGGTCACTGGATTCGAATTCCTCACCGGAAACGGAACGGGAAAAGAGTCTGGTAGGGTTGGAAACGCAAGACCGAAGGGAAGCGCCCGGAGGGCCCCATGAAAAGGGTCTGAAGGAAGCGTCCGTTCCTTGAGAA